>JANYJW010000007.1 GCA_025361705.1 Gemmatimonas sp.
CGCGGCTGCCGCGATCAGCCCCGGCGACGTGCCGAGGTTTTCCTTGGCGACAGTGTACGACCCGCCGCCCGCCGGGTACGCAAAGATCGTCTGGCGGTACGACAGCGCCACCAGCACCAGAAGGCCGACGATGACGGCGGAAATCGGGATGACGTAGTTGAGCGCGGCGGCGCCAAGGACGGCCAATACCAGCAGCGTCTGCTCGGTGGCGTACGCGACCGACGAAATCGCATCGGACGAGAGCACGGCGAGCGCCGTCTTCTTGTTCAGTCGCTCGTGCTCAAGGCGGTCGGAGGCGAGCGGTCGCCCGAAAAGGAGGCGCTTTGCGAATGCAAGAGAGGAGGTCACGCCAGATAGCTATGACCGTCCCCGTGAAGATCGCGTGAATATCGCCGCCGTCTGCGTGAAGAAATCGTGAAGATCTATCACTCGCCCAGTGCCGCGGCGTCCACGAACGGGACGCGCAGCACGAACACGGCCCCTCCTCCCACGCGAGCCTCGAACACGAGCTCGCCTTCCTGGCCGTGCGCGATGGCGCGGGCAATCGACAAGCCAAGGCCCGCCCCGCCAACGTCGGGCATTGCGCGGGCCGGACGGTAGAACGGCTCGAAAATCAGGTCGCGTGCCTCAACCGGAACGCCCGGCCCCCGATCGGCCACGCGGAACTCGAGCCACTGACCCTGCCGGCCAGCACCCAGTTCCACGGCGCTGTCGGCCGGCGAGTACTTGAGGGCGTTCTCGAGCAGGTTCACCAGCGCCCGCAGCGTCTGGCCAAAGTCGAAACGGCCCAGCAACAGCATCTCCGTGCTGTCGAGTCGCACCGTCACGCGACCGCCGCCGACCGGCGCACCGATGCGTTGCAACGCCGCACCGATCAAGTCCTCTGCTTCGTTGGGCTCCGGTGACAGCGGCACTCCGGCACTGAGCCGGGACAAGTCGAGGAGGTCTGCCACGAATCGATTCAGCCGGTCCGCCTCCTCCTCGATCACCATCGCCCGCTCGTCGCCGGTCGCCGCCATCTCGTGGGCCAACGCCTTGATCGTGGTCAGCGGCGTGCGCAGGTCGTGCGACACGGACGCCAGCACGGCGTCCTTGACGCGCGCGGCCTCGCGCAGCGCGTCGGCATGCTCTGCCCGCGCGGCCAGGCCGACGCGCTCCACGCCGAGCGCCGCATAGTACGAGAGCACATCGAGCATCCGGACGTGCGCCGTGTCCAGCGCCAGGCCAGACCCGCGCGCAATCAACAGCACGCCAACGGTCTGCTCCGGCGCCTGCAGCGGCAGCGCGACAACGCCCAACATCGGCTGCACTGAGTCGAACAGCGTGTGCGCCCTTGCATCCTCCACGAGCGTGCGCCCGATGTCGCTCCGCACGCCAATCGCATGCCCCGACTCGGCCACGCGCTGCACGAGCGACACAAACGCCGCCGCCGATTCGCTCCGGCCGTCCCGCGTCACGAGCACGAGTTCCTCTGCCGCTGCACCGGCTGGCGCCGCCCAGATGGCGCACCACGCAAGATCAAGCGACGCGTGAATGACGCTGGCGATGGCGGACAGGGCATCCTCGGCACGAGGCGCATTGAGCGTCGCCGCCCCAAGCATCGACAGCCGGTCGAGTTCCGCGGTCCGCCGCCGCGCTTCGGCCGCTTCCGCGCGAGACCGTTCGAACAGGTGCGCCGTCACCACGCACGTCACGAGAAACGCGCCGAGGACCATCCAGTCCACCGACTTCGTCACCATCAACGTGCCGTACGGTGGCAGGAAGAGCACGTCGAACGCCACGAACGCGAGCGCCGCCAGCGTCAGGCCAAGCGCCCGGCCGTGACGCGCCGCGCCGAGCTGCACAATCAGCAGGTACGACAACGCCACCTGGGCTTCGTTCAGTCCTTCCCTGAACCGGAGCAATCCCAGAGTGCACGCTGCCAGCACCAGTGGCCACGTGGCCCACGCCAGCAGCGACACTTCGCGCGGCGCACGCTCCCTGGTCCGCGGCGTCACGGCGCCGACTCGAAGCGATACCCCACACCCGGCTCGGTGATGATGAGCACCGGCTGCACGGCATTCAGTTCGAGCTTCCGGCGAAGACTCCTGACGTGGACCCGCAAGTGCTGCTGGGCATCTCCGTGCGACGCCCCCCAGACGGCCGTGAAGAGCTGCTGGTGGGTGAGTGTTCGTCCCGCATGCCGGACGAACGTACGCACAAGGTCCCACTCGGTGCGCGTCAGGTGAATGGGGACGTCGTCTCGCGTGGCGCGGGGCGCCACCAGGTCAAGCACCAGGCCGCCGATCCGCAGCGGCTCGCCATCGGGCATCGCCACGTGCCGGCGACGCAACGCCCGGATGCGCGCCCGCAGTTCGGGGGTGCTGAACGGCTTGGTCACATAGTCGTCGGCGCCGGCATCAAGCAGGCGCACCTTCTCTTCGTCGGAGTGCCGCGCGGAAAGCACGAGAATCGGGACGTCGCTCCATTGGCGAATCTCCCGGCACACCTCGACGCCCGGCAGATCAGGCAGCCCGAGGTCGAGCACGATGAACGCCGGTTGCTCCGAGGCTGCCAGGTCGATCCCGCTGCGGCCGGTGCCGGCCTCCAGCACCCGCACGTGGTCGTCGGCGAGCGCCTGCCGCAGCACGCGCCGTATCTGCGGCTCGTCGTCGATGACGAGCATCGTCACTTCGCGTTGGTTCATCCCGTCACAACGGTGATTGGTGGCCGTTCATGCGTCACCTACACTCTGGGCCGTCAGCGACCGGGACGGAAGGGGGCGCAAACTTCCGTCGTCATCTATCTTCCGTGATATGCGGGAGATCAACGGCCACCGACAACCGGACCACCGATGAGCCGTGAGGCAGCACCGGGGCTGCTTCACGGGTTCTTTGCGCATGCGGCCACCACGTGGCCGCATCGCGTCGCCGTCGATGTTCCCCCGGGTCGCCTGCGCCCCTCGCGCCATCGCACCACATACGCCGAGCTCGACCGACTGTCGAATGTCGTGGCGCGCGCGCTCGCCCCGTTCGTTACGGGCGAGTGCATCGTGGCCATCCTGCTGCCACGCACCGCCGTGCATCTCTATGCCGCCCAACTCGGCGTGATGAAGGCCGGCGCCGCATACACCTGCCTCGACCTCGCGTTTCCCGATGAACGCCTGCGCGACACCATCACCGACGCGCAGCCCGCGGCGTTGCTCACCGACGCGGCCGGCCGTGCGCGCGCCCTTGCCGCAGGAATGCCGTCCGAGCGCATCATCGACGTCGTCGACGCGTTGCACGGGCACGCTCACGCCGACCCTGCCCCACCGCCGCACTGGCTCACCCCGTCGTCACTTGCCTATGTCGTGTACACGTCGGGCACCACGGGTCGCCC
>JANYJW010000029.1 GCA_025361705.1 Gemmatimonas sp.
CCCACGCGGCTGCCCGACTCGCCCCACGCCATGCGGCCGATCGACGCACCGCCGTCGCGCAGCTCATTGGTTTCGTGATCGGAGTCAAAGGAGAGCGCCACGGCACAGCGCGCACCGTCCTTCCACACGGCGGGGCGCAACGGCCGGCCGGCACGCACCTGATTGACGAGGGCGCGCCAGTGGGCGTCGGGCCACTGCCAGGGGGCGAGTGCGGGAGTCTCGTTGGGCATCGGGGAAATCCATGGATCAGCGCAACGGTTCGTGCGCTGTCTCCCTGAGGGTGAGGATGACGAGGCCGGTGACGGTCGCCGCCGACATCACATAGTAGACCCACGCAATCGGGTTGCCGGTGCGTGCGATGAGCCACGACGCGATGTACGGTGCAAAGCCGCCAAAGATTGCCGTGGCGAGCGCATTGCCGGTCGACATGAGCATCGACCGGTTGCGCGTCGGGAAGATCTCGGCAATGGCCGACGGTCCGGCCCCCGAGTACAACGCGATGACAAGGCCAAAGCCTGCCTGACACGCGGCGATTGCTGCAAAGGACGGAGCGGAGATGAAGAACCGGGCGGCCGGGTACGGCAGCACGATGAACGCGGCGCAGCAGGCGAGCAGCAGCGGCTTGCGCCCGATGCGGTCCGACAGCCGTCCCATGATCGGAATGGCGCACAGCAGCACGCCAATGCCGATGGAGTTGGACCACAGCGCCTGCGCGCCCGTGAGTCCGGCGTAGGTGCGCGTGAACGTCGGCATGTAGTTCACATAGATGTAGAACGCCACCGTCCACAGGATGGTGAAGCCCGCCGCGCGCGCCGCGAGCCCGATGGCATGGGCGCGCCCATCGACGGACGGTGCAGTGTGCTCCGCCGCGCGATACGCGGGCGTTTCGCCGATGCTCCGACGCATGTAGAGCCCCACCGGCCCGATCAAGCCGCCGAAGAGAAAGGGCAGGCGCCAGCCCCACGCGGCAATCTGGTCGGGCGTGAGCACCGTATTGATGGTCGCGCCGGCGAGCGAACCCAGCAGCACGCCCGACACCACGCCCACCTGCTGCAGGCTGCCGTAGAACCCGCGCCGTCCGGGCTCCGACCACTCCACCATGAACGCGGTGGAGCCACCCCATTCGCCGCCCGCCGAAAATCCCTGCATCAGGCGGGCGACGACGATGAGTACGGGGCCCGCGATGCCGATCGTGGCGTATGTCGGCGTGACACCAATCAACACCGTGCCCAGCGCCATCAGGAATATGGTGAGCAGGAGCGAAGTCCGGCGTCCCCGCAGGTCGCCGATGCGGCCTATGATGATGCCGCCGAGTGGGCGCGCGAGAAATCCGACGCCGAAGGCGGCAAATGACGCGAGGACTTCGGTGGATTCGTCGCCAGTCGGGAAGAAATTCCTGCCAATGACGGCGGCGAAGAAGCCATAGACCGCAAAGTCGAACCACTCGAGCACGTTGCCCAGCGACGCCGCAATGACGGCCACCCGCGCGGCCTTCGCCGTGGTTGTCGTCTGCGCGCTCTCTGGGTCGTGCGGCATCTCGTGCTCCAATGGCATATGGTGAGGCGCCTCAAGAATGCATCGCGACAATCGATGGGGCGAGATGCGGGACGCGGTCCCCGACGCACCCTCCTCCGAAAGACGTTAGAATCAGGGACTGCCGGGTCATGGTGACCTGGCCTCACCGGATCGTGATCATGCGCCTCTTTCGCGCGCTCGTCATTGCGGCGCTCGTGCCCGCCGCCCTCATCGCCCAGCGTTCCACCCCTGAGACCACCGGTCGGTTCGACCTCGGCCGCATGTGGACCTTCGAATACGCCCCGGCGGAGTACTTCTCCACGACCTACGGCTTTGCCGCCGACTCGGCGTGGTTTGCGCGCGCCCGCATGGCGGCGCTGCGCATTCCGGGCTGCTCGGCGGCGTTCGTGTCGAGGGACGGCCTCATCATCACCAACCACCACTGCGTGCGCGGGTCGGTGAACGCCATCAGCCGAAAGGGCGAGAATCTGCTCGATTCAGGCTTCGTCGCCGCGACGCCGGGCGATGAGCGCAAGCTGCCGAGCATGATTGCCGACCAGTTGCTGGCAGCGGTCGACATCTCGGACGAGGTGAACACGGCGGGTGATGCGATGGCTGAGGGCGTGGCGCGCGAGGACACACGACGGACGGCGAGCATGGCGGCGCAGGCGCGGCTCAAGGCCAGGTATGCTTCACCAGGCGACTCCATCGTGGTGCAGGTGGTCGCACTCTACAACGGCGCGCGGTCGTCGGCGTATGTCTTCCGCCGCTACACCGACCTCCGCCTGGTGGTGGCGGCGGAACTCGGCGTGGCCAATCTGGGCGGCGACTGGGACAACTTCACCTTCCCGCGCTACGCGCTCGATTTTGCGGTGATGCGCGCGTATGGTGCCGACGGCAAGCCCGTGGCGAGTCCGGCGCACTTTGCGTGGGGCGGCACCACGGGGGCCAAGGCGGGCGACGTCGTGTTCGTGATTGGCAACCCCGGCGCCACGCGCCGTCTGACGACCATCAGCCAGCTCGAGTACCAGCGCGACGTGGCGCTGCCGTTCCAGGAACGCTTTCTGTCGTCACACGTGGCGGCGCTCAAGGCGTTCCGTGATGCGAGCAAGGACGAGAAGGAGCGTGGCGACGCCCTGGTGGCCATGCTCGGCTTGTCCAACAGCTGGAAGCCGATTCCCGGTCGACTCGACGGGCTGCGCGATGCGAACATCATGGGTCGCCGCGGTGCCATCGAGAGCAACCTCGTAAATGCCATCCAGGCGAAGCCCGAGTTGAAGGCTCGCTACGGCAAGCTGATTGACCGCATGGCCGAACTGCAGCGTCAGCGCACCAAGTCGCGCACGGCGTACGCCGCGTTTTCGCAACTTGTGAGTCCGACGGCGAGTAGCAGCACGCTGCAGGCGGCATACTGGGCGTGGCGCGTACAGCATGGCCCAGCCGACTCAGCGGCCGGATTCCGGCAGCGGCTCGCGCGCGTTCGGCCGCAGGTGCGCGGCATCGAGCGGCGCTATCTCGCGCTATCGCTCGACGACATCGCCACCGCGTACGGCGCGGGGCACGCGTTTGCCGGGGCGGCGACCGGCGGCCGCACCGCACAGGAGGCTGCTGATGCGCTGCTGGCGGCGACGGCGCTGACCGACACCGCCGGCGTGCGCCGCGCCGCGGCTGGCGAGTTGGCGAGCGATCCGGCGATGGCGCTGATGAACACCATCATGCTGACCGCGCTCGCGTTCGAGGCTGAGCAGGCGCGCATCAACGTGGAAGAGGCCGCGCTGTCGGCACAGATCGGGCGCGCGCGGTTCGAGTTGTACGGGCCGAGCATTCCGCCCGATGGGTCGTCGTCGCCGCGCATTGCCGACGGCGTGGTGCAGGGGTACGAGTACAACGGCACGTTGGCTGCGCCGTTCACGACGTTCTTCGGTGTGTACGACCGCAACCGCAGCCATGGCCAGAATAGCGACTGGGAGTTGCCATACCGCTGGCGCATCCCGCCAATGGGACTCGACCTTGGCACGCCGCTCAACTTCGTGTCGACGGCCGACAGCTATGGCGGCAACTCCGGGTCGCCCGCGGTTACCAAAGACCTGCGCATCGTGGGGCTCAATTTCGACCGCAACATCAACGCGCTGGTGCGCGACTACATCTACCTGCCCGAGCGTGGGCGCAACGTGATGGTCGATGTGCGCGCCATTCAGGAAGCGCTGTCGTACGTGTATCGCGCCGACCGCGTGGTGCGCGAGTTGAACACCGGGCGGATGCCGTAATCCGCGAGAGGTGACGACGTGACCCATGCAGCCAGGCTCGCCGTGTTGTTAACCGTGAGCCTGACTGCGTGCGCGAGTGAACGGGTGGTGCAGCCCGTGCCGTTGCCGCCGGACGGCGCCATCGCCGTGGACTTTCGCACCGACAGGGTGACGTACACGATGGGCGGCGCAGCGAAGACCACCATGGTGAACCGCAGTCCGGACACCATCACGATGGGTGTGTGCAACGACGTGCTTGAACGCGAAAGTGGCGTGGCGTGGGTGGAGGTTCCTCCCGGCACTGTGGCGTGCATCGCGCTGGCGCTCATCCTGGCGCCGGGTGATTCCGTGGCGCTCAATGTCGACCTCAAGTTGGCGACGTCTCCCGGGACCTACCGCGTGCGGCGCCAGTTCTCCGTCGTGCATGGCAGCTCAGCGGAAACGATGTACCGACGTTCCAACACGTTCGCCGTCAACCGTTGATGGGGCAGGGCGCTGGGGCGGCGAGACGAAAGTCCTACTCAAAGGAGCACGCCATGCGGTTGCTTCGCACCGTTGTTGCCTCGGTCTGCGGTGTTGCGCTGGCCGCTCCGTTGGCGGGGCAGGGAGCGCCCGCCGCGCCGGCGTCACGTGAGAAGATGCTGGCGGTGGCGCGTGAGATCATGCTGGCAGTCCCGTTTTCCACGCTCATCACCATCGGGCCGGACGGCCAACCCCAAGCGCGCGTCGTCGATTCTGTCGCGCCGGACTCGGCGTTTGTCATCTGGGTCGGCACCAGTCGCCTCACGCGCAAGGTGGCGGACATCACGCGCGATCGCCGCGTGACGATCATGTATTCGAATCCCGCCGGGCAAGAGTACGTGACGGTGATCGGCACGGCGGTGATCGATGACGACCAGGCGCACAAGGCGGCGCACTGGAAGCCGTCGTGGGGCATGATGTCCAAGGACGGGTATCGCGGAACGGACTTCGTGCTGATTCGCGTGCAGCCGTCGCGCCTCGAAATCAGCAGCGTGAAGCGCGGCGTGTTCAACGATCCGACCAACTGGCTGCCGGCGATTGTGACGCTGCCATAGCAACGCCGGCGCGCAATGACCGCTACCTCAAAGAAGTCGCTCTCGCTTGCCGTTCCCGCACTGCTGTCCGGGTGCGGGGCGCTTGCGACCATGCCATATGTGCCATCGCAGACACCGGACGCGTGGCTTCGCATGCAGCCGTTCATTCAGGTGCACGTGGCGGCGTCTGCGGTGGTGCTGGTGCAGCCGACGACGACGGCCATCGTCTACCTGCTTGGCCTCGTTGCGTTCGGGGCGGGGTTCCACTTCCTGCGCATTCGCGGCAACGAGCGGTCGCGACGCTGGTGGGGCATCGCGCTGTTGCTGTGGGGGGCCGGAGCGCTGGCAGCGGGGACGAGCTACGAGGCGTTCAGCTACTACATCAAGTGCGCCGGGCGCGACGTGTGCGCGTGGACGAGCTGGTGGGAGATCAACTACCTGCTGCTGACGGTCGCCAGCGCCGATGCGATTGTTGCGGCGGAGGCCTACACTTGCGCACAGGGGAAGCTGCGACACACCCTGCGGCGCTACGCGGCGATACACTTCATGCTATATGCCGTAATGGTCACTGCGGGGGCCGTGCTTCCGGTGCGGGCATTGGTGTCGTTCGAGGCCATGCTCATCAGCTGCGTGCCATCCGCTGTCATCGGTGTGGTACTGAACGTCCGCCGGTATCGCGCAGTGCGCCAGCGCCTCGACGCCGTGTTGCTCGGTGCGTGGGGCTGGTTGGCGCTGACTGTCGGTGCGTACTACCTGTATCTGGCATCGGGGTGGACGCAGCAGCTCTGGGCCGAGGGCTTTTGGTTCTCGGAGAATGACGTGCTGCACCTGGGATTGATCGGGTGGATGGCGTTTCTCGTGCGGGTCGTTGCACCGCACGTGGTGGACGCGCGTACGGAAGCGGGTGGAGATAAAGGTCGATCACCATTCGGCGTATAGAGATCGAAACGGGTAAGAGCCACGTCCAGTTGCAGGACACGGCGTGCCATTCACAACGTCAGAGGTGTCGCAATGCGCATGCGCCCGAGCAGTGCCGTTCTTCTTCTGGCGCTTTGTGCTCCAGCCGTGTCCCTCAGCGCTCAACCGGTGCCGTCCGTGCGGCCGCTCGGCCCTGTGGTCAGCGTCTCGCCGGCAGGCCTGTTGGGTTCGGTGTCGCTTGTGCGCTCGTTGCCCCATGGTGCCGTGCTCGTGCATGACATCACGAGACGGCAGGTCGTCTTGTTTGACTCCACGCTTGCGCTGCGACGCACGGTACTCGACACGACGGCGGCGAATGGGGCGGGATACAACAGCCGAATCGCCGGCCTCATTCCATACCTGGGCGATTCGTCTCTCTTTATCGATCCGGAGGCTCTCACGATGTCGGTGATTGACGCCGCCGGCGAAATGGTTCGCGTGATGGCGATCTCGCGGCCAGGGGATGCCGATTTCATGATTGGAGGACCGTTTGGCACGCCCGGTGTGGATCCGCTCGGCCGAATCGTCTATCGCGGATTCGCTCCGCTCGACCGTCGTGGTGCGAGCACTGGTCCGCCCGAACCGGGGAAGCCGTTTCGCATGGCGCAAATGCCGGATTCGGCGCCGATTGTGCGCGTGCACCTACGCGAGAAGTCCATTGATACCATCGCGTGGGTGAAGATTCCCGCCGAGCGTCGTGAGGCCATCCAAACCGACAAGGACGTCGTGGTGACCGTGCGCACCAATCCGATGCCCGTTGTCGACGATTGGGCGCTACTGGCGGACGGGCGCGTCGCGGTGCTGCGCGGTCGGGACTATCACGTGGACTGGGTCGCGCCTGGCGGAGAGCGGTCGTCTACGCCCAAGGTGCCGTTCGCTTGGCAGCGGCTGACCGAAGACGACAAAATGAGGCTCCTTGACTCGGCGAATGTCGTCTGGCAGGCCGAGCGCGAGAGACGAAACAAGCGGGTGAACGGCGGGGAGGCCGTAGGTACACCGGTCGGCGGGGCCGCATCGCGGGCACCGCAAATGCGCTTTCAGGTGCCGAGAATCCAGCCCGTTGATTCGAAGGAACTTGCGGACTACCGCCCCGCCTTCCGTGCCGGAGCGATGAGCGCCGACGCGCAGGGGCGGCTATGGATTCGCACGACCGCTCCGGATGACACTGGTCCTGTGTACGACGTGGTGGATGTGAATGGAACACTCGTGGACCGCGTGCGCCTGCCGTTTGGCCGTGTCATCTCGGGTTTCGGCCCAGGGGTCGTGTACATGGGGGTGCTCGACGACAAGGGCGCGCGATTGGAGAAGGCGAGAATCAGATAAGACGTCGTCAATCCGAGCCAATCCGCGTTGCTCACCCGACGCCGGTGGCGATATCGAAGACAACGCAGTGCGTGCGCGACCCCTGCGCCCCGAAGACGAGCGACTGTTCGATGTCGGCCGTCTTGGACGGGCCGCTCAGGAACCAACCGCACCGCGACTCGGCGGGCATCAGTCGCACGGCCTCGTGCATCGTGGGGACGATGGCGGCGTGCGGTACGACGACCACGAGATGCTCGGCAAGCACAATGGCGATGCGCGCCGTGACGTCATCGGAGTCCACGTACACGGCGCCGTTCTCGGCGACGGCAAAGCGGCCGGGCACGATGACAGCCTGTGCACCAATCGCGCCGAGCAACTCGGACACCAGCTGCGGAACGGATTGCCCCGGAGAGAGCACGGCACCGACTCCGCCGACTACTGTGAGCACCCGCAGGAACGCGGCGTGCAAATCGGTGCGATCCACGATGGCGGTTGGCACGGAAGCCGCTGGCGCCGCCGGCACATCCGCCGCACGGATGGCGGCAAGAACGTCGTCGCGCGCGGTCACGGCTGATTCCTCTCGCGGCGCGCCCACTCGCGAAACGACTCGTCGGCAAGCACGGGCAGCGCGCGTCCGGGTCGCGTCCACGGATTCCAACGCCCCGAGAGCCACGCCGCCGGCACGAGTCGCTGCACGCGGCGCGCCCATCGCGTGGCGCGCGCAAATGTGGCGGGTGTACCCAGCACGCGACGCAGGACCTCAAAGACGATGCCGTACCCGCGTGGCAGCCTGCCCGCCGCCGCGCCGCGCGCGCGCCACGCCAGCAACTGCGCCGGGATGTCGATGCGCACGGGACAGACGTCGACGCACGACCCGCAGAGCGTCGATGCGTACGGCAGCGCCTGGTGCGCGTCGAGGTCGATGGCCGGCGCGAGAATGGCCCCGATGGGACCCTGGATCACTGTGCCGTAGCTGTAGCCGCCGCTGCGCCGATACACGGGGCAGGTGTTGAGGCAGGCGCCGCACCGGATGCAATGCAGCGCGGTGCGCATCGCGGCGTCGGCCAGCCGCGCGGTGCGTCCGTTGTCCACGAGTACGACGTGCATCGCGGCGCCGGGCCGCGGCGCGGTGACATGCGTGGTGTACGCGGTCACGGGCTGTCCGGTGCCGCTGCGCGCGAGCAGGCGCAGCAGCACGCCAAGGTCATCGCGTGTCGCGATGATCTTCTCGATGCCCACGCACGCGATGTGAATGGGCGCCGAGTGCATGCCGAGGTCGGCGTTGCCCTCGTTGGTGCACACCACCACGCCGCCGGTCTCGGCGACGAGCGCGTTGGCGCCGGTGATCCCGGCGCCCGCGTGGAGCAGCGCGTCGCGCAGGTGCACACGCGCGGCGGCGGCGAGCGCGTCGGGCGATGTCTCGCCCGCGGGCGTGCCCATCGTGCGGTGAAAGAGCGCGCCGATCTCCTCGCGCTTCCAGTGGATGGCGGGAATGACGATGTGCGACGGCGCCTCGCCGGCGAGCTGCACGATGCGCTCGCCGAGGTCGGTGTCCACCACCTCGATGCCCTGCGCCTCGAGGAACGGATTGAGTCCGCATTCCTCGGTGAGCATCGACTTGCTCTTCGACACTCGGGTGACGTGCGCGGTGCGCAGGATGCCGAGCACGATGGCGTTGTGCTCGCGCGCATCGCGCGCCCAGTGCACCACCACGCCGTTGGCCGTGGCGCGCCGCTCGAATTCCTCGAGCAGGTCGGCCAGCCGGCTCATCGCGTGCGCCTTGAGTGCCGACCCGGCAAAGCGCAGCGATTCCCACTCGGGCAACGCGGAGCCCCGGTCGCGCTTCTGGCGCATGAACCAGAGCGACTGGTCGTGCCAGGCGGCGCGCGCGGCGTCGTCGAGGAACCGCGCGGCGGCGGCGGGATGCCCGGTCATCGCGTGGCCTCCTCGAGCAGTTCGGCGATGTGCATCACGCGCAGCGCGCTCCGCCCATGCCGGGCAATGCCGTCGAGGTGCAGCAGGCACGACGGGTCGCTGCTCACCAGCACCTCGGCGCCGTGCCCGGTGACATCGCCCAGCTTGTCGCGCCCCATCGACACCGAGACGTCGGGTTCACCCACGGCAAAGGTGCCGCCGAAGCCGCAGCATTCGTCGGCGCGGTCGAGCGGCACCAGCGTCAGGCCGTCGAGCGCGCCGAGCATGGCGTGCATGGGGCCGCTCTCGGGCTGATGCAACTCGGTCGCGCCGCCCAACCGCAATCCGCGGCGCGCGTGGCATCCCAGGTGCATCGCCACGCGATGCGGAAAGTGGCCCGCCAGCGTGGGCCTGCCAAGCGGCCCGGCAATGAACTCGCACAGCTCGTATGTGACGCGGGCGGCGTGCGCCGACGCGGCACCGGCGAGCAGCGCCGGCACGTGATGCCGCAGGTGGTGCGTGCAGCTTCCGGAGGGCATCACGATGGCGTCGAACGCGCCGGAAGCGGCCAACCACCCGGCGGCGACATCGCGCGCCGCTTCCACCACGCCCGCGTTGAACATCGGCTGGCCGCAGCAAGGCGCGTCGAATCCGAGGCTGACGTCGCACCCCAGGCGCTCGAGGAGCGCGAGCGTGGCCCGCGCCGCCTGGGGGCGGAACTGGTCGACGTAGCAGGGGACGGCGAGCGCAACGCGGATCATCGATCCAGCGTGAGAGTGGATTGGACGGAGGCCCGCTGGAAACTATCGCCGGCGACGTCGGGCCGCCGCGCGGTGTTTCTTGACGGTGCCCTCCCCGAGGACGACAATTCGCACCGTCGGGATCCCCGCGCGCGGGGCCATCTGCCGCATCTACTGCCACGTCGCGTGGCCCTTCCGGAGCGTCCCCATTCCACTCACGCAGAGCATTCAACTCGGCGCAGTCGACTGGATGATCCTCATCCTGTACTTCACGTTCGTCGTGGGGATCGGCTGGTCGCTCAAGCGTGGCATGAAGAGTTCCAACGACTTCTTCATGTCGGGGCGCAACATTCCGGCGTGGATCTCGGGGCTCGCCTTCCTCAGCGCCAACCTGGGCGCGCAGGAAGTGATGGGCATGGCCGCCTCCGGCGCCAAGTACGGCATGATGACCGCCCACTTCTATTGGGTGGGCGCGGTGCCGGCGATGGTCTTCGTGGGCGTCTTCATGATGCCGTTCTACTACGGCTCCAAGGCGCGCAGCGTCCCCGAGTATCTCAAGCTGCGCTACGACGAAAAGACGCGCACGTTCAACGCGTTCAGCTTTGCCATCATGACCATCTTCTCCAGCGGCATCTCGATGTACGCCATGGCAAAGCTGCTCAACCTACTGCTCGGCTGGAACTTCGATGTCTCGCTGTGGGCAAGCGCCGCCATCGTGCTGGCCTACATCTTCCTCGGCGGCCTCACCTCGGCCATCTACAACGAGGTGATGCAGTTCTTCCTGATCGTACTCGGCTTCCTGCCGCTCGTGTTTCTCGGGCTGCGTGATGCGGGCGGGTGGTCGGGACTCGTGGCGCGGCTCGACATCGTCGCCACGCAGAGCCACAACGTGGCGGGGCAGCCGTACGCGGCCGGCGCGTGGGTGAGCGCGTGGCACCACATGGGATCGCCCGCCAGCAACCCCATGGGCGTCGAGTGGTTCGGCATGGCCATGGGCCTCGGCTTCGTGCTGTCGTTTGGCTATTGGTGCACCGATTTTCTGGTGGTGCAGCGCGCGATGGTGGCGGAGAACGAGCAGGCCGCGCGCCGCGTGCCGCTCATTGCCGCGGTGCCCAAGATGCTCTTTCCGTTCCTCGTGATCCTGCCGGGCATGATCGCCATCGCGCTGACGGCCAAGTCGGGGCAGACCGGCTTTGCGCTGCCGGTAAAGGGCAATGCGTACGACTACGACATGACGATCCCGCTGATGCTCAAGCACTACTTCCCCACGGGCCTGCTCGGCCTGGGGCTCACAGCGCTGATGGCGTCGTTCATGAGCGGCATGGCCGGCAACGTGACGGCGTTCAACACGGTGTGGACGTACGACATCTATCAGAGCCACATTGCGCCCCGGAAGAGCGACGAGCACTACCTGTGGATGGGACGCATGGCAACGGTGTTCGGCACCGTGCTGTCGATCCTCACGGCGTACATGGCGGTGCACTTCAACAACATCATGGACATGCTGCAGCTGGTGTTCGCCTTCGTGAACGCCCCGCTGTTCGCCACGTTCCTGCTGGGCATGTTCTGGAAGCGCACCACGGGGCACGGCGCCTTCTTCGGCCTGCTGGCGGGCACGTGCGCCGCGGCCATGCATCACGGGCTCACGATTCCGGTGGGCGCCGAGAGCCTGTTCAAGGGCGGCTGGCTGGGTCAGGTGCTGCACCTGTATCCCAGCGAGATGGCGCAGAACTTCTGGACCGCCATCTGGTCGTGGACGACGTGCTTCACGGTGACCATCGTCATCAGCCTGCTGACCAAGCGCCTCAAGAGCGATGAGGAGCTGCGTGGCCTCGTGTACAGCCTCACCGAACGGCACGACGAAGGACACCTGCCGTGGTACAAGCGCCCCATCTACCTCGGCGCGCTGATCCTGCTGGCGGTGACGGCACTCAACCTTGCATTCCTCTAAGGAGGCGCCATGCGACTCGACCTTCGCCTGCCCATCGGCCTCCTGTTCTCGATCTTCGGCGCGATCCTCGTGGGGTATGGGCTCATCACGCCGGCCGAGGCGTACAAGCAGTCGCTCGGCATCAACGTGAACCTGTACTGGGGCGTGGTGCTGTGCGCTTTCGGCGGCGTGATGCTGGGTTTCGCGCTGCGCGCGAGGGCACGGGCACAGGCCCAGGGACAATGAAGCGGCGCGCGTTCGTGCAGGTGATGGCCGCGACGACCGCCAGCTGCTCGCTGGCGGGTCGCCTGCCGGAGGTGAACCGCCATCTGAAGCGGGTGAGCCTCGAGTTGTATTCCGTGCGCGCCGAGATGCGGAAGGATCCCGAGGGAACGCTCACGGCGGTGCGGGCGATGGGCTACGACGATGTGGAGCTGCTCTGGTCGTTCGGCAACTTCGGGCGCACCAACGAGCAGGTGAAGGCCGCGCTGGCAAGCACCGGGCTCAAGGCGCCGTCGGCGCACATCAATCCGTCGCTGCTCACCACGGACTGGCAGAAGAGTCTCGATGCGGCGGTCTCCCTGGGGCAGGAGTACCTGATCGCGCCCAGCCTGACCGGCACCGAGAAGACGCTGGACGACTGGAAGCGGTGGGCCGACATCTTCAACACCGCCGGTGCGGCGGCGCGAAAGTCTGGCGTCTGGCTCGGGTTTCACAACGAACCCAATCACATGACGCCCATCGACGGTGTGGTGCCGCTCGACCTGTTCCTCCAGCGCACTGATCCGACGGCCGTGCGGTTCCAGCTCGATGCAGGGAACATGCGCATGGGCGGCGGTGACCCCATGAAGTACCTGCGCGATCACACCGACCGGTTCTGGAGTTTCCACCTCAAGGACGTGGTGGCCGACAATTCCAGGGACACCGAGTTGGGGCAGGGCACCGTGGATTTCCACGCGCTGCTCGGCATGGTGCGAGACATCGACCACAAGCCGTGCGTGGTGGAGCAGGAAGGGTCGACGGCGCCCATGGACAGTGCGCGGCGGAACCTCCAGTACATGCGGGCGCTCAGTTTCTGAACCCTGGAGCAAGCGAATGATGCGTGTCGCCCTGGCCGTAGCGGGTGTGGGATTGGCCGCGGGTACCGCGCTGGCGCAACAGGGGCCGGCACCGGCCTCGCGTGGTGCCGCCCGGGCGGTCGCCGCTCCCCGCGTCGCGCGGCCTTCGCGTGCAGCGCCATTGAATGCGGCCGCCGTCCTGACGGTCACCGATACCTCCGTAGCGCTGCGCTATGACGGCGCGACGATCTTCTGGGCGCACATCGCGGCAGAGCGCGGGCGGCCGCGCGTGCGCCAGCTCGTGGACACATCGGCCGGCCGCATCACGCAGGTGGTGCGCGTGCTGTCTGGCGGCGGGCGCATCACGCTGCGCGGGGCGGCACACACCACGGGCGACGCCTTTGCCGTGGACGCCGACCCGCGCGAGGACGGCGTGCCGGTGGTGCGCCACAGCGTGGGGCCGTCGTACAGTCTGCTGAATCGTGGCGTGTACGCGCGCGACCGCGACTGGCTGCTGAGCGTCGACTTCCCGGCAGGTGTGCGCATTACGCCGGTGGCGGGTGGCGACTCCGCGATCTTTGAATTAGTAGCAGATGGATACGAAATAACCCTGCGCTTCCGCCCTCGCTTCTACCAGCAGCACCGCGGGCTCGCACACTACGCGCCGTGGACGTATGCCACGTGGCCGGGGAGTATGGCCGGGTGGACGTCGTGGTATGCGTTCAGGGACCAGGTGACGGAGGCCGACATCCATCGCGCGGCTGACGTAATGGCCGACCGGCTGAAACCCTGGGGCTACGAGGCGCTGCAGATCGACGACGGCTTTCAGCGCTTGCCCATCTCGGTGCCCGGCAACTGGCTGAACACCAACGCCAAGTTCCCTGGCGGCTTGCAGGGGCTGCAGGCGTACATCGCCGGCAAGGGACTCATGGCCGGGTTGTGGACCAACACCACGTTCCACGATTCCGCGTGGGCCGTGGCGCACCCGCAGTATTTCGTGCGCACCGCCGACGGCACGCCGGCGCGCGGCAACTGGGTGGGTTACGTGATGGACGGCGCCAACCCGGCGACGATGCGCACCCTGGTGCTGCCGGTCTACGCGGCGCTCAAGGCGCAGGGATGGAAGTACTTCAAGGTTGACGCCCTGCGGCACCTGCGGTACGAGGGGTACAATAGCCACGCCGGGTTCTATGCGGCACAGCAGCGCGACCGCGTCGCGGTCTACCGGTCGTTCACGCAGCAGATCCGCGACGTGATCGGGCGCGACGCCTTCCTGCTGGCGTCGTGGGGGCCGCGCCCTGAGCTGGCGGGAATCATCGACGCGACGCGCTTGGGCGACGACGGATTCGGCTACGGCGGCTTTGCGCAGTTCAACTCGTTCAACAACGTGGTGTGGCGCAACGACCCGGATCACGTGGAACTGCACCAGCCTGACGGCGTGCGCGCGGCGACCATCACGTCGCTCACCGGCTCGCTGCTGATGCTCACCGACACACCCGACGTCTACCTCGGTGAACGCGTCGTGGCGGCCCAGCGCACCGCGCCGGTGCTGGTCACGCGACCCGGGCAGGTGTACGACGTCGATCCGTCGCGCTCTGACCGGCTATGGATGGTGGACAACGAAGTGAGCGGCGCCGGGCCGCGCCCGTTCGAAGCCGACCAGCGGCTGCAGCAGACGCTGTACCAGCTCGACATCGCCCGCCCGTTCGAGCGGTGGACGGTATTGGCGCGCACCACCGGCGCGCCGTCCAGCATTGGCGTCGAGGACCTCGGACTCGACGCCGCGCGAGAGTACGTCGCGTTCGATTTCTGGGCTGAACGCGCGCTCGGCGTCTTCAAAGGAGTGCTCGCGCTCGAGCACGTAAAGGAGAACGACGTGCAGGTGGTGTGCCTCCGCGAGCGCGTGGATCATCCCCAGGTGCTCGCCACCAACCGCCATGTGAGCTGCGGTGGCGTGGACCTGCAGCAGGTGCGCTGGACCGGCGACGCGCTCGTCGGCCGGTCACAGGTGGTGCCCGATGCGACCGTCACGCTGTTCTTCACGGAGCCTGCCGGGTGGGACGCGGTCGCCGTGGAAGCACCGGAAGCTGAGGCGCAGCTCGGTGAGCGCGTGGACGCTGCGAGCCCAGGCGGGATCCGCTGGCGTCGGGTGACGCTGCGCGCACACGCCGCGACGGTAGCGTGGGGCGTCAGGTTCCGGCATACTCCGTAGTTGCCTCCCGGCGCACGTCGCGCGCCACTCATTCAGGACCTTTCATGCGCCACGCTGCCTGCGTTGCCCTCGTCGCCATCGCGTGCGTTGCCGCGGTCGCGGACCTGCGCGCGCAATCGGCCGAACAGCCGTACTTCGAGTTCCAGGTCAGCACGCCGGTGCGGCAGCTGGTGCAGCAGCCGTTCGTCTTTGCCATTGCGGGGAGCAAGAGCGAACGGCCGGCCGCGCCACCGAACGCGCCGGCCATGTCGTTGCCGGACATGCCTCCGGCCGCCACCCTGCCGCGCACGCCTGCGCCGCCCTTGGGGACCGTCGACGGGTGGATGATCACCCAGAAGGTCACGGTCGATTCGGGCGACGGCAGCGCCGAGAAGATCCTCGCGATGCGCATGCACGGTTCTGGGGGGCGCCTGCGGGTGGAGATCTCGAGTGCGTCGGCGGGCGCGGCGGGTGGCATGGTCATGCTGGTGGACTCGACGGCCAACCGCCGGTCGCAGCTGATGCCGAACATGCAGATGGTGACGGTCAGCCCATTGGTTGATGCACGCAGCGCGACGATCCGCACCGAGCCGACGTTTGCGTCGCGCACGATCACCGACCTCGGCGACGGCGAACGCATCGCGGGCTTGCCCACCCGGCACTACCGCATCGAAGGCGTGGCCGGCACGCGCGTGACGCTGGGCAACCGCTCCTGTGTCATCGAGCGGCATGCCACGACGGAAATGTGGATGACGCCCGATGCGACCGCGGCAGCCATGCAGCGGAACTTGCGCGGCGTTGGCCGGCTCCTGCAAAGCATGGCACAGATTGGCCAGGGGACGGGCATGGCGCTGAGTGACATGCCACCGGGCACGCCACTGAAGTCCATCGGCCAGCTTCCCCACCGGGGCAGGGACGGCGCGGCGCGTCGGGTGATGATCACGTCCGAGATCACCGCTTTTGGCAGCGGGCCCATCGACGCGGCGTTATTTGAGGCACTCGAGGGATATCAGGTGATCGACGCCACCACAGTGACGTCGACCGCCCGTATCGATTCGATGGTTCGAGTTTCCATGGCCCGCGTCTTCGCTCGCATGATCGATTCGACGGCGACGGTCCCCGGCGAAACGCGCACCTGCACCACGACGCCGAAGCCCTGACCGCTCGCCCCAGGTCCACCTCTGAGAGTCCGCGTGCCGACACTGCGTCTTCCCCATCCGCTGGTCCTGCTGCTGGTCTGCGTCCTTGTTGCCGCCAGCCTCACGCATCTCCTTCCGGCTGGTCAATTCGATCGTCGTGATGACGCGGCCACCGGACGCACCGTCGTCGTCGCCAACACGTACCACCGCGTCGAGGCCGCGCCCGTCGGGCCGTTCGCGGCCCTCGTCAGCGTGCCGCGCGGCTTCGTGGCCGGCGTCGAGGTGATAGCGCTGGTGCTGCTGGCCGGCGGCGCATGGACCGTCATCGACAAGGCGGGCACGCTGCGCGCCATTGTCGATGAACTCGTGGCGCGCTTCGGACAGCGGCGCTACCTGATCGTCGTCATCCTCTCCCTGGCGTTCGCGGCAGGCGGCGTGATGGAGAACATGCAGGAAGAGATCATCCCACTGGCGCCCGCGCTCCTGTTGCTCGCTGCGGGCCTGGGCTACGACGGCGTGACCGTCGCCGCCATGAGCCTGGGCGCCGCAATGGTGGGCAGCGCGTTCAGTCCCATCAACCCGTTCCAAGCCGGCATCGCGCTCAAGCTCGCGCAGCTGCCGCTGCTCTCGGGCGCGGGCCTGCGCATCGGCATGCTGCTGGTTGCCGTTGCGCTGTGGACGGGGTGGACCATCCGCCACGCCGAACGCACGCGCGTGGCGCCGGTCGCCACGTCGGCGCGCGCGCACGCGGCATTCGACTGGCGTCAGCAGCTGATTCTCATGATGGTCGCCGCGCCGTTTGTCGCGTACGTCATCGGCGTGCTCCGGTACAACTGGGGCTTCAACGAACTCTCGGCGGCCTTCCTCCTTGCGGGCATTGCCATTGGCCTCGTGGGGCGGCTGGGCGTGGAGGGCACCGTGGAGGCATATCTCGACGGCATGCGCTCGGTGGTGGGCGCGGCCGTGATGATCGGCGTGGCACGCTCCATCTCGCTGGTACTCGAGGACGGCCACGTCATCGACACCATTCTGCAGTTCCTGGTGACGCCGCTGGCGCACGCGCCGCGTCCGCTCGCGGCCATCCTGATGGTGCCCGTGCAGGCGCTGCTGCACGTGCCGGTGAGCAGCGTCAGCGGGCAGGCGGTGCTGACCATGCCCGTGCTGGTGCCGCTCTCCGACTTGCTCGGTATCTCGCGACAGGCGACGGTGCTCGCGTATCAGACCGGCGCGGGGCTCACCGAGTTTTGGACGCCGACCAACGGCGCGCTGATGGCGATCCTGCTGAGCCTCAAGTGCCCGTTTGACCGGTGGCTGCGTTTTGCCCTGCCCATGGTACTCGCGTTGACCGCGCTTGGCATTGCCGGCATGCTGGTGGCGCTGTGACGCAAGCCCAGCGAACCAGGTCATGACCGTCCTGACGCGCGTCAGCCGGCGCCCGGTGGCGGGGAGTCCCCGCGTCCCCCTATCTATATGGAAGCCCGGCCGCAGCAATCATCACCGCGTTGCACCATCGGAGCGTGCACCATGTCGCAGCAACTGAGGGGCGCCCTCATCACCATGCTCGTCGGCTTTATGTTTGTCGGCGCGGAGTTCCAGTTCAAGGCCAAGACGTCGCTGGCGGGCATCTTCATTCTCGGCATGGGTGCGGGACTCCTGCTGGGTGACCGCATGGGCCGGCGGCATGCGGACCCGACGCCCCCAACGCAGCCGCTCTAGATGCGACGCGTTCGCTACAACGTCGCCGCGAGTCTCGACGGCTACATCGCCACGGCTGACGGTGGCTACGACTGGATTCCGGAGGATCCCACGGTCGATTTTGGCGCACTCTTTGCCACGGTCGATACGGTGCTGCTTGGGCGACACAGCTACGAAGTGACGCGCCGCACGAGTGAGATGGCCTGGCCCGTGGGGAGCCGCATCTACGTGTTCTCCACGACGCTGCGCCAGCACGAGCATCCCGGCGTCACCGTCGTGCGCGACCATACGGCCGACGTTGTGGCTGCGTTGCGCGCTGAGCCCGGCGATGGCGACATCTGGCTCTTTGGTGGCGGGCGGCTGTTCAGCAGCCTGCTGGCCGCGGGACAGGTGGATCGCGTCGAAGTGAGTGTCGTGCCAGTGCTGCTTGGCGGCGGCATCCCGCTCAATTTGCCGGGAACGCCGCAGGCGGCCCTCACCCTGCTTGACACGCGCTCCTACCCCAGCGGCATCGTCATGCTGAACTACTCGGTGAACGACGCCCGTTGACCCACTGTCTGCGCCGGAGCCCGTCATGACGCGACCGCAGCCACTCAACACGCCACCGCTGCCACAGGAAATGGCCAAGCGCCTCGCCCGCGTCCGAGCGCTGATGGATGCCCGGCAGCTCGATGTGTACGTGGCGGCGTCGCCCGACAATGTCTTCTACCTGACGCACTTCGCGAATTTTGTGCACGAGCGGCCGTTCATCCTGGTCATTGCACTGACTGGCGCGCCGCGTTTCGTCGTGCCGCGCCTCGAAATCCCGCATGTGCGCACGCGCGCCGTGGGCGATGTGGAGCTCGTCGAATATCCCGAGTTCCCGGCGCCGGCTGGCCAAGGATGGGACGATCACCTGCGCGCGCTCATTCCCTCGCACGCACGCGTTGGCGTGGAGTCGACATGCCCACTGTACGTGGCCGAGGCGCTGCCTGGCACGTACGTGCGCACCGACGTCCTCGATGACGCGCGTGTCATCAAGACGCCGTACGAACAGGGACGCATCGCGTACAGTTGCGCGCTTGTCAGCGAGGCGCACCAGCGTTTTCTGGCGCTCGCGCATCCCGGCAAGACGCTGCTGCACGCGGCCACCGAGGTGACCGCCGGGCTGCTGCCACGCATCCTGCGCGACAACCCGTTCACCAACATGCTGGCCACGCGCATCCAGGCGGTCTTCCAGCCGCCGTCGGTGAGCCACGATCCGCACAACTTCACCAACGTGCACATGACGATGGTCGAAGGCGGGCCGCACGTGTCGATCATCAACGCCACCGTCAACGGCTACGGCGCGGAGATCGAACGCTGCTGGTTTCTGGGATCCGTGCCGGACAACACGCGGCGCCCGTTCGACGTCATGCTCGAAGCGCGCGCCCTCGCCTTCGCGTTGACCGTGCCGGGGCAGGTGATGGGCGAGGTGGATCGCCGGGTCACGGAGGTGTTTCGCAAGGCGGGCTATGGCGAGCACCTGCTGCACCGCACGGGCCATGGCATCGGCGTCACAGGGCACGAAGCGCCATTTCTTGCCGACGGCCACGAACACGTCATCGAGCCGGGGATGGTTTTCACCATCGAACCCGGCGTCTACCTCAAGGGCATCGGGGGCTTCCGCCACTCCGACACGCTGCTCACGACGGACACCGGCAACGTGGTGCTTACCGATGGCCCGGTGCTGCTGGACGATGTCACCCTGCCGCTCGCGGGATAGACGCGCGCTGAATTGCCCCAGGAAGAGGTTAGATTGCGCGCGTGGCACACGGAGGATGAGATGAACGGACCGTCGAACAAGGCGCATCGCGTACAGTCACTCGGTGAGGAAATCGCCAACAGCATCAGCCACGGGCTTGGGTTCCTGGCCGCACTGGTCGCGTTGCCGTTTCTCATCCTCGGCGCTTGGCAGCACGGCGCCACGGCGGTGGTCGGCGCGGCCGTCTTTGGCGCCACGATGTCGCTGCTGTACCTCACGTCGACCATCTACCACGCGCTCGCCGAGAACCGCGCCAAGCGCGTCTTCCGGATCCTCGATCACGGCGCCATCTACCTGCTGATCGCCGGCACCTACACGCCGTTCACGCTGGGCGCGCTGCACGGCGCGTGGGGATGGACGCTGTTCGTCCTCATCTGGGTGCTCGCCATCTTCGGCGTCGTGCTCAAGTCGATGGGCGGCATCAAGTACCACAGACTGTCCACCGCCCTGTATCTGGCGATGGGGTGGCTGGTCGTCATCGCCGCCAAGCCGCTCTGGTTGCATGTGCCGGGGTGGGGGCTTTTCTGGCTGGGCATGGGCGGCTTGGCGTACACGGCCGGCGTCGGGTTCTACATCGCGTCCCACCGCGTGCGCTACGCGCACTTCGTGTGGCATCTGTTCGTGTTGACGGGCACGGCGTGCCATTATGTGGCGGTGCTGCACTACGCCGCATAGGGGCTGGGTGAAGGCTGTGTGACGCTGTCCTGAGTGGCGATGGCGCAATCTCGAGCGTGTGGCCGACGCGCACTGATGTGGATTCGTCGACCAATGTGCGTGCGCCGATGAACGAGGCACGTATATTCCCGATATGCGACTCCATCGTCCGCGCGTCGGCGCTGCCTCCACCCGGATCCTCGTGCTCGAAGCCGTCGGCTTTTTCGTCATCGCCGGCGCCGTCTGGCTGGATGAGTTGCTGGACTTGCCGCACATCGCCTTCGGGTCACCCGCTTCGCCGTTTCGCCCCGAAGAGGCGGCGGCGGAGTCGGGTCTGGTGGTGGTGCTTGGTGCCGCCATCATCTACTGGAGCTATCGCACACTCAGTCGAATGGCGTACCTCGAGTCGCTCATCGTGGTCTGCGGGTGGTGCCATCGCGTGAAGCTCGATGCGCAGTGGGTGAGCCTCGAGTTGTTCCTGCGCGAACACCGCGCCGAGACGAGCCACGGCATCTGTCCGGCGTGCACCACCGAGATGCTGGCGGCCGAGGATCCGCGTGGACACGAACCAGCGGCTCCTGGTTGATGGCCCGGTGTCGCGAGCGCCTTGACGGGCGCGTCGTGGTGTGCACAATGCACAACGGGCCCCGGAGTGATCCGGAGCCCGTTGTGTCGTGCGCTGGGGGGCCAACGAGTGTGCGCTACGGCTTGAGGTAGATCCAACCCTTCGTGGTGGAGCCGTCGTTCCAGGTGGCGGTCACCAGATAGTAGTGTCCCTTGATGAAGCTGCCCGTCGAGGTCGAGAGGCTGTAGGTGTAGATCCCGTCATCGGCGCTGTTGTCGCCGTCGTCGTGCACCGTGAACACGTTGGTGCCGGAGAACGCCGTCGCGCCGGGCGCGGTGAGCCCATTGGTGCCGCGGTCCTGCACCAGCAGGTTGCCCTTGGCCGTGCCGACGGCGCGCCCGTTCGCATCAACGAGACGGCACGACACCACGATCCTGGTGCCCTTGGCGACGCCGGCGGATGTTGGCGGCGGCGTGACGCTGTTGTTGATGGGTGACGCGAAGCAGCCCTGTTGGCCGTATCCGGTGACCGTGAGCGTTCCGTTCACGGCGAGCATGGCGTAGTTCGCCGGGTTCACCGGCGTGATGCTGGCGGTGGTCACGTTGGCGCCCGAGACGAGCGCGCCGGGCACCACCGTCGTGCAGGTCACGGTGCCAGCGTCTCCTGCGAGCAGGCCCGAGACCGTGCACGGCAGTGTCGGTGTCGTACCGCCCACCGGCATCGCGCCGGAGC
This sequence comes from Gemmatimonas sp., assembly GCA_025361705.1. Taxonomy (GTDB): domain Bacteria; phylum Gemmatimonadota; class Gemmatimonadetes; order Gemmatimonadales; family Gemmatimonadaceae; genus PNKL01. The sequence continues at coordinate 21,477 of JANYJW010000029.1, forward strand.
CAGCCGTTGCCGTTGCGGTGCGCTTGGCAATCGAAATCATTTGCGTCACGGGCGCGGCAGCTGCGTAGTAGCTGGCGTCACCACCCTGCGCTGCGGTCAGCGTGCAGCTGCCGGCGCCAGACAGCGTGACGATGTTGCCGGCCACCGCGCACGCGCTGCCCGCACCAACCGTGAGGGTCACCGGCAGCGCGGCACTCGATGTGGCACTCACCGCGAAGGCTGCGTCACCATAGGTCTTTGCGCCGGGCGCCGGGAAGCTGATGAACTGCGCCGCCTTGTTCAGCGCGATGCTCACCGTCGCCGACGGGCCGGCGTTGTAGTTGCCGTCGCCCGCGCGTGCGGCCGATACGACGCACGCGCCCGCGCCGCTGAGGATGGTCACCTGGCCGGACGCGGCATTCACCGTGCACGCGGCCGGCGTGAGGCTCGCATCAAACGTCACGCTGCCCGTTCCGGCTCCGCCCGTTGCAGTCACTGGCACGGTGCCGCTGCCGTACGTCGCTGTCGGTGGCGCCGTCAACGTCAACGCCGACTGGTTGGCTTTGCCGATGACGAGCGTGCCCGAGGCGACAGCCGCCGCGTAGTTCGGGTCGGCGAGCGTCGCCGCGACGGCATAGCTGCCGGCGTTCGATGGCAGCGTGGCACTGCCGTCATAGGTCATCGTGATGCCGGCCAGCGCCGGCGTCGTACTCGCCGTCGCGCTCTTTGGCGCGCCGTCGTACATCGCGCTGAGGTTGCCGAGCACAATGGTGGTCGACGCCTTGTTGATGGCAATCGCAAATGTCGGCGAACTGACGGCGCTGAAATTGCCGTCGTCCGCTTTGGTCGCGGTGACGGCGCACGTCCCCGTGCCGCTGGTGACCGTCAACACTCCGGCGGACGAAATGGTGCACGCGGTCGAGCCAGCGGCGGCAAACGTCACCGCCCCGATGCCACTGCCGCCCGAGCTGTTAAGTTGCAGCGGCGCGTCGCCGAACGTCGCAGTGCCTGGTCCCGTCACGCTGAGGGCAGACTGGGAGCCCTTGGCGATGACCAACGTGCCCGTTGCATCGATGGACACGTAGTCCGCGTTGGTGAGATGTGCGACGACGGCATACGAGCCGGCCGCAGTGGGCGGCGTCGGTGCGCCGTTGTAGGTGATGGCCACGTCCGTCAATCCGACCGGGGCTGTCGTCGCCGTCGCACTGCGCGGCGTGCCGTTGAAAGTCTGGGCCAGACCGCCGAGCGTGATGGTGGCCGCTGCCTTGGTCACCGCCAGCGTGAACGCGGCGGACGTCACCGTCAGATAGTTGTCGTCCGCAGACTTCGTTGCGGTCATGTCGCAGGTGCCGGTGCCGTGGGTCGCCGTCACGGTCCCGTCCGCCGTCACGGCACACGCCGTCGACGATCCCGCGCTGAACGTGACCGCGCCCGTGCCGCCGCCGCCGGTCGTCGCCAGCGCGACCGTGCTTCCGCCAAATGCAATCGTGCCGGCGCCGGTCACAACCAGCGCCGCCTGCGGTGCCTTGCTCACCGTGACGCTGAACGCGGCAGAAGTCACGGGGCTGTAATTCACGTCGCCGGCATTCGTCGCCGTGACGGCGCACGTACCGGTGCCGCTCGTGATCGTCAGCAGACCCGAGGTGCTGACCGAACAGGCCGTCGATCCCGTGGCCGCAAATGTCACGGCGCCGGTGCCACTGCCTCCCGTGGCAGCCAGCTGCACGGCCGCATCACCGTACATGGCGGCACCCGGCCCGGTGACGGTCACTGCCGATTGCGCCGCGCGCGCGATGACCAGCGTGCCAGTCATCGTGCCTTCGTAGCTGGGATTTGTCAGCGTGGCCACCACGGAATAGCTCCCGCCATCCGTCGGTGCCGTCGCCGATCCGTTGTACGTGACGTTTACTGTCATGAGGCCGGTGGGCGTCGTGGAGACCGTGACGCTCTTGGCGGTGCCATCGTAGCCCTGGCTCAATCCGCCAAGCGACAGCGATGCCTGGTTCTTGAGGCCGATCACCGTAAAGGTGTCCGCGGGGGGCACGAAGGTGACGCCAGCCGGCACGTCGCCTCCGGCGTGCGGCGTGGCGATGAGCGTGTTGGTGCCGGCAATGGCACCTATCGTCCAGCACGCGCCCGCCTTGCCGTTCACGTTCGTCGTTGTCGAGGCTGTGGATCCAAAGGCGCCACATGCCCGCGACACGGAGCTGTCCATGGCCGTCTGTCCGCCGCCTTGGCCGATGGCCCAGGTCACGGGGACGTTCTGCAGAATCGTGCCGTTGAAGGTCTTCAAGGTCACGCGCGGCCGGCATTCGGGCACCACCGCCGATCCAACGGCGGCCTCGCCGCAGTTGATGACGTGCGCCATCGCCACCGCGGACTCCGCGGAACTCTTGGTGTGCGATGTCTTCGCCGCCGTTTCGGGAACCAACGGTTCGTCCGACGGGGCACGCTGGAACTCGGTGGCCGTGCCGCCGACGCCGCCCGAGAACGAGAGCACCGGATCGACCGGGCCAAAGGGACTGAACTCGGTGGCCGTGCCGCCCACGCCGCCGTCCGAGCGCATGCGCGCATACAGCGTCCGCGGCAGCACCAGGCTGGCGAGCGACCGCATCCAGCCCGGCAGCTTGCTGTCGATGCTGGCGACGCCGGGCGCGCATGTCAGGAAGCTGCCGTCGGCAGGCGGCGTGACTTCAAAGCCGGCCGTGGCTTGATGGCCAAGGCGCAGACGGCTGCGAATCGAGTCAGGAATGCCCGCCGCCGGGCAGACGGCCACCGTCACCGGAACGGTCAGCGAGTTGGTCACGCCCGACACCTGCGTCACCACGATGTAGCCGGGGTACTTGTCGAGCTTCGTGATCAGCGGCGACGGCGCGTTGGGGTCGAGCTGCGTGACCGTGATCAGCGTCGGCTGCGAGACGGGGTTGGCCGGGAGCAGAATACCGGCCTGTCCGGTGCTGCTGACAATCGTCTGCGGCTGGTCGCTCGGAAAGACGAGGAAGGCGTCGGTCGAGAGGCCGACATAGCAGTTGATGCCGTCAATCAGGGTCTGCGCCTGCGCCCGGTTGGCGAACGTCGCGGCGTGCTGCTGGATGTAGCCGATGAGCCACTTCGCCTTCTTCTGCGCATCCGCCAGGTGGTGCTCGGCTACGTACTCGCCAATGTCATTGATGTTGTCGAGCGCGTCGTGCAGGAACTCGTTGCGCGAACCAAAGACCGTGGTCGCCAGCGTCTTCAGCTGGGGGATCGTCGTGCAGGTGCCGGCCGCACCCTTGACCCCCCGGGCCAGCGGCCGGGCGACTTCTGTCGGCGCTGGCCGGTCGGTGCACGACACGACGACAGCGGAGACAACCAGTAATGCGGCGAACGACAGGCGCGCACGGGACATGCAACTCGTCCTTGTGGGTGGGGGCGCAAAAGCTGGGGGGCCGTGACGGAACGTCCGCGACGTAGGCTTTTACACCCGTCTAACGTGAGCCTTTCCTGTACAAATTGCAAGGCTTCACCCTACCAAACGGTGCGCTGGAGGCGAATCCCTACGGCTGGGAGCCTACGACCTGCCGCCATCTTGGGTCGTTCTCGAGGCTCTTGAACCACCAGCCGCCGTCATTCCGCAGCCCCTCGGCCTTCCCGGGGTTCGCCGCCAGATAGTCCTTCAACAGGCGGACGGCGTCGGCGTTGTCGCCCAGGATGGCGTAGACGCGCGCTCCATAGAAAGCCGGCTCACGCGTCTTGCCGGTCTCGGCGTTCCCCTCCGATCGCTTGGCAACGCGCCGAGCGCTGTCCGCCAGCGCCGGCTGCTTGCTGCTGGCCCGGGCGATCACCGCCGCCACGAGCTGCTCATTCACCAGGTGTTCGGCCGGCCTGGCTCCCGGCGGGAACATGGCCAGCGTCGAGTCAGCCAGTTTCCAAGCCTCGGCAACGTTCGGCTCGGCGTTCTTGGTGGTCAGCATGTAGAGCTGGCACCTCACCGCGCGCGGGTCACGCGGAAACCGCTTGCGCGCCTGATCACACCACTGCTGCGCCCGGTCGAACTGCCCCAGATCATAGGAGGCGTTGAAAAGCCGAGCCAAGATCACGTTGGCGTTCGACAGGAATTCGTCAGCGTTGAGTGCATTCTGCGCGGCGAGGTATACGTCCGTCGCGCTGAGCGACGGCACCTGATAATACAGGTGCGACAGCGTGGCGAAGGCGCCAGCCTGCCGGCTGTTGAGCGTGGTGGCCTTTTCGAGGTCGGCCCGCGAGGTCTCCAGCGCCTGCTTGCGGCGCGCCTCGTCAGTTTCGAGCGCCTTCACGATGGCCGGGTAGTAGCGGAGGTTGCCGCGCACCTCGTACGCATCGGCGTCATTGGCGTCGATGGAAATGGCGAGGTCGGCGTGCACCATGCCCGAGTCGGCCCACTTCCGGATGAGCGTGGCGTCGTCGCCGGCCAGCCGCGAGCGCCGGTAGTCGGTCCATGCCTGCCGCGTGGCCGGCTCAGACCACTTGGGATCGATCTTCAGCGCCTCGCCAAAGAGCGAATCGGCGGCGGCAAAGTCCCGGTCACGGGCCGCCACGTCGCCGGCGGCGTGATGCGCCTCGCCGGCCTTCTGCGCCTGCGCGCCACGCTGCAGCAGCAACCACGCCGCGGAGTTGCCGCTCCCCGCGCGCTGTTCCTTCACCTGAATCTCCGACCCCAGCTGCTGCCGGATGAGGTCCGAGGCATACACCGTGAGGGTGTCGCGTACCGCGAGCAGGTTCTTTGCCGGTGCACTGAATGCCGCGCGTTTGATGGACGCGCCACTGGCATCAATCAGGTTCAGGCTCACTGTGACGTTGTCGCCCCTGGGCTCCACTTCGCCGTGCACCAGGTAGGCCACCCGCAGCGCCCGCGCAACACTGTCATCGGGCAGCGCGGTGCCGCGGAACTTCTCGACGCCGTTCTGCGAGATGACCGTGAGGCTCGATGCCGTGCCGAGGACGTGAATGAGCCCTTCGGTGAGACCATCGGCGAGCGGGCCGAGGCTCGAGTCTTTGCTGACATCGCTGAAGTAGAGCACCGCAAGGCGCCGCGCGTCGGGACTTGCCGCGCCGCCCGCGTGACGGTCGAACGGGCCGAAGCGCCACGCACCGAGCGCGGCGACAACGACGAGCAGCGCAGCGACGAGCACGCGCGGTCGTTTCCACAGCGGCGGCGTTGCATCCGCCTCGGCGAAGAGCGACGCGCTGTTGCGTCGCACGCCGCCCGAGGGCGTGCCCGATGGCACGCGCCGCACCGCCGTGGCGCCGCGCATCACCCGCATCGACGCCGTGGCGCCCAGCACCAGGCCCAGCGCCTCCGCGAAGGCCGTCGCCGTCTGTGGGCGGTCGGCAGGCATCTTGCCCAGCACGGCGAAGAGGGCGTCCTCGATCTCCTCAGGCACGGCGCTGCGCACGATGCGAATGCTCGGCACCGTTTCCATCGCGTGGCGCGCCATGATCTGCGCCGCGTTCTTGCCGGCAAAGGGCGGCTCGCCGGCCAGCATCTCGTACAGCACGCAGCCCAGGCTGTAGAGGTCGGCGGTGGGGCCCACGCTTTCGCCGAGCGACTGTTCGGGCGCCATGTACACGGGCGTGCCCACCGACATGCCTGTCTGCGTGAGCTTCTGCGCCCCGGCTTCACTGACGGCGCGCGCAATGCCGAAGTCAGCGACGAGCGCGTGATTGCCCTGCAGCAGGATGTTCTCGGGCTTGATGTCGCGGTGCACGATGCCCAGGGTGTGCGCGTGCCCCAGCGCGCCGGCCACCTCGAGCGTGATGCCGATCGCATCGTCGATGGGAAGCATGCCCTCGCGGTCGATGCGGTCGCGCAGCGACTCCCCCTTCACGAAGGGCATGACATAGTACATCAGGCCGTTGGCGATGCCCGAGTCGTAGAGCCCCAGGATGTGCGGATGCTGCAGCTTGGCGGCGAGGCGGATCTCGCGCTCGAACCGGTCGGCACCAATGGACGCCGACAGTTCTGGCAGCAGCACCTTGATGGCGACGTCGCGATCGTGCTTGAGGTCCTTGGCCAGGTAGACCGTGGCCATGCCGCCGCGACCCAGCTCGCGTTCGACGTCATAGCGGTCGCCAATGGAACTGCGCAGCCGCGCGAGAGTGTCGTCCGAGGAATCGCTCGGCGTGGCGTGCCCGGAGGTCGGTGTCGCGCGCAACACGGCGGCCACCGCCGACAACTCTTGCGTCAGCGAGAGACCACAGTGATTGCAGAACCTCGAACCCTCGGCGAGTGCAGCGCCGCAGTTCGTGCAGGTCGTCGGGAGGCTCATGAACTCGGGGGGGAAGTTGGCGAAACTTGCGTCCGGCGAACGGGAAGCGTCAAGCATCGCGCTCGGCATCGCGCTCGGCGCGGTGCGGGTTCCCACCACAGACGCGGCCTGTGGTGTGCATGGAAAGATGGGGCCTCACGCACCACTGCCTGACAGACGGCGGATCATCGACGTTGCACCATTCGGCAGTCCGTGCAGTGCGGCCTGCGTCGGCCGCACGACGTGTCCCCGCCGGACGCGTCGAGGCCCGCGAACCCTGAGCTCAGAGGCTCTCCATGAGATTCCAGCGCTCGTTTGTTGCCAGCGTCGTCATCGCAGCCGCTCTCACTGCCACCGGATGCGGGAAGAAGCCGGCGGATGCCACGGCCAGCGGCTCCACCACGTTCACGCCGGCGGAACTCGCCGTGTTCTCGCCGTTGCCTGCGCAGATGGAGGCGAAGGGCGTGTCGCTGACCGACGCGAAGGTCGCGCTCGGGCGTGCGCTCTACTACGAGAATGTGCTGTCGCAGAGCCACGACATGTCGTGCAACAGCTGCCATCCGCTGAATGCGTGGGGCGCCGATGGTCGCAAGGTGTCGTTGGGTCACGACGGCAAGCCCGGCGGGCGCAACGCGCCGACGGTGTACCACGCGGCGGGGCACGTGGCACAGTTCTGGGATGGGCGCGCGCCGGATGTTGAAGCGCAGGCCAAGGGACCGATCCTGAATCCGGTGGAAATGGGGATGCCCGACACGGTCGCGGTGCTTGCGCACCTGCGCGGCAATGCCGCCTATGTCGCGTCGTTCCGTGCGGCGTTCCCGGGCGACAAGCAGCCCGTGACGTACGACAACGTCGGCAACGCGATTGGCGCCTTCGAGCGTCGCCTGCTCACGCCGGCACGCTGGGACAAGTTCCTCGCGGGCGACAGCGCCGCGTTGACGGTGGCCGAGCGGGCGGGTCTGCGCACGTTCGTGAACACCGGTTGCCAGTCGTGCCACCTGGGGGCGTACATGGGCGGCGACCGGTTCATGAAGGCCGGCCAGGCAATCGCCTGGTTCTCGCAGGCTGACAGCGGGCGCTTTGCGGTGACCAAGGACGCCAATGACCTCTTCTTCTTCAAGGTGCAGTCGCTGCGCAACGTCGAGAAGACCGGGCCGTACTTCCACGACGGGTCGGTGGCCAGCCTCAACGACGCGGTGCGGCTGATGGCGCATCACCAGCTGGGCAAGGAGCTCGCCCCCGATCAGGTGCAGTCCATCGTGACGTTCCTCGGCGCACTGACCGGGGACCTGCCGTTGCAGTACATCGGCTTTCCGCAGAAACCTCAGTAACTCATCAGTGCACCACGGGAGGGCGGCGGTGTGAACCGTCGCCCTCCCGTGCGCGTCTGGTGTCTGACGATTCCGGCCGGCGTCTGGTGAAGCCGGCGCTGACTGCGCTAAGCTTGAGTCATGGTCCATAGTCACACGGAACGACACCGCACGGAACACATCGGCTGGCTGCGCGCCGCAGTGCTCGGCGCCAACGATGGCCTGATATCCACGAGCAGCCTCGTGGTTGGCGTGGCTGCCGCCCAGACAGAACGCGGGCCGGTGCTGCTGGCCGCTACCGCAGGGCTGGTGGCTGGCGCGCTGGCGATGGCGGCGGGCGAGTACGTGTCGGTGAGTTCACAGTCCGACACGGAACTTGCCGACCTCGCGCGCGAACGCCACGAACTGGCGACGATGCCCGAGCACGAACTCGCAGAGCTCACGGGCATCTATGTCGAGCGCGGCCTCACGCCCGATCTCGCGGCGCAGGTGGCCGTGCAGCTGACCGCCAAGGACGCGCTCGCCGCGCATGCGCGCGATGAACTGGGACTCCACGAACTCACCCGTGCCCGTCCCATCCAGGCGGCGCTCTCCTCGGCGGCCGCGTTCGCGCTCGGCGCTGCGCCGCCGCTGCTGCTGGTCCTCGTGCTTCCACACGCCATGCTGACGCCCGTGGTGATGGCCGTGTCGCTGGTGCTGCTGGTTGCCCTCGGTGCGGTGGCGGCGCGCCTTGGCGGCGCGCCCCTATGGCGCGGCGCGGTGCGCGTCGCGTTCTGGGGCGCAGTGGCGATGGCGGCGACGGCGCTGGTGGGACGGCTGTTCGGGACCGTGGTGTAGGTCGTTCAATTCAGCAGCGGGACAGCGGAGGAGCGCGTGGCGAAGAGCCTCAAGATCACATGGCGTGCCGCGCCGGAGGCGCACAACTACCCGGCGGCGCTGTCGTACCTGTCGTTGCTCTACACTCTGCAAAAGGCGGGCGCCCTCGTGGCCAAGCTGAAGCGCGCGCGCCCGTCGGCCTTCAAGGCGAAAGACATCTTCCGGGCTTCGGGTCTGTCGCTGCTCGGCGTCAGCAACACGCACGTCGACAAGGACCGGCAGAAGCTCAGGAAAGGACTCAAGCTCTCGCCGCTGCTGCTGGTCAGAGATGCAACCAACGGGCGGGTCATCGTCGCCGATGGATACCATCGCCTCTGCGCGGTGTATGCACGCGATGAAGATGCCGTCATTCCGTGCCGGATCGTGTAGCACACCTGCGCGACGCGCCCCGGCTCGACAGCCGGGGCGCGCGGTGCATCAGCGGAGCGGTCGTGCCTAACACTACTTCGCCACTTTCTTCGCGGACGTCGATGAGCGTCGACACGTCGCCTCACGCGGCCTCGACGACGTCAAGGTAGCGGTGCCGGAACGGGGGCTCGTAAATCAGCAGATGGAGCGTGGTTCGCTCCCTGCGAAAGAAGGACGAAGCTCAGTTCTCCACCACTCAGATCACACCCGGCGCGATAGGGCACTCAACTGACCGAGTCACCGAAGATCCTGGCGGTTCTGCTGCGCAGGCTTCGCTGCCTCTGACATGAGAGCATGATGGCAAGCTCCCGGGCACCGCCTCCTCGATGTGTCCTGACGCCGTCGGCGCGCGAGGGCATTCGGGGTAGGCGGTTTCGAGGAGCCTCAGTGGAAGCAGCGCGCCGCGTTACGGACAACGGCAGGTGCCGCCGCGTCGCCAGCAAGCACAGCGAGCGTCTGCCGGATGTGGCTGGCGTAATTCGCGGGGAGCGGCGTGCCTGACTGATTCGCGCGCTCGGAGCCCAATTGGGAGCGACAGCCCGTTGTCGTGATGACTGATCGCTCGGCGTCCGTCGTCGTGACGTCGCCGACGGCCAACCCCTGGTACGCGAAGCGGGTGTAAGGCAGGACCAGAACCAGCAGGTAGCGTATGGCGAAGACGCGTGCCTGCGGTGATGCAGCGGAATTCGTCGCGAGGGCGGTGGCGGTCGTCATGATTCCGGCGTCGATCCAGTTGTTGACCTGGTTCATGAACGCATCGAGAGCGACAACGTCTGTCTCATGGGTGTACTGCCCGATGCCGGCAGCGAACGCGTTGGCGGCAGCACGTCCGCAACCGTTCAAGGTGAGAAAGGCCCCTTCCTCTTACTTGTCCGGGTGACCCTTGGCAACGATCTTCGCTGCCTTCTCGCAGGCCTTGTCGTCCTGACCATTGTTCTTGTCTTTCTGCGCGGCGAGCAGACACGGCGTTACCGGTGTGAGAGCGATGGTGTACAGCGCCACTCGCGTCAGAATGGAATGGTTCATGGTCAAGGCCTCATGTTGCAGACTGGTAGAGGCCCCTCGAGAGGCGCAATATTGTGTTCGACGTCCCAGTTGGCCGCCGCGGCGGCAATGCCGAGCTTGTCCTGGAGCGCCCGGCGGGAGTCAAAGATCGACGGCCCTCCGGGGAGTTGGACGAGGGCTTCGAGTGCGGTTTGGATCATCAAGAGAGCGTGCTCTCCTCTCAAACGACCGAACCGCGGGTTGGAAACCACTTCTAATGCGTGCTGTCGCTCCCACCCGGCAACTGCGGCACACTGTTGTCCGTCGACGCGCGCAGCAGCCCCGTCTGCGTGTAGAGCTCCAGCTTGGCGCGCGTATCGACGATGTCGAGGTTGCGCATGGTGAGCTGGCCGATGCGATCCTGCGGCGTGAAGAACGCCTCGCCCTTTTCCATCGTCAGCCGTTCGGGCTTGTACGTCAGGTTGGGGCTGGTGGTGTCGAGGATGGTGAAGTCGTTGCCGCGACGCAGCTCCAAAGTGACCTCGCCCGTGACAGCGCTGGCCACCCACCGTTGCGCACTCTCGCGCAGCATCATCGCCTGTGGGTCGAGCCAGCGTCCCTGGTACAGCAGGCGGCCCAGCCGCCGGCCGTTATTGCGGTACTGCTCAATGGTGTCTTCGTTGTGGATGCCCGTCACGAGGCGCTCGTAGGCGATGTGCAGCAGCGCGAGCCCCGGCGCCTCATAGATGCCGCGGCTCTTGGCCTCGATGATGCGGTTCTCGATCTGGTCCGACATGCCGAGTCCGTGGCGGCCGCCAATCACGTTGGCTTCCATGAACATCTCGAGCGGGGTGTCGAAGTCGTGCCCGTTGATGGCCACGGGATGTCCTTCGACGAACCGGATGGACACCGTTTCGCGCTTCACCAGCACATCGTCACGCCAAAAGGCCGCGCCCATGATGGGCTGCACGATGCTGATGCCCTTGTTGAGGAACTCGAGGTCCTTGGCCTCGTGCGTCGCGCCCAGGATGTTGCTGTCGGTGGAGTACGCTTTTTCGGCGCTCATCTTGTACGCGAAGCCGTGCGCGGTCATGTACGCCGACATCTCGCTGCGTCCGCCGAGTTCGTCGATGAACTGCTGGTCGAGCCAGGGCTTGTAGACCTTGAGGTCGGGGTTGGTGAGCAGGCCGTAGCGGTAGAAGCGCTCGATGTCGTTGCCC
>JANYJW010000066.1 GCA_025361705.1 Gemmatimonas sp.
CCCACCACCGGCAGCTTGAGCGACGTCTTTGCCAGGTCCACCGTGAGCTGCGTGCCCGCCTTGGGCCAGAGCGTGAAGTCGCGGTCGCTGCTCATGATCATCAGCGCGAGCTGCTTGCCGGGTGCAATCATCCGGTCGCCGGGCTGCAGGTCGAAGGTGAGGTCGTAGAACTTGCCCGGCTCGAGCGGCTCGCCGGCCAGTGTGCTGTTGTAGTTGCCGCCATGCTTGAGCGATTTGTAGTTCTGCGGGTCGGCCCAGCCGCGCGTGAGCACACCCACGGCGCCATTGCTGCCGATCACGGTGCTGTCATATGGCAGCGTCACCAACCACACACTGAGGTTCGCGGCCGGCGTGCTCGACGCCAGCCGGATGGTCACCTGCGGCGTGCCGCTGTAGTGCAGCGTGTCGGTGAGCACCGGTGTGGCGTAGAGCAGGCGGTGCGATGACGCGCCGGCCGACGCGAGCGAGGCGCCGCTGTACGCGACGTCGTCGGTGAGCGTTTCGCGACGCGCGCTGCGCACCTGCTTGGTCGACAGCGCGCCCACGGCATCGCCGCCGCCCACGGGAAACAGCGCAACCTCGCTCGCCGCGGGATTGGGATAGTCGGCATACGGTGTCGGCGCGGCCCCACGCGGCTGTCCCTCGCGCACCACCATCAACCGCGGATCCTTTTCCACGCCGTTGTCGACGCCGTACAGGTAGTGCGAGAACCACTTGTTGCGCATCTCGAGCGGCGGCGGTCCGCCGTGTCCGCCCTGATGCAGGTAGAGCTGCGCGGGCGTCCCCTGCTTCCTGAGCGCCTCATAGATGCGAATGCTGTGCTCGGGAACGACGTTCCAGTCGTTCTCGCCGTGCGCGAGCAGCGTGGCGGCCTTCACGCCCTTGATCCTGGTGAGCAGATCCCGGCGCGCCCAGAAATCATTGTAGTCGCCATGCGTACGATCACGACCGGCCACGTACTCTCCGTCGCGAATGCGCCTGTTGCACACATCGTGCAACTCGGGGGCGCCGCTGAAAATGAAATCGTAGAGGAAGTCGATGTCTTCGCCCAGCCATCCGCCGGGGTGTCGCACCAGTCCGTTGCTGCGGTAGTAGTGGTAGTAGCTGGTGTTGGGGGCGATGGGGATTATTGCCTCGAGTCCCTCGACGCCGGTCGTTGCTGCAGCAAGCGGAATGGTGCCGTTGTAGCTGGTGCCGGTCATGCCGACCTTGCCGGTGCTCCACGTGGCACGCACTTCGTCGGTGCCGGTGCTGGTGGCGTAGCCCTTGGCGCGTCCGTTCAGCCAGTCGATGACGGCCTTGGGTGCGTACTGTTCGGGCAGGTCGCCCACGGTGGGGCAACCGGTGCTGAGCCCGGTGCCCGGCGCTTCGCTGTGTACCACGGCAAATCCGCGCGGCACCCACGTGGTCACTTCGCTGGTCGAGATGACGGGGCGAGTGGGCTTGAACGGCGGCGCGGGCTGCGACGTGCGCGGCGGCGGTGTGGCGCCCACGTCCTGCTGCACATTCCATAGGTATTTACGGTCGCCCGACGTGCCGGCAAAGTAGGGCGAGCTCTCGTAGACGACGGCGACCTTGAGCCCCTCGGTGTCGGTCTGCCGAGGGCGCGTGACGTCGACGTGCATCCGGTCGGGCTTGCCGTCGCCGTCGCTGTCGAACGACGTCTCGACCCACAGTTCCTGGCGGATCCACGCCGAAGGATCCTGGAATGCGGGGACCACCTGTGCCTGACCGTTGATGAAGACGGGCGTCGTCCTCGACGGGGCGGCGGTGGTTGCGCCCTGCTGGGCGTGCGCCGCGGTGACGGCACACAGGGCGATGGCGATCAGTTGCCGGCGGGACATGCGCAGGATGCTCCGGGTGCAGGGACGCCGAGGAAGATACGGAAATATTTGTGGCGCACGCCATTCTGGTGCAGCTTTGCCCTATGCGTTCACTCCTGATCTTCTTCGTCGCGGCCCCGCTCATTGCGCAGCAACCGCCGCGTCAGACCGATGCCGACGCGTACACGCGCTACGAACTGCTCGCGCCGGGGTCGGCGAAGTTCCGCATCATCTACGAGATCACCGCCACCACGCCGGGCGCCACGGCGTACTACAATCCCATCCGCATGGGGAGCATCGCAAGCGACGAGAGCGTGCTCGACCGCGCCACGGGATTGCCGCTGGCATTCGCGGACGTGGGGGCCGCCGAGGCGCGCGCGGGCGGGGTGCGCGTGGCGAGCGACGCCCAACGCTACATCAGGGTGACGCTCTCGCGCCCCGTGGCACCCAACGGCGGCGAGCAGCGCGTGCTGATCCTCAAGACGTACGAGGACACCGCGTCGTACAAGGTGCGCGGCGACACGCTCGTCTTCACTCGGCCGCTCGGCATCAAGCGCAACGCCGTCGTGCTGCCCGCGGGCTACGAACTGGTGCAGTCGTCGTTCCCTGCGCAGGTGCTGCAGGAGCCGGACGGGCGCGTGGGGGTCTCGTTCTGGAACAACACGCCGAGCGATGCCGCGGTGACGCTGAGAGCGGTGCGGTTGCCGGCGGCGCTCTCGGCCTCGGCGAAGCGTTCCTCCGACCTGGCCACCCGGCTGGATGAGCGCGCGCACCAGAATCGTGAGATCGTGTACTTCCTGCAGCAGCCCGAGACGCATGCGTTCGACCTCTACCACGACTACACCGAGTCGCGCCCGGGCATTGCGACCTATGTCAACGTGGTGCGCACGGGCAGCACGGTGAGCGCGCCGACTGCGATGAATCTCGACACCGGCGAGCCCGTGCCGTTCGAGGTACTCAAGGGCGACGCGATCGGGCGAGCCAGCCCCGATGTGCCAAACGTGACGCCGACCACCGAGGCCGTGGTCTTTCGTTTTGCGCCCGTGAAGCCGGGCACGTCGATTCGCCTGCGCATGTCGGAGACGTACACCGATGCGGCGCGCTATCGGCTCGACGGCGATGAGCTCGTCTGGGACCGGTCGTTCGGTCGTCCAGCGAACACCGTGGTGCTGCCCGCGGGCTGGGTGCTGACCAACTCGTCGATTCCGGCGACGGTGTCCACCCGACCCGACGGGCGTGTGCAGCTCGACTTCATCAATGGGCGGCCGGACGAGGTCGCGGTGCTGATCACGGCGCGGCGGCGGCGCGGGCGATAGGCCAAAAGTCCGTGGGTCGCAGGGAGTCCAAAGAGGGCCTCGACAGGTTAGATTACGGATTGCGGTCACCCACACGACACGAGAGACACTACATGCTCAAGGACTTCGAGTTCGCTGCCGACGGACGCACATACAGCTGCTCCGTGGAGGAACGCCGCGGCACGAAGGGGGAGTATTGGTGGTGGTTTTCGGTCTCGGGCGATCCGCAGAGCTATGCGCCCTTTGCCACGGCGTCGAGCGACACGCGGGCAACGGTGCAGGAGCGGGTGCTGCAGTTCTACATGAACCGCCTGTTCCACCTGGCACAGCCCACGCAGCGCGGCGGGCACTGGGGCAAGCGCAATGTGGCGGCGGGGCCGATGCCGCTGCCGGCACCCAAAGAACCGTCCTGAGCTGAGGCCGGATTTGCAGAGGGGCGCCGCGATGCGGCGCCCTTTTCGCGTATGGGGCGACGGTGACTTGCTCTTGTCATTGGTGCAGTTCGCCTGATCTTGGAAGTTCGTGAATCCAATCAAGCCGAATATTTCGTTTCGTTGCTATTCTGGTATTCTTTCAGTTGTTTCATTAGTATTTGTGAATGGATTCCATCGATCGCCGCCTTATCATTCGCCTGCAGTATGCCGGGCGTGAGACGTGGGCCAAGTTGGGTGATGCTACCGGTCTGACAGGGCCAGCCGTCGCAGAACGCGTACGAAAGCTGCAGCAAGTCGGTGTCATCAAAGGGTTTACTGCTACCGTAAGCCCCGACGCCGTCGGGATGATGGTCACGGCATTCGTTGGGGTGTCGCTTGAACGGCCGGCGCTGCGCGACGCCTTCCTCAAGCGGATGGGAGCGATCCCGGAAGTGCAGGAATGCCACCACGTGACTGGCGACGACGACTTCCTGCTCAAGCTCCGCTGCCGCAATCCGCTCGACCTGGACCGCGTGGTGAGCGAGGAACTCAAGGGGACGCCCGGGGTGGTGCGGGCGCGAACCACCGTGGTGCTGCGGACGACCAAGGAAACGACGGTCGTTCCTCTGCCCGACCTCAGCTAGGCGCGCGGATGATCCGTTTCGGCGCCGACCGGCTGGTGGCTGACCCCTCGCTCCTCGGCGGCGCGGCGCGCGTGGGGCTGGTGACCAACGACGCCGCGCGGCTGGCCGGGGACGCCATGCAACATTCGCGCGCGGCGCTCATTGCCGCGGGCGTGCCTGTTGTGCGGCTCTTCGGCCCGGAGCACGGCCTTTCAGCCACAGCGGCCGACGGCACGGCTGTCGCTGATGGCACGGACCCCCTCACCGGATTGCCGGTGGTGTCGCTGTATGGCGAGACGATGCGCGCCTCGGCGGAATCGCTGCGCGACCTCGACGCGGTGCTGTTCGACATTCCCGACGTGGGCGCGCGTTTCTACACCTACACGTGGACGCTCTTTCACATGATGGCGGCGTGCGCCGAGGTTGGTGTGCCGCTGGTGGTGCTCGATCGCCCAAACCCGCTGGGCGGCACGTTGTCGCGCGCCGAGGGGCCCGTGCTCGATGTGGCGACGTGCCGGTCGTTTGTGGGCGAAGACTCCATGCCGCTGCGCCATCAGCTCACGCTGGGCGAGCTTGCGCGGCTCTGGCGCCGCGAACGGTTTGCGGACTCGACATTGCGGGTGATCACGTGCGACGGCTGGACACGCGACACACGCTGGCCGGCCACGGGACTGCCGTGGGTGCCGACATCGCCCGCGATGCCGTCATTTGAGAGCGCACAACTGTACCCGGGCCTCTGCCTGTTTGAGGCGACCAACCTGAGCGTGGCGCGCGGCACCGACGCGCCATTCCAGCAGGTGGGCGCACCGTGGCTCGACGTGGGTGCAGTGCTGAGTGATCTGTCGCGACGGGTTCCCAAGGGTGCCGAGTACGGGGAAGTTGTCTTTGTGCCGATTGGTGGGCCGTATGCCGGCGAAGCGTGCCGCGGCGTGCGGGTGACGGTGACCTCACCCGACGCACTGCGTCCGGTGGCGCTGGGCGTGCTGCTGATGGCGGCCATTGCGACTACGCATCGGCTGCGCTTTCAGTGGGCGCGCTACCCCACGGCCGCCAACCCGGGTGGCGAGGGGCACTTTGAGCGGCTTTTCGGCTCGCGGGACGTGCGTCGAGTGTTCGACCGGGCGCCGCAGAGCATTGACGCCGAGATGGTGCGGGCGTGGACGGCCGTTGGCGATTGGGCGGAGCGAGTGACGCCAGTGCTGCTCTACTGACGCGGAGGTTGCGTGGCTCGCATCGGCGGCGGTGCGCGATGCGACGACACGGATGGGTTGCTAGTTTTTGTACCCATGAACTTGCTGCAACTCACGCTGACGATCGCGTTCGTCCTCTCGGGGGCGGCGGGGCTCATGTACGAGTCCATCTGGAGCCGCTACCTGGGCCTCTTCGTTGGCCACAGCGCGTACGCGCAGACCATCGTCCTCGTCATCTTTCTCGGCGGCATGTCGGCCGGCGCGGCGTGGGTGGCGCGACGATCGGCATCGCTCGCGTCGC
This sequence comes from Gemmatimonas sp., assembly GCA_025361705.1. Classification (GTDB taxonomy): domain Bacteria; phylum Gemmatimonadota; class Gemmatimonadetes; order Gemmatimonadales; family Gemmatimonadaceae; genus PNKL01. The sequence continues at coordinate 5,646 of JANYJW010000066.1, forward strand.
CCTTGATGTGGTATGCGCGCGCCGAGGCCGCGTGCGGCATCATTGGGCTTGTCTTTCATGGCGTGTTCGGCGTGGTCACGGCGTTCTGCTACGACTCGCTCTTCCCCGCGTTGCCCGGCGGCACGGTGCTGGTGGTGGTGAAGTGGGCGATCGCGGCGCTGCTGATCCTGCCGCAGTCGGTGCTGCTGGGCACGACGTTTCCGCTGATGAGCGCGGGGTACCTGCGCGCGTCCTCACCCGACGGACACACCGGCAGCGGCAATGTGCTGGCCAGTTTGTACTTTGCCAACTCGCTGGGCGCGTCGGTGGGCGTGCTCGTGGCGGGCTTCGTGCTCATCACCGCGTTCGGCCTGCCGGGGACACTGCAGGCCGCCGCCATCGTGAACGTCCTCGTGGCCGCGATGGTGGTGGTGACGGTGCAGTTTGCGCGCGAGGCGGACGACACGCTGGCGGTGACGCTCGCGCGGCCGCCGGTTGCGGCACCGACCCCTGCCGAGGCCATCGGTGCACGCGCCGCGCCGCACACGGACATCGCACCGGCAACCGAGGGGCCCGCGTGGCTGTGGCGCACGCTGCTGGCCGTGGCGGCGGGCACGGCCGTGTCGTCGTTCATTTACGAAATTGCGTGGGTGCGCATGCTCTCATTGGTGCTTGGGAGCGCGACACATTCGTTTGAGCTCATGCTGTCGGCGTTCATCCTGGGGCTTTCCATGGGTGCGCTCTGGGTGCGCACGCGCGCCGACGCATTCAAGGATCCGGTGCGCGCCCTGGCCATCACGCAATGGGTGATGGGCGCGCTGGCCATCGCCACGCTGTCGGTGTACATGGCGAGCTTCGGGTGGATGGCGTCGTTGCTGCAGGCGCTGGCGAGGACGGACGAAGGGTACCGTGCCTTTTCCATCACCCGCTACGCCATGTGCCTGGCGGTGATGCTGCCGGCCACGTTCTGCGCCGGCATCACGCTGCCGCTCATCACGCGCATGCTGCTGGGCGCGGGGTTCGGCGAGCGCGCCATCGGCGCGGTGTACAGCATCAACACGCTGGGAAGCATCGTGGGCGCCGCGCTCGCGGCGCTGGTGCTGATGCCGCTCATTGGACTCAAGGCGCTGCTGGTGACCGGCGCGGTGATTGACATGGCACTGGGCGTGTGGCTGATGTGGATGTCCCAGGCAACGTCACGCGCGTCGCGCAAGTACGCAGCGATTTTGATGGCCGCCTCGGTGCTGGTGGTGCTCGGCGCGACGCTCAATGCGCCCTTCACGCGCGAGGTGCTGACGAGCGGCGTGTATCGGTATGGCCGAGTGGATGCGAAGAGCCGTCACGTGGTCTTTTACACCGACGGCCGCACGGCCACGGTGAGCGTGCGCAAGTCGCCGGGCACAATGGAGTTTGCACTGTCGACCAACGGCAAGCCCGATGCGTCGCTGTCGAGCGTCTGGTTTGACACGGCGGCCAAGGGGCCGCAGGCGATGGGCGGCGACGAGAGCACGCAGATTCTGCTGCCGATGGTGGTGCTGGCGCACGCGCCGCGCGCACAGGAAGGCGCGGTGATTGGCCAGGGCTCGGGCATGTCATCGCACTTCCTGCTTGGCAGTCCGTACCTGCAGCGGCTCACCACCATCGACATCGAGCCGCAGATGGTGCAGGGCTCGCGGTTGTTCTATCCGGTGAACCGGCGCGTCTTTGACGATCCGCGCTCACACTTTGTGTACGATGACGCGCGGTCGGTGTTTGCGTCGGCGCGGCGCCAGTACGACTTCATCCTGTCGGAGCCGTCGAACCCGTGGGTGAGTGGCGTGAGCGGGTTGTTCACCGACGAGTTCTACCGTCGCGCACGGCAGTACCTGGCGCCGCACGGTGTCTTTGGGCAGTGGCTGCACCTGTACGAGATCAACGACGAGCTCGTGCTCACCGTCATCCGCGCGGTGCATCGCAATTTCCCGTCGTACCGCATCTACCTGACGATGGACGTCGACATTCTCATTCTCGCGTCCAACGATTCCACGCTCCCCAAGCCGGACTGGAACGTCTTCCAGTATCCGCTGATCGCCAAGGACCTGCAGCGGTTTCGCCCCATCACGCCGGAGACGCTCGAGGGCATACTGCTGGCGACGCGCGGCGCACTGGCGCCGCTGGTGACGCGCGACGGCGCGGTGAACTCGGACTTCAACCCCGTGCTCGACCTCGGCGCTGAACGACTGCGCTACCGCAAGACGGCGGCGACGGGCTTTGTGGAGACCACGGGCGACCGCTTTGACGTGCTGGCGGCCGTCGAGGACCGGCGCATCGGATTTGGCACCGAGACGCGCGAGGCGCTGGGGCTCCCGCGCACCAAGATGCGCGCCATGAGCGCGCGGCTGCGCGCCAACGAGCCGCCTCCGGCGAACGACTCGCTGGACACCGACCGCGAGTACCGGAAGGCACTGACGAGCCGCGAGGCGATGCGCGACATGCTGACGGCCGCGCACCCACCCGTGGATTGGTATACGTGGTTCCGCAATGTGCTCGACGTGGAGCGCACGGTGCACGCGGGCGTGAGCGGCGTCATCGACTCGACATTCTACGCCGACATCGACCGCTACCTGGTCCGCTGGCAGGCGCCGGAGGGCGCGCGCTCAGCATGGCGCTTCATGCGCACGGCGGGCACCTACGATTGGCCCAGCGTGGCCGCCGAGGTGATGCCGCAGTTGAAGGCGCGGGTGGCGGGGCACACGTGGATCCCGGCGGACATTCTGCTCGACGCCGGCGTGGTCGCACTGGTGCGCACGGGCGATCGGCTGGAGGCGCAGAAGGTGTACGAGTCGCTGGAGACGTATTCCATGCGGGACAAGGACGACCTGCGCATGCAGGTGTTGCGGGCGATGATTGGGCGGAAGACGCTGAAGTAGACGGGAGACGAGGGACGGGAGACTGAAGACTGAAAACGGTACACGGTGAACTGACCAGCTGTTGTCAGTTCACCGTGTACCGTTACGCGTTTTCAGAACGATGTTGCGCCCGGCAGGACCCTACGGCGCCGGGGTGGCGGGTGTCGCAGGCTTCTTGCGTGCCAGCGCCATGCCGTCGTTCTTGACGTAGAGGTCGAGCCACGTCGTCCAGCGTGCCCACTGGTCGAGCAGGGTTTCCCTGGTGACCGGGCCGTGGTCTTCGTACGGATACATGTAGAGCGACGCGGTCTTTCCGTTGGCGCGGAGCGCCTGCATCAGGCGGATGGAGCTGATGGGATCGGTGCCGACGTTCTGGTCTTCGAGCGAGTGGTACATGAGCAGTGCGCCCTGCAGCTTGTCGGCGTTGAGCATGGGCGACATATCGAGATACGTGCGCTGCCCGCTCCACAGGTCGCGCCGCTCGCTCTGGAAGCCGGTGGGCGTGAGCGTGCGGTTGTACATGCCGTCACCCGCAATGCCGGCCTTGAAGAACGACGTCTGCACCATGGCGTTGACGGTGCTGAACGCGCCGTAGCTGTGGCCGCCCAGGCCGAGCCGGGTGCGGTCGATGAAGCCCTGCCGGTCGAGTTCGTCGATGACGGCGTACAGGTTCATCTTCAGATCCGTCACATAGTTGTCGTTCATGCGGTTGGCTTCACCCATGATCGGCGGATCGAAGTTGGCCACCGCATAGCCCTGCGCGGCAAGGAATTCGATGGTGCGCGGCCCCGACGCCGGAAACTTGTTGACGTTCTCCGTGCGCAGGGTGCGGTCGTAGCCGGCCTGGTCGGTGTACTCGTACGGATAGAACCAGAACATGCCGGGCAGCTTGGTGCCGGCCACGTAGTTGGCGGGCAGCGTCACGCGCACGAGAAACTTGATGCCGTCGGGGCGCGTCACGATGACGCGGCGGCGCTGGAGCGCGGTGAAGTCGGGCGCCGGATCGACGTTCTTGGTGAGCTGCGTGACGGCGCCGGTCTTCATGTCCCTGAGGAACGCGTTGGGCACCGTGGTGGGCGACTCACGCGTCACGATGGCCACGGACGCGTCGTCGTCCAGCAGCGCGCCCAGCGTTTCGGCGGCGTCCTTGGCTCCGTCGAAGGCGCGCGTCTTCTTGCCCGACGCGATCTCCACCTTGTCGAGGAATTCCCTGGGCGCATTTGCCAGGTAATCGCGATTGTACTGCGTGCCCTTGAGGAAGACTTCGCCCGCTGCGGTGATGACAGCCACCTCGCCGCCGTTGGCGCCACGCTTGGTGAGCATGGAGCCCGGATTGGTGTAGAACGACGCGGAGTCGTCGCCCGCGCCGCCGCGACCGCCGCCACCCGCGAAACCCGCCGCGCGTCCGCCGCCGGCAAAGGCCGGCGTCCAGCCGCGCTGACGCACGAGGCTCATGCGCTTGGTGGGATCCGCCAGCTTGACGGCGAAGATCTCGCCCGTGCCGGCGTTGTTGGTGGCCACAAAGAGCGTCTGCGCGTCGTCGCTGAACACGGCGCTGGCAATGGCCGCGGTGTGCTGGTACAGCACCTTGATGTCCTTGTCGCCGAACGGCGGCAGCCACTGCACCACCTTTTCGGGGCGCGACGCAGCCGCGCCACCGGGGCCGCCACGCGCACCACCGGCCGCCGGTGCGCCACCCGCGGGCGCACCACCTGCTGCGCGCGCCGCACTGTCGCCGCGCACCGCCGAGTCCTGCGCGATGTAGTAGAAGCCTGCACCCTGCGGCATCCACGCGAGGCCCTTCTTGCTGCCGGCCACGGCGCCGCGTCCACCCGGGCCACCGGTGGTGTCATTGGCATAGCGCAGGGCGCGCTTGGAGATCTCGGAGAGGATCTTGCCCTCGGCGTCCCACACCGCATCGCGGCTGCCGAAGCTGGAGTACTGCACCACGTACGAGAACGGCTTCTGCACCGTGCCGACGCGGAAGAACTTGCCATCGGGTGAGGCATCGACGGACGAGAACAGCACGGGGACGCCGATCTTGGTGACGGTCTTCTTAGCGACGTCGATGACCCCAAGCTGGCCCCGGATGTAGTACTCAAAGAGGGCAAATTCGTACGGTTCGCTCATGAGCGACGCGTAGTTGCGCTCGGGCGCCTTGGCGCCATCGGTCCACAGGCGCACCTGCGGGCCGGTGGCGATCTCGGGCTTCTTCGGCAGTGCGTCGCGCTGGTCGGGAATGAAGACGGCGACGACGTTCTTGCTGTCGGCGGTCCAGTCGACCGTCGTCACGAGCGTGGCGAGCAGCGGCGCCTTGGCTACCTGCACCGACTTGCCGGTGGCGAGGTCGGCGACAAAGACAAACGAAGCCGTCTCGAAGTTGGCGATGTACGCCACCTTCTTGCTGTCGGGCGACCAGACGGGCGACGACACCGTCGCACCCTTGGGCAGCTCGAGTGAGACGACGTTGCCCGTGCGCGCATCGATCATCTGGAGGCCCGTAGCGGCGCGCGACGTGAGGGCGCGGGCACGGTTGGCCTTGGTGTCGACCTGCAGGCCAGCCAGGTAGATGTGTTCCTTGCCGAACGTCTTCACGCTCGGCAGCCCTTCGCTCTGCTCCTTGAGGAACCACTTGCGATCGGGGCTCAGGTTGGTGAGCGACACCACGAGGTGACGCGGCGCGGCCACGAGCTTGGCGATGTCGGCCGCCGGCTCGATGTAGCCTTCCTTGGCGAGCGTCTCGCGCAGGGCGGTGAGCTTGGGATTGGAGTCGACGGCGGCGGCGGCGTGCTGCGCAAACAGCGGCTGCGCAACGAGAATGACGAGCGCCGCCAAGCGGCCAGCGCGAGCGAACAGAGAGCGAATAGGCACGGGAAGCTGGTGTTGAGGTCCGGTCCGGCCTGGCCCGGTGGTGCGGAGATCGCATCCCGAGCGCGTGTCAATTAATGAATACGACTGGCCGGGGCGTTCTGCTGACGGCCGGCGACGGCCGGCGACCCTTGCGGCCCGCCGGCGCCGGCTTTCGATTGCCACCCATGACACGCCGCTTCGGGTTCCCCGCCCCGCACGTCGCTCCGCTGCTCGCCGCGTTCGCCATGGCCGTTTCGCTCCCGGCGCGGTCGCCGGCGCAGTCACCAGCCACGGACACGGTGCTGGTGCACCGCATTCTTGCCGCCGAAGACGCGCGGGATGGCGCCAACCGCGCGCTCGCCGAGGGCTTGGCGAGCCGCGATGCGCGGGTGGCGCTGCTTGCGCGGCGCGCGCTGGCGCGCCTTGGCGACCCCAAGTTCGCCTCGCGTGACTCGCTTGGCGCATTGCCTGTTCCGCCGGTGTATTCCGAACCCATCTGGCGGCTTCGGTATCGCGCGCTCACGAAGGCGTCGGACTGTGCCGCGTTGCGCACCGCGCTGGCGGACAGTGCGTGGCATGTGCGGTTGCGGGCAGCCGATCTGGTGCACGCGGCCTGCGCGGGTGACGCGGCACTGGTTGCGGCGCTTCAGGGATGGCTGCCCTCCGCAACGGCGATCGGCCGGACTGCCAACGGCGCGGCGTGGCAACCGGCGGCGCATGCGCTGGTGGCATTGGCGCGTGTTGCGCCCACTGACGCCCGCGCCGCATTGCCAGGCTTTGCGCGCAACGCATCGCACTGGGTGCGAAGTTACGCCGCGCGCGCGGCCGCCGTGCTGGGCGACACGCAGGCGTTGCGCGCGCTGGCGCACGACGGCAACGACAACGTGAAGGAAGCAGCAATAGAGGCGCTGGCAAAGCTGGCGGGGCACGCGGATGACTCGGTGTACGTTTCTGGCCTTGTCGCCCCGGGCTATCAGGCGGTGCGCGCCAGTGCACTCGCGCTGAAAGGCGCCACGCCGACGCGCCCTATGCGGCATGCGCTCGTGACCACGGCACAGCGGCTGCGAGGCGACTCGAGCGAGACATCGCGCGACGCGCGCACCGAGGTGATGGCGCGCATTGCCGAGATGGCCGATTCCCAGATGGCCGCGCACATTGCCACGCTCGCGTCGGACTTCGACTGCGTCGTGGCCGGCAGGGCGGCTGCGATTGCCACCGCGCTGGGCACACCCACGGAGCCGAGGTGCACACCGTTTGCGCGCCCACTGCCTGGCGATGCCGTGCGGCTCGCCCTCGGCGACGACGTGCGGGTGCGGGTGGTGATGGCGCCCGCGAGTGGCGGTGGGTCGTTCGTCGTGCGCCTGCGCGGCGACGTGGCGCCCATCATGGCGGCGCGCGTGCTCGACCTCGTGCGCGCGCACTGGTACGACGGACGCGCCTGGCACCGCGTGGAGCCGGACTTCGTGATTCAGGGACCGAGCCCCGACGACAACGAGTTCGTGGGGCACCCCCGCTTCATGCGCGACGAACTGGGCACGGTGCCGCACGTGCGCGGCACGGTGGGGATGAGCACCCGCGGCCACGACACCGGCGACGCGCAGTGGTTCGTGAACCTCAAGGACAACCTGCGCCTGGGCCGCGACTACACCGTGTTTGGCGAGATTGTTGAGGGGATCGCGGTGGCGGATGGCGTGTTGGAGGGGGACGTGATCTCGCGCATCGAGATCGTGACAAGGCGCTGAGTCGGGCGGGGTGCGGACAGGGAGTGCGGGAGTCGCGCCCGCTGCTGGCTGTGCCTGTTGCTAGTCGCGCCGGAACAGCGATGTGAGGTCATCCACACCGAGCGGGCGTTCGACCGCGATGAGTCCGGCCGCGTGCGCCGCCGCACCAATCACCTCGGCGCTCGTGCGCCCCGCCTCGCGCAACTCGCGCACGCCCGTGTCGCCCGCCGACTTGCTCAGCTTGGCGCCGTCGGGATGCCGTACCAGCGGGTGATGCAGGAAGTGGAGCGGACGCCGCCGGCCAAGCAGTCGCGCCAGCGCGCGCTGGCGACCGGTGGACTGGAGCAGGTCCTCGCCACGAATCACGAGGTCGATGTGCTGGTCGAGGTCATCGACTGTGACGGCAAACTGATATGTCCACTGGCCCAGCCGGTCGCGCACCAGCAGGTCGCCGCACTGCGCCGATGGATGTTGTGCTTGCGGACCACGCAGGAGATCAAAGAAGCGCTCGTTGTCATTTCCCAGCGTCACGCGACGCTGCATGGACGCATCGGGCGGCAGTGCCGCATCGCGACAGGTGCCGGGGTAGCGCATCTCCTCGTTGGGCATGTCGTCCACGAGTCGCGCAATGTCGCCGCGCGAGCAGCGGCAGGTGTAGACATGCCCGCGCAGTTCGAGCGCCGTGATGGCTGCGGCGTAGCGCCAGTCGTTATCGCCCTGCCGGAGCGTGCTCTCGCCGGCGCGGAATTCCGCGGTGGGCCCTTCGTCGGGCACAAAGCCCAGCCAGTCGAGGTCGTCGAGCAGCGCCCGTTCGTACTCGGGCCGGCAGCGCGACCGATCGTGGTCCTCGATGCGCAGCACCACACGGCCATCGTGCGCGTGCGCGATGCCCCACACATAAATGGCGTTGACCACATGACCGAGGTGCAGAAAACCCGTGGGGGCGGGCGCAAATCGCGTCCGCCACCCAGAGGGCAGCTTCAACAGCTCAATCACGCGATCCGCGCGAGGGGCCAGAGGGCCCGCTGCGCCCGCGCCCGCCGCGGAACGGCTTGCGCGCACCACCGCCGCCGCCGCTTCGTGCGCCATCGGCCTTTGACGCCGGCACGCCGCTGCCGTACGGCGAGTCGTCATCGCGCCGAGGCGCAGGGCGTGCGGCCTGCGACCGCGACGCCGGTCGCGCCGGCGCCGCCGAACTTCCGTCACGCCGCACCAGCTTGGCCGCTGCACGCGCGCGATCCTCGGCCTTCTTCTTGCGAATCTCGGCAATGCGCTCGGCCAGCGGAATCTCGAGCCGCCCTGACGCCTTGGCCTTGTAGTCGAAGTCGGGCAGCGTCACGCGCGACAGCCGGCGGTTGATGGCCTTTTCGATGGCCTTCAGCTCGGGCTCTTCGTCAGGCGACACGAAGGTGAACGCCTCGCCCGTCAGCTCGGCGCGCGCCGTGCGGCCCACGCGGTGGATGTAATCGTCGGGCACATTGGGGACATCGAAGTTCACCACGTGCCCAAGCGCCTCCACGTCGATGCCGCGCGCAGCAATGTCGGTGGCCACCAGCACTCGGTACACCCCGTCCTTGAACCCCTCGAGCGCCTTGGTGCGCTGCGCCTGCGATCGATTGCCGTGAATGCGCTCGCAGTTGATGCCCTTGCGCGACAGGAACTCGGCGAGCCGGTTGGCGCGGTGCTTGGTGCGCGTGAAGACCAGCGCCTCTTTCATGTCGCCAAGCGACAGGAGCTTGAAGAGGAGCTCGCCCTTCAGCTCCTGCGGCACCGGATAAACCGCCTGCGTGATGCCCGACGCGGGCGCCGATCGGCGCTCGAGGTTGATCATCGCCGGCGCCTTGAGCAGCTCCTGCGTGAGCGCCGCGATGGGCGCGGGCATGGTGGCGCTGAAGAACAGCGTCTGCTTGCGCGGCGGCAGGTGCTTGAGCACGCGCTTGATGTCGGGCAGAAAACCCATGTCGAGCATCCGGTCGGCTTCGTCGAGCACCAGATATTCCAGGTGTGCGAGTTTGGCGTACGGCTGCCGGAAATGATCGAGCAGGCGCCCCGGGCAGGCCACCATCACGTCGACGCCGGTACGGAACGCGTGTTCCTGCGGCCCCATGCCCACGCCGCCATACACGGAGGCAGCGGTGAGCGGCGTGTGCACCGCCACTTCGTTCATGTCCTCGACGATCTGTGCCGCGAGTTCACGCGTGGGCGTGATGACGAGCGCTCGGGTGACGCCGCGCTTTGTGTCCATCAGGTGGTTCAGGATGGGCAGCAGGAAGGCGAGCGTCTTGCCGCTTCCCGTCTGCGCGCACGCGAGCACGTCGCGCCCTTCGAGCGCCGGCGGAATGGCGTCGAGCTGAATGGGCGTGGGGCGCGTGAAGCCCAGATCCTTGAGCCCCCGCTGGAGGGAGGCATGCAGTTTCAGTGAGGCGAATGACACGACGTATTGGGTGGGGGAATTGGGCGCGGCAGCCCGGTCAAAGGGCCGGCCGCGCCCACCTGCAATCTAACCGCCCTGATGCGTGCCGATGCGCAGGCTGGACGTGGCGAGGTAGATCTCGCGCATGAAGAAGACGAGCCCCCCAATGAGCGCGCACATGGCGGCGATGAACAGGCCGGCCACGAAACCACTGACGTCGGAACCCCAGAACGCACCGGCAAAGAGCACCATGACGACCGCCGCGACGAAAATGGCCGACGTCACGCACAGGCTGATGGCGATGTTGATCCAGCGGGCACGGACAGCGAGCGTCCGCAGGCGATCGTGCGTGGCCGGCGCTTGGTCGGCACTGTCCACGAGCAGCTGGCGCTCCAGCACGCGCGCCCGGTCGATGACGCGCGCCAGCCGGCCGGTGAGCACGTTGAGCAACCCGGCGATGCCGGTGAGCAAGAAGACCGGCGCCACCGACAGCTGGATGACGTGGGCGATGGACGCGATGGGTTCGGCTTGCATCATGGAAACCTAGCCTGTCGGGTCAGCGCAGGAACCGTTCGGCAAGCTGCTCGAGTCGGTCGTCCTTCTCGCGCCGCGCGCGTACGAGGATGCGCTCGACGTGCGGCTTGAGCGCGGGCTCGCCCCAGTAGTAGCCGGTGGCCATCTCGGCGCTCCCGGTGTCTCCCGTGCGCGCGGCATCGAGCAGCGCCTCGGCGGCCGCCGCATCAAATTCCGGGTCATCGCGCGCCGGCAGCACAAACCGCACGGCCGGATCGCCCCAATTGCCATCTTCCCGCTTGAATGCGACGGACATGATTGGCTAGCCCTCGGGCAGTTCGCGCCACTCGGCGCGCGTGCGCACGATTTCGAATCCGCGGGCGAGGTAGTTGGCGAGCGCGCGTGGATGGTCGAGCGAACAGGTGTTCACCAATACGCGGTCGGCGCCCGTTGCCCACGCGCGCTCAATGGCGCTCGTCAGCAGGTGCGCGCCCAGCCCTTCTCCCACGCGACCAGGCAGCAGGCCGAGGTAGAGAATTTCACCGGTGCGTGGTGCGGGCAGGGTGAGCAGGAAGAAACCGGCTTCAGCGCCGTCGACGCGCAGGATCCACAGCTCCGTGCCAGCGCGGGTCAGTTCGTCGTTCCACTGCGCGGCGGTCCATTCGGCGCGATCGAGCCAGTGGTACGCCCGGCCGACGTCATTGTAGTAGCGTGCCGCCACGTCGGGCGCTGGCGGATTGACGCGTTCGAGCGACACATCGGGGCGCGGGGCGCGCGCAACGCGGAGCATCGCGGGATGCTCCATTTCGAGGTACGTGATGGTCACTTCGACGCGCGCCATGGCCTACTCGTACCGCCGGCCGTACTGGCGGCCATAGTACAGCCCGACACCGCCGCCAATGATGCTGCCCATGATTCCGGCGAACATGCCAAAGGCCGCCAGCGCGTACCACCCGGCATAGCTGCCGACGAGCGATCCCGTGAAGCCGAGCAGTTTTGTCATTTGGTCTCCTTGCGACCAAGCCGGACATTTCGCCCGTGGGTGGATGCATTCAGTATACCGCGCTGGCGCCCCATCCCAACCCACGCCGGGGGCTGTACGTTACCCTGCTGAACACCGACCCCACCGGAGGACGTAGATGTCCCGATCGCTTTTCCGTACGCTGGCCATCGCCAGCATCGCCCTTGCCGCTCCGCTGTCGCTCGTCGCCCAGCGTCCTGGCGGCGGCGCCGCCGATTCCATCAAGTATTCCTACCCTTCATCGGCGGAACTGGACGCACTCAAGGCCGAGGCGATGAAGAAGGTGGATGCCAAGGCCACGCTCATCCAGCAGATGGTGGATCAGGTGTACTCGTTCGGCGAACTCGGCATGCAGGAGTTCGAGACATCCAAGTACCTCAGCGGGATCCTTGAGCAGAACGGATTCAAGGTGGAGCGTGGCGTGGCCGGCATGCCCACGGCGTGGGTCGCCAAGTGGGGCAGCGGCAAGCCGGTGATTTCGCTCGGCAGCGACATCGACGGGCTTCCGCAGACGAACAGCAAGCCGGGTGTGGGCTATCGCGACGAATACCTTGTGGGCGCACCGAGTCATGGCGAAGGGCACAACTCGGGGGTCCCGCTGAACATCGCGGCGGCGCTGGCGGTGAAGGAGATAATGGAAGCGAAGAAGATGCCGGGTACGCTGGTGCTCTGGCCCGGTGTGGCCGAGGAGCAGATGGCAGGCAAGGCATTTCTGGTGCGCGCCGGTGTGTTCAAGGACGTCGACATCACGCTGTTCACGCACGTCGGCCAGGACCTGGCGGTGTCGTGGGGGCAGAGCAGCAGCACGGCGCTGATCAGCGCGCAGTTCAAGTTCAAGGGGCAGAGCGCGCACGCCGCCGGTGCCCCGTGGCGCGGGCGCAGTGCGCTGGACGCGGTGATGCTGATGGCGACTGGCTGGGAGTACCGCCGCGAGCATCTCGAACTGCCGCAGCGGTCGCACTACGTGATCACGGACGGTGGCGACCAGCCCAACGTGGTGCCCAGCACGGCGAGCATCTGGTTCTACTTCCGTGAACGCGATTCCGACCGTGTGAAGGCCAATTTCGAGATCGGCAAGCAGATGGCGCAGGGCGCGGCGCTGATGACCGGCACCAAGCTCGACACCGTGCTGATTCTCGGCTCGGGATGGAGCGGCCATTTCTCGCGGCCGGTCGCCGAGGACATGTACGCGAACATCAAGAAGGTCGGGCTGCCCGCGTGGGATGAGAAGGATCAGGCGCTGGCCAAGGGCATTCAACGCGACCTGGGCCAGCCGGAGCGCGGATTGTCGACGACTGGCGGCCGGCTGAGCGGTCCCGTACCCGAAGCGCTGCGGATGGGCGGCGGGTCGGACGACATCGGAGACGTAAGTTGGAACATGCCGACGGTGACGCTCAACTATCCGTCGAACATTCCCGGCCTGCCGGGACATAACTGGGCCAATGCCATCTCGATGGCGACGCCATTGGCGCACAAAGGTGTGGTAGCCGGCGCCAAGGTGCAGGCCATGACCGTGCTCGACATCCTGACGACGCCCAAGCTGGTGACCGATGCGTGGGAGTATTTCACGAACGAGCAGACCAAGACCATCAAGTACTATCCGCTGATCGGCGCCTCGGACCAGCCGCCCATCTGGCTGAACAAGGAGATCATGGAGCGGTACCGGCCCGAGATGAGGAAGTTCTATTACGATCCCAAGAAGTTCAAAACGTACCTCGACCAGATGGGCGTGACGTACCCGACGGTCCACGACAAGCCGGTGCCGTAACGGTGGACGGTAGACCGTAGACGGTGGACGGCGGACGGTGGACTGATGGCGGACGATCAGTTCACCGTTCTTCGTTAACCGTGTGGCGTGGCGCGCTGCATCGGGAGTTGGGTCAGTCCTTCTCGAGCTCGGCAATGTCCGCGCCGGCGATTGCCTTCACCTTGCGGGTGATGCGTGCGGCGTCCCAGTCCCACCAGCGCAGGGCAAGCAGACGCGCAATGGTGGCATCGTCAAACCGGTTGCGGATGACGCGCGCGGGGTTGCCAGCGACAATTGCGTAGGGCGGCACGTCGCCCGCGACCACACTCAGGCTGCCAATCACCGCGCCGTCGCCGATGGTCGCGCCGGGCATGATGGTGGCGCCGAATCCGATCCAGACGTCGTTGCCGACGCGCGTGTCGCCGCGGTTGGGCCAGCCGTCGGGCGTCGCCTCTTCCCATCCGTTGCCGAAGATGGAAAACGGATAGGACGACATCGTGGTCGTGTGGTGATTGCCGCCGTTCATCAGAAAGCGCGCGCCCGTGGCAATCGAACAGAACTTGCCGATGACCAGCCGGTCGCCGTTGAAGTCGAAGTGATAAAGCACGTTCCGCTCAAACTGCTCCGCGCCGTCGGGATCGTCGTAGTACGTGTAGTCGCCAACTTCGATCGTGGGCCGCGTGATGAAGTTCTTGAGGAACGCAACACGCTCAACCCCGGTGATGGGGTGGCGGGTGCTTGGCGAAGGGCCCTGTGCCATGACTGCCCCTTGAGAAGGATCATGAATGGTAGACAGACGCCTTCCATGGCTCTACGTTGCAAAAACGTCTCACAAGGCAAGCCCGTGCCCCCCACGAACGTCTTGGATCCGCGCTACTACCATAAGGTGGTGGACTGCCAGTGGGCATGTCCCGCCCACACCAACGTGCCGCTGTACCTGCGTCTCATCGCGCAGGGACGGTACGCCGACTCGTATTTATTGAACCGCGAGTCAAATATCTTCCCGGGCATCCTCGGCCGCACCTGCGACCGCCCGTGCGAACCGGCCTGCCGCCGCGGACGGGTGGACGAAAAGCCGGTCGCCATTTGCCGCCTCAAGCGCGTCGCCGCCGACCTCCGTGGCGACATCAGCGACCGGTTGCCGCGAGCGCCTGACCTGAAGAACGGCAAGCGCGTGGCCTTGGTCGGCGCCGGTCCTTCGTCACTGACGGTCGCCAACGACCTGCTGCCGCTGGGCTACGACGTGACCATCTACGACAAGCACGCCAAGGCCGGCGGGCTGATGCGATACAGCATTCCGGCGTTCCGCCTGCCGGAACCGGTGCTCGACGAGGAATGCGGCTACATCACCGGCATGGGCGCCACCATGAAGTACGAAACACCGGTGACCAGCATGCGGACGCTCCTCGCCGAGGGGTATGATGCCGTGTTCGTGGGAAGCGGCGCGCCCAAGGGAAAGGAACTCGACATTCCGGGCCGCAACGACGCACCCACCATTCACCTCGGCATTGACTGGCTGGCGGCCGTGCAGCATCGGCACATCACGGCGATCGAACCGCGCGTGCTCATCATCGGCGTCGGCAACACCGCCATGGACTGCTGCCGCACCGCCCGGCGCCTGGGCGCGCGTGACGCCACCGTCCTTGCGCGCCGTGCGCGCAAGGACTTCAAGGCGTCGCCGTGGGAGTTGGAGGATGCGGAGGAAGAGGGCGTGCGGATTGTTGAGAACCACGCGCCCAAACGCTTCATCGTCGAGCAGGGCACGCTCACGGGCATGGAGTTCGACCAGTTGCAGTGGACCGAGGACGCGAACGGCCGGCAGCGCAGCACGGTGACCGGCACGGTGGTCATCCCCTGCGATGCGGTGATTCTCGCCATCGGGCAGGAAAACGCGGTGCCGTGGATTGAGAGCGACCTGGGTATCGCCTTTGATGCGCGCCATATGCCGGTGGTGGACTCGATGACGCACGAGAGTACGCGGCCGGGGGTGTTCTTTGGCGGCGATGCCGCGTGGGGGCCGGCCAATATCATCTGGGCGGTGGCACACGGGCATCAGGCGGCCATCTCCATCCATCTCCATTGCGCGGGGCGCAGCCTCACCATGCGCCCCGCGGCGGGGATGACGCTCACCAGCGCCAAGCTCGGCATGCAGGCATGGAGCTACAGCAACGACTACAATCCGTCGCCACGCGCCACCATGCAGCATCAGGAGCTCGTGAAGCGCTTCAGCGACGTGAGTGTCGAAGTCGAGCTCGGCTTTACGCCCGACCAGGCGGCGCGCGAAGTGGAGCGCTGCCTCAACTGCGACATCCAGACGGCGTTCACCGATTCTCTGTGCATCGAGTGCGATGCATGCATCGACATCTGCCCCACCAGCTGTCTGACGATGACGGCCGCGTGCGACACCGAAGCCGAATTGCGCGACCACCTCTCGGCGCCGACACTGCACCCGGAGCAGGCACTATTTGTGTCGGGGCCGCTGCCGCAGACGAAACGCCTGATGGTGAAGGATGAGGATGTGTGCCTGCATTGCGGCCTCTGCGCCGAACGCTGCCCGACGGCGGCGTGGGACATGCAGCGGTTCGACCTGAAGCTGGTGTATGCCGGCGGCTTCGTGGCCGCTGCGGAGGCCCGATGAGCGGCGTGAACGACTTCGCGTTCAAGATGGCCACGGTCAATGGCACCGGATCGGCCAGCGCCAACAGCCTGCTGATGCAAGCCATCTTCCGCATGGGCGTTCCCGTGACGGGCAAGAACATCTTTCCGTCGAACATTCAGGGCCTGCCCACGTGGTACGAAATCCGCGTGAGCGACGATGGCTACACCGCCCGGCCGGGGGCGATTGACCTGATTGTCGCGCTCAACCCGACCACGTACGCACAGGACTTCGCGTCGGTGCGCCCCGGTGGGTGCGTGCTGTACGATTCGTCCTGGCCACTCGACCCCAAGGCGCAACGCGCCGACGTCACCTTCCTCGGCGTGCCGCTGGGCGACCTGTGCCGCGACGCGTTCACCGGCGATCGCGACCGCACGCTGCTGCGCAACGTCGCGTACGCAGGTGCGCTCACGGCGCTGCTGCAGATCGACCGGGCGGTGATCGAGCAGACGCTCACGGAGAAATACGGCCGCAAGAAATCGCTGCTCGAGGCGAACCGCCGCGCCATTCAGCTGGGCTACGACTATGCGCAGGCGCATTTCGACTGCCCGCTGCCGTTCCATTGCGCGCCGAGGGACCGCACGCGCGAGTTTGTGCTGATGGACGGCAACACCGCGTGCGCCCTGGGCGCGCTCTATGCCGGCGCCACGGTGGGCGCCTGGTATCCCATCACGCCGTCGACGTCGCTGATGGAATCGTTCAAGGCGCTCTGCCAGGAGCACCGCGTCGACCGCAAGACCGGCCTCAACAAGTACTGCATCCTGCAGGCCGAAGACGAACTCTCCGCCGCCGGCATGGTGCTGGGCGCCGGGTGGATGGGCGCGCGGTCCTTCACCTGCACCTCGGGCCCGGGGCTGTCGCTCATGCAGGAGTTTCTGGGCCTCGCGTACTATACTGAACTGCCCGGCGTCTTCTTCAACGTGCAGCGCGCCGGGCCCGCCACCGGGATGCCGACGCGCACGCAGCAGGCCGACTTGTTTTCGATGGCCTATGCGTCGCACGGCGATACCAAGCACATCATGCTCTTTCCCGCCGACCCGGCGGAGTGCTTTGCGCTCACGGTGGCCGCGTTCGACGCCACGGAGCGCTTCCAGACGCCGGTGTTTCTCGTGGCGGACCTCGACATCGGCATGAACGACTGGATGATCCCGCGCCTGCAGTGGGACGACCGCTACGCGCCCGACCGCGGCAAGGTGCTCGACGCGGCGGCCCTGGATCAGGTGCAGAAGTTCTTCCGCTATGTGGACACCGACGGCGACGGCATCGCCGCACGCACACTGCCCGGCGTGGACGGCAAGGGCGCGTATTTCACGCGCGGGTCGGGGCACGACCGGTTTGGCGCGTACACCGAGGACGGCGCGGCGTATCAAGATGTGGTGGATCGCATTCGGCGAAAGTTTGAAACGGCGGCCCGCGCGCTGCCCGCGCCGGCGTATCACCGGCAGGACGGAGCGGACATCGGCATCGTGCTCGTGGGCAGTCCAGCCGCCGCGGTGCGCGAGGCCGTCGACCGTCTGCGCGAACAGGGATCGATTGCGGATGTCATGCGCATCCGGGCGTTTCCATTTGCGCCCGAGGTGACGGACTTTCTCGGGCGGTACCAGACCGTGTTCGTCGTCGAGCAGAATCGCGACGCGCAGCTGCGGGCGCTGCTGGCCATTGAGACGGGCACGCCGCGCGACCACATGGTGTCGGTGCTCGACTATGCCGGACAACCACTCACGGCAGGGGCGCTCGTCAGCGCCATGACCACGCATCTCCAGGGAGTGGCCCGATGAGCTCCATCGCCAAGCCGTCCGTACGCCACCCCAGCGCGCGCAAGAACGCGATTGGCCTGACGAAGGCCGATTATGAGGGTGCCATGTCGACGCTGTGCGCCGGCTGTGGGCACGACTCGGTGACGGCGTCGCTCATCCAGGCGTTCTGGGAGCTCGATCTCCCGCCGCACAAGGCCGCCAAGATGAGCGGCATCGGGTGCTCGTCCAAGACCACCGCCTACTTCATGCGGCAGTCGCACGGCTTCAACTCCGTGCACGGCCGCATGCCGTCGGTGACGACGGGGGCCAATGCCGCCAACCGCGACCTCACCTACATCGGCATTTCGGGAGACGGCGACTCCCTGAACATCGGCCTCGGCCAGATGGTGCATGCGATTCGTCGCAACGTGAACATGCTGTATGTCATCGAAAACAACGGCGTCTACGGCCTCACCAAGGGACAGTTTTCGGCGACAGCCGACGTCGGGTCGAAGTCGAAGCGGGGTGAGGTGCACGAGCAGGCGCCCATCGATCCCGTGCTGCTGGCCCTCACGCTGGGTGCCACGTTCGTGGCGCGCTCGTTCTCGGGCGACAAGGCGCAGCTCGTGCCCATTCTCAAGGCCGGGCTGGCCCATCGCGGCTTCGCGCTCATTGACGTCATCTCGCCGTGCGTCTCGTTCAACGACCACGAGGGCTCCACCAAGAGCTATGCCTACGTGCGCGGCCACGGCGTGGAAACGGTGGCCACCGATTTTGTGCCCCTGCGGCGCAGTATCACGGTGCCGGCGCAGCACGACGAGGTGACCGTGGTGCAGATGCACGACGGCCACCGCGTGCGCCTGCACGCCACCGCCCCCGGGTATGATCCCGCTGACCGCGAAGCCGCGTACGGATACGTACGCAGCTGCATCGGCCGCGAGGAACTTGCCACCGGCCTGTTGTTTGTCGACGCGGCGGGACGCGACATGCATGACCTGAACCGCACCGTGCCCAGCCCGCTCGCCCAGCTGCCGTTCAGCTCGCTGTGCCCGGGCAGCGCCGCGCTCGACGCGATGATGGCGCGCTACCGCTAACGCCACACGGCAGGATCCCCTGACAGGGATGTGGTAAAGTGCCGACAACCGGTGCCGCGTGAGTGGAATTTGCCGCGGTGCGCACCTAGTTTTCGTTGCGACGACTCTCGCGAAGTCGCAACTCGGTCCCCCGCCGTCCGCGAGCACTGACCGATCATTGCACGGAGTGGGCTGCTGCTGCCGCGGCCGGCTTCGACTGTCCGAGTGCCCTGCGGGGCGCAGGAGTCTCTCATGAGCCAATACAAGATTGCGTGGCTGCCGGGTGATGGCGTGGGCGTCGAGGTGATGGACGCTGCCCGGCTCTGCCTCGATGCCCTGAAGTTCGACGCCCAGTACACGCACGGTGACATCGGATGGGAGTTCTGGCGGACGGAAGCCGAAGCCTTCCCGCAACGCACCATCGACCTGCTGCGTGCCAGCGACGCCGCACTGTTCGGCGCCATCACATCAAAGCCGGCGAAGGACGCCGAGGCCGAGCTGATTCCCGCGTTGCGGGGCAAGGGGCTGACGTACCGCAGTCCCATTGTGCGCATGCGGCAGATGTTCGACCTGTATACGTGCCTGCGCCCGTGCAAGGCGTATGCGGGCAATCCGCTGAACTACAAGGAAGACATCGACCTGGTGATCTTCCGCGAGAACACCGAAGGGCTCTATGCCGGCGTCGAATTCAGCCCGGTGCCCGCGGAACTCACGGCGGTGCTTGGCACACTGAGCAAGCCGTTTGCGCACTTTGCCGACGTGCCGGGCGACGAGTTTGCCATCACGTGCAAGATCAACACGCGCAAGGGATGCGAGCGGATCATCCGCGCCGCGTTTGAGTACGCCAAGAAGTACGGCTATCCCAAAGTCACGGTGATCCACAAGGCCAACGTGGTGCGCGCCACCGAGGGCATGTTCCTCGAAATCGGCAAGCGCATCGCCAAGGACTACCCGGGAATCGCGATGGACGACGCCAACGTCGATGCCATCACCATGTGGCTGCTCAAGAACCCCAAGAGCTACAGCGTGTTGGTGGCGACGAACCTCTTTGGCGACATCATCAGCGACCTGGCGGCGCAGATGGTCGGCGGTCTCGGCTTTGCCTGCTCGGCGAACATCGGTGAGAAGCTCGGCGTCTTTGAGCCCAGTCACGGCAGCGCGCCCAAGTACGCGGGGCAGAACAAGGTCAATCCGATTGCGATGATCCTGTCGGCCAAGATGATGCTCACGTGGCTCGGCGAGACGGAAAAGGCGGCCAGGCTCGAAGCCGCGACCGCCGCCGTCATCCGCGAAGGCACGGTGCGCACGTACGACATGGGCGGCAGCGCCACCACGCTCGAGATGGGCGAAGCCATCGCGCGCACACTCTGACCAGGCCGGCACCCGGAGCGCGGAGATGGCGCAGATCCTGATTCATGAAGTCGGTCCTCGCGACGGCCTGCAGGTCGAGGCGCAGGTGGTGCCGACCGAGGTCAAGCTCGGCTGGCTCGAACGCCTGATCGGCAGCGGCATCGACATCGTGCAAGTGGGCTCGTTCGTCCACCCGCAGAAAGTGCCGCAGATGGCGGACACCGACGAGCTGTTCCGCCGACTCACCGCGACCCCGCGCGGCGGCGCGGTATTGTCCGGGCTCGTGCTCAACGAGAAAGGACTCGAGCGCGGCCTGGCGTGCGGCGTGGAGATGTACTGCATGGGCGTCTCGGCGTCGGCAACGCACAGTCGCAAGAACACCGGCATGGACCCCGCAGACGCCACGCGCCGCATCATCGAGACGGCGCTCGAGGCCAGGCGCGCCGGTCGCGAGGTGCAGGTGAGCGTGCAAAGCGCGTTCGGGTGCGGCTTCGAAGGCGCGGTGCCCGAGGAGCGCGTGATGGGCATCGTGGCGGCGTACCTCGACGCTGGGCTCACGGCCATCAGCCTCGCCGACACTGCGGGGCATGCGTATCCGACGCAAGTCGCGGCCTACGTGCGGCACATCCTCGTCATGGAACCCACGGCGAAGGTGACGGCGCACATCCACAACACCTACGGCGTGGGCATGGCCAACGTCTACGCCGCGCTCGACGCGGGCGCCTCGTCCATTGAAGCGAGTGTTGGCGGACTCGGCGGCTGCCCGTTTACGAAGGTGGCGGCGGGCAACGTGGCCACCGAGGATTTCGTGCACGCCCTGCACCGCGCTGGCCAGCGCACGGACATTCAGTTGGACGTGCTTGTCGGGGTGGCGCGCGACGTCGCAGCATTCTTCGGCCGCGAGTTGCCGGGGTGCGTGCACCGGACCGGCGCGATCACGGCCAAGGCGCCCGCATGACCCGCGCGTCTGCCGTCCGCTGCCGTACGCTGTTTCACTCCGTCGCTCTCTGATAATGAGCACACGCATTCTCGAAGGCATCAAGGTCCTCGACCTCACCAACGTCCTCTCCGGACCGTTCACCACGCTGCATCTGGCGCTCCTCGGCGCCGAGGTGATCAAGGTCGAGAACCCCAAGGATGGCGATCTCGCGCGCAAGCTCGGCATCGTGCCCGCGCTCAACAAGCGGCTGATGGGTACGAGCTTCCTCGCCCAGAACTGCAACAAGCAATCGATCACGCTGAACACGAAGAGCGCCGAGGGCAAGGCGATCTTCCTGCGCATGGCGAAGGACGCCGACGTCGTGGTGGAGAATTTTCGACCTGGCGTGATGGACCGCCTGGGCATCGGATACACAGTGCTGTCGGGCATCAACCCGCGGCTGATCTATTGCGCCATATCGGGCTTCGGGCAGACCGGCCCCGATGCGTTGAATCCCGCATACGACCAGATCATTCAAGGGCTGTCGGGCGAGATGGCCGTGAATGGCGACGAGCGGCTGAACCCGCTGCGCACCGGCTTTCCGGTGTGCGACACGGTGGGCGGGCTCAACGCGGCGTTCGCCGTGATGGCCGCGCTGTTCCACCGGCAGCGCACGGGCGAAGGACAGTCCATCGACATCGCGCTGCTCGACAGCATCATGCCGTTGATGGGCTGGGTGGCGGCCAATCTCCTCATCGGCAAGCAGCAACCGGTGCTGATGGGCAACGACAACTTCACAGCGGCGCCGAGTGGTACGTTCCGGACAGCGGACGGATTCATCAACATCGCGGCCAACAAGCAGGAGCAGTGGGAAGCGGTGTGCGATGTGCTGGGCGTCCCCGACCTCAAGCGTGACGCGCGTTTCGAGGAGCGGGACACCCGCAAGAAGCATCGCAAGGAACTCACGCCACTGCTCGAAGCCAGGCTGACGGAACAGCCGACCGCGGCGTGGGTGGACGCGTTGAACGCCGCCGATGTGCCAAGCGGCGCGATTCTCGGCCTCGAAGAGGCGCTGCGACAGCCGCAGGTGCAGCACCGCGAGGTCCTGAAGACGGTGCCGCTGGATGGATTCGGCGACATCGAAGTTTTCGGTCTCACCGCGTTGTTCGACAAGACTCCCGGTACGGTGGACACGCCGCCGCCGGCACTGGGAGAACACAACGGGGTCATCTACTCCGCGCTGGGAATTTCCGAGGCTGAGCAGGCCGAGTTGAAATCCAAAGGTGTCATCTGACAGGAGCCATTGTGGGAATGACCGTTGCTGAAAAGATCCTCGCGCGCGCTGCGGGCCTGCCGTCGGTGGCCGCTGGCGACGTCGTGGAGCCGAAGGTGGACCTCGCGATGTCCCACGAAAACGCGGCGCTGGTGATCAACCAGTTTCTCGAAGTGTTCGAGGGCACCGGCCGCGCCCCGAAAGTCTGGGATCCCTCGCGCGTGGCGGTCATCTTCGATCATCGCGTGCCCGCCGAGTCGCCCAAGACGGCGACGAACCAGAAGAAGATCCGTGAGTTCATCGCCGCCAACGGCATCGGAAAGTTCCATGACATCCGCGGCGATGTCGGCGGCATCTGCCACCAGATTCTGCCCGAGTACGGCTACGTACGCCCCGGCTTCGTGGTGGTGGGCACCGATTCCCACACCACGTCGCATGGAGCGTTGGGCGCGTTCAGCTTCGGAATTGGCGCCACCGAAATGGCGTCGGTGTGGAGCCTCGGGTTTGCCGTGAACATCGAGGTGCCCGAGACCATCAAGGTGGTGGTGACGGGCGAGTTCCCCCCGTTCGTGAGCGCCAAGGACCTCATCCTCAAGGTCATCGGCACGCTCACGGCGCAGGGCGCCAACTACAAGGTGCTCGAGTTCCACGGCGAGACGATTCGCCGGATGAACACCAGTGGACGCATCGCCATCTGCAACATGAGCGTCGAGGCCGGCGCCACGTCGGGCATCGTGCCCGGGGATGACGAGACCGTGCGCTACCTGCGCGACGAATCGGGCGTGACCGACGCCATCGAGTGCGTGACGCCCGACGCCGATGCGCACTACGTTCGCACCGTCGAGATTGACGTCTCCACGCTGGCACCGCAGATCGCCTGCCCGCACACGGTGGACAATGTGAAACCGATCAGCGCGGTGGCCGGCACCAAGGTGCAGCAGATCGTCATTGGCAGCTGCACCAACGGGCGGCTCGACGACCTGGCGATTGCCGCCGCCATCCTGCGTGGCAAGAAGGTGGCGCAGGGGACGCGCATGCTGGTCTTTCCGGCTTCGGGCCGGATCTTCGCACAGGCCATGGAACAGGGCTACGTGCAGGACTTCATGAAGGCGGGCGCCGTCGTCATGAACTCGGGGTGCGGACCCTGCCTCGGCGTGCACGAAGGCGCACTGGGCGACAACGAGACCGCGCTCAGCACCACCAATCGCAACTTCAAGGGACGCATGGGCAACCCGAAGTCCGAGGTCTACCTGTGCAGCCCCGCCGTCGCGGCCGCCTCGGCCATCACGGGCGTCATTACCGATCCGAGAGAGAGCTAATCATGGCCAAGGTCATCATCGCACTCGGCAACGACATCAGCACCGACGACATCTATCCTGGGCGCTTCATGGCCACGGTGCTCCCGTCGGAGACGCCGCAGTTCGCGTTCTCGGATCGCACGGAGTTCAACGCGCGGCTGAAGGCCCGCGAGTTTCCCGCGGGCAGCATCATCGTGGGTGGCGAGAACTTCGGGTGCGGGTCGAGCCGCGAGCAGGCGTGCTCGACGCTCAAGGGCTACGAAGTCACCGTCGTCGCCAAGTCGATTTCGCGCATCTTCCTGCAGAACAGCATCAACCTGGGCCTGCGGGTCGTGCTGTGTCCCGGTCTTGAGGCCAGCGAGGGTGACGAACTGGAGATCACCGGGGATCAGGTGCTGAATACCACGACGGGCAAGGCATTTGCTCAAGTGCGTATGCCCGCCTCGCGACAGGGCATCATGGATGCCGGCGGGTTGATTCCGTACACGCGCACGTTGCTGAAGGCGCGCGGGTAGGTTTCGCCCACGCGCTCCCCCTCAGCCACTCAATGACCACCCGCCTCTACTACACCGACACGTACCTCCGTGCGTTCGACGCCACCGTGGTCGAACGCACCGACGATGGCCGTCGCTTGTACCTTGACCGTTCGGCGTTCTATCCCACGTCGGGCGGCCAGCCGCACGACCTCGGCACACTGGGCGGCATCGCAGTCATCGACGTGATCGACGAGGACGAACGCGTGGCGCACGTGCTGGCGGCGCCATACGCCGGAACCGACGAAGTGCGCGGCGTCATCGACTGGACACGCCGGTGGGACCACGTGCAACAGCATTCGGGACAGCATGTGCTGTCGGGCGTGTGCGAGGAGCTCTTTGGCTGGCCGACGGTGAGCGTGCACTTTGGCGACGCGCTTTGCACGCTCGAACTCGGCACACCCGGCGTCTCGCCTGCGCAGCTACGCCGCCTCGAGGAGCGCGCAAACGCCGTGGTGGCGGAGAATCGGCCGGTGCTGGTCACGTTCGAAGATGCCGCTGCGGTGGCGCCGCGCCTGCGGCGGCCGTCGGGGCGCACGGGCACGCTGCGCATCGTCGCCATTAGCGACTTCGACACGAGCGCGTGCGGTGGCACGCACGTGCGCGCCACCGGAGAGATCGGCGCCATCCTCCTGCGGCGCGTGGAGAAGATCCGCGAGAACGCACGTGTGGAGTTTGTCTGCGGCGCACGCGCCGTCTGCCGCGCCCGTACCGACTACGACGCGCTCACGAGCATCGCCACGCGCCTGTCGGCCAGCGTCGATGACGTCGCACCCCTTGTGCAAGCGCAGGCTGACGAGACGCGCACGCTCGCCGCGGCCAACAAGAAGCTCATCGAGGAAGTCGCGGACCATCGCGCCCGCAGGCAGTGGGACGCCACGGCACCGGGTGCTGACGGCGTGCGCCGCCTGCGCGGAGCCGATGGCATGTCGGCCGACGAACTGCGTGCGTACGCGGCCGCGTGCGCCACGCTTCCAGCCACGGTCTTTGCGGGCACGGTGCGCCACACGCGCACCATCGCGTGCGCCATGTCGCCCGATCTTGCCGCCAACGCCGGCGCGCTGCTCAAGGCCGAACTGCAGAAGGTGGACGGCAAGGGCGGTGGCTCGCCGCGCACTGCGCAGGGCACGGTGCCGACCGACGCCGCGATCGACGCGGTGCTCGGCGCGCTGCTCGGCGCGCTGCTCGGCGGCCACTAGCCCGAACCTGTCAGGGGTGCACCGTGGCCGGCGCCTACATTCCCCGGATGCGACGGCACCTCCTGATGGCCGCTTTCACGCTCGCCATGCTCAACACCTTCTTCGAGGTGCTGGACATGCGCGGGGCGGTGTATGCGCTGAAGCCGTTGGCTACGCTCGCCCTGGTGGCCATCGTCCTGCGCAGCGGTCGCGTGGGCCCGTACCGTGTGTGGATCGCCGCCGGCCTTACGGCGTCGCTCGCCGGCGACATCCTGCTGATGCTGCCGCAGGACCTGTTTGTTGCCGGCCTCGTCGCCTTCCTGCTGGCGCACCTGTGCTATATCCGCGCCTTTGCCTCGGACGGTGCGGGGATTCGTGCGTCACTGCTCCCGGCGGTGCCGGTATTCGCCGCGGCCACGGGCGTGCTGGTCGTCCTGTGGCCGTCGCTCGGCACCATGCGGGCACCCGTCGCGTGTTATGTGACGGTCATCAGCGTGATGTCCTGGCAGGCCATCGCACGGTGGCGCGTGCGGCGCACGCGCGCGGCGGCGCTGGCCGCGATGGGCAGCCTGTTCTTTCTCGTGTCTGATGCGTCGATCGCCACCCGCAAGTTCGCCGCACCCTTTGCCGGCGCGACACTCGTGATCATCGCCACGTACTACGCCGCACAGTGGGGGATTGCCCTGTCGGCGCTGCGCGACGAGCGCGTTACGCCAGCACACTGAATTCCCGGCGGCCGGTCGAAGGCTACTTGCAGCCGCTCGCGAGTCGCCGGGCGTCGGGCGAGCGCGGGAACAGGTCGGCCGCCGCCTTCGCCTCCACGCACCCGCGTTTGCGTGATGTGCGCGACATCATCAATTGGGCATAGCGCAGGCGGGCACGGAACGATCCCGGATCGAGCGCCACGGCGCGCGCCAACTGGCCTTCGCTGTACGCCGCCATCGACGCGATCTTGAGCGCGCTGTGTTCCGCGGCGGCCAGGCCCAGGACGAGCACGGCCACGGCGAGCAGCGCGCGACGGCCGCGCCCCATCGCCGACGCGGCGCTCATCGGCGCGGCGCTCATCGACGCCGCGCTCATCGACGCGGCGCTCATCGGCGCGGCAGGCAGGAGCGCGCCCACGGCCGCCCAGAATACGAGCGTCGGCGTCGCAAGCAGCAGGACGGCGTCAAAGGCTCCTTCCGCGGCGATCACCACCACCACCGCCGTTCCCGCCAGTGCGCGCAGACGTTCGTCGAGCGGGGCGTCCGTGCGCGCCCACCCCATCAAGCCGACGAGGGCGAGCCCGCCCAGCAGCGTCGTCCATGCCACGAAGGCCGGAAGCCCACGTTCCGACAGCATCGCCATCCAGTCGCTCGACGGCCACGGATTGGCAGTCATGCCCGTTTCCTGGCTGAGCGACGGATCATTGGGCGGCGCAATGCCCGGATACTCCACCGCCCAGTTGCCAGTGCCCACACCGAGCACGGGATGCCTGAACGCCAGCCGTACCGAGTTGGCGTACTGGCGCAGGCGGCCACGTCCGCTGCCCTCGCGATAATTCACGAGGCCCTTGGCCGACTCGAGGTACGGATTGTCGCTGCGCCAGTCGAGTGAGTTGGGAATGGCAATAGCTCCCGCGCCGCCAGCGAGTGCCCCCAGGGCCAGAAGCACCAGCCCGCGCCGCGCCGCGGCATCGCGCCACATGTCACCGCGCCGCCAGAGGAGCGCCACGGCCACCACCACCACGCAGCAGACGAGCGCCAGCCAGGCGGCGCGGGTGCGAGAGAGCACCAGCGCGGCCGCGTTGATTCCCAAGCCCGCAGCGGCGACGAATGCCCCCGATGGCCGGCGCGCCGTCAGCGCCAGGTAGCCCAACAGCGGCATGCCCGCGGCCGCGAGATGCGCCATGAAGTTCCGGTTGCCGAACGTGCCGCCCGGTGCACGACTCAGCGACGCGAGGTCGCTCGACACGCCGTACGCCTGCGCAAGCGCCGTGGCAGCGCCAAGCACGCTGACCACGGCGAGGCCGCGCAGCAGCAGGTCGCGCGCGCCATGCGCCGAGGCGGCGCGCGCGGCCCACCACGTGAACGCGGCGCTCACGCTGATGGCGAGCGCGCGCAGGGCGAGCCATTCGTTGGGCGCAAAGAACGCCGACAGCGCCGAGCAGGTCAGGAAGACGGCGAACGCGCGATCGAGCCAGGTGCGGGCCACCGTCGCGCCGCCGGCAATCACCAGCACGAGCGCCAACGCGGCGCCCACGTGCAACGCCAGTTCCTTGGGCACCATGAACCGGTCGAGGTCGAACGACCGGTACGGGAGCGCCACCAGGGTCGCGACGGCGCCAAACACCACCAGCGACCATCCGCTGGCGGTGCACGTCCGATGGGAAGCGACCGGGGAAGTCACGCCGATAGAGGTAATGGACTCGAGGGCGCACCGAAAGGGCCGCCGCACTCTTGCGGCGACACCGGCACCGGGAGACGTTCCGCCAGTCCCTTCGCCTACGCCTCCGTCATTCATGCGGTCACTTTGCCTCATCGTACTGCTGGCACTCGCGCTGCCCACCGGCGCCGCGTCGGCGCAGGGGCCGGGGCGCATGGGTCGAGTGCGCGGCATCGTCATCGACTCGCTGCTGGGCGCTCCGCTTCCCGGCGCCACGGTGCACATCACGCCGCCCGGTCTCGTCACGCAGACCGACAGTACTGGGCGATTCGCCATCGACAGCGTCCCGCCGGGTGAGTGGACCGTCGCCTTCACTCATGCCGCCCTCGACTCACTGGGCCTCGGCGACATCGGGATGCGTGTGCGCGTCTTCGCGGGCGCCTCGGCGTCGGTCGTGCTTGCCACTCGTTCGTTTGATGCGTTTCGCCAGCGCTTCTGCGCCGACACGCCCGACAGTGCATCGCACACGGTGGCGTTTGGCGGCGTGCAGTCCACGGATGGATCGCGCGTGCGGGTGGCGGTCGCAGTCAGCTGGATTTCCAATGGCATTGAGGCGGGGACGCCGCGCACCGGATCGGTGCGCACCATGCCGGCGGGTGACGGACAAATGTGGGTGGCGTGCGGAATTCCGTGGGGTGCGTGGCTGCACGCGTCGGTTCGTGATTCCACGCGCGCCGCGTCGGCCTTTCTCGCCCTGGGGCCACGCGGCATCTCCGTGCACACCCTCGTCTTCTCGAGTGGCGTGACGACCGTCGCCGGCCGCGTGGTCGACGCCGCGGGCACTCCAGTGCATGGGGCGCGCCTGTCGGTGGTCGACACTGATGTGTCTGCAGTGACCGACATCTCCGGTCGCTTTGTGCTCGCCAATGCGCCAGCCGGCACCGTGACCCTCGACGTGCGAGCGGCGGGCCATCATGCCTGGTTGGGGGCGGTCGAGGGTGGGGCGACGCCCGTGATGGTGCGCCTGGCGTCACTCGACGTCACGCGCACCGAGCCGCCGCAGGGAAGCGACTACCTGCGCCTGCTGGAACGGCGTCATCGCGATGGACTGGTACTGCTCGATGGGCAGGGCCTCGCCGCCGACACCATGCCCCTCGCCGCGCACATTCCGGACGGAACGTGCCGGTGGTGGCTCGACGGCATGCCAGTAGATCGCACCTTCTTTCTGGCGCAACCACGCTGGTCGTGGCGTGCGGTCGAGACGTATGCGCGCGGCAGCGACGCCCCGCCAGAATACCGGGCTGCCGCGTGCGGCGTGGCGCTGCTGTGGACCGCTGCCGCTGACTGGTAGTACCGACGCTGCCGCGCCCAGCCAGTTGCCGGAACGCATCCCTCGGTCGCATGGTATGGGAGCGTCCATCCTCTGGAGTCTCACTGTGACTCGTGCCACCCCGCTCGTGTGCCTCTTCGCCATGCTCGCCACCGCCGGATGCGCCAGTTCGGGCGCGTCCAGCGGCGCCGCGGCGCCGGCGACCATCACGCCCGTCACGCAGCGCATCGTGACTTCTTCGTCCAGCCTCAACATCAACACCGTCAGCGTGAACGTGGGGTCGACACAGTTGATTGTCGCATCGATGGACGCGGCCTGGACGGCGCTCAACGTCGCGTACAACGAGTTCGGCATTCCCGTCACCACGCTGGTCGATGCGACGCACCTCATTGGCAATGATGCCTTCAAGGTGCGGCGGCGCGTCGGCAAGATCCCGATGCAAGCCATCCTCGACTGCGGCAATGCCATGGGCATTCCCAACGCCGAGACGTACGACATCATGATGAGCATCTCGAGCACCTTGGTGCCCAACCCCAAGGGCGGCATCAATCTCAACACGCGCATCGATGCCTCGGGCAAGTCACCCAATTTCTCGCGCGACGCCAGCGTGGGATGTTCGTCGCAGGGTGAACTGGAGAAGGCCATCGCCGAAGCCGTGCGCAAGAAGACCGGCAGCTGATCAAGGAGCTTGCCATGTCGGACGACGCCATAATCTCGTTTTCGCTGACGCTGAATACCGGCTACGCCTTCACCGTCGATTTCGGCGACGCCGGCATCCCGCCGATGACCATCGATGAGACGCCGCCATTAGGCAATAATGAAGGGCCCAATCCGTCGCGCATGCTCGCCGCGGCAATTGCGGGGTGCCTCGGCGCCAGCCTGCTGTTTTGCCTGCGCAAGGCGCGGGTGGACGTGCCCGCCATGCGCACCGACGTGCAGGTGACCAACGGGCGCAACGAGAAGGGGCGCCTGCGCGTGCACAAGGTGTCCGTGCGTCTCGCCCCTTCGGTCCCGGTGGAGCAACAGGAGCGGATGGCGCGCTGTCTGGAGCTCTTCGAGGACTTCTGTGTGGTGTCGGCCGCCGTGCGCGACGGCATCGAGATCGACGTGACGGTCGACACCCAGCCGGCGTAGCGCCGGGTGTAGCGCCGGGAGTAGCGCCGGGTGTAGCGCCCTAGCCGGTCAGCGGGAGACGGCGCGCCGTCTCGGTGGCACGTCGCGGCTTTGGTCCGGAGCCGTCAAGCGTGCGCCACAGGTTGTAGATGAACAGGAACGCCCCGGCAGCGGCCAGCACGGCACCGGCTTCGACGACGACGCGATACGACGGTCGCCACGGCAGGAAGATGAAACCGATGGTGAGCAGCACGAGCCCGGCGTTGGAGGCCCACCAGTGCACTTCGGCCATGCGGCGGCTGTGCAACGGATGGCCCGTGAACCGCGGAATCACGTGATACGCCACGCCGTAGATGAGCATCGACACCCATCCCAGCAAATTCAGGTGCACGTGCGCCGGGCGGTAGATGATGGCGGACGGCGAGTAGCCGAGCCAGACACCCATGGCGATGCCGAGTGCCAGCGAGACCAGGGCGCTCTTGATGAAGTAGCGGACGAACCAATCCATACGCGACGAATGCCGGTGGAAGGGAGGCGCTATACTGCGCGGAGTTCCCGCAGCACGGCGGCAAGGTCGTGGCCGTGCTTTTCGCAGACCAGCGCCAGCGGCTTGGCGCCCCCGCAGCAGCTGTCGAGTCCGAGCCGGTTGAAGATCTCGACGGCACGCGGCGTCGCCAGCATGATGTCATTGAGGGTCATGGTTTCGCTGATCGTCACTTCGGTGCTGCTCGACATGGGTGCTCCTGACGGGTGCCGTCACGCAGGGGGTCATTCAAAGTAGCAACAAACATACCGCTTATCTGCCGGGGAAGCCCCCACCAACGGCCGGGGGCTCTGCGTGCGGTGTTCAGCATTTTGCCTGATGGCTGTTAGATTGCAGGCACGACCTTCAGCCTTCGGGTGCCATGGCTAATCCGCGCGATGTGGAAGTGCAGAAGCTGCTCAAGAAGCTCGCCAAGGCGGGCCCAGTGAAGCCGCCCGGCGAGTTCGGCAAGACGTACGACAAGACGGCGCCCAAGCGCGCCGAAGAAGACCACGACAACCAGGCCTTCTTCAAGGAAATGAAGCGGCGCGAGTTCTAGTCGCGCCGCGCCGTCGTTTCGTGGCGGACGCCGGCTTTACGCGGCCGGCGCATCGTCGAGCGTGAGCATGCGGCGCAGCACCTTGCCGACCAGCGATTTGGGCAATTCGGCGCGAAAGACCACCTTGCCCGGAACCTTAAAGAAGGCGAGATGCTGCTTGCAGTACTCCCGCAACTCTTCTGCGGTGGCCGACGCCCCCGGGCGCAGCACCACGAACGCGACGGCAATCTCGCCCTTGTAGGCATCGGGGAAGCCGCGCACACCCACTTCGGCCACTGCCGGGTGGGCCTGGATCACTTCTTCGATGTCGCGCGGCCACACCTGAAGACCGCCGGGCTTGATGAGGTCCTTCTTGCGGTCCACGATGAAGACGTAGCCTTCGTCGTCCATGTAGCCGAGGTCGGCGCTGTAGATCCACTGCCTCCCGTCGGGGCCCGTGCGCAGCATCTGCGCCGTCTCCTCTGGGTTGTTCCAGTAGCCGCGCATGATCTGGCGCCCGTGGATGAGGATCTCGCCCACTTCGCCGGCCGGCAGAACCTTCAGCGGGTCCTCGGCGTCGACGATCATCACGTCCACGTCCGGAAACGGCATGCCCACCGAGCCAAGCTTCTGCACGCCACGGATGGGGTTGATGGTGGCGGCGAGCAGCGTCTCGGTGAGGGCGTACCCCTCGACGATGCTGGTACCCGTGGCCGCTTCAAAGCGCTTCTTCGTTTCGGCAAGCAGGGGCGCAGCGCCCGACACGCACGCGCGCAGGCTGCCGAAGTCCGCCTTGCCGCTCTTCACGTCCGGGTGGTTCAGCAGGGCGTTGTAGAGCGTGGGCACGGCGCAGAAGATGGTCGGTTTGACGCGCGTGAACGTCTTGACGGTGTCGTCCAGATCGCGCGGGTTGGGCACCAGGGCGATGGGATTGTGTCCAATGAAGCAGACCGACTGCACGCCGCAGGCGCCGTACGAATGAAACATGGGCAGCGGCAGCATGTACACGTCGACCCACGGGCGGAACTCGTTGGCAAACCAGGCGCGCACCTGAAGCCCGGTGGACACGAGGCCGTTGTGGTGCACCCGCACGCCCTTGGGAGTGCCGGTGGTGCCGCCGCTCAGCAGGATCATGCAGTCGTCGTCGGGACCTGGCCGGAACGCCGGGCGCGCGGTGCCCCGATGTGTCACCAGCAGGTCCTGCAGCCAGAGATCGCCGGGCTGCAGGGCGATGCGATGGCCGTGGCGCTTCTCCATGAACAGCGTGAACAGCACACGCATGAGCGGTGGAAAATATTCCTTGATGTTCGTCGCGATCACGCGCGGATTGCCAACGCGCGCCTGCACATTCTTCACGCGCTCGTAGAACGGCGTGAGCGTCACCACCACCTTGGGCGCCGTATCAGCGAGCGGCCCGACCAGCTCTTCTTCCGTGTAGATGGGATTCAGCGGCACCAGGATGGCGCCGATTTTCCACGCACCGAGTTCGGCAATGAAGAACTGGGGCGAGTTGGGCAGCATCACCGCGACGCGGTCACCCATGCCGACGCCCAGCCCGAGCAGGACGTTGGCAAAGGCCGTGCTTAATGCGTCGAGCTCGCCCAGCGACATCGCACGCCCTTTGAACAGCAGGGCCGCGTTGCCCGGGCGCTCACGCACGCCGTCATCGATGTAGTCGAGCAGGGTGCGCGCCGGATACTCCCCGAGCGTTGTGGGAACGCCGGGATCGTAGTGCGCGAGCCAGGGACGATTGACCATGGGGCGGGCAGGGTACGGGTGAGGGACTCGGCAATATGGCGAGTCACCACGGCCGCGTCAGGGGGCTGGTGGATCGGGCTGGTGGATCGGGTGGTGGACCGGGTGGTGGACCGGCTTGTGAGGCCGGCATTGCGCCGCCAGCCACTGATCCAGCGGCCAGCACGTCGCTAGCGTACACCAGCGGAACCCTGCGGCCGTTTTTCTTCATCCCAGTTGCCTTATGCGCCATCTCGCACTCGTCCTCGTCGCGCTGCCGTTCACCCTCGCCGCCCAGCAGAGCTCCTCGGCGAACGCCGATGCGCCGTCCCTCGCACGCGCCCTCGAGTCACTCCAGGCCACCAACGCGTGGACGCTCGACCGACAGGTGGCGCTGTGCGAAGTGGCCGCACCGCCATTCAAGGAAGCCGCACGCGCCGAGATGTTCCGTCGCGAGATGGTGGCCATCGGGTACCCGGCCGCGCGCATCGACGAGGCGGGCAACGTGGTGGCCGAAGCCACGGGCACCGCAGGCGGCCCGACGGTGCTGCTCGCCGGACACCTCGACACGGTCTTTCCTGAGGGAACCACCGTCAAGGTGACGCGCGACGGCGACCGGCTGCAGGGCCCAGGCATCGGCGACAACTGCCGCGGCTTGGCCGTGGTGCTCGCCACGGCGCGCGCGGTGAAGCAGGCGGGGCTGCGCTTTGCCGGCCGCGTGATCTTTGCGGCCAACGTCGGCGAAGAAGGCGCTGGCAACCTGCGCGGCACGCGGTACCTGATCAGCACGGCCTACAAGGGGAAGATCGATTACTTCATCTCCGTCGATGGCGCGGGTGGCGACATCACCAATCGCGCGGTGGGAAGCAACCGGTACAACGTCCACTTCGAAGGCCCGGGCGGACACAGCTACGGCGCCTTCGGCATGCCCAATCCCATCCACGCGATGGGACGTGCCATCGCGGCCATTGGCGACATTCCGGTGCCCAAGTCACCGAAGACCACGTTCGCCGTCGGTATCGTCTCGGGTGGCACGTCGGTGAACTCCATCGCCATGAGCGCGGTGATGGACGTCGACATGCGCAGCGAGTCGGCCGAGGAGTTGGCGAAGGTCGACGTGCAGGTGCGCCAGGCGATCGCCAACGCGGTGACTGCGGAGTTGGCCCGCTGGCCGGGCTCCACCAAGGGGCTCACCGCGCGCATTGACACCATCGGCATCCGCCCCACCGGCTCGCAGTCCGATGCGGCGCCCATCGTGCGCGCCGCGCTGGCTACGGCCCATCAACTCGGCCTCAAGCCGGCGCTCGGCGCCTCGAGCACCGACGCCAACTATCCCATCTCGCTGGGCATCCCCGCCATCACCATCGACGGCGGCGGCGATGGCAACGGGGCGCACTCGAAGAGCGAGTGGTATCAGGATGGTCCGGCGGGGTTTCTCGGACCACAGTGGGCGCTGCGGCTTGTCGCGTCGCTCGCGGGCGTGGCTCCCTAGGGTGCGATGGCGTGCTGCCGCCGGCTTGCTGGTCATATCCCTCGCGGGCTGTGGCCAGGCGGCGCTCGAGGGGCAGTCGAACGCTTCAGCGGGCACCACGGTAAACGCGGCCGCGCGCGGCGCGCCGACCAGCATCACCTGCGTGGTCGCCAAGCTTGCTGATGGCGATTCGTTCACCTGCGCGGACGGCCGCAAGGTGCGACTGCTTCTCATGGACGCGCCCGAGCTCCATCAGACACCGTGGGGCTTGATGGCCAAGCGGCAGCTCGAGGGGCTGGCAGGCCCCGGCACCACGCTGCGCCTCGAGCTCGACCGGAATCCCACCGACCGTTACGGCCGCACGCTGGCGTACGCGTGGGTGGGCCCGGTGATGGTGAATGAGTGGATGGTGGCCAACGGGTGGGCCGTGGTGCTGGCGTACGAGAACGTGCGCTTTCTGAGCCAATTGCAGCGCGCCGAGCGCGCGGCGCAGGCGAGCAGGAAGGGCTTCTGGCAGGCGTGGGCGTTTCGGTGCCGGCCGGTGGATTATCGTGCGCACCGATGCGGCGATGCGCCGGCGAAGGGAAAAAGGAAATCCCGGCGCGCTCAGGAGGCGACCGGGAATTCCTGATCGGCCGGCGGGTAGTGTGGTGGAGGCCCGCTTCGGCGCGATCCGTATGACAAGTGGTGCAACCCGCTCGACCGCCGCTTCACGCGCTCCACCTTCGCGATTCCCGGCGGCCGCACGGGCTGCAATTGGATGATCGGGTGGACCTTGCAGAAACTGGAATTGGCGTGAGGCTGTACCTCAGGCAGGTTCCCCTGTGCTTCTGTCGGGATTCACTCCGCTCCCATTGGCCCCGGCCAGATCCGACTCCCGAGCGCGATTGGACGCGTCCAGGACGTCCCAGGATGTGGTCGAGCGCGAACTCGACCCAGAAGTGACTACGGGCTCTTCTGTGCGGGCGGCGCGTGCATCTTGTCCGACGCCGGAAGCGTCGTCTCCAGTTCTCCGAGCACCGTGTTCAGGCGCTGGTGCACGTCCATCATGGCGGCTCCGGCCGTGCCCTCCATCTTCATGCCCGCCACATGCATCGCATCCATGTGGCGCAGGAGGGAGCGCAGTCCGATCGCCATGTCGTGCAGGCCAATCGCCATCACCTCGGGCGTTCGACCGGCCCCGTGATCCATCATCATGTCGCGCGCCGATGTGTCTTCCGTCATGCGTGTCATCTTCTCCGTGCGCTCCACGAGCGCATCGGCGCGCTTGATCATGCTTTCAAGTGACGGCATCGCCGGCATGTCGTGCTTCATCATGCCTGGCATGCTCTGGTTCGTGGTGCTTTGCGCCATGCCGGTCGTCGCGAGCGTGAAGAACGCCGCGATCATCCAGTATTTGCGTGACATTTTCGTCTGTTCCTTTTTGTAGTGGACTTGTCTAGGCGCGCGCGAACACCCGAGTGGTGCCATCTGCGCGGAATGCCAATACGTCGTACGGCACCTTGGGATCGCTCTCCATGCCGGGTGATCCCCCCGGCATGCCAGGTACCGCCAGGCCATGTTCCGTCGAACCTTCGGCGAGGAAGCGCTTCAACAGGTCAGCTGGCACGTGCCCTTCGACCACGTACCCGCCGACTTCTGCACTGTGGCACGACTCCAGCTCTGCCGGCACGCCGAGTGACCGTTTCAGCGGCGTCAGTTCGGCCACGATCCTCGTCTGCACACGGAAGCCGTTGGCCTCCATGTGCGCGGCCCATTTGAGGCAGCAGGGGCAGTCCTTCTCCGAATACAACGTGACGGCGGGGCGTGCGGCTGAGGCGCCGCCGATGGCAGCGCCGATGGCCGTACCTCTTCCAAAACGGCGGAAGGCAACGACCGCTCCGAACGTCGCGATGCCACCCGCCGCGATTCCAGTCCATTGCCGGCGTGAGAGCAGCGGTGTCGTGCCGGGCGTGTCTGTCATATGTGCTCCGTGCCGGTCGTAGTGATGGTGCGTTCCTTCCACAGCGAGTACACGGCCGGAATCACCACGAGCGTCAACACCGTGCTCGAGATCATCCCGCCGACCATCGGGGCGGCGATGCGCTTCATCACGCTCGCGCCGGTTCCGTCGCCCCACAGGATCGGCAGCAGGCCCGCCATGATCGCGATGACCGTCATCATCTTGGGCCGCACGCGCTCGACCGCCCCTTCGATCACCGCACGGTACAGGTCACCCACGGTCGGGTGGTTCGTGCGCGCGAGCTGCGCCTGCCAGGCGTGATCCAGGTAGATGAGCATCACCACCCCGGTTTCCGCGGCGACGCCGGCGAGCGCGATGAACCCGATGGCCACCGCCACCGACCAGTTGTAGCCCAGCGCCCAGATGAACCAGATGCCGCCAACGAGCGCAAAGGGGAGCGACAGCATCACGATCAGCGTCTCACCGACGCTCTTGAAGTTGAAGTAGAGCAGCAGGAAGATGATCGCGAGCGTCGCAGGGATCACGAGCTTCATCGTTTCCTTGGCACGCTGCATGTATTCGTACTGGCCGCTCCACACCATGGAGTAGCCCGGCTTCAGCGTGACCATGTCGTCAACCATCTTCTGCGCCTCGGCCACGTAGCTGCCGATGTCGCGGCCAGCGACATCCACGTAGACCCATGCGGTCGGCATCGCACCCTCGGTGCGCACCACCATCGGCCCGGCCACCGGCTTGATGGTGGCGAGCTGCCCGAGCGGGATCTGCGCATTGCTGGCCGACATCGCCGAACCGCCCATCGCGGCACCGCCCATCGCGCCACCACCACCCGGTGCCGCTTGCGCACCTGCGTCGTGGTTCATCGGCACGAGCACCGACATCAGCTGCTCGGGCGTCTCGCGCAGTTCCTGCGGATAGCGGACGCGCACGCCGTAGCGCTCGCGTCCTTCGACCGTCTGCGTGATGGTCATGCCGCCGATCGCGGTCGCGATGACGGCCTGCACGTCCGCGATGTTCACACCGTGCCGCGCCGCCGCCGCGCGATCGATGTCAATGTCCAGGTAGTAGCCCGACACCGCGCGCTCGGCGAACACGCTGCGGGTGCCCGGAACCATCTGGACGGCCTGTTCGATCTCCTTGCCGATGCGTTCGAGTTCGCCCAGGTCAGGCCCGAACACCTTGATGCCCACCGGCGTCCGGATGCCCGTGGCCAGCATGTCGATGCGTCCCTTGATGGGCATGGTCCAGGCGTTGGTCACGCCCGGCATGCGGACGGCCGAATCCATGGCCGCCACGAGACCGTCATAGGTCAGGCCGGCACGCCACTGGTCCTTCGGCTTCAGCGAAATGGTCGTCTCGATCATGTCGAAGCCCGCCGGATCCGTGGCCGTGTTGGCTCGCCCCGACTTGCCCCACACATGCTCCACTTCGGGAAAGCTCTTGAGCACCGAATCCTGCTGCTTCAGGAGCTCACGAGCGCGCGCCACCGGAATGCCCGGCAGAGTGGTGGGCATGAACAGGATCGATCCCTCCTCCAGCACCGGCATGAACTCGCTGCCGATGCGCGTCCACGGGACCCAGGTGACAATGAGCGTCACAACTCCCGCCAGGATCACCGGTCCGCGATGACGCAGCACGAAGTCAATGATGGGACGATAGAGCCAGATCAGCGCCCGGTTGAGCGGATTCGCCCGCTCCCGGAAGATCCGGCCGCGGATAAACAGCCCCATCGACACCGGCACGAGCGTCACCGACAGCAGGCTGGCGGCGGCCATCGCGAAGGTCTTCGTGAACGCGAGGGGGCGGAACATCCGCCCTTCCTGTCCTTCCAGGCTGAAGACCGGCAGGAACGCCACCGTGATGATCAGCAGCGAGAAGAAGAGCGCTGGCCCGACTTCCTTGGAACTCTCCACCACCACCTGCCATCGCTCGGCGGTCGTGAGCACGGATGAGTTGAATGAGCCGGAGCGTAAACCATCGGTTGCGGGGCCTTCCTTGGCCTCCACGGCGCGCTCGAGGTGCTTGTGCATGTTCTCAATCATCACGATCGCACCGTCAATCATGGCGCCGATGGCGATGGCGATACCGCCAAGTGACATGATGTCGGCGTTGACCCCCACCCAGCGCATGGCGATGAACGCCATCAGGATGCCGATCGGCAGGGTAAGAATGGCGACCAGCGCCGACTGCGCGTGGAACAGGAAGAGCACGCAGACGAGTGCGACGATGACGGACTCTTCGAGCAGCTTTCCCTTGAGCGTCTCGATGGCCCGCTCAATGAGCGAACTGCGATCATAGACGGGACGCACGACCACGCCCGGCGGCAGTCCCTTCTGCACGCTGGCGAGCTTCGCCTTGACGTTGGTGATCGTCGTCAGCGCATTCTGTCCGAACCGCATCACCACGATGCCGCCCACCGCGTCACCGCGCCCATCCAGTTCCGCCACACCACGCCGGATCGCCGGCCCGACGCTCACGCGTCCCAGTTCATGCACGCGAATGGGCGTGCCATCGCGCGTCGCGCCGACGACCACATTCTCGATGTCGGTGATCGACTTCAGGTATCCGAGCCCACGCACCATGTACTCGCGCTCGGACAGCTCCATGGTCATGGCACCGACGTCGTTGTTGGCGTTCTGCAGCGCGGCCATCACGCGCGTCACCGGGACGCCGAAGGCGAGCAGTTTCGCCGGGTCGATGTCCACCTGGTACTGCTTTTCGTATCCGCCGATGCTCGCCACTTCCGACACGCCGGGCACCGCCGTCAGCGCATAGCGCAGGTACCAGTCCTGCACGCTTCGCAGTGCGGCGAGGTTGAGCCGCCCGGTGGTGTCTTCCAGCGCGTACTGGTAGACCCAGCCGAGTCCGGTGGCATCCGGGCCAAGGGTCGGCGTCACCGTCGTCGGCAGCTTGCCCTTGATGCCGTTCAGGTATTCCAGCACGCGCGATCGCGCCCAGTACAGGTCGGTGCCGTCATCGAAGATGACGTAGACGAACGACACGCCGAAGAACGAATAGCCGCGCACCGTGCGCGCGCCGGGCACCTTCAGCATCTCCGCGGCAATGGGATAGGTGACCTGGTCCTCGACGATGCGCGGAGCTTGTTCGTTGTAGTCGGCCTGCACGATCACCTGCACGTCCGACAGGTCGGGCAGCGCCTCCAGCGGCGTGCGCTGGATGGCGATCACGCCGCCGATGGCGGCGGCTATCGTGACGAGCACAACCAGCAGCCGGTTGGCGACCGCCCACTCGATAATGCGCTTGAGCATGGCCGTCGCCTCAGGGCTTCTTGGGAGTGGAGTGCTTCGAATGGTCCATGCCTTCCATGCCGTCCATGCCCGGCATGTCCGCCATCGGGTCCTTCTTCTTCTTCGGGGCCGCAACGGACGCCTTCGCCGCGGCGGGCGCCGCACCGGGCGCCGCACCGGACGTCGCCGGCTGCGCGTCAAGCCGCTTGGGCGGCGTGGTCATGTCCATACCCGGCATGTTGCCCATGCCGCCAAGCGCGCTGCCGAGGTTCGATTCCGCGTCGACGAGAAACGTCGCCGACGATACGACCGTCTCGCCCGCGGTGAGCCCGCGCAGGATCTCGATGCGTTCGTCATTGGACCCGCCGAGCGCCACCTCACGCGGCGTGAGATGCCCGGTGGTGTCCCGCACAAAGACCATGCTGCGCTCTCCAGTCGAGAGCACCGCCGCACGCGGCACCGTGAGCACCCGTGGGCGCTCGGTGCCCGCAATCAGGATGGTGGCGTACATCCCGGGCTTGAGCTGCAGGCCGGGGTTGGCCAGCACCACGCGCACGCGCACCGTGCGCGTTTGCGGATCGAGCGTGGGATAGATGTACGAGATCCGCCCCATCAAGTGCCGGCCCGGCAGCGCGTCAAAGTCCGAGTGGACCATCTGCCCGACACGCACATTTGCGATGTCCTGCTCAAACACCTCGCCCTCCACCCAGACGGAACTGAGGTCGGCCACCTTGTACAGTGCATCGCCCGACATGATCTTCTGCCCGGCGACGACGTTCTTCTGCAGGACGTAGCCGCTGGCCGTCGAGCGCAGGGTCAGCGTCTTCTGCACCTGGCCGGTGCGCTCAAGCGTCTCGATCTCGCTTGCCGGGATGTCCCAGTACGAGAGCCGCCGGCGCGCCGAGGCCAGCAGGTCGGTGGCGGTCTGCCGCGCATCGGCGCTGGCGGACGAGACGTCGCGCGCAAGGCGCTTGGCCAGCAGCAGTTCTTCCTGGGCACTGACCAACATCGGCGAGTAGACGGTGAGCAGCGGTTCGCCCGCGACAATCGGCTGTCCGGTGGCATTGATGAACAACTTGTCGACCCACCCGTCAATCTTGGGCGAGATGGTCTGCAGGCGCGTCTCGTCGAACGTCACCTGCCCCACAGTCCGGACTTCCTTGGCCAGCGGGCCCAGCGTCGCCACGGCGAACGTGACCCCGATGCGCTGCTGGTCGGCGGCCGACAGCATGACGGGTTTCGCCGCACCCGCGCCAGCCGCTGCCGCGCCGTGATTGTGGCCCGCCGCCATCGGTGCCGGTGCGTTCCGGCCACGTGTGACGAACCAGGCGCCGCCGGCGGCGAGTGCCAGCACGGCAAGGTAGATGAGGCCGCGCACAGGCGTCAGGCCGGATGTCGGCATCGCGCGGCGCGTCGGTTCGGTCATGGGATCGGTCACTTGTCACCTCGCGTTGCCGCGGAATTCTTGTTCGAGTCGATGAGCACCCGGCTGGTGAGCATCTCGAGGTCGGCCCACGCCTTGCCCTGCTCGGCGTCGAGCGCGGAGAGCTCCTGCCGGTACTTGTTCACGGTCATTTGATCGTCAAGCAGGGTCATGAAGTCGACGCTGCCCACGCGGTACGCGGCGAACGCGGAGGCCACGGTCGCCTCCGCCTGAGGCAGCACCGTGCTGCGATAGAGCTGCGCCAGGTTCCGCGCCCGCGAGAGGTTGGCGTATGCCTCGCCCAGCTTGCCGCGCGTGTCGGCACGCATCATCGCGACGTCCGCCTGAGCCATCTGCGTCATCGCCTGGGTCTCTTCGCGCATGCGGTATTGCCGGTCCCGCGCAAAGATGGGAATCGAGGCGCCGACCATCAGGCTCCCCATGCGTTCGGTGCCACCCATGTCACCGCCGCGCTGCGCATACTGCGCACCCACCTGCAGGTCCGGCCAGATCTCCTTGCGTGCAAGCTTCTCGGCTGCCTCGGCTGCTCGCACACCCTCGAGTCCGGCACGAATCATCGGACGGTTACCGCGCGCAATCGAGTCGAGCCAGGCGCGCTGCGGAATCGAATCCGGGAACTGCGGCAGCGCGGCGGCGCCGATGGGAACGTCCGCCGGGCGATCGAGCAGCGCGTTCAGGCGGGCCACCATCGTCTCTCGCATGGCCTGCATGCGCACGGTATCCTCGACCATTCGCGCAATCTCGACCTGCGCACGCAGCACATCGGCCTGGCGACCGCCACCCACGCGGTACATCGACGCGGCCGTCTTCTCGATGTCCTGCAGCAATCGCACGGTCCCTCGCATTACGTCGAGGCGACGGTCGGTCGCGTACAGGTCGTAGAAGGACATCGCAATGTCGCCGCGAAGCTCCCAGGTGACTTCCTGCGCGCGTTCGCCTGCGGCGGCGGCCTGTGCACCGGCCACCTGGCCGGCCAGCGTCAGCTTGCCGCCGAGGGGCAGCATCTGCATCACCTGCAGTTGCCGCATGCCCAGCGTGGGCATGGGTGCCAGCGTCGGGAGCGTGTAGTTCATCAACCCGAACTGCACCTGCGGGTCGGGAGGTCGCGTGGCGCCCGGAACGCGCGCCAGCGCCGCCTGCGCGAGTGCGCGGGCCGCCGTGACGCGCGGATTCACGCGCTGCACTTGTGCGTAGAGGTCGCCGAGGAGGACGGCGCCGGGTCGACTGGCCGCCAGCGGCGTCGAGACGGCGGGATCCTGTGCAAGGAGCGACACGGGAGCGAGCACGAGGGCGCCGGCAATCCGGAGAATGCCGAGTGCCACACCGCGTCGCGCGATGGGAATGATCGAAATTGGCATGAAGCGGAGGGAGTACAGGTCAGCCGGCGCGATGGCGCGCGCGGCTCTCGCCCGCGTCAGGCGCGGGCGTGACTCACCTCAGGTGCGCGGAGGCGGAGGCTCCGGCGCACTTGAAACGGACGGCCAATATGCCGCGTCGGTCGTGTGTGGTGCGGAACCAGCCATCGTGACCTGCGCCGATGACAGCGTCAACGTCTCCACGGCAAGTACCGTGCATGTCACGCTCGTGCACCCGGCAGGCATCGTCGGGCAACACGGATGCTGGTCGTGTTTCTGTGACGGGGCCTTTGGAGCCGGCATGTGATGCCCAGCGTGCGTCATGGGCGCTGCAGCGCGCTCCATCTGGTCACACGCGTGCGCCGGCGACGCCATCGTGAGATGGAGTGTGGCGGCCGCGACGGCGACACGAAGGAGGCGGAAGGCGAGTTTCATTCGTGGACAGATTCGTACACCCGAAATGTCTCTTGGCACTAATTGTCGCCAATCGGGGTTGCGTATGGAAGCTGTAGGGTTTTGCCTGAAAGGCAAATAGCGGACATCCTTTCCGTATCCGATCGCCCCGAACGGCAGGGGCGAGCCGTGCCCAACTCTTTTGGTATCACCGCAGTAAGGCATAGTCTCGAGCCCTGCCATACCGCATTGCGGATGCATTGTTCCGCACGCGTAAGTGCCCGGGTTTCGTTGGCGTGCCTCATCGCGATCGAGCAGTTTGCCGTCCGACGTACGCCGGCCCCTGCATGATG
The DNA here is from genome assembly GCA_025361705.1 of Gemmatimonas sp. Classification (GTDB taxonomy): domain Bacteria; phylum Gemmatimonadota; class Gemmatimonadetes; order Gemmatimonadales; family Gemmatimonadaceae; genus PNKL01. Next base: position 48,620 of record JANYJW010000066.1, read on the forward strand.
AGGCGACAGCCGAGCGACTCCTGGACTATCTTCGACAACCGATTCAACTGGCAACCGCTTTCCTCCGTCCCCATCGCCCGATGCTCGCACGCCCGCGCCGCACTGTCCTTATGCTCGTCGCCGCCATGCTGTCCTCGGTCGCATGCGATTCCGCCAAGGCACCAGAGCCCGCGGCCGCACCGGCCCCCGTGCTGCCGTCGTTTCAGCAGGAGATCGCGTCGATCAAGGCCGAGGTCACGCTGCCGGGATCGTGGAAGTACGGGTACCGGATGGTGGACAAGGCCGACACGACGTTCGGCGCGTATCGCGCCTTCGAGTTCCACTATGTGGCCGACACGCTCCTCAAGGTGCCGCCGCGGCTGCTGCTCGTCATCCGCGTCTTCCACAAGGCGGCGTGGGAGAAGATCAGCAAGACCCAGGCCAACATCTCCTCGAAGATTGCCGAGCACGGCGACGACGTGTACTCGTATTCGATCGTGACGTCCAATCCGTATCCGGCACGCACCGTGTCGGCATTGCGCGTCGACCAGATGATGCTGGAGTTGATCGGCGAGCGGACCCCGTTCCGGCTCACGTTCAAGTAGCAATCCGCTAGCGCGGCGGCGGTTCCTCACGCAGGAGCCGC
>JANYJW010000069.1 GCA_025361705.1 Gemmatimonas sp.
CCCCATGAACGAAGATGAGCCGTACCGGGCGCGAGAAGTGCTCCGCCAGCTCGTGCTCCGACGCGACGAACCGTAAGGGCGCGTGCGGCGCGATGGCATCGCGCAACCGGACCTTCATGGCCACATGGTCAACCAGCACCAACACTGGCGAGACGGCGCCCAGTGGAGGCGTCATGCAATCCGCCTTGGGGGGCGACTGCGAGGTGTAGCGGCCAGGGGACGCCCACCCCCCGGAGAGGGCGTCGTCGCCTTTCGCCTCGGGAGGGGCAACAACACCGACACGCGCGTAGGAGATTGTACGACACCCCGGGACTTTCTGCTACTGGTGCGGGGCCGTAACCCGCCCAACGCGGCCAAACTGCGACGCAGAAGGGCGCCCGTTTCCGGGCGCCCTTCTGCGTCTGCTCCCCAGTGGGCGGGCTGCTACTCGTCGCCGCCCTCGGTGAGTTCCATTTGCGCCTCGCCGGTGCCGTCGTCGTCCACCTCCGCCGGCAGGTCCTTGTCATCCAGCACCAGTCGCGCGATGGCGGCCACAACGTCGCCCATGTCGAGCTTCTTGAGCTGCACGCCCTGCGCCACACGCCCCGTCTCGCGGATGTCCTTCACCGCGCACCGCAACGTCTGGCCGCCGCGCGTGATCAGCATCATCTCGTCTTCCGGGAGCACCTCGAGCAGCCCCACCACGTCACCCGTGCGCTCGGTGCGCTTGACGGTCAGGATCCCCTTGCCGCCGCGCCCCTGCACCCGGTACTCGTCGATGTTGGTCAGCTTGCCCAACCCGTGCTCCGTGACCACAAGCAGCGACGCCTCGCGCTTGACCACCACCATGCCCACCACGTGATCGCCGTCGCCCAGCGCAATGCCCTTCACGCCCGTGGTGTCGCGCCCCATCGCGCGCACATCCTGCTCGTGGAACCGGATGCTGAGGCCGTGCCGCGCCACCAGCACCACGTCGTTGGTGCCGCTGGTGATCTGCACGTCGATCAGCTGGTCGCCCTCGTCAATCTTGATCGCCTTGATGCCGGTCGACCGGACGTTGGAATACTCGCTCAGCGCCGTCTTCTTGATGGTGCCGTCCCTGGTGCAGAACAGCAGGAACTCGTCGTCGCTGAACTTCTTCACCTGCACGACCGCCGAGACCTGCGTGTCGGGTGAGACGTTGATCAGGTTGGGAATCGGTTTGCCCTTGGCGGCGCGACCGCCCTCGGGAATCTCGTGCACCTTGAGCCAGAAGCAGCGCCCGTCGTCGGTGAAGACGAGCAGGTAGTCGTGCGTCTTGGCGGTAAAGAAATGCTCCACGAAATCGTCCAGCTTGAGCTCGGTGCCCTTGAGCCCCTGCCCGCCGCGCTTCTGCTTGCGGTACGTGGCAATCGACGTGCGCTTGATGTAGCCCGCATGCGAGATCGTGACGAGCACTTCCTCGTTGGCGATGAGGTCCTCGATGGAGAACTCGCCCTCGTCCGCGATGATCGTCGTGCGGCGGTCGTCGCCGAACGACTCGGCCACCGCCACGAGCTCGGTCTTCACGAGCGCCATGCGCGCCGGCTTGCTCTCGAGCAGCGCCACGAGATCCTTGATGATCGCGCGCACCTCGGCGAGTTCCTCCTCCAGCTTCTCGCGCTCGAGGCCGGTGAGCTTGGCGAGACGCATGTTGAGAATCGCTTCGGCCTGCCGCTCCGACAGCTTGAAGCGCGCCTGCAGCTCGCGTGACGCCGAGTCGCTGTCCTCGGCGGCGCGGATGAGCTTGATGACCGCGTCGATGTTGTCGACCGCAATCTTGAGCCCCTCGAGGATGTGCTCCCGGTCGCGCGCCTTGTCGAGGTCGAACTGCGTCCGCCGCACGATGACGTCGTGGCGGTGGTGGATGTAGTGCAGCAGCACCTCGCGCATGCCCATCACGCGTGGCACCAGACGCTGGGTCGTCGGATCCGGCACCAGGGCAAGCATGATGACGCCGAAGGTGCTCTGCATCGACGTGTGCTTGTACAGCCCGTTGAGCACCACGCGCGGAATCGAGTCGCGCTTGAGTTCGATCACCACCCGCATGCCGTCGCGGTCGGACTCGTCACGCAGGTCGCTGATGCCGTCAAGTTTCTTGTCGCGCACCAGTTCGGCGATCGATTCAACGAGGCGTGCCTTGTTGACCTGGTATGGCAGTTCGGTGATGACGATCTGCTGCTTGCTGGAGCTTTCCTTTTCCTCGATGACCGCGCGGGCGCGCATGACGATCTTGCCGCGCCCCGTCTCGATGTAGTCCTTGATCCCCTCGCGTCCGTAGATGAACGCGCCCGTCGGAAAGTCCGGCCCCTTGATGATGCCGCGCAGCGTGGTGGCATCGGTCTCGGGATGGTCGATGAGCAGCAGCAGCGCCTGCACCACCTCGCGCATGTTGTGCGGCGGGATATTGGTCGCCATGCCCACGGCGATGCCCGACGACCCGTTGACCACCAGGTTCGGGATGCCCGACGGGAGCACCGTCGGCTCCTCGAGCCGGTCGTCGAAGTTGGGTGCAAATCCGACCGTGTCCTTGTCGATGTCGGCGAGCATTTCCACCGCCACCTTGGTCAGCCGCGCCTCGGTGTAGCGGTAGGCCGCCGCCGGATCTCCGTCGACCGACCCGAAATTCCCCTGCCCGTCCACCAGCGGATAGCGCAGCGAGAAGTCCTGCACCATGCGCACCAGCGCGTCGTACACCGACTGGTCGCCGTGCGGATGGTACTTGCCGAGGACGTCGCCAACGACCGTCGCCGACTTCTTGTACGCCCGCCCCGGCACCAGGCCGAGTTCGTTCATGGCGTACAGCACGCGCCGGTGCACGGGCTTGAGGCCGTCACGCACGTCGGGAAGCGCGCGCGACACGATGACGCTCATCGAGTAGTTGATGAACGACTCGCGAATCTCTTCGTCGATCAGCCGCGGAAGGATCCGCTCACGATTGTTCGGTGCGGTCATGTGCCGTGTCAGGGGGGTGGAAAAAGACCCTCGACCTATCCGGAAAATTTACCGAAAGTGCCGCAGAAAAGCAACGGCGAATTGCGTTGGTAACTCGTTGCAGATCAAGCGTTTGGGCAAGGCGAAATTTGAGGTCGCACCACGAGGACACAACAGGTATCACAAGACACTGCGTTTGCCTGCTGGCACGTACGTCAAGCGGCGGGCTTGAATGCCCGCCGCCTCGCGTCCCATCGTGTCTTCGTGGTGTGTCGTTCAGAGCCACCCCGTGGCGCTGTGCTGCGGCGCCCTACCCCGCGGGCGGTGCGTCTGGTGCCGTGGACGCCGCGCCGGAGAGCACGTCCGCCTCTTCCGCCTCCACTTCGCGGTCGATCGCGTCGCGCTCCGCGCGGTATCGGTCGTACCACTCCCGCGTGATCTCTCCAGCCAGGTCGCGATTGCCCAGTCCGAAGGACAGCGACAACGCCAGCGCCACTGCGCCAAAGATGATCGCGAACGCCGTTGTCACGATCTCCGTGGCCACGCCCAGTTCCTGCAGCGCCATGAACACGGCCAGCAACACCACGCCGCCCTTGCCGACGCGCGCCAGCGTGGGGCCACCGTGCAGCGAACTCGTGCTCGCGCCAATCAGTCCGCCCACGAAATCGCCCAGCACGATGCCGACGATGATGATGACCACCGCAGCGACGACACTCGGGATGTACCCCACCAGCTCGCTGAACAGCGATGCCAGCGAGTCGAGGCCGAGCGCGTTGGCGGCGAGCAGCATGGCGCTGAACATCACCAGCCAGAACAGCAGGTTGGCAATGGCGAGCGTCGGATTGAGATGCGTGCCCACGCGATCGAGCGGCACGACACCGCCCTTCTTGAGCACCTCGTTGAGGTGCACGCGGCGCAGCGCGCGCGCGGCACCTTTCTGCACCAGCTTGGCCAGCAAATAGCCGGCGAGGAGCACGACAAATGCGCCGAACAGCGCCGGGATGTACTCCCAGAACTGGGCGAAGCTGTCCTGCAGGCGTTCGATGAAGTTCACGACGGAAGACTCGGAGAGGGTCTCCGTAATCTAGAACGCAAACCGCACGAGCGAATAGGTGCCCGGCATGCGGGCGGCGGCAAATGCCAGCGCCTGCGGCGCCACCGTGAGGCGCTGGCTGAGCCGTCGGCCGCCATCGGGGTGTGCGCCGAGCCAGCGCTCCGCCATCCACACGCCACCGACGGCGCCGGCGGCGCCGAGGCCCGCCGTGGCGGCGTTGAACCGGGCGCTCGAGCCGACGATCACGGCAATCCCGCTTCCCATCAGCGCGCCGGCAACGGCGCCCGCGCCCACCACGGCGGCATCGCCGCGCGAGTGATCGAAGCGGCGCACCAGCAGGCGGTCACCGGCCACCAGGCCTGCCGCGGCCCCGCCCATGAAGGACAACGTGGTCGTCTGGTGCCCGGGATGCCCGTTGGCAACGAAGGCACCCCCGCCCGCCGCTCCGATCAGCGACGAGATCCACATCGCCTGCACGTCGCCGGCCGTGATGTTGTAGGTCGCGTAGGTGGCATACATGGCACCCAACTGCAGGCCGGCAATTGCCGCACCGGCGCTCACGCCAGCCCGCGTGCGGTCACGGGTGTAGTGCTCGTCAAATGCGTACATCGTGCCCATCGCCAGCAGGGCGGCGATGTCCGCGCCGGCCACCGAGGCCATTGCGGCACCGGTGGTCAGCCGCCGACCCAGCGTCAGCGCGCCGGTGGTTCCGAGGATCGACCCGAAGAAGACGCCCGGTGCCACATCCTTCTTTCCGGTCGCCGCATACTGCAGCGCGGCACCGATGGCGCCCCCCTGCAGTGGAGCGACGGTGGCGAGCAGTTCCATGCCTTCGGTGATGTGCATGTCGCGCGCTATCTCGGCGGCGGCAAAGAAGCTGCCTCCCGCCATCACCAGGTACGCCGCGGTGGCCGGCACGGGCTTGTCGGCCACCGTCATGGCGAACGACGGCCCGTACAGCACCACGCCGAGCAGTGCCTGCCGACGGACGAATGTGCTGCGCAACAAGGTGCGCACCACCACGGCGCCCGTGTCGCGCACGGCGGGAGCCGGCGCGGGACGCGTGGCCGGCGGCATCGGCACGCGGCGCGCGGTGTCCGCGAGCTCCAGCCGGGGTTTGGGCGGGCCGGCGGGTTGCTGCGCGGCAAGTGGCAGGGCGAGCAGAAGAGCGAAGAGAGGGCGCATGCGTCGGAAGCGTGGGTTTCCCTATTGACTGTCAGGTACGGGTCGTGGTTTCGCCCGTCGCGCCAACAGGGACTGCCCGACCCACGCTCGTCAGTTGCGCGTGCCGCGTTTCACGTCGAACATCGCCGACCGATGGCATCGCGGGCACATCAGCCAGTGGCGTTGGCGCGCATAGCCCAGGCCAAAGCTGCCGCCACCAATCGCGCGCACGGTCATGGCCGCGTCGCACCGGGGGCACAGCACCACGCCGCCTGCCGCAAAGGCCTCACGCATGGCGCGCTGTTCGTCGTCGGTGAACTGGGCGCGCTCGGCCGCTCCCGAGTGCCCGGCGTCGCCGTCCCCCCCGCTGCCGCCCGCATCGCCGCGCGCCATCACGCCCCGATCTCGAGCACGATTTTGCCGAACTGCGCGCCCTCCTCGAGACGCATCATCGCCTCGCGGCCGCGGTTGAGCGGGAAGGTGGAATCCACGGGCAACGACAGCCGTCCGGCCACCAGCTCGCCGACCACGGCGTCAAAGTCGGCGTCGTTGCCCATCGTGGAACCCATTACGGTCCATTGGTTCCAGAACAGCTTGCGCACATCCATCTGCAGCGCATGCCCCGACGTGCCGCCGCAGGTCACCAGCCGCCCCGCGCGACCGAGCGCGCCCAGCGACTGCTCCCACGTGGCCGCCCCCACGCTGTCCACCACCACATCCACGCCGCGCTTGCCGGTGCGCGCGCGCACCTCGCGCCCCACGTCGATGCCCGTGTGGTTGATGACTTCGTCAGCGCCCATCGCACGCGCCCGCTCGAGCTTGGCGTCGGACCCCGACGTTACCCACACGCGCGCGCCACGCGTCTTCGCAATGCGCAGCGCGGCCTGCGCCACACCCCCGCCGATGCCCCAGATGAGCACCTCGTCGCCCGGCTGCACCTGGGCGCGCGACACGAGCATGCGCCACGCGGTCATCGCGGCCAGTCCAAACGCCGACGCATCGGCGTCGGTGACTGTCGCGGGAATGGCCCGCACGTTCGTGGACGGCACCACCAGCTCGTCCGCAAACGTCCCAGGCAAGTGCTCGCCCAGCACGCGGAACTTCACGCACAGCGGCTGTTCACCGGCCAGGCAGTACGCACACGCACGGCACGACAGCCCGGGATTGATGACCACGCGGTCGCCGGGACGCACCGACGAAACGTCGCCCGACACCTCGGCCACCACGCCCGTGCCATCCGCACCAATCACCCACGGCGGCGAGATGGTGACACCCGGCAGGCCGCGCACCGTCCAGAGATCCAGATGATTGAGCGGCGCGGCGCGCATACGCACCCGCACTTGTCCCGCACCCGTGAGCACGGGCGCCGGGATGTCACTCCTGAACTCGACACGGTCGAGGGAGCCGTTGGCGGAGATGGTGAGGGCGCGCATGGGAGACGAGAGTCGGGAGACGGGAGACGGGAGACGGACGTCGAAGACCAGCGCAATCCACGCCGCCCCCGAAGCCCGAATATATTACGTTTGCTCAGCGGAACCGGCCTTGGTCCATCCACGGTTGCCTGCGGTTCTCCGCGTCGCCAGTCTCCCGTCTTCCGTCTCCCGTCCTCCCTCCGCCCCTACGCATGCACATCCGCGTTCCCCCCCTCGGCGAATCGATCACCGAAGCCACGATTTCGCGCTGGCTCAAGCGCGAAGGCGATGCCGTGAACATCGGCGACACGCTGGTGGAACTCGAGACCGACAAGATCACGGTCGAGGTGCCCGCGGCAAAGCGCGGCGTGCTGAGCCGGCGTGACAAGCTCGAAGGCGACGTCGTGAAGGTCGATGAGCTGCTCGGCGAGCTGGCCGAAGGCGAGGGTGCGGCGCCGGTGGTGCCCGCACCGTTGCCCGCCGAGGTGCGCGCCGCGCCAAGCGCCGTGCGACTCGCGGCGGAGTCGGGCGTGGACCTTGCCGCAGTGACGGGCACCGGCCGCGCCGGCGTGGTGAGCAAGCCGGATGTG
>JANYJW010000044.1 GCA_025361705.1 Gemmatimonas sp.
GCCGCCCACGCCGCCGACACGCGGGTGCGCGTGGTCTCGCTGGCGCGCAACTTCGGCTATCAGGCCGCGGTCACGGCCGGCCTCACGCATGGGCAGGGCGACCTGTACGCCGTGATTGATGTCGACGGCGAGGATCCACCCGAGGTGCTCCCGCAGTTTCTCGAGGCCATCACGGCCGGTGCGCACATTGCCTACGGCATCCGGTCGCAGCGGCCCGAGCCCACCGCCATCATTCTCTTCCGTCGCCTCTTCTACTATCTGAACCGGTTCGTCGCCGACGCCGAGATCGTCGTGTGGATGGCGGAGTTCAGCATGCTGCGGCGCGTGGTGCGTGATGCGATCCTCGTGCCGCGCACCACCTACCCGTTCCTGCGCGCCGAGATTGGCTTTGTCGGCTTCACCCGCGTCGGCGTGCCGTATGTGCGCCAGCCCCGGATGTTCGGGACGTCGCATTACAACCTGTGGCGCATGACGACGTTCGCGGTGGCGGGGATCCTGTCGAGTTCGACGTTCCTGCTGCGGTTCGTGCTGTACATGGCGGCGGCGCTCGCCGTGGCGTTCCCGCTGGCGGTGCTGGCCCTGCGGCTCGACCTGGCGCGCGCGGCGCACGTGGCCGTCATCGTGCAGCTGTACTTCCTGCTGATGGCGGTGCCAACGCTGAGCCTGTACCTCGCACGCACCTACAAGAACGGCGTCGGGCGACCGGTCTTCATCGTCGACCCGGAAACCAGCAGGCTCTGAGCGGCGCCCGTTACGCGGCGAGAAACGCGCGGTACCACGCGATGGTCCGCGCGAGTCCCTCGTCGAGGGTGTACCGCGGCGCCCACTGCAACGCGGTCCGCGCCTTGGCCGCGCTCAGCCACTGGTGCTGGATCTCGTGTCGCGCCTCGTTGCGCACATCCGGCACGAGCGGCGACTGCATCAGGTCGAGGATGCGCCGCGTCAGCGTGAGCACGTCCACCTGGATCTCGTTGGAGAAGTTGAACGCTTCGCCGCGCAGGTCGGGGCGCCCGTGCAGCGCGGCCGCCAGCTGGAGGTAGGCGGCCGCGCCGTCCTCGACATAGAAGTAATCGCGAATGAGCGTACCGTCCGATCGAATTACGGGACGTTCGCCGCGCAGCACCGACCGGATGGCGCCCGGAACCAGCCGGTTCCAGTTGAGGTCACCGCCGCCGTAGAAGTTGCCGCAACGCGTGATGGCCACGGGCACGTCGAACGTGACCGCGTACATCCGGGCGACCAGGTCGGCGCACGACTTGCTGACGTCATACGGGTGTTCGCCCCGCAAGGCCGCCGTCTCGTCATAGGGCTGCACGTCGTGGCTGCCATACGCCTTGTCGCTCGAGGCCGTGACGATGGCCTTGACACGCGGACTCCGACGCGCCGCCTCGAGTAGCGCCCAGGTGCCGCGGATGTTCGAGTCCAGCGTGGACACGGGATTCCGGTTCGCCACCCCGACGATCGTCTGGGCGGCAAGATGGAAGACGGTGTCCGTCTCGTACTCGCCCATGACACGCTCAAGCAGTTCCTGGTCGCGCGCATCACCGCGCACGACGTTGACCTGCTGCAGCATCGCGCCCGACAGCAGGGTGCTGCGTGGCACCCAGTCGCGCACCAGCGCCGTTACTTCGGCGCCCTGTTCGAGCAGCTGCCGCACCAGCCAGCCACCGAGCAGTCCGGTGGCTCCGGTGACAAAGACGGGCCGGTCGCGCCAGTGGCTGCCGTCAGTCCCCGCGTGCGAGATCGCGTTCATTGCCAGGTCTTCCAGGGTGGAGTGCCGCTCGCCCAGAGCGACTCGAGCAGTCGGAGGTCGCGCAGGGTGTCCATGGGCTGCCAGAAACCCTCGTGCCGGTACGCGCGCAGCTGGCCATCCTTCGCCAGCCGTTCGAGCGGATCCTGCTCCCACACGCTGTCGTCGCCGTCGATGTAGTCGAGCACGCGCGGGTCGAGAACGAAGAAGCCGCCGTTGATCCACCCTTCGGTTGCCTGGTGCTTTTCCGCGAAGGTCCGCACTTCGTCGCCGTGCAGTTCGAGAGCCCCGAACCGTGCCGGGGGCCGGACGGCCGTCACCGTCGCCAGCTTGCCATGCGCGCGGTGGAACGCGAGGAGCCGCGTGATGTCCACATCGCCCACGCCATCGCCGTATGTGAGGCAGAACGGCTCGCTGCCAATCCACTGCCGGAGGCGCCGCAGGCGCCCGCCGGTCTGCGTCGCGACGCCGGTATCGATGAGGTCGAGCGTCCAGTCATCGGTGACGGCGCCGTGGACGACCACCGAACCGTCCTTCAACCGCACGGTCGCGTCGCGCGACACTGCGTGATAATGAAGAAAATACGAGCGCACCATCTCGGCCTTGTAACCAAGGGCGAGGACGAAGTCGGTGAGTCCGTGCGACGCATACATGCTCATGATGTGCCACAGCATCGGGCGGCCGCCGATCTCGACCATCGGCTTGGGCCGCAACGACGTCTCCTCCGACAGTCGCGTGCCGAGCCCTCCGGCCAGGATGACAACCTTCATCGGCAAGTCTCCTTGGAATGGCATGCCTGAGTTCGCAATGTAGCACGCGTCATTTGCGCAGGCTCCCCGGGCCACGATCCAACCCGTACACAAGCCACGCCGCATCCGAATACACCGACGGCAGTGACAAGCGGGGCGCTGTCGCGCGCCGGAACACCAGGTACGCTGCGCCCGCCTGACGCAGCGCGTCGGCGCCGCGGTCGTCGAGCGCATCGTACCCGCTCACATCCGGATGCCCGTTCACGATGCGCATGCCCACCAGGGCGGCGCGCTGCCGGGCGACGAGGAAGTTCGTGGGCGCGTACGTCATTTGCGCGATGTCCGCCAGCGTCACGAAGACGCCACGCCGGGCGCGGACGCGGAAAGTCGTCGACTCCTTCCCGTCGGGTGGTACCACGAACATCGCATCGCGGGACGTGCTGTCCCTGGCCCAACGCTCCACATCGGCCATGTCGCCCGCCGGCTCATCCCAGAGAACGCGGGCATGCACGGCCGACCAGCGCTCCGGCGACAGGTTGTCCAGCGGACTGTCGTAGGGATGTCGCGCGAGCAGCGACAGAACGAGGATGGCGGCCGATGCGGGGAGCCACCAACCGGCGCTCGCGGACGCGGTGACGTCCGGGGGCTCCTCACGGGGCGCCCGCAGCACGAGCGGCACCGCGAACAGCGGCATGATTCCGCTGGCAATCACCAGGCCTACCCGGACAGCGTCGGACGCCACCGGGATGCCCAGGTGACGCCAGCCGATCGCAGCGATGGACGCCATGGCGCACAGGACGAGCGCGACGGCGAGGCCCCTGGCCGATGCGCCGCCCTGCTCGACGAGCACAATCGCCACGGCCAGCAGCATGAGCGACGCGGCCACCGTGTGGTTCTGCACGATGGCCGCCAGCGCCAGCAGCGCCCCGAGTCGCGCGCGGCGCACGGCCGATCCGGTGGCGTTCCACGCACCGGCGGCAAGGAGGACGCACAGCGGCATGGCCAGCACCTTTACATAGGCCGTCGTTCGGAACCAGAAGAACAGGCCGATGAATGCACTGCGAAAGACGTCGGCGCCCACGATGTAGATCGCCATCAGCCCATGGAGCGCCGCGACGGCGACCAGGAGATCTCGGCGCCGGTCGCGCGCCAGATGCCTGCTGCCGGCGAGTGCGAGCACCAGCATGCTCGCATAGAAGCCGAGCCCGCTGTCGACGTGGTTGCGGATGGTGTACTGCGCGTTGAACGGCTCGATGAGCGCAATGAGTCCGGCCGGAGACGCGGTGCCCGCCTGGCCGCCGTACAGGCGTCCCATCATCACAAACACGTTCGGCGAGGCCAGCAGCGCAGCGGCCGCCAGCGCACGCACAATGCGCCCACGATCCTCTGTCCACCACACCACTGCCGCGCCAAGCATAAGGACGACGGCAATGCTCCCCATGCTGGGGTGGATGTTGCAGAGTACCCCGGCCGCGACACCTGCCACCATCCACCACCGCTTCCAGAGGGCGAGCAGGGCGAGAAGCGCCAGGTCGTTGCCCACCGACCCGACGACGAACTCCTGCCATGGAATCGGCGACCACACCAGCGAGCCACGCAGCGGCGGCATCGCCATCAGCACCGCCGCCGACAGCACCGCAATATCCCGACGCCCCGTCAGCCACTCGAAGAGGTGCAGCGCGAGCAACATCAGCAGGAAGACCGATGCGAGCAGCCCGACCTCCCAGATGGCACTCAACGGAATGCCGAGCGATGCCAGCTTGCCGAGGGCGACGTAGAGGTGATACCCCCCGTGCAGTCCGGATTGGACCAGGAGGTCGGCTGTCGGGTACGTGCCAGGCCAGCCGCTCTCGAGGGCAATCGGCACGGCCGTCCAGCGATCGCCCGTTGCCGGCGATGCACCATAGAACGTGTGGAATGCCGTCAGGACGCCGGCCACCAGCACGGGGTGGGTGACGATCGACGATTCGCGCGCCTCGGGCATCAGCGTGTGCCGCCGAACAGCCGCGTCCACCATGACGATGACGTGCGACGTGCGTCCCCGAGCGGTGGTACGGCCAGCGGTGACTCATCACGCACGAGCCGCGCCGTGTTCTCGCAGAACAGCAGGTCGGCCTGTTCGGCCGCGCCCTGTTCGGCCAGCGCGGCGCGCGCCGCCGCCACGGCCGGGGCGCCGCGGCCATGGTAATCGCTCGAGCCGTACTCCACCCAGCCGCGCGCGAGTAACGTCGCGGCACGTTTGGCGGGCCCGGTGCCGTGGTAGCCAACCAGTGAACCCGCGTTCACCTGGAAGTACGCACCCGCATACCGCAACGTGAGCAGTTGCTCCAGCGAGTCGTCGACATTGCGATAGCGTTCGGGGTGCGCGAGTATCGGCTGCCATCCTTGGGCGCGAAGCGCGCGCAGCGCAAAGTCGGCGTGCGTCAACGGCAACTGCAGGCCAGGATATTCCACAAGGACAAAACGCCCGCCATTGAGGCGCAGACGCTCGTCGCGCACGTCGGGGTCGGGAACGTCGAGCATCAGTTCCACACCGCGCATCAACCGCACGCCGCACGCAGCCACTGCGGCATCGCCGGTCAGCGCCGCCCAGCCGGCGTCGAGCTGCGCCAGGCGTTCGGCCAGCGCGTCGCCAACCAGCGAGAGCGACCCGTCGAAGTGCGGCGTGGTGAGGGCCGTCGTCACTCCATCGCGGGCCATCGCGGCAACCGCGGTGCGTGACGCAACGATGTCGGCGGCGCCATCATCGACACCCGGAATGAGATGCGAATGAAAATCCGTCGCGCCCTGCACGCTCATGCATTCACCGCGGCGTCGAGCGCCGACTCGAGTGTCGGGTGGCGGAACGCATACCCGGCGGCGAGAAGTCGGCGTGGCACCGCGCGCTGGCTTGCCAGCAACGTGCCACGCGCCATCTCACCAAACACCAAGTTGAGGGCCAACGCCGGTACGGGGAAGAGCGCCGGACGCCGCGTGACGCGGGCCAGCGTTGCCGTGAATTCGGCGTTCGTCGCGGCCACGGGAGCCGTGGCATTCACAGCGCCCACCAGCGCGTCGGACTCGAGCGCGGCCCGCACGACGCCGAGCGCGTCGTCCATCGACAGCCAGCTCATCCATTGCCGGCCGCTGCCCAGACGACCGCCGAGTCCAAGACGAAAGAGCGGCAACATGCGGGCGAGCGCACCGCCCTCCCGCGACAGGACCACGCCGAACCGCAGGTGCACCGTGCGCACGCCCGCTCGCACGGCCGCATCGGCGCTGGCCTCCCATGCGCGGCACACTCGCGCAAGAAAGTCGTCGCCGGGCGGCGCGGACTCGTCGCACACCGCGTCGCCCGCGTCGCCATAGAAGCCCACGGCCGATGCGCACACGAGCACACGCGGACGCGGCGCCAGCGCGGCGACCGTCTGCGCGAGCAGTGCGGTGCCGCGCACCCGGCTCTCGTGGATGTCGCGCCGCTGCGCCGGCGTCCATCGCTGCCCGACGTTGGCGCCTGCGAGGTGCACGAAGGCGTCGATGCCCGCGCATGCCGCCGGGTCGATCCGACCCGCCGACGGGTCCCACGGCACATCGGCGTCGCGGCCGCGGCCGATGCGCACGACGGCATGGCCCGCGGTGCGCAACGCCGGCACCAGTTGCTGCCCCACGAGTCCACTCGCTCCCGTCACCCCAATGCGCACGCGTCCTCCGATGGCGGATGCCTCAGGCCGCTGGCAAGTCCAGCAGTCGCCACAGGTACCAACTGGCCACACTGCGATACGGTGCCCAGGGCGCCCCGCGCTTGAGCACCTGCTCCGGCGTCGGCAGCCGTCGCGTGGCGTACGCGCGCTGGATGCCCTTCTGAATGCCCAGGTCGAGATCGGGCAGCACGTCCGGCCGGCCCAGCCGGAACATCAGGAACATCTGCGCCGTCCATCGCCCCACTCCCTTCACCTGCGTGAGCGTCTCGATAATGGCATCGTCTTCGTACTCGTGCAGGCGCTCGAGCGGGAAGCCGCGGTCCAGGGCGCGCGTGGACAGGTCCTTGACGTACTTCACCTTCTGGCCGCTCAGACCGGCCGCGCGCAGCACGGCATCGTCCAGCTTGAGCAGGGCGCGCGGCGTCGGTTCCCCACCGCGGAACAGCTGCAGCACGCGGCCATGAATCGTGCCGGCCGCCTGCCCGCTGAGCTGCTGATAGACAATCGACCGGAGCACGGCGCCGTAGTGCGTGCCCTCGGCGTCGCGTCGCTGGCGGAACGGCCCAACGCGGTCGATCACGGTAGCCAGCACCGGATCGACCGCGCGCAGGTGCGCAACTGCCTTCTTCATTGGAATCGGCATGGTGCGCGGAAGCTAGCGGCTGCCGCGACGGAACTCGATGCCCGCCGGCTACGCCGGCGCCTGATCCCCTTCGAAGATCTCGTCGGCCATGTGCTGGCGTCCTGCGCGATCCTTGGTGGTCGCGTTCGGGTCGTACGTCCCCGAGCCTGCATCGTGCAGCGCCGTACGGGCATCGTCGAGGCCCGTGACGTCGATGAGGTGCAGCACCGAGATCAGCTTTTCCTCGAGTTCCACGAGGACGTTGGCCGCGTAGCGGATTTGCTGGCTGGTGATGTCCTGGAACTGCAGGGCTTCGGTGATGGAGAAGAGCTCATTGCGCATCGAATCGCGCAGCTCCGAGCCCTTGGAAGTGCGGTCCGGATCGTCGGCGTCGAGCGTGTCGAGGTATCCTTGGGCCCGGTCGAGCGAGTCGAGGATGCCCGACGCGGCGCTCTCGGTGGTCGAGTTGACTTCCTCGAGCTTGGAATGCGTGTGCTGCAGGCGCTCCACGGCCGCCGACTGAAGCTGGGTCTTGTTCTTCCGCAGGTTCTCGAGGATGCCGACGATTTCCCTGTTGGCCTGCTCGAGGATCATCGGCAGCGCACCCAGGGCGGAGCTTGGACGCTTGGCGGGCGCCACGGATCCGAGGGCCCCCAGCTCGCTGTCGATGAGACGCAGGGTCGCTTCGGAGTCGTACAATGCTTCGCGCGCGTTGTTTGTCATGGTCAGCTCGCCACGGGTGCGCCAATCAGCGCGTCGATCTTTTCCTTCAAGATCTGCGGCGTGAACGGCTTGACGATGTAGTTGTTGACCCCGGATTCCATGGCCGTGATGATGTCCTCGCGCACGGAGCGCGCGGTGACCATCAGGATGGGAATGGTCTTGCCGTCGTCCCGTCCGCGAATGGCGCGGGCAAGGTCGACCCCCCCCATGTTCGGCATGTTCCAATCGGTGATGACGAACCCGATTTGGGGACCGAATTTGGTGAGCGCCTCGGCGCCATCGGCAGCTTCGACGATGTCGCTGATGCCAATGCGCTGCAGGGAATTGATCACGATGCGCCGCATCGTGGCCGAGTCGTCAACTACGAGGAACTTCATGGCGGTGGAGCCTCGAAGGGAAGTGCTGGATCAGATGTCGCCGCGCTGCAGAATGCGGCGTGCGACGGTGTCTACGACCTCAGTGGCGTTGTACGCGCCGGAGAGGATCCGGGAACGCAGGTCGGCCACGCGCTCGGTCGACAGGGAATCCGCGCTGGCCAGCTGGCGGCCCGCATCGGAGATTTCGACGCTGTCACGGCGCGGCTTTGCCGCGCCAGTTTCGGGATTGGCAGTCTTCGACGGATTGACGGCCTCGGCCGGCACGGCACCACGTACGTCCTTGGTGCCCGCGGCGAGAACTTCAGGCGACAACGGTCCAGTGATCTTCATGATGTGCTTCCTCCATAAGACATCGTATCGGCTTGGCAATGGCGAAACTTGAATTGCGCCAAGCCCTTAGAGCGTCAGCGGGTCACGTCGAGCTTGTGCACCTGGGCGGCCACATCCCGGTCGGTTGCCGCCCGCAGCGAGGCGCTCGCCTTGTCCCGCTGAGCCATCCCGCGCATGCGCAGTTGTCGGGTGATTCCGGCATGGTTTTCCACCTCTTGGGCCGCCTTGGCAATCAGGTCGGTCAGCTGTCCTTTTGCGTTCGACTCCGCCCCGGCCGACTCAACCATGGCGGCAACGACTGCCGCCACGCGGGTCATTCCGTCCGCGGTCACTTCGCGGTGGCGGCTCGGGTTGGTCACTTGACCAGCCTCAGCGTGGGATGACCAAGGTAGGCTTCGGCCACCGTACCGACCTGCGACAGGTGCACGTGCTCGGCCTCGACCCGGTCGCGGGCCAGCTGCAGGCGTGCGGCCAGCTCGTCGGCGAACAGGACCGGATCGGCGGGCTGCCCCACAAACGGCCCTTCAACCTGCCCCTCGACGCGTGCCTCGAAGTGCACGGGGGTCACATCGCCGTCCTCGTCGCGCCAGGCCGGCAAACCGGCCGAGGGCGTACGGCGATCGAAGATCAGTTGGGCGCGCACCATCTGGCTCATGAGCGACTCGCGCGGCGTCAGGGCCGGCTCGTCTGTGGAGCGTCGCCATGACGGGTGGGTGAGTTCCCGCTCGGGGGAGTTCATGGTTGGCCTTCCCCCGAATCGGCGGCGGCGCGTTCCTTGCCTTCGACGGAGATTTCCACGACGTCATGCGCTTCCGAGCCTGCCGTACTGCCCTGGGCCCGGTCTTTGCCCTTTTCAATTGAGGCGGGACGGCGCGACGATCCTGTCGCGGGCCTGGTCCCTAGCAGCGCCTGAATGTTCATAGTTGTGGCACCTCCTGTGCCGACCGTCCGGCTCCGACGGCTGGATACACTCCTTCCCTTATCGCAGAGATCGGCAGGTGTCGGGGAATACTTAAGTGGTTCCGGGACAATTCTTTGGGAGAACTCAACCCCGCGGCCGACCGGCCGATACCTCGGGTGATGGTCAGGTCCCGGAACCCTTGATGGCACGGGTTGTGCGCATCATGTCGGCCATCGCAGGGTCACGCCTGAACTTCCCGGAGGGTCCCAAGCGCAATGAGAATCACCAACAACATGGCCACCCAGCTCGCCGTGTCGCAGTTCGACGTCGCGCGGCAGCGGTTGGAGTCGGCCCAGCGCAGGGTGACCGAAGGGACGAAGTTCAGCACGGCATCGGAGGATCCGACGGCCGCCACGAACGTGATGGCCAACTCGGGCGCGTTGCGGGCGCTGGACCAGTACAAGCGGAATATTGGGGTGGCGAACCGGCGACTGGCGCTCGAGGAAAGCGCTGTCGACCAGCTCAACACGATCCTGACGCGCGCCAAGGAGTTGGCGGTCTCACAAGGCACCGACACGGCGTCGCCGCAGACTCGGATCGCGGCCAGGGCTGAGGCCAACCAACTGCTCCAGCAGGCAGCCGCATTGGGCAACACCCAGGACGGCGGCAACTACCTCTTTGGCGGCACCATGAGCAGCACGCCGCCATTCGTCGTCGACACCACCACCGCCGTGTTCTCCTTCACGGCGTCCGGGGGTACTGGCACGCGGCAGGTCGAGATCAGCGCCGGGCAGCGCGCCAGCACGTCGCACGATGCAACGCAGTTGTTCGGCACCACCGCCGCCGGTGCGCTGAAGGCGTTGCAGGACCTCGCGGCGGGACTCGACACCGGCACCACCGCCGCCGTGCAGGGAGTGATCGTCGGACTCGACAGCGCCATCAACGCCACGCAGTCGATGGTGGGTGAAATCGGTGCGCGGCAGAACCAGATGCAGATCGCCCAAGCCAACGTGTCGGCGTTCAGCCAGAACCTCGTGGCGCTCAACTCCGACCTGCAGGATGTCGATCTTGAAACGGCGATGGTCGAGCTGGTGAGCCGGCAGACCGCGTACCAAGCCGCCATGTCCGCCACGTCACGCGTGATGAGCCTGAACCTGTCGGACTATCTGCGATGACCCTCCCGCTGCCAGTGGAGCAGGTGATGCCCCCACGCCGAGTCGTTCGCTCGGATCTCCTTGGTTCGCTCGACATCTCCGACGACGACCTCATCGAGTTCGGCGACGGCTTGCTCGGCTTCCCCGAATGCCGGTCCTGGGCGCTCCTGCGTGGCTCCAAGGACGGTTCCGCGTGGCTGCAGTCGGCGGATCATGCGCCGCTAGTCTTCCTGCTCGTCGACCCGTTCGTCTTCTTCGAGGGATACTCGGCCGAACTCTCGGATGGAGAGTTGCGCCGGCTTCGCGCCAAGGACGCCAGCGAAATCGCCGTCTTCTCGATCGTCACACTGCCGATTCCCGGCCAGCAAACCTGCTATGCCAACCTTCAGGGGCCGGTGGTCGTCAACGTCGCGGCGCGGCGCGGCATTCAGGTGGTGTTCGGGGAGGGGCCGTTCGGGGTTCGAGCGCCGATTGAGCTTGCGGCGCTGATTTAGGCACCGGTTCGGCATTTTCTGCCGTGCAGCCCCAGTCAGGACTGCACGGTTTGCCGTAATTGCCCCGTTCGGGGCATTCGTTGCGGGGGAGGGGTGGCATAGCCGTTGCATAAGGTTTTCAGCGGGCAGAACTGCCCGCTGAACACTCCTCCACCAAACCGATGACCACCAGCGCAAGCCCTCGGAGAGGGCACCCCGGCGCCAACGATGGCGTGCCGGCCCTCCCAGCTGTTCCCGCGATCAGCGGCGCGTCGCCCGCGGTGGAAGAGGCGCTGAGTGCCGTCCGCCTGAACCCAGGCTCGGTGGAGACACGCCATGCGCTGGCCGATGTGCTGCGCACCGCGGCCTACAGTCGCGAAGCAATCATCGCGTACGAGGCGGTCATCGCCCTCGCCCCGGACCGCGGCACGGCGCACCGGGACCTCGGCAATGTCCTGACGGACAACGGGCGGCTGGACGAGGGCGCCAAGTGGCTGACGCGCGCCGTTGAACTGACGCCCGACGAGCCAGGCGCTCTGCTCGGCCTGATCCGCACCTACCAGAAGCTCGGTGCGCCGGAGCAGGCGCTGCCGTTCGTGGCGCGCCTCGAGCGCGCCGCAGCCACGCACCCGCGCGACGCGCGGAGGCAGTTGTACGCCGGGCTGGCGCAGTCGCAGGTGAACCGATTGGACGATGCCATTGCGAGCGTGCGGCGTGCGCTCGTGCTTAACGCGAATGACGCGGAGACGTGGGACTTCCTGGGGCTGCTGCTGGTGGACCGCAGGGAGTGGACCGACGCCCGCCAGGCGTTTGACCGCGCGCTCGCCCTGCTGCCAGGGCGGCCGCAGACGCTGTTCAACCGCGCCGCGCTCCGCCTGCGCCTTGGCGACTTCACGGGCGGTTTTGCGGACTACGAAGGACGCTGGGACAGTCCACTCTTCACCACGCCAAGGCAGGGCTATGGCGTCGCCCGCTGGCGCGGCGAGCCACTCGCAGGACGCACCCTGCTGGTGCACACCGAGCAGGGACTCGGCGACACGCTGCAGTTCATCCGGTTTATCGGCCACGCGAAGGCGATGGGTGCGGGGCGTGTCGTGCTGGAATGCGAGGACTCGCTGGTGCGCCTGATGACGGGCGTCGCTGGCGTGGACCAGGTCGTTCGCCGCGGCTACCCACTTCCCGCCGCCGACCTTCACGCACCGCTGATGTCGCTGGCCCACTTTGCCGGCGCGACGATCGAAACGGTCGCGCGGTCTGAACCGTACGTCGGCGTGGACCAGCTGCGCCGCACGCTTCCGCCGCGCCGCGGCGGCACTCGCCTGCGTGTGGGCATCGTGTGGGAGGCGGCGCGCGCCGGCGGCTCGTTCCGCGCCAAGTCGCTTCCGCTCGACGCCTTTGCGTCGCTGGCCGAGCGCACCGACGTGGAGCTCGTCTCGCTGCAAAAGGGCCCGGGCGAGCAGGCGCTTGTCGCGTCGCCGCTGCGCACGCGGATCACCGACCTCGGCTCGCGGCTGGTGGACCTGCGCGACACGGCCGAGGTGATGTGCCAGCTCGACCTGGTGATCAGCGTGGACACGGTAGCCTGCCACCTGGCCGGCGCGATGGGCGTCCCCGCGTGGACGTTGCTGACCGAAAACGCCGACTGGCGCTGGCTGCTCGGTCGCAACGATTCGCCGTGGTATCCGGGCATGCGCCTCTTCCGGCAGGAGACGGCCCACGACTGGGCGCCGGTGATTAGACGCATCGGCGCGGCGCTCGACACCGCCACCGCGCACGCGACCTATCCGCGCGCACGCTTTGCGCCGCAGGCGATCGCCACGGCCGACGCCCACCTGCTCGCCGCGCAGCAGCACGAGACGCACGGCGAGTTCCTCGAGGCGGCGCACGCCTACAATGGCGCGCTGCTCATCGACCCTGACAATGCCGACGTGTGGAACAACTTCGGCGTGGCGCTCGCCAAGCTCGACCGGCTGGAGGACAGCGCCCGTGCGTTCGAGCGCGCGCTCTCGAGCAATGCGGTTCACCCGGACGCGGTCCGAAACCACGCGATGGTGCGCGACGCGCTTTCCGGCGCGACGCGGCGCAGTCCGCAGGACGACCCGAGCACTCCGTGCTTCGCACTCGACTGGCAGGTTGGCGCCACGAGCGGATGGGGCATCTACGGCCTGAACCTCGTGACGCACACGCTGCGGCGCGGCCAGTTCACGCCGGTCCTCTTCCACGAGCCCGACTTTGGCGGCGCGACGGCCGAGCAGCGCGCCGCGCTCGGCGGCATCGATGCCGGACGCGCGCGGGCCGCGGAGATCCTGCGTCAGGGTGGTGCCTGTCCGTTCCCGTCGCTTCACGCGCTAGGGAACGGCCTCGCGGGAGGGAACTTGACCGCGCAGTTGCACAGCACGCGGCGCATCGGCATGGTGTTCTTCGAGGATACACGCCTCGGTCCCGACGCCATCGCGCGCGGACGCACCTTCGACCGCATCGTCGCCGGCTCGACGTGGAACGAGGAAGTGCTCAAGGCGCGCGGCCTCACGCAGACGGCGCTGGTCTTCCAGGGCATCGACACGGCGGCCTTCCATCCAGCGCCTCGCGAGGGGCGATTTCCCGGCCGCTTTGTCGTCTTCTCCGGCGGCAAGCTGGAATACCGCAAGGCACAGGACCTGGTGGTCGCCGCCTTCGCGCGTTTCCGTCAGCGGCATCCTGAAGCACTGCTGATGGTGGCGTGGCACAACCACTGGCCCCAGACTATGGCTGAGATCGTCACGGCCGGGCACGTGCGCGACGTGCCGTCGCTGGGGGCCGCGGGCGGTCTGGAGCTGGTCCCGTGGCTGGCTCGCCACGGCGTCCCGTCCGACGCGGTTGCCGACCTCGGCCTGGTGCCCAATGCGCAGATGGCCGCGATCGTGCGTGAAGCCGACGTCGCTCTCTTCCCGAACCGGGCGGAGGGCGGCACCAACCTGGTGGCGATGGAGACGCTGGCGAGCGGTGTGCCCTGCATCATGTCGGAGAACACCGGTCACCTCGACCTGACCTCGGACGATCACAACATCGTCCTGCACCGCCAGGGCGCGTGCACTCCGACGCCGTCGTTTGGCGGCACAGACGGCTGGGGAGAGAGCAACATCGACGAGATTGTCGAAGCACTCGAGTTCGCGTTCCAGCACCGCGACGAGGCGCAGCGACGCGCGGCCAACGCGGCGGCCGTGATGGCCAGCGGTTCGTGGCATCACCAGATCGACCGCCTCTTCGCGGCCATCGGCGACGTGCTCGCCTGAGATGCCCAAGTCCCTGCACACTCGTCGCATGGGCACCCGAACGCCGTACGATGCCGCCGTGGCGCTCCTGAGGGGGCAGCGACTGGACGATGCACTGGCCGCGTACGACGCCATTCTCGTGCGTCAGCCCTCGCATGCCGACGCCCTGAGCGACTCGGCGATCGCTCTCGCTATGCTCGGACGCACGGACGAGGCGATTGCGCGCTTCGAACGTGCGGCGGCCGCCGCCCCGGCGGCGGCAGACATTCACCATAATCTCGGAATGGCGCTCGGGCAGGCCGGCCGCTTCGACGAGGCGGCGCGGGCCCTTGGCCGCGCCGCGACGATGCGCCCAGCGAACGCCGAGTGGTGGACCGACCTCGGCGACGCACACCTGGCGGCCCAGCGCCACGCCGAAGCGCTCGACGCGTTCGACGCCGCGCTGCGGCGCGCGCCGCGATTGGTCAACGCGCTGTCCAACCGCGCGCTCGCGCTGCGCGCGCTACTGCGCGCCGCCGACGCTGAGGCGGCTTGCCGTGCGACGCTGGCCGTCGACCCGAACCGCGTGGACGCGCTGAGCAACCTCGGCCTGATCCTGATGGAGGATGGGAGGTTCGACGAGGCGGCCACCGAGTTCGCGCGGGCGCACGCCCTTGCGCCGATGCACCCCGCCGTGCGAGCCAACCGGTGCAACCTCCTGCTGCGCTCGGGCAAGCGTGGCGAGGCCCTCGCGATCGCGATCGAGGCAGCACACGCACCGGACGCCGCCGTTGAGGCGTGGACGCTATTGGCGCACGCGCAACTCGAGAACGCACAGTACGAGGAGGCGCTCGCCTCGTGCGAACGGGCGCTCGCCATCGCGCCGGCAAACGCCACCGCGCAGTTCAGCCGCGGGGTAGTGCTGCTAGGGTTGGGACGCTGCGAGGAAGGGTTCGCGGCCTACGATGCCCGTCTCCGCATCAACAACCAGATCGTGCAGGCGCGCCGTCCCGACGGTGTGGAATGGGATGGCGCCCCGCTCGGTGGCCGGACCATTCTCCTCACGGCGGAGCAGGGGGCCGGAGACGCATTCCATTTCGTCCGGTATGCCGCGCAAGTGAAGGCGCGCGGCGCCGGGCGCGTGATCGTCGAGGCACAGCCCTCATTGTGCGCGATCCTCGCCACTGCTCCCGGCGTCGACGAGGTAGCGCCCACCAACGCACCATACCCGCCTTACGACGTGCACGCGCCGCTCCTGAGCCTGCCGAGACTGATGGGTACGCGCCTTGACGAGATCTCCGCCGACGTCCCGTACCTCACGGCCCCAGAGGATCCCATCGGCGCCCGCGTGCGAGGCGCCCCGGGACTGCGCGTCGGCTTCGTCTGGAACGGCAACCCGAGGCAGAACCGCAACCGGATCCGCAATGTGTCGGTGGCGGCACTGCTCGACGCGCTCGACTTGCCAGGCGTGAGCCTCTTCTCCCTGCAGGTGGGCAGCGCTCAGGAGCCGGCTTTCGACGCCGCCGTGGCCGCGGGACGCGTGGTGGACCTCGCGCCGGAGTTGTCGACATTCACCGAAACCGCGGCTGCCGTCGACGCGTGTGACGTGGTCATCAGCATCGACACATCGGTGGCGCACCTCGCTGGCGCTCTCGGGCGTCCCACGTGGACGCTCCTCCCGCTCGTTCCCGACTGGCGTTGGCTGCACGACCGCGCGGACAGTCCGTGGTATCCCACCATGCGCCTGTTCCGGCAGGCCGCGTTCGACGACTGGACCGTCCCGTTGGCCGCAGTGCGCGCTCGTCTCCTCGGCTTGGTCGCGACGCCATCGCAGGGACGCGCTGCGCGCGGGACGGATGAGGCCTGCACCCACAAGGCGCGCGGGCTTGCCCTGCGCGCGCAGCGCGACGATGCCGGCGCAATGGATGCGTTCGCGCGCGCCGTGACCTGCGATGCCGCCGACGGCGAGGCATGGCTGGAATACGCGCGGTGCGCGGCGGCCCGCCGACGCTATGACGTGGCAGAAAACGCCTACGACCGCGCGCTGGCGCTTGCCCCCCAAAACGCCACGATCATCGGCGACCGCGCCGTGACGCTGCGCAACACGCTGCGCCACGAAGAGGCGATCGCGGCGTGCCGCGAGGCGCTGGCCCTCGAACCTGCCAACGACGCCATCCGCTCGAACCTCGGGGTCTTCCTCAAGGAAGTCCGCCGCGTCGACGAGGCCGAGCAGGTGTTCGCCGAGGGACTGCGCGGCACGCCGAACCATCCGCTCCTGCTCTCGAACCTCGCCACGCTGTACCACGAGTCAGGGCGACTTGACGAGGCGACGGCGCTCGCCGAGCGCCTGGTCGGCGCGCATCCGCGCGCAGCTACCGGATATATCGTGCGAGGCTGCGTGGCGATGGAGTTCGCCCGCTACGAGGACGCCGCGACCGACTTCGAGCACGCACTTGTACTCGACCCCGCGAATGCGACGGCCGACTGGAACCTTGCGCATGTCCGGCTGCTCGCCGGCGACCTAGAGAACGGATTCCGCGGCCTCGAACGGCGGCGCGAGGTGGGCGGCCTGGCGTATCAAGCGCGCACCCTGCCAGGCACCGAATGGGCGGGCGAAGCGCTGGCCGGCAAGACGGTGTTGGTACATCAGGAACAGGGCCTCGGCGACGTCCTGCAGTTCGTGCGATATGCCGCCGAGCTCAAGCGCCGCGGCGCGGCGCGCGTGATCGTCGAGGCGCCGCCCGACGCGGCGCGACTCGTCTCGACGGCGCCCGGAGTGGACGCTGTGGCGCCGCGTGGCGCGCAGATCCCCGCCTTCGACGTCTTCGTGTCGATCATGAGCCTGCCGCACCGCTGCGGCACGCGGCCGGGGACGATCCCATCGACGGTGCCGTATCTGCAGGCGGTCCCCGGCGCGGTGGCCGAGCGTGTGCGACAGGCACCGGGCGCGGTGAAGGTCGGCATTGTGTGGGGGGGCAACCCCCAGCATCAGCGCGACCGGTTCCGGTCGATGCCGTTCCCCGCCCTGCTCTCCGCCGTCCACATGGACGGCATCTCGCTCTTTTCGCTGCAGAAGGGGCCGCATGCCCAGGCACTCGCGCCGTGGCGCGACGCGATGGGCATCATCGACCTCGACGCGCAACTTCAAACGCTCGACGACACGGCAGCCGCCGTGATGGCGCTCGACCTCGTCGTCTCGGTGGACACCGCCGTGGCGCACCTGGCTGGGGCGCTCGGCCGCCCCATCTGGACGCTGCATCCTTTGCTTCCCGACTGGCGCTGGGGGCGTGATGGCGAGCGCTCCTCTTGGTATCCCACGATGCGGCTCTTCCGGCAGGACGCGCCCGGCGACTGGTCGCGGCCATTGGGACAGCTGCACGGCGCCCTCGAGGCGCTGCTGCCCGCTCACGCATCGCACTGATCATCTCCGCTCGCCCCTTCCATCAGGCTATCGGCCATGCTGCATCACATTTCGCTCGACATCGACGGGCCGCACGGCGCCCTCCACGTCCGCTACGCCTTCGACCATGACAGCGAGGTGCAACTCGGCATGCATGCCGCGCTCGACGCCGGGCGGTTCTACGAGGCGGCGACGTCGAAGCTCTTCCTCAGCATCCTGCAGCCCGGCGACACCTTCATCGACGTCGGCGCGCACATCGGCTACTTCTCGATGCTCGCCGCGGCCCTCGTAGGTGAGTCCGGCGAGGTCATCGCATTCGAGCCGTCCCCCGACAACTTCCGGCACCTCGTAGAGCACGTGGCGCTCAACGGATTCTCCAACGTGCTGCCGCTGCACCTGGCGCTCGGAGACTCCGAGGGGGTCACCGCCCTTCATATCAACTCGGACAATGACGGCGGCCATGCGCTGTGGGACGTGCGCAACCATCAGGACTGCGTGAAATCGCGCGCGCATCCGCGCGCACATCCCACGTACGTCACGCGGCTCGACCGGGTGCTGCGGGAGCGGCCCATGCGGTCGGTGCGCGCCATCAAGCTGGACATCGAGGGAAGCGAGGTGCTCGCGTTGCGCGGCGCCCGGGAGGTGATCAGCCGGCATCAGGTGCCCTTCATCGTGGCCGAGGTCAACCGCAGCGGGCTTGAGCAGATGGGGACGTCGGAAGCGGTCCTGCGCGCGCTGATGACGCAGCACGGATACGAGACGTGGCTCATCCAGGACGCCGAGCCGGAGCTGCTCCGTCTGGCCGACGACGCCACGCTCAGCGGCAACTTCGTCTTCAATTTGTTATTCCGGCGCCCTGGCGCCGTGGTCAACGGCACGCTCTCGCAGGAATTGTAAAGTTTCCGCCGGTGATGCCGATACACTCTCTGTGGCAGGACATTTCGGTCCTCGCCCTTGAGGGAACGGATTCCCTCAACCACAAGCCAAGGAGTAGGCACCATGCGTATCAACACGAACCTCGGGGCCCTGACGGCCGCCGGCAATCTCACCAAGGTCAACGACGCCGTTCGCGCGTCGGCAGAAAAGCTCTCGTCAGGCTTCCGCATCAACAAGGCCGCTGATGATGCCGCTGGACTCGGCGTCGCCAACGTGTTCCGGGCCGACATCCGCGCCCTCACGCAGGCTCAGCGCAACGCCGAGCAGGCGAGTTCCGTGTACCAGATCGCTGAAGGCGGCGCCACCTCGATCGGCAAGCTGCTCGAGCGCATGAAGGAACTGGCCGCCCAGTCCGCGTCGGATTCGGTGGACAGCGCCGGCCGCGCGCGCATTCAGACGGAGTACACGAGCCTCGTCGCCGAAATCGGCCGCGTCGGCAACACGACGGAGTTCCAGGGCACGAAGCTGCTGACCGGCTCGTACGGCGCGACGAACACCGAGACGGTGGGCGCCACGACGGTGTCGAGCGTCGGCTTCTCGAGCAACGTGGGCGCGGTGACCTTCGCCGCCACCGGCACGAACGTCTACACGGCCACCAACGGCAGCATCGTACAGACCGTGACGGCCAACGCCGCGACCGCTGAGACGGTCAACTTCTCGGCCTTCGGCATCTCGATCACGAAGGGCGCGGGCGTGACGGCGAGCGCCGACCTTGCGGGCGCTGTCGTGACGACGGCCGCGGGCTCGGGCCAGTTCCTGATCGGCGCAGCGCGCAACACGGTCGGCGGCTACAGCGACACGACGGTCAACCTGCTGACGATTTCGGGTTCCGCGCTCGCCCTCGGCAACGCGTCGCTCGGCCTGACGACCGCCGCCAACATCGACGTGACCACGCTGGTGGGTGCGCAGAGCGCCCTCTCCGCGGTCGACACGGCGATGGGTCTCGTCAACGCCGCGCTCGGTTCGATCGGTGCCGGGCAGAACCGCGTTGCGAACGCCGTCGACAACCTGAAGTCCACGATTCTGAACTATCAGGCTGCCGAGAGCACCATTCGTGACCTCGACATGGCTGGCGAGATGGTGACGTTCAGCAAGAACCAGATCCTCGCGCAGGCCGGCACCGCGATGCTGGCCCAGGCGAACCAGAGCGGCCAGGGCATCCTCAAGCTGCTCCAGTAGATCTGACGCAGGTCAAGCAGTAACGGGTTGGGCAACGCTCCCGGGGCCGTCATTGGCTCCGGGAGCGAAGCCTCTCCCGGAGCAGCAATCCCCTGAGGGAACGGCACCATGGCAGACGCACTCAGCACCGTCAACGGCATTTCGAGCGGCATTCAGTGGCAGTCGATGGTTGACCAGATCATCGCGATCGAGAGCAAGCGCTCGGTCACCCCGCTGCAGACTCGGCAGTCGACGCTCAGCAGCGCCGCCGCAGCATGGACCGACTTTCAGGCGGTGGTCGGGCGGTTCCGTGATGCCGCTCTGGCCGTTCGCAACTCCGCCACCTTTGGCGCCCTCACGGCCTCCGCGGCGAAGAGCGCCACAAGCGGCCGTGAGGTTGTCTCGGTAGCGGCCGGCACCATGGCCAGCCCCGGCAGCTACAGTGTGGAGGTGCAGCAACTCGCGTCCGCGGAGAAGATCGGCGGCGCCGTGACATCTTCCGCGACCACGGCGCTCGGAATCAGCGGGTCGTTCGCGCTCAACGGCCGCACCGTGACCGTGGAGGCCACCGACACGCTGACCACGCTTCGCGACAAGGTGAACGCGCTCAACACGGGCGCGTCGGCCACCGGCGCTACGGCGTCGATCCTGCGCGGCACCTCCGGAGCCAGGCTCGTCCTCTCCGCCGACCAGACGGGGGCAGCGGGCATCGAACTCGTGGATGATGCCAGCGGCACGCTCACGACCCTCGGCCTCACCGATGCCACGGTGAACGCCAACATCACCTCGGGGGGCGCCACACAGTCACAACGCGTGAGCAGCAGCACGGCGGCGTTCGCGTCGCTGTTCGGCATTCCGCTGCCGTCTCCCTCCACCATCAAGGTGGGCGGCCAGACTATCAGCGTGGACTTCTCGGTCGATTCCTTGGCTACGGTGACGGCGAAGATCAACGCTGCCACCGGGCTCAGTGATGCCGCGGCGATCGTCACCGAAACGGTGGGCACCCGCACGTTCTCGCGGCTGCAGACGCGTCTGGCCGTCGAGGCCAACCCGGCCGACGCCGCCAACAGCGCGCGTACGCTCGCCGTGCTTGGCTTCACCACGACGGGCCGCGGCAGTGTCACGCAGGTGGTCAAGAGCGCGAATACGTTCGCGATCGCCGGCGGCGCCAATGCCGCCGGTACGACACTGCTGTCCGACCTGCAGGTCGGTGGACAGGGGCTCGGGATCATCGCGGGCGACGTCATCACCATCGGCGGGACGCGCGGCGACGGCACCGCGGTGACGCGCACACTCACGGTGGGCGCCGGTACCACCATGGACGACCTCATCGCCAACGCCAACAACGCGTCGAGCGGCTTCCAGGCCGGCACGCGCACCGCGGTGATGGCGGTGAGCGCCGGCCAGCTGGCGCTCACCGACGGGACGAGCGGCGATTCGCGCCTCGGCGTCTCGATCACGGTCGCCAAGGCGTCGGGCGGCACCATTTCGCTCGGCGGGTTCGGGGCGGACAGCGGGGGCACGGTCGGACTCAACCGGCAGATCACCGCCGGCACCGATTCGCGCTTCGTCGTGGATGGACAGTCCGTGACTCGCACCACCAACGCCGTGAGCGATGTCGTCACCGGCGTGACGTTCAATCTGCTCGCGGCTGAGGAGGGCACGTCGGTCACCGTGAATGTCGCGCGCGACAGCAGCGAGACGGTCACGCGCTTGAAGGCGTTCGCCGCAACGTACAACGACGTGCGCACCTGGGCCGACACCAACACGGCGACCGGCGGCCGCCTGGCGAACAACTCGGCGGTCCGGTCGATGGTCGCCTCGTTGTCGTCGCAGTTGCTGACGTCGGTGACCGGCCTCACCGGCACCTACACGATGGCCTCGATGGTGGGGCTCAGCCGCGACAAGTACGGCGTGATGTCGCTGGACACCGCGACGTTCACCGCCGCGCTGTCCGCGAACTTCGAGGACGTCCGCAGGTTGTTCAGCAGAGCCGGTGTACCGACGGACGCCGAGGTCTCGTTCATCGAGGCGACCGACGCGACGGCCGCCACCGCCACGCCCTACGCCGTCGACATCAGTCGGGCGGCCACCGCAGCGAGCGCGACCGGCGCGGTATTCAGCACCTACGCGACGACCGGCACGCCCGACACCATGAACGTCACCGATGCGTCGACAGGAAAGACGGGCGCGGTGACGCTGACCAACGGCGACTCGATCGACAAGGTGGTGGCGAAGCTCAACAGCCTGTTCGCCGCGCAGAAGATGAACCTGCTCGCCTCCATCTCCGGCGGCGCGGTGCACCTTGCGGCCTCCGACTACGGGTCCGCTGCCGGGTTCTCGGTGTCCTACACCGCGGGCTCCGCTGACGGCACGGCGCAACTCGGCATTGCGGCCGGCAGCTTCGCGGGGCTGGACGTCATCGGGACCATCGGCGGCGCAGCCGCCACGGGCAAGGGCCGCCTACTGATCGGCGACGGCGGCACCGCCGCCGAGGGGATGCAGCTCCTGTACTCCGGCACCACCGCACGAGCCGCGGGGAGCGTGGCCTTCTCGGTCGGCGTCGGCGGCATGCTGTACTCGGTGTCGTCGAAGATTGCGCGCGACCTCGACGGACAGGCGGCCACGCTGTCCACCAACGCGAGCAACCAGGCCGACGCGCTGAGCACGCGCATCAGCGCAGCGCAGGATCGCCTGGCCCTGCGCAAGGCGACGCTCACCGCGCAGTTCATCGCCATGGAGTCTGCGATGAGCAAGGCGCAGTCGGTCGGCACGTCGCTGACGTCGCAGATCAACAGCCTGTTCAACTACAACAAGACGGCGTAGGCGCTCCAGATCGCCGCGCCATGGCCGATACTGGAATCAGACTTGAGTGGAGATGACGCCGTGTCGTATCAGAGTGCCGCGCATTCGTATCGTGAGACCGAAATTCTGTCCGCCTCCCCGGCGCGACTGCTCATCATCACGTTCGACTTCCTGCTCGCGCAGCTGACGCGCGCCAAAGTCGGCATCGAGACCAACCGCCCGGAGATCATCCTGCCTGCGCTCGACCGGTCGCGGCAGGCCGTCGGCGAACTGCTCGCCAGCGTCGATCCCACGCAGAGCGGCGAGCTCGCGCATCGCCTGATTTCACTGTACGCCTTCGTGCTCTCGGAACTCGTCGACGTCGGCCGCACGCACGACGTCACGCGCCTCGAGCGCAACACCGCACTCATGCGCGAGCTGCGCGACGCCTTCGCCGCGGCCGGCGAACGCCCGACGCACGCGGAGGTCGCGTGACCCAGCAGCGCAACCCGGGTGCCGACGAGGCCCGCGCTGTGGCGATGCTGCAGCACATGGCCAGTATGTGCGACGAGACCCGGCGCACGGCGTCCGCCAACCCGGCAGCGATCACGGACATGCTCGACATGTTCGAGGAAACCCTAGCGACCCTCGCGCCGGTGCTTGAGCGCCTTGGCAACTCCCCGGCAGCGTCGCGCGACGCCGTGCTGGGCGCGGCGAAGTACGCCGCCGACACGCACCGTGCGCTCATCGACTCGATGGCGCTCGAACTCGAGCGCCTCGCCCGCAGTATTTCCGAGATGGACCGCGCGGCCCATGGATCAGCGGGATACGCCGCCGGCACCGTGGCCGCGGCCGTACCCGGCACCTTCGACGCCCGCGGCTAGACCGCCTGCCGTGCCGCCCGCGCATGACGCGCATGACGTGCGTGCTTGCGCCTCGCCGCAGCGATCGCTTCCGTCATGCCGAGCCTGAATCGCTGCGCGGTGAAACGCCCAGCCACCGCGGCCCGCGCCGCTTCCCCCATGCGCCGGGCAAGGTCGGCGTCGGCAAGCAGCCGCTCGGCGTAGCCACGCAGTTCCCCGGGGTCGTTCGACAGGAATCCGCTCACGCCATGCTTTACGGGGGAGGTCGGATGCCGGTTGCCGAGGACCGGCAATCCCGCCGCCATCGCCTCGAGGATGGCCATGTTGTAGCCGTCTTCGAAACGCGGGTCGGCCGTGTGGATAATGAAGCGGTGCACGGCAAGCTCGCCGCGCAGGGCGTCCCAACTCGCCGCCGCCTGTCCCTCCAACTCCGCGTTGTGACCCAGCAGCGTCACCGGCAACCCGTCGAACGCAGCAACATGCAAGTCCCACAGGAGGAAGACGCGCTTCGACCAGACGTGATTGGCGACCCGCAGGCCGGCTGCCTTGTCGTACCGCGCGGGAAGATAGTCCGCCGGATCGGCGAAGTTCGGCACGACCTCACCCCCGACGCCCCATGACGCCGCCTTGGTGGGCGAGATGGCGGCGGCGTGGCCCCCGCGCAACGCGAGGTACTGCCGCAGACGATCGCGCATCGCGGCGGCGGGGAGCGTGCTCTCCTGCTGGGCCAGCCGCCCCTCGAGGAAGTCGTGGATCATTAGGAGCACGGGGGCGTCCACGTCCTTCAGGTCGAGGAGGTCCGTGACGTTGTGCGCAATGATGCAGTCCCACGTCCCCGCCGGCGCCGCGAGCGCCTCATCGAGCGTCAGCAACCGCGACCGCGGCGGCAACGGGCGCATCGCGTCATCCCATGTGGCCGTATACCGTCCGGGCAGGCCGACGACGATGTCGAGCTCGGCGTCGAGCACCCGAAGCTGGTAGATCCACGGCTCATGGCAGTTCATGACGAGCAGGCGCATCGCGTCCCTTGGACCACGGCAAGCACAACCGGACCCGGCAAGAGTTGCCGCATGGCCCGTTCGGCGCTTTATTCCATATCCTCACGGAGGCGCAAAAGTCGCGCCACCGTATGGTAGCCCCACGCACCTCGTCTTGCCCAATGGCCACTATCCTGTATGTCGACGACGAACCTTCGATCGGCCTGATCCTTGAGGACACCCTCGAGCGCGCGGGCCATCAGTCCGTCGGGGCTCGCAGTGTACCCGAAGCCATGGAAGTGCTGGCCAAGGGCGGCATCGACCTGATCATCTCCGACTATCGGATGCCGGGCCTCACGGGCCTGGAGTTCCTGAGCATTCTCCACCGCGACGGCTACGACATCCCGCTGATCATGCTCACGGGGTACGCCTCCATTGAGCACGCGGTGGCGAGCATCAAGGCCGGCGCGGTGGACTACATCACCAAGCCGGTGCGCCCGCAGCAGTTGGAGCTGGCCGTCGACCAGGCGCTGGAGTACGTACGCCTGCGCCGCGAGAACGAGGCGCTGCGCCGCGAGGTCATGGAGTTCCGCAACGAGCGCCAGATCATCGGCGACAGCACGGCGATGCGGCGCATCCTGCAGACCGTGGCCATGGCGGCCCCGACGCGCGCCACCGTCCTCCTGCAAGGTGAGAGCGGCACGGGCAAGGAGCTCTTCGCCCGCGCCATCCACGAGCAGAGCGACCGGCGGGACCGCCCGTTCATCCAGCTCAACTGCGCGGCGCTGCCCGAGGGGCTCATTGAGAGCTCGCTCTTCGGCCACGAGCGCGGCGCGTTCACCGGCGCGGTAAAGCGGGTGGAAGGCGCCTTCGAGCGCGCGCACCGCGGCACGCTGTTGCTCGACGAAATCTCCGAGATGAAGCTCGACCTCCAGTCCAAGCTCCTGCGGGTGCTGCAGGAACAGGAGTTCGAGCGGGTGGGCGGCACGAGCCCCATCCGGGTGGACGTCCGCGTCATCGCCACCACCAACCGCGACCTCGCCGCCGAGGCGGCGTCGGGCTACTTCCGGCAGGATTTGTTCTACCGGCTGAGCGTGATCCCCATCCTCATTCCGCCGCTGCGCGAGCGTCGCGAGGACATTCCCGTGCTGGCCATGCGCTTCGCCGTGCGGACGGCCACCGAGATGGGGAAGGAAGTCACGGGCTTCTCGCGCGAGGCCATAGACTACCTGCAGGATTTCGACTGGCCCGGCAACGTGCGCGAACTGCAGCACGCCGTCGAACGCGCTGTTATCCTGACGCAGGATCCCATCATCCAGCTGCACGCCTTTGACGCCAGCCGGTACGGGCTCACGCCGCACAGCAGCGCGCCGGCCATCGGTAGCCGCCCATCAGGCGGGTTCCCGGCCATCGGCAACATCCCCTTCGTCAGCACACCGGCGCGCCCATCGCAGCCGATGTCGGTCGTCAGTGCCGCCGTCGAACCGCTCGGCTCAACGGGGTCGACATCGCAGTACGCAGTCGATTCTTCGCGCTCGGCCGGCGAGGTGCTGCTCTCCTCGCTGAACGTCAACGACGCCGAGCGGGTGCTGATCCAGAAGGCGCTCGAAGCGACCAGCGGGAACCGGACGAAGGCCGCCGAACTGCTCGGCATCAGCGTGCGGACGCTCCGCAACAAGCTGAACGCGCCGGCGGATGACGAGGACGAGGTCGCCGTCTAGCCGCGTCATCCGGGCATGCTTCCTGCGAATGAATCCGGGATCCGTCCCAGCTCCGAGGCTTCACGTGGTTCCACCGCGTCTTTCCGAGATACTCGGCGGCCTGCCAGACTTGCCGCCCATCCGCATCGTCGACGTCGGGGCCAACCCTGAGGTCGGAGCCAAGGGACCGTATCAGCTCCTCGTGGATGATGGGTGCGCGTCGCTCGTCGGCTTCGAGCCGGACCCCGAGCCGTTCGCACGGCTCGAGGCGATGCGGGGGCCGAGGGAGACTTACCTCCCCTATGCCATCGGGGACGGTCGGCGCCACCTGATGCGGTTGTGCGCAGAATCGGGCATGAACTCGCTGCTCGCCCCCAACTTCGACCTACTCGACCTGCTGCACCTGCATGGTGCGTGGGCGCAGGTGCGGCAGGTGGTCGAGGTCGAGACGCGGCGGCTCGATGACGTTAGTGAGATCGACGCGATGGACTACCTCAAGATCGACATTCAGGGCGGCGAGCTCATGGTCTTCGAGCACGCGAGCGAGCGGCTACGGGACTGCCTCGTCGTGCACACCGAGGTAATGTTCGTGCCAATGTACGTGAACCAGCCGCTCTTCTCGGAGCAGGAGATGGCCCTGCGCCGCTTCGGGCTGCAGGTGCACAGGTTCACGGAGATTTCCGGGCACGTGCTGAAGCCCCTGCTCGTGAACGGCAACTCCCACGCCCCGCTGAGCCAGGTCTTCTGGGCCGACGTGGTCTTCGTGAAGGATCTCACGCGCCTCGACCGGCTTACACCTGGACAACTGCTCAAGCTCGCAGTGATCCTGAACGACGTGTACGGGTCCGTGGACGTCGTGCACCTCGTGTTATCTGCGTACGATCAGACGATGGCCACGGCCCTCGCCCCCCGCTTTCTCGCGTTTCTCACGCAACCCGCGCCGAAGACTGTATAGGCGGGCTCCAGCCACGCACCAACTGGGCGCTGCCTCAGGTGGTGGTCGCCAAGGCCGGTGTAGCGGGCAGCGCAGCGACCGTGAGCCACGTCAGCCACGGCGCGTCCATCAGCGTGGAATAGACTGGTGTGCCGCGCGCGGCGAAGAACTCATCGACGGCGCGCTTCACGCCGAAGACGCCGGCCGAGAAATGGCCGTCAATGTAATCGTGCCCGGCGAGCACGCCGCCGGGACGCACTTTCGATTGCCAGGCGTTCAGGTCTTCCATCACCGATTCGTAGTCGTGCCGGGCGTCGATGTAGACAAAATCGAGACTGTAGTCGGGAATCTTCGCCGTTGCCTCGAGCGACGTCATGCGCCAGATCGAGCTTCGTGTGCCAAATCGGACCAAGCGCTTCCTGGTGCCTTCATACAGCACGTTGTGCTGTTCCTGGCTGACGTTGGCAATGTCGATGTACTGCTCCGTCGTCTCGGTCAGCCAAGGGTCCACCGATATCAGGTGCTTGCCATGCCACGCGGCAAGGATCACCTCGGAGAACTCGCCCTTCTGGACCCCGATCTCCACCCCGCACCCGTACAGCTTCCGCTGGTTCAATAGATGGGGAAGCTCATCGCGCGAAGCGAGCCACGCGATCGAGGTGGAGTACGTGTCGCGAGCGTCTTCGATGGTGGGCATTGGCGGGCCGGTGGCAGGTCAAGGATTTTAGGGGGTACATCCGAGCATCCTGTGCAACACGCATGCCATAAGGGGGCGAACTGAGAATCGTTCAACTACCTCGGCGCATGCGCCCGAATCCCCTCGGGCCAGTGCGACCGGCACCAGCCCGGTGAATTGAGCCGGGAAAAAGGTGCCGAGCTGGATAGACAGGCTTGGCGTGGGGACGTATTCTCGCTGAAGAACGGCTCAAACATGCGTGTATTTGAAACTTCTAAATGTTTATTTCACAATGTATTAGACACGCGTTGCGTAGCCTCATCTCGAAGTGGTCCGCCCTCTGGCCCGACCCTTGCCACTACCTGTCTCCGAAGAGTCGCGTACCGGAGGCCGCATGTCGTTCGACTTCGTGGGTCGGGTCAGTAGCGCCAACCAACTGAAGCAGAGCCTGGACATCAGCACCCAGCGCACGCGCGCCATTGCCGACCGCGTGGCGCGGGCGACCGCATTGCAGCAGGGCTTCTCGCTGCCGGACACGCCCAACGGCGTTGGCTCCACCGAAAGCGGTCCCATCGACATCGAAGCGGAGATGGTCAGCCTCGCCGACGAGCAAATCCGGTACGAGGCGACCGCCAAGCTGCTCGCCAAGGCGTACCAGAGCATGCGCAACGCGCTCAAGGGCGCCTGATGCCGAACCCGGTGGATCCCAACCAGGGTGGCATCCCCCTGATCCGGCCGATGTTCCGCACCATGGGCATCGCCGCCAGCGGCCTTACGGCCCAGCGGCTGCGCATGGAAACGATTGCGACGAACATCGCCAACGCCGAAACCACGCACACCGCCGCGGGCGGCCCGTATCGCCGTCGCGTCACTCAAATGGATGCGGCCACGGCCGACTCCTTCAAGCAATCGCTCGAATCCGCTGCCAGCGGAGCCTCCGAAAAGCCGCTCCTCAGCACGCGCACCGGAGCCAGCGCCGACGCCGCCGACCTGATGGCCGCCGCCGAGGCGAAGTTCGACAAGTCCCTCTCGGCGGCCGACAAGCTTTCGGGCGCCGCTGCCGAAGCAGCCGATGAAGCCGGTGCCGACAAGGCCGACGGATGGGGCGTGCGGGTGAGCGCCATCACCGAGGACCCGAGCGAGGGCCCGCTGGTCTACGACCCGGCGCATCCCGATGCCGACGCCAACGGCTTCGTGCGCTACCCAAACGTCCGCATCACCGACGAACTGGTCGACATGATGGACGCCAAGCGCATGTACGAAGCCAACGTTTCCGTTTTCCAGGCGGCAAAGCAGATGCTTCGCCGCGCCATTGAGATCTGAGGCCCACGATGAACGTCTCCGGACTTCCCTCCTCGCTGCAGTCGCTGCTCGCCACCCGCGAACAGCTGCAGGCCCAGCGCCCCGACGCGCAGGGCGCCGCCGCCGCACAGGCCCAGCGCGCCACGA
Source organism: Gemmatimonas sp. (assembly GCA_025361705.1). Lineage (GTDB taxonomy): Bacteria > Gemmatimonadota > Gemmatimonadetes > Gemmatimonadales > Gemmatimonadaceae > PNKL01. The sequence goes on from JANYJW010000044.1 coordinate 28,867, forward strand.
CGGGCACCGCGGTGCCGCCGACGCCGGCCAAGCAGGCGGGCGGCGTGGCCAACGCGAACCTGACGGCGCAGCCACCCGAGGGCACCGACCCGGCGCTGTGGAGCGTGCTCACCAGCGACGAACGCGCCTTCTTCTCGCGCGTGGTCACTTCGGGCCCGCTGACCTACTCGAAGATGGCCGCTGCCAACACGAGCCGTCCCGCCGCGATGCCGTCGATCCGCGGCGGACGCATCGACTTCAGGGCCTGACCATGACCGCCCCGATTGGTGGTGCACTCTCCGGCGTCGGTGGAGCCCTTGGCGACACCGGCGCACGCGCCGTTCCGGTCATCGGCTCCGGCGGCAACTCCTTTGGCGACACCCTCAAGCGCGCGCTCAACGACGTCTCGTCGGCGCAGGACCGCTCGTCCGACACGCTGGGCGCCTTCATGCGCGGCGAGCCGGTGGAACTCCACCAGGTGATGGCGGCGAGCGAAGAAGCCGGCATTGCGCTGGAAATGCTCATCGAGGTGCGCAACAAGTTCCTCGACGCGTACCGCACGCTGACCACCATGCAGGGCTGACGGCCCGCTGACGCCCTTCCCCACCGCATCCGCCTCCGCCCACGATGGCCTCCGCTCTCGATGACATCTTTGCCCGCTTTGGTGGCACGCGCCGCGTGCTCATCTTTGCGTTCACGCTGGGCATCGCCGGCCTCATTTTCGTCGGCTCGCGCGCCGTCACCAAGCAAGACTTGGTGCCCGCGGCCACGGCCGTGCCGATCGAGAGCGCGTCGGAGCTCACCGACCGCCTGACGAACGCCGGCGTGGTCTTTACGCTCGAACAGGGCGGAACGGCGATCATGGTGGCGCCGGCGGACCTGCCGAAGGCGCGTGTGGCGCTGGCCAAGGGGGGCACGCTCAACGGCGCACGCCCTGGGCTGGAGCTGTTCGACAAGCCGTCGTGGGGCATGAACGAGTTTGCGCAGCGCGTGAACTACCGGCGCGCCCTCGAGGGCGAGCTGGAGCGCACCATCAAGAACATGCGCGGCATCGAGCGCGCCGAGGTGCATCTGGCGCTCCCCGACCAGGGCACGTTCCAGGCGGAAGGACGGCATGCGACGGCCAGCGTGATGCTGTCGCTGCGCGGCAACGCGACCCCGACGCCCGACGTGGTGCAGGGGATCGCGCAGCTGGTATCGAATTCGGTGGACGGCCTTCCGGCGGAGTACGTGAGCGTCCATGACGACATGGGCCGGCAGTGGACCGACCCGACCGACGGCAACACGACGACGGCGCTCAGCTCGCGCCAGCTCCGCCAGCAGCAGGAAGTGGAAAGCGAGCTGCAGAAGAAGGCCGAGGATCTGGTGACCGGCGTGGTGGGGGCGGGCAATGCGAAGGTGCGCGTCTCGGCGTTGCTCAATTTCGACCAGATCGAGCGCACGACCAATGCCGTGGACCCGGAGCGGCAGGCGCTCATCTCCCAATCGAAGAGCGAGATCGTCCCGGGCGCACAGCAGCAGGGGGCCGCGCAGAACACCGTCACCAACACCTACGAGAACACCAAGAGCACCGAGACCTTCACGGCCACGGTCGGCAACATCAAGAAGCTGAGCGTGGCGGTGCTGGTGAGCGACCGTCGCCTGCCGGCCAAGGACAGCACCGACACGATTCCGAAGTTCCAGGCGCGCAGCGCCGATGAACTGCGGCGCATCGACGCGCTGGTGCGCAGCGCCATCGGCATCGACACCACGCGGGGCGACGTGATGAGCGTGCAGAGCTCGACACCCGAGGTGATTCCGGTGGCCGCGGCCAAGGAAGAGAAGGTGCCGCTGATGCAGAAGCTGCAGGACAACAAGAGCTCGATGTTCATGACGGCGGGCATGGTGGCTGCCATCGCGATCGCCCTGCTCGCGCTGCGCGCGCTCAAGGCGCCGGTGGGCATGCCGACGCAGCAGCTGGCGTACGCCAACCCGTTGCCGGCATTGCCGGGGCAGGTGCAGATGCAACCGTCGGTGGACGGCCAGCCGCAGCAGTCGCGGTTTGTCGCGGCGCCGCCGCGCGCGCCAATCATCTTCCCGTCGGCCAACACCGAAGTGCGCGACAAGGTGTCCCAATCGGTCGACCAGAACCCCGACGTCGCGGCCCGGCTGGTGAAGTCCTGGCTGAAGGACGCGTAAGCCATGGCCAGCACCTCCCTGGTCCGCCGTGGTGACACGCGCATGTCGGGTCGCGAGAAGGCCGCGATCCTCTACATGGCGCTCGGCAGCGAGCAGTCCGCCAAGATCACGCAGCGCCTCAGCCAGGAGGAAGTGGAGCTGATCTCGCTGGAGATCGCCAAGCTGAACCGCGTGGAGCCCGACGAGGCCGAAGGCGTGATGCTCGAGTGGATCGAGATTGCGGTGGCCGGCGAGGCGGTGTCCACGGGCGGCGTCGACTATGCGCGCGAGGTGCTCGACAAGGCGTTCGGGCCCGTGAAGTCGAAGGAGATCCTGAAGCGCATCATGGGCCAGCTGGCCGACACGGCCGGACTGCAGCGCCTGCGCAACGCCGACCCGCAGCAGATTGCCAACATGCTGCGCGGCGAGCACGTGCAGACCATCGCCCTCATTCTCGCGCACCTCCAGGTGCCGCAGACGGCGGGCGTGCTCAAGGAACTCGATCCGGCCATTGGCGGCGAAGTGACGTACCGGATGGCCAAGATGGAAAAGGTGTCGCCCGAGATGCTGCTGCTCATCGAGCGTTCGTTCGGCTCGGAGACGGAACTCGAGTTCCAGGCCGGGATGAGCCGGGCCGGCGGCCCGTCGGCCGTGGCCAGCGTGCTCAACCTGCTGCAGGGCGCGCTCGAGAAGACGTTGCTCGAGAAGATCACCGACCGCGACCACGCGCTCGCCGAGCAGATCAAGAACCTGATGTTCGTCTTCGAGGACATCTCCTCGCTCGACGACCGCGCGTTGCAGCGCCTGCTGCGCGACGTCGATGCCAAGACGCTGGCCCTGTCGCTCAAGGGCGCGAGCGGCGAGCTGAAGGAACGCATCATGGGGCAGATGTCGCAGCGCGCCGTGGCGGCCCTCAAGGAAGAAATGGAGATGCTCGGCCCCGTGCGGATGCGCGACGTCGAGACGGCACAGACGCAGATCGTGACGCAGGTGCGCGCGCTCGAGGAAGCCGGCGAGATCGTGATCGGCGCCGGGGACGAAGTTGTCGTCGCGTAACAACGCCCGCGCCTTCCGCGGCGGCATCGCCCCGTCCACGGGCGGCTCCTGGCGCCCAGGCGAGATCGCCTCGATGCCGGTGCTGCTCGTCGACGACGAGCCGCCGCCGCTCGACCCGGTGGCCGAGGCGAAGGCGCAGTATGAGCGGGAGATCCACGAGGCATACACGCTCGGCTTCGACGAGGGGCGCCACGAGGGAGAGCACGCCGAGTCGACGCGGCTGCGCACCGCGCTGGCCGCCGCCGAGGAGTCCATCGAGGTGCTGCGCGCGGGCGAGGAGCGCTGGCAGGGGATGATCGAGGAGAACATCTGCGCCCTCGCCATCGCCGTGGCGCGCCACATCATCGACCGCGAGGTGGCCGACAACCCCGAGATCATCGAGAAGCTCGTGAAGCGCGCGCTCGGCGAGTTCCCCATCGACCATCCGGTGCGGGTGCGCGTGAATCCCACGGACATGCAGATCATCCTGTCGCACGGCGGACAGGCGGCGCTGGACGCGCTCACCGGCACGCCGCCGCGCGAAGCGCATTGGATTCCCGACTCGCGCATCGCCCCAGGGGGGAGCGTGGTCGAGGGTCGCGACCGCATCATCGATGGGCGTGTGGACACCGCGCTCGAGCGCGTCTACCGCCGACTGACCTACAAGAATGCGTGACACGCCCTTTGCCCGGCGCATCGCCGAGTTGCCGCGCTTCGCGCGCTACGGCCGCGTCGTGCGCATCACGGGTCTCGTCGTCGAGGCGATGGGCATCGACGTCGGCCTCGGCGAGATCTGCCGCATCTCGTCCCTCGGTGACGGCCGCAGCGTCCTGGCCGAGGTGTGCGGCTTCCACGACAAGGGCGTGCTGCTGATGTCGCTGGGTGAACTCGAGGGCGTGCACCCGGGGTCGATGGTGGTGCCGCTTGGCCGGTCGCTCGGCGTGTCGGTGGGGCCGCAACTGCTTGGCCGCGTGCTTGACGGCCTCGGCCATCCCATTGACGGCGGCCCGCGCCTCGAGGCGATGGAGCGCGTGCCGCTTGCGGCCGAGCCGCCGAATCCGCTGCACCGCCACGTCATCGACGAACCGCTCGAGACCGGCGTGCGCACTATCGACGGCCTGCTCACCATCGGGCGCGGACAGCGCATTGGCATCTTCTCCGGATCGGGCGTCGGCAAGTCGACGCTGCTCGGCATGATCGCGCGCCGTGCGAAGGCCGACGTCAACGTGATCGCGCTGCTGGGCGAGCGCGGCCGCGAGGTGCGCGACTTCATCGAGAACGCGCTGGGGCCCGAGGGGCTCGCGCGGTCGGTGCTCGTCGTCGCCACGGGCGACCAGGCGGCACTCGTGCGGGCGCGCGGCGCGCTGGTGGCCACGGCCATCGCTGAATACTTTCGCGACCAGGGGCAGCATGTGCTGCTGATGGTGGACTCCGTGACGCGCGTGGCGATGGCGTGGCGCGAGATTGGGCTCGCCGTGGGCGAGCCGCCGACGACGAAGGGGTATCCGCCCTCGGTGTTTGCGTCGCTGCCGCGCCTGCTCGAGCGGGCGGGGAACGCGGCCAAGGGCGGCATCACCGGCATCTACACGGTGCTCGTGGACGGCGACGACTTCAACGAGCCGGTGGCCGACGCCGCGCGGTCGATCCTCGACGGACACATTGTGCTGACGCGCAAGCTCGCATCGAACGGGCACTATCCGGCCATCGACATCCTCGAGAGCAAGAGTCGCGTGAAGGACGCGGTTACCGAGCGGACGCAGCAGCTCGACGCGCTCAAGTTCTCGCGGCTCGAGGCGGCGTACCGCGAGAAGGAGGATCTCATTCTCGTGGGCGCGTACCACCAGGGGAGCGACCCGCTGGTGGACGCCTCGCTGACGCTGCGCGACCCGATGCTCAACTTCCTGCGCCAGCGGCCGGATGAACCGTCGGGCTATGCCGATTCGCAGGCGCAGCTTGCCGCCCTCTCGCAGCGCATCGACGGCGCGACCAAGGGTCGCACGGCGGCATGAGCCGGTTCAAGTTCCGGCTGCAGCGCCTGCTCGACCTGCGGCACAAGAAGGAACAGGAGGCTGCGAGCGCCGTGGCCGCGGCCCGCAGCGCCGCCGAAGCCGCCGTGATGCGCGAGGACGACCTCTCGGCCCGGCGCGACGCCACCCGGCAAGAGCTGCTGCCCGCAGAGGGTCAAACCGTCCGGGTATCGCACCTCCACGAGGTCGCATTCCTCGTTCGCGCCCTTGATGAACGCGTTTTGGACGCCCGGAAGGTCACCGAGGCCGCGGAACGGAGTGTGCAAGAGAAACTGGGAGAGCTGGGCGATGCCATGCGGGACCGGCGCGTTCTCGACCGGCTCAAGGACCGCCGTTCAGAAGAGTGGCGGGTGGAGGATGCCCGGCTGGAGCGCGAAGTCATGGATGCGATTGCGCGCGACCGGTTTGCCGATTCAAAGAAACCCAAGCCCTCGTCCGACTGATGATTCGCCTCGCCCTTCCCTTCCTCGTCGCCTTCCTGCTCGCACTGGGCGGCGCCACCGGACTAGTCGTCGTCAAGGCCAGAAAGCAGGCGGCCGTGGCGGCGGTCCAGGCCAAGGCGGACTCTGCCGCCGTGCCGAAGACAGATTCGGCTGCTGCGGGCAAGGACACCGCGACCGCGCACGCCGCGGCACCTGCCGCGCCACCTGCCGCAGCACCCGCCGAGGGTGCCGCGCAGCCTGCGGCCTCGACGCCGCCCGCCACGCCGCCCGCCACACCGCCCGCCAAGACCGGACATGCGGCGAGCGCCCCGCAGGACGCATCGAAGCCCGCGACCAGTGCCGGGCGCACGAGTGCCACTGCAAGCGCAACGACGAGCGCGGCGACTCACTCCGCGCCGGCGACAAGCCCCGCCCCACGCGCACCCGCAGCGCAGGCTCCGTCGCAAGGTCCGTCGCAGGCGCCCTCGCAGGGTCCGTCGCCGGTGGCCTCAAACGTCGTGCCGCCAACCGCGGCGCCTGCGGGCAAGGCACCGGCCGCCGACGCGGCGAGTTCCACGACCGTGTCCAGCTCGCTGCGTGATTCGCGGCTCGCGAAGATCTTCGGCAGCATGGAGGCCAAGGACGCGGCAAAGGTGCTCTCGCAGATGGACGACAGCGACGTCTCGCATATTCTCGCGAAGCTCACGGACAAGAAGGCGAGTGAGATCCTCGCGGTCTTTCCGGCGGAGCGCGCGGCAGCCATCTCGAAGGCCGCCATCAAGGTCAAGGACGCGCCGTGACCGTGCCTTTCGCCGTGGGTGGAGTGGGACCCGCTCCGTCGAATGCCGCCCTCGAGCTGCTTGGCACCTCGCCTGGGACAGGCGTGGGGCCGGGTGCAGCATCTCCCGCTGCGGTGGATCCGTCACTGCTCCCGTTTGCCGGAGTGCTTGCGCGCCTGGTAAGCCTGCAGGCCACCACCGATGCGGGCGCGACCCGCGCACCGGGCGCGATGGTCCGTGATGCGCTCGCGTCTCTCGAGGCCGCCCTCGCTGATGCCGCACCGGCCAGCGACGCCGGCACCGCGGCCATTCGCGCACTCGTTGAACAGGTGACGCGCCCGGGTACGGCCACCGCTCCGGCTCCGGCTACCGCGCCCGCAGTCACGGCGGCCTCCGCCGTGGTGGATGCCGCGACGCAGTCGCTGGGGGCCGCCGCGATGATCGCACCGCCGGCCGCGCCAGTGACCGTGTCACCGACCCCCACGCGCCCCAGAGACGTGTCGTCCGCCGGACAGTCGGCCGACGATGACGGCAAGGCCGCGCGCACCGACAGCGACGCCGAGGGCACCGCATCGGCCAACGCGCGCAACGATGCAACGAACGCCGGCGCCGCGGCAACGGTCGATCCATCGGTCGTCGTCCGCGATGCTGCAGCACTCGATCCCGCCTTCCGCGCCAAGCTCGATCGCGTGATTGCGCGCATGCAGGACGAGTTCGGCCACAAGGTCACCGTCGTCGAGACGGTGCGCAGCCAAGTGCGCCAGGAAGCGCTCTACGAACAGGGGCGGACGGCACCCGGCCAGGTGGTGACGTGGACGCGCTCGTCGCGTCACGCCGAGGGCATGGCCGTCGACCTGATGATTGACGGCAGCTACGACAACCCCGTGGCGTACCAGCGGCTGCAACGGATCGCCAACGAGGAAGGGTTGCACACGCTGGGCGCGCGCGATCCCGGTCACCTCGCGATGCGCGTCCCGCAGGCGGGCGGATTCCTTGCGCGCACTGCGGTGGGCCGCCAGGAACCGCTGTCGCTGCACGCAGCGGCCCATCCCGCAATCGCCGCGCTGCCCACCGTGGCAGCACCGCCGATGAAGAACGACGCCATGGCGCGCATCGCGCGCGTGGCGCAAGTGGCGCAGGTGGCTGTGACGGCTGGAGTAGCGAACGTGGCGCACGTGGCGCGCGTGGCGGTGCCCGGCGCGCGTGGCGGGAATTCCGCCGTGTCCGCGTCGACCGCACCGACCGGCGAGCCCGCAAACGCGGTGAAGGGCGCGGACGACGCATCGAAGTCCTCGGCGCGCGAACGCAGCATGGACAACGGAAGCGGCAACGCGCACCGTACGCAGGCCGCCGCCAACGAGCCGCTGGCGGCTCCATTCGTGCCGTCGGCGCGCGGCGCAGGTTCCGTGGCACCGGTGAACGCCGCCGTCGGCCCCGACCAGGCATCGCGCGTTGGACAGATTGACGCGCTGCAGGAGCAGGTCGCCGCACTGCCCGTCTCGTCGATGGTGCTGAACATCGACGATGGCAAGGGCGGCAGCGATCGCATTCGCGTGGACGTGCGCGGCGCCGGCGTGTCGTCGACCATCGATGTGCATGACCAGCAGGTTGCGTCGGAGCTGTCGGCGCGGACCAGTGAATTGTCGCGTGCGCTCGAATCACACGGACTCGCGTCGGACGGCGTGCGCATTCGCGCGGTGGCCCAGCCGGTGGGCACCGACGCGCTGCGTCAGGCCACGGGCGGCGAAGCGGCCGCGACGCGCAGTCTTGCCGGGGCGCTCGGCGCCGAGGCCGCGACGCCATCGCGGCGCGACCGCGACGAGGCGCGCGACCCGCGTGCCAACTGGAGCCAGCAACAGGAGTCCCACCGTGAGCGTTCCCGCCGGGAGCGCGAGGAGCAGCAGCCATGAGCACGCCCGTCGGATCGTCCACCAGCGCGCAGGGCACGCAGAGCATCACGAACTCCATCGCCGGCGGCGCGATGGGCAAGGACCAGTTCGTCAAGCTGCTCGTGGCGCAGATGACGCACCAGGATCCGCTGAACCCGATGGACAGCACGCAGATGGCGGCGCAGCTCGCGCAGTTCTCGTCGGTGGAACAACTGATGAACATCAACACCACGCTCAGCGGACAGGCCAACGGCACGTCGTCGATGCTTGAAGCGCTCGACCGCAACGCCGCGCTCGGCATGATTGGCCGATCCGTGACGGCCGTGTCGGATCAGATCTCCGTATCGGGCCATGCGGCGCCGAACATTCAGACCGAGGTGCCGACGGCGGGGGCGGCCGTGCGCGTGCGGATCGTGGATGCCACGGGCAACGACATCGGTACCGCGAGCTACGGCGTGCTCTCCGGCGGGCGCCAGACGCTGGACCTCACGCAGGCGTTGAAGGGCGTGCCGAACGGCAGCTTCACCGTCAAGGTTGAAATGGTGGACGCGACGGGCAAGGTGACGGCGCTCTCGCCGATCCAGGATTTCAAGATCGACGGTCTCAAGTTTGGCACGAATGGTGCAATACTCACCTCGGGAACACGTGCGGTTCCGATCACCAACGTGATTGGCGTCGCCAGCAACTAAACCTGTAAGGAGTCGACGATGCTTCGCTCACTCTTCGCCGGCGTGTCCGGCCTCCGCAACCATCAGGTGCGGATGGACGTCATCGGCAACAACATTTCGAACGTGAACACGGTCGCGTTCAAGTCGGGCCGCGTGACGTTCAAGGAAGGCTTCGCCCAGATGCTGCAGGGCGGCAGCCGGCCACCGGGCGACCAGGGCGGCATCAACCCGATTCAGGTGGGCCTTGGCATGCAGATCGGGTCGGTGGACACGATCTTCTCGCAGGGCAACCTCGAAACGACGGGCCTCAACACCGACGTCGCGATTCAGGGCGACTCGTTCTTCGTCGCCCGAAAGGGAAACCAGAGCTTCTATACGCGCTCGGGCAACTTCCAGGTGGACGCCGACGGCAAGCTTGTGTCGCCGACGAACGGCTTCATCGTTCAGGGCAAGGTGGCGGTGAACGGCATCTTCCAGGATGGCATCACCGATATCGTGCTGCCGTTCGGCCAGAAGACCGCGGCCAACCCGACGGCGTCGGTGAAATGCGCCGGCAACGTCGATGCGGCGGTGAGCACATTCGACGTGACGGATCCTGACGGCGTCGGCCCGCTGCTCGGCGGCTTCAACGCCGACACGCGCGCGGCGGCGGCGAACAAGGATTCATGGACGGAAACGTCGATCACCACTTACGACTCGCTGGGCACCAAGTACGACGTGAAGATCTACATGTACAAGACCGGCGCCAACACGTGGAACTGGGAAGCCGACCAGGCGGGCCTCGCGGCCGCTGGCGTCCCGGCGGCAAGTATCACCGGCGCGGGCACCCTGACGTTCAACCCGGACGGCACGCTGAATGCGGCGACGTCCAACACCATCGCCTTCGCCCCGCCGGGAGCCACCGCGATGTCGATCAACGTCGACTTCGGCACGGGTGTCAACGGCATTACGCAGTTTTCGTCGACCTCCACCGCCGTGCTGCGTGACCAGGACGGCTACACGTCCGGCACGCTGCAGAACTTCTCCATTGACCGCACGGGCGTGATCACCGGCTCGTTCAGCAATGGCGTGAACGTGTCGCTCGGACAGATCGTGCTCGCCGACTTCAACAATGCAGCCGGCCTCCTGCGCATCGGCGACAACATGTACCAGGAGTCGGGCAACTCCGGCGGCGCGGTGCTCGGCTTCGCCCTCGAGGGCTCGCAGTCGACGCTCACGTCGGGCGCACTCGAGATGTCGAACGTCGACCTCGCGCAGGAGTTCACCTCGATGATCGTCGCCCAGCGCGGCTTCCAGGCGAACGGCCGCGTGATTACCACCAGCGACCAGCTGCTGGAAGAACTGGTGAACCTCAAGCGATAAGCGGAGCGGGCGCGGCACGACCGCGCACTGGGTTCACACGACGGGTCGGCCACGCGCCGGCCCGTCGGCAATTCGGCGCACGGGCGAAATCGCCCCAGTGCGCGGCATGATTTTCCGGGTCCCCGGGGCACGCTATCGCCGGGGAGGAGAAACGTGCGAAATGGGCGCCAGACTACACGCGTCAACCCATTCACATTATTGGAGTTACACGCCGGATATGGCCGGCCGGCCCGCGTGGTACGGTCTGTGCGATGGTGACGGTGGCGGGACTGCGTCCTCCACCCAATCAGAGCCATGGCCGAGACCGAAAAAGCCCCCGAAAACGAAACCCCGCCGGCACCGGCGAGTGGCGGCAAGAAGTTGCTCCCGATCCTCCTCGTGGTCGCGGGCGGACTCATCTTCGGCGGTGCGTCGGGCTTCTTCATGGTGGGCCCGGCGATTGCCAAGAAGGTGGCGCCGTCGGCTGCCGCCGCCGGCAAGGAAGCCGCCAAGGAAGAGGCGGCCGCCGCCACCGAGAGCGGCGGCGAGGGAGGAGGCGAGGGCGCCAAGGTCTTCCTGCTCGACAACATGGTGCTCAATCCCGCCGGTTCAAGCGGCCAGCGCTTTCTCCTCGTCTCCATCGCGATCCGCCCCAAGGATTCCGCCGTCGAGGCCGAATTGAAGGCGCGCGACGCCGAAGTGCGTGACGCCCTGCTGCGCGTGCTCGGATCCAAGCATGTCGAGGAACTCTCTGACGTCACGCAGCGCGATCGCATCAAAGAAGAACTGCGCGTCGCGCTCGAGGCGATCATGAAGCCAGGCACCGTGATGGGCCTGTACTTCCCACAGTTCGTGATCCAGTAACCGCACCATGGCCTCCGAAACCCTCAGCCAGAACGAAATCGACCAACTGCTCGGCGGTTCGTCGCCCGCATCGCATCATGCGGGCGCGCGCGCCGGGGCCGATGTCGACTACCAGCTGTACGACTTCCGGCGCCCGCACCGCGTCAGCAAGGAGCGCCTGCGCACGCTGGAGGCCATGTACGAGCGCCTGGTGAAGTCGCTCGAGGCGTGGCTCCTGAGTCGCATCCGCGGCCAGGTGGAGCTCCGCCTGCAGAGTGTGGAGCAGTTCAGCTTTGGCGAGTTCACGCTGTCGCTCCCGACGCCGTGCGCGTCGTTCGGGTTCGAGATCCTGAACACCGGCGGCCAGAAGGGCGTGGTCGACGTCGGGCACGAGTTCGCGTACTTCCTCGTCGACCGCTTCTTCGGCGGCTCGGGCACGGCGGCGGTACCGACGCGCGCCATGTCGCCCGTCGAGCGCCTCGTCGTGCGGATGATGGTGGAGCGCACCACCGGCCTGCTCAGCGACATCTGGCAGGACCACGTGGAGTTCGATTTCGAACTCACGAGCTTCGAGTCGATTCCCGAGATGGTGCAGGCGGCGAGCCGCGACGACCCGGTGCTGGTGGCCAGCGTCGAGGTGAATGCGGGCAATGCCTCGTCCCTCGTGCTGATCTGCCTGCCGTTCTCGGTGCTCGACAAGTTTTTCGCGTCGGGCGAGCAGCAGCGGGTGAAGGGCATGACGGGCTCCGAAACGGAGCGCCAGCTCACGCGCGAAATCGCCGAGGTGTCGCTGCGCCAGATGCAGGTGGACATCGCGGCGCGCCTGCCGGCGTTCGAAGTGCCGATGCGCCAGCTGCTCGGCCTCCCCGTGGGCGCGGTGCTCACCACCGGCATTCCCACCGACACCAAGCTCGACATCACGATCGGCGGCCAGACGCGCTATCACGCCGCAGCCGGGCGCGTCGGGACCAAGCTCGCCGTCCGCCTGCTCGACGCACCTGGCGTCCCGGTACCGCCGCCGCCGTTGCTGCACGCGTAACCGCCACCGGTCTCAGCCCTGCCCTACCCCCTGCACCACACCCTGTCCCTTCTCCTGCCTCGACTGCCATGTCCGACGCTTCCATGAACCCCGATGTCTCGTCGCCGCAGTTCGCCGAACTCGCCCCCACCGGGGCGGCGCAGAGCGAAGTGCCGCTGTCGATGCTGCTCGACCTCACCATCCCGGTGACGATCGAACTCGGCCGCACCCGGATGTCGGTGCAGGAAATTCTGCGCCTCGGCCGCGGTTCGGTGGTGCAGCTGGAACGTCTCGCCGGCGAGCCGATTGATGTCTACGTCGGGGACCGCCGCTTCGCCGAGGGCGAGGTGGTGGTGATTGGCGAGCACTTCGGCATCCGCATCACGCGGCTCGTGTCGGTGCTGCCGGGCGAGGCGGCGGCGTAATGGTCTCGTCGCTGCTCGGCGTGCTCGGGGTGCTCGCGCTGGTGCTCGGGCTCCTCCTGCTGACCATGCGGTACCTCAAGCGGTTCGCGCCAAATGGCGGCGCGGGCAGCACCAAGGTGCCGCTGGAAGTCGTGCAGCGCCTCTCGCTGTCACCCAAGCAGGGCATTGCGATTGTCCGCATCGGCGAGCGGCTCGTGGCCGTCTCGATGGGCGATGGCGGCGTGCGCGCCCTCGTCGAGCTCGATGCCGCACCTTCAGCGGCGACGGCCACGGCCGTCGCGCCGGCCGCCTCCCAGCCGTTCATGTCGATGATGCGCCGCGGCGCACCGGTGATCACGACGCAGCCTTCGGCAGTGCCGGTGGTGGCGAGCGCACTCCCCGCCGACTTCCGCAACCTCCTGCGCACCGCGCTGCGCGGCTCGACGACGCTGGCGATCGCGGCCGCCCTGCTGCTTCCTGCGGCTGTGCGCGCACAGGGTTCCGGTGCGCCGTCGCAGGCGCAGCTGCAGCAGGCCATCAAGGCGGCGACGAGCACGGTGACGGGTTCGTCGAAGGCGGCTCCTGCCGGCACATCGGCCGCGTCCTCGAAGGGCGCGGCCGATCAGCTGTCGACCCTCACGGGCAGCGTCGCCCAGCAGCTGCGCGCGCGTCAGGCCGCCAAGACTGCTGGCGCCAAGGACGTCGCCGCGGACAACGCCGGCGCCAGCGCCGACCAGATGATCACCCGTTCCGCACCGACCATCGACCTCAAGGTGGCGGGTGGCGACGGGCTGCGCCTCTCGGGCACGGTCGGCGTCGTGGTGATGATGGGGCTGCTCACGATGCTGCCGACGCTGGTGCTGATGATGACCGGGTTCACCCGGATCCTCGTCGTGCTGCACTTCCTGCGGCAGGCCATCGGGACGCAGAGCGCGCCGCCGGCGCAGCTGATCGCGGGCCTCGCGCTGCTGATCACCGGCTTTGTGATGGCACCGACGCTCAACGAGGTGAACCGCACGGCGCTGCAGCCGTGGATGGACGGCAAGATCGAGCAGGGGCAGATGCTGAGCGAAGGCGTGAAGCCCTTCCGCACTTTCATGCTGCGCCAGGTGCGCCCCACCGACCTTTCGACCTTTGCCAACATCAGCGGCATGCCGGCGGTGGGGAGCGCGCAGGACGTCCCGCTCGTCGTGCTCGTCTCGGCCTTCGTCACGAGCGAGATGCGCACGGCGTTCCAGATCGGCTTTGCACTCTTCCTTCCGTTCATCGTGATCGACGTGGTCGTCGCCTCGGTGCTGATGAGCATGGGCATGATGATGCTCCCGCCCGCGATGATCTCGCTCCCGTTCAAGCTGCTGCTCTTCGTGATGGTCGACGGCTGGTCGCTGATCGTCACGGGACTCGTGCAGAGCTTCCACTAGGCCACCGCCCCGCACCCGCCCGGCTACCATGACTGATACGCAAGTCGTCGACCTCGCCCGCAACGCCGTGATGATGGCCCTTGCGCTCGCCACGCCGATGCTGGTCGTCGCACTCGGCGTCGGCCTGAGCGTGAGTGTCTTCCAGTCGGTGACGCAGATCCAGGACCAGACGCTCTCGTTCGTGCCGAAGCTGATGGCGGTGACGGCAGTCTTCCTGTTCGGGCTGCCGTGGATGATCCAGACGGCCGTGAAGTACACGGCGGAACTGTTCCGCTCGCTGCCGTCGCTGGTGTCGTGACGCCCGGGCTCGACCTGTTTGCGCCGGGCGCCGGCGATGCGATTGTGCTCGCGGGCACTCGCGTCACGGGCCTGATGATCATCGCCCCGTCGCTCTCGTCGACCATCATCCCGCACCGCATGCGCGCGGGCATCGTGATTGCGCTAACGCTGCTCCTCACGCCGGTCGCCATGGGGGCAACGCGCCAGCCGCACATCACCGCGGCGGCCCTCGCGTCGGAGTTGCTCATCGGCTTCTCGCTCGGCTTCGGCGCGGCGATCCTCGTGGGCGCCGCCGAGCAGGCGGGCGACGCGATGGCGGTGCAGATGGGGCTCAGCGGCATCGCGATCCTCGACCCGATGGCGGCCGAGCCGCTGCCGGTGGTCGGGTCGTTCCTCCGCCTCTACGCGCTCACGCTGCTGCTCTCGCTCAACTTGCACGCCGTGATGATCAGCACGCTGGCCGACTCGCTGCGCGCCGTGCCGCTCGGCTCGGCGCCCTCGCTGGCCAACGGCATGCATGAGCTGCTCGGGCTGGGCGGGACGATGTTTGCGCTCGGCGTGCGCTTTGCCGCGCCGGTGATCGCGGTGATTCTCATCGTCAACGTGTCGCTCGCCGTGATGGGGCGCGCGGCCCCGCAGTTGAACGTGCTCACGGTCGCCTTCCCAATGCAGATCGCCGCCGGGCTGTTCGCGCTGGCGGCCGCGCTGCCGGCGATGGCCGTCTTCTTCGGCGGCTGGGACTCGGTCTACCACGGCATGGTGTCGCGTGCCGTGGGCGGCTTCACCCTCATCGGGCGCTGACGATGGCTGAAGGCAGCGACCAGGAAAGAACCGAAGCCCCAACCCCGAAACGACGCGAGGATGCGTTTCTCGAGGGCCGCGTTCCGAAGTCGCCCGAGCTCAATGCCGCAGCGCTTTTCCTGACCGCGGCGCTCGTCGTCAACTCGGTGGGGCCCGGCGTCGGCACGCAGCTCGTCGCCCTCTTCGGCACGACGCTCGCCAAGGTCGGCGCGGGCGCGGGCGACCCCACGGCGGCGGTGCAGTTGCTGCGCGACACGGGTTTCTCGACGATGAAGATCGTCGCGCTGCTCAGCGCCGGTTTCGGCGTCGCGGTGCTCGCGATCGGCGCCCTGCAGGGGCGCGGCGTACTCTCGCTGCAGCCGCTGGAGCCCAAGTTCGAGCGCATCAGCCCGATGGCCAACGCCAAGCGCCTCTTCTCGACGCAGCCGCTGGCCGACCTGTTCAAGTCGCTGGCCAAGATGGGGATCGTCGGCTGGGCGGTCTCGGGCGTGCTCATCCAGGGCTGGGGCGACCTCAGCGACCTCGGCAATCGGGACCTGATGGCGATGTTCCCCATCGTGCAGGACCTGACGGTGCGGATGCTCAAGAACGCGGGGCTCGCCTACCTCGCGCTCGCGTCGATGGACTACGCGTACCAGCTCTGGCAGCACGAAAAGAGCCTGAAGATGAGCAAGGAAGACGTGCGTCAGGAGAACAAGCAGAATGAAGGCGACCCGATGCTGCGGCACCGCGCACGATCCATGGCCCGCGCCCGCATCCGCCGCCAGATGTTCGACGACGTCAAGACGGCCGATGTCGTCATCGTGAACCCGACGCACATCGCCGTCGCGCTGCGCTACGACCCGGTGCAGGCGCCGGCCCCGGTCGTGCTCGCCATGGGTCAGCGCAAGATCGCCGAGCGCATCAAGGCGCTCGCCTTCGAGCACCGGGTGCCCGTCATCGAGAACAAGCCGCTCGCGCGTGCGCTGCTCGCCAGCGCCCACGTGGGCCAGATGATCCCCGCCGAACTGTACGCCGCCGTGGCCGAAGTCCTGGCCTTCGTCATTCGTCAGCGCGCGCTCGCATCGATGCGCTGGACAGGGAGCGCCCGCGCATGAGCAGCCTCGCCGCCCGTTCCGCCGAGACCCGAGGGTCGCGCACCGCCGAAATCGGCGTGGCACTCGCGGTCGTCTTCATCATCGCGCTGCTGGTGGTGCCGCTGCCGCCGTTCGTGCTCGACCTCTGCCTGTCGCTCAGCATCGGCATCTCGCTGGTCGTGCTGCTCGTCTCGCTGTACACCACCGATCCGCTCGAGTTCAGTTCATTTCCGGCGCTCATCCTCCTGCTCACCCTGTTCCGCCTCGCACTCAACGTCAGCAGCACCCGGCTCATCCTCTCCGAGGGGCACGCCGGCAAGGTCATCCAGGCGTTCGGCCAGTTCGTGATCGGCGGCAATTACATCGTCGGCGTGGTGCTCTTCCTGATCCTCGTCGGCATCAACTTCATTGTCATCACCAAGGGCGCTGGACGCGTGGCCGAGGTGGCCGCGCGCTTCACGCTCGACGCGATGCCCGGCAAACAGATGGCGATCGATGCCGACCTGTCGGCCGGCCTCATCGACGAAGCCACCGCCCGCAAGCGCCGCTCCGAGATCACCCAGCAGGCCGACTTCTACGGCGCGATGGACGGCGCCTCGAAGTTCGTGAAGGGCGACGCGATCGCCGGCCTGCTCATCACGTTCATCAACATCGTCGGCGGCATCTTCATTGGCGTCGTGCAGAAGGGGATGCCGGCCGCGCAGGCGGCGTCGACCTACACGATCCTCACGGTCGGCGACGGCCTGGTGGCGCAGATCCCGGCGCTGATTGTCAGCACCGCGGCCGGCATCATGGTGACGCACGCGGCGGGCGGGTCGCGCATCGGCAGCCTGTTGGCCACGCAGCTGGGGCGCCATCCGCGCGCGGTCTGGATTGCGGCGGGCGTGCTCGCCGCCCTGGGACTCGTCCCCGGCCTCCCGACCATCCCGTTCATGGTACTCGCCGGCGGCCTAGGCCTGTTGGGCCAGATGTCGCAGGTGGCGTCCGACGCGCGTGACGTGGCCTCGGACAAGGCGGCGGAACTCCCGCCCGCCGAAGCCGTCGCGCAGAACCCGCTCAAGGACCTGCTGCAGATCGACCCGATCGAGCTGGAAGTGGGCTATGCCCTCATCCCGCTCGTCGACGAATCGCAGGGCGGCGACCTGCTCGAACGCATCAGCCTGCTGCGCAAGCAGGCCGCGCTGGAACTCGGCATCCTCATCCCGTCCATCCGCATCCGCGACGACGTGCGCCTGCCGGCCAACGAGTACATCATCAAGCTGCGCGGCAGCGAAGTGGCGCGTGCCGAGGTGCTGCCGCGCTTCTTCCTCGCGCTCGACACGGGCGGCGTCATCCAGGCGATCGAGGGCATGGAGACGATTGACCCGTCGTTCGGCATGCCGGCCCGTTGGATCGCTCCCGGACGGAAGGCCGAAGCCGAG
This sequence comes from Gemmatimonas sp., assembly GCA_025361705.1. GTDB lineage: Bacteria > Gemmatimonadota > Gemmatimonadetes > Gemmatimonadales > Gemmatimonadaceae > PNKL01. Next base: position 46,427 of record JANYJW010000044.1, read on the forward strand.
GCGCTGGGCTACGTGGTGGTGGAACCGACGACGATGGTGGCCACGCACCTGATGGAAACGCTCAAGGCCAACGCCGCCGAGCTGCTCGGCCGCCAGGACGTGCAGGAGATGGTGGAGACGCTCAAGAAGTCGCACCCGGCGCTGGTGGAAGACCTCATCCCGAACAAGGTCTCGCTGGGAATGCTCCATCGCGTGCTGCAGCGGTTGCTCCGCGAGCGGGTGCCCATCCGCGACCTCGTCACCATTCTCGAGGCGCTGGGCGACACCGCCGACACGACCAAGGATCCGGAACAACTGACCGAGCACGTCCGGCGATCGCTGTCCAACGTGATTGCCCGGCTGTTCATGGACGAGTCGGGCATGGTGCGCGGCATCACGCTGGGCGCGCGGCTCGAGGCGTCGCTGATGGGGCTGTTCAGCCCGCGCGCCAACGTGCCGGGGACGTCCCTGCTCACCCCCGATGCGCTGGCAGGCCTTTTGCGTGAGTTGAATACGCTCGCCTCGGCCGGAACGGCGGACGGGCGCGCGGTGCCGCTGGTCGTCCCCCCGGGACTGCGCATCGGCATCCGCCGGCTCATCGAACCCGTCATGCCTGCCCTGTCTGTTGTCTCGCTCGCCGAACTCCCCGCCACCGTCCAGCTGACCAGCGTCGGACATTGGGAAATGAAACATGCGGCTTGAGACCTTTTGCGGTTCCGACTACGCCACCGCCTTCGCGTTTGCCAACGCCGCGATGGGCGACGAGGCCATTCTCGTCTGGTCGCGCCCCATCCGCTTCGGCCAGGGCAGCGGCATCGAAGTCGCCTGCACGACGTCGGACGCGCTGGCGAAGTTCCGCAGCCGCGTCAGCCCGGGGACGCCGCGCTTTTCGCCCGGCGCGCGCCGACGTGACGGGCGCCCGTTCATCGTGGCACTCGTGGGACCGACCGGGGCCGGCAAGACCACGACGGCGGCCAAGCTCGCGGTGCATCCCGACGCCTTTGGCGGCCTGAAGGTGGGGTTCCTGTCGCTCGACACGTACCGGGCGGGTGCCGTGGAGCAGCTGCAGAGCTACGCCGACGTCGCC
>JANYJW010000064.1 GCA_025361705.1 Gemmatimonas sp.
CAGCTCGAAGACGTTCTGAGCGCTGCCCTTGCCGTACGACGTGCGGCCGAGCACCAGCGCGCGATCGTGATCCTGCAGCGCGCCAGCCACGATCTCCGCCGCGCTGGCCGTGCCGCGGTCCACAAGCACCGCCACCGGCAGCCGGGGCCAGCGCTGGCCGGCGCTGTCGACGTACACCATGTCGCGCTTCTGCCCGCGCGAGCGCACCTCGACGATCTCGGCGCCCTTGTCGAGGAAGAGGTCGGCAATCGCCACGCCCTCGTTCAGCAGGCCGCCGGGGTTGTTGCGCAGGTCGAGGATGAGCGACTTCGCGCCGGCGGCGACCAGTGAGTCGACCGTGCGCGTCAGTTCCAGCCGCGCCGAGTCGCTGAACGTCGAGAGCAGTGCGTAGCCCACGCCACCGTCGAGCACGAGCGACCGCGAGATGGACGGCACGTGAATCGCGCCGCGCTCGAGGTCGAACGGGATGCGCGCCGTTCCACGCTCCACCATGAGGTGCAGTCGCGTTCCCGGCGGGCCGCGCATCGCATTGCGCGCTTCCTCGATGGTCCACCCCTTCATGGCCTGGCCGTCCGCTTCGATCAGCCGGTCGCCTGCCTGCACGCCCGCGTGTTCCGCCGGCGAGTTGGGACGCACACCCAGCACCATCACGAACCCTTCGCGGCGATCCGCCTGGATGCCGACGCCACTGTACAGCCCCGAGGTCGCCTCGGTGAGCTTCTTCAGGCGGTCGGGCGGCAGGTAGGTGCTGTTGGGATCCCCCAGTTCGTCCACGAGGCCGATCGCCGCCCAGCGCCAGAGCTCGTCCACCGAGAGCGAATCGACGTAGCTGTCGCGCACGCGCTCCATCACCGACGCCAACAGGCGCGCACCGCCCACGCCGGACGTCGAGGGGCGGCGCAGGGCGCGCTGCACCAGCCAGCCCCCGGCAATGGCACCGGCGGCAAGCACGAGCAGCGTGATGATCAGCCGATTGCGGCGCACGAGACCTCATACGAAGCACTGCGGGGGCAGGTTCCAGCCGACACTAACCGTGCACCTCGGGACAGGCGGCGGCAACCACCTGCCAGACCCGCGCTTCGACCGCATCTGCCGTGCCTTGGGCCTCCACGAGGACGATGCGCCCGCATTCCGGATGCGCCCGCTGCCACGCCGGTTCCGCGAAGCTGGCAAACGCCGCTTCGACGCGCTCGTGGAAGCCGCGCTCGGCCTGCTCCATGCGGTCGGCAAACCCGCGCTGTGCGGCGCGCTGCAGCCCGACATCCACCGGCAACGTGAGCAGCACCGTGATGTCGGGGACGAGCCCGCCCGTGGCGAACGTGTTGGCTTCGCGCACCTCGTGCTCGGGCAGGCCGCGTCCGCCCACCTGATACGCGTAGGTGCTCAAGAAGAAGCGGTCGAGCAGCACCACCTCGTCGCGCGCCAGCGCGGGTCGCACGTGCTCCCCGACGAGCGCGGCGCGGGACGCCATGAACAGCAGCGCCTCGGTGCGCGGTGGGATCAGGGCGCCTGGCCGGAGCAGCAGGGCGCGAATCTCGTCTCCCACCGCCGTCCCCCCCGGCTCGCGAAGCCGCCGCACCATCCGGCCGTGGCGGCCGAGGCGCAGCGCGAGGCGCTCGAGTTGGGTCGACTTGCCCGCCCCCTCCACGCCTTCGAACACGATGAGCCGGCCGCTCATGCGGTCACCCGAGCGTGATGATGCCGCTGGCCGCGCCCTTCTTGATCCCCTCGAGGATCCACTGGTTCACCTGCATCATGATCTTGTCGAAGTTCTCCTGGGCCACGATCATGCGCTGGTACAGCGGATTCACCTGCACCTGGCTCAGCAGCAGCTCCAACTCCTGCTCCATTTCGGCCGTCGGCTGCTCGCCGCGGTCGATCAGGTGCGAGGCCTCATGGCGCAGTTGCTCCATGCGCTGCAGCACTTTGACGGCCTCGGCGTCGGCACCCAGCCCGTCGTTGGCGCGGCGCACCGCCTTGTACTCGTCGCTCTGGCCGATCAGGCGGCCCAGTTCCACGGAGCGGTCGTGCAGCATCAGCTCTCCTTGCGTCGGGCCACGACAAACCGCTCGCGGCCGGTCAGATCCCTGTGTATGGTCACCTGCTCAAACGCGTGCGTTTCCTCCACCAGCCCCGCCGCTTCCCCAGCGCGCCGAGCGTCAACCTCCAGCGCCAACAGGCCGTGCGACTGCAGCACGGGCATCGCACCGGTGACGACGGCGCGAATGGCCGCCATGCCGTCCCGCTCCGAAAAGAGGGCAAACGACGGCTCCCAATTGCGGACGAGATCAGGAAGCTCGCCCGCCTCCGCGGGAGCAATATAAGGAGGGTTCGCGACGAGCGCCCCCAACCGTTCGCCCGCCAATGGCGCACACCAGCTGCCCGCGCGGAAGTCGAGCAGCGCGCGCCGGTCCGCCGGAATAGCGCGCAGATTGTGCCGCGCCACGGTGAGCGCGTCGGAGGAGATGTCGGTGGCGATCACTCGCTCGTAGCGCCCTTCGGCGGCGAGCGACAGCGCAATGGCCCCCGATCCCGTGCCCATGTCGGCCACCACCCCCGCCCCGGCCGTCTGCGCCAGCACGAGTTCCACCAGCAGCTCGGTTTCGGGACGCGGAATCAAGACGCGCTCGTCGACGTACAGCGTGAGGGTGCGGAAGTCGGCGCGCCGCACCGCATACTGAAACGGCATGCCGCGGCGCAGACGTTCGGCGGCCTCGCTGAGCGCGACGACGGCCGCGATCGAGAGAGGCTCGTCGCGGTGGGCGGTGGGCCAGAACTTGGGTTGGCCAAGCACCGCGGCGATGAGGTCGCGCGCTTCCTGGCGCGCCGGCAGCGCGTTCGCGCCGCCCAGCTCATCGGCCAGGGCGTCGAGCGTCTCGCCAATCGTCCCGCCCGCCGCCGACGCAATGTCCGCCGGCAGTTCGACGTCGCGCAGCGCGTGCACGTAGGGGCCCGAATCCCTTGGTCCGGGAGCGTTGTCAGCCGAATCCACCGTCATCCTTCCGCAGCCCTCTGTCTGCCATCTGCCATCTGCCATCTGCCATCCGCCATCCGCCATCCGCCATCTGCCATCTGCGACCTACCGTCTACCGTCCGTCACTCACCACCGCCCGCCAGCCGCTCCTCCAGATCCGCCACCTTCAGCGCCTCCACCATCGCGCCCATCTTGCCGTCGAGCACGCCCTGCAGGTCGTGCGTGGTGAAGCCGATGCGATGGTCGGTGATGCGGCTCTGCGGAAAGTTGTAGGTGCGAATCTTGGCCGATCGGTCGCCCGTGCTCACCGCGCTGCGGCGGAGCCGCGCACGATCGGCTTCCTGCTCGGCCACGCGCAGGTCGAGCAGGCGCGAGCGGAGCACTTCCATGGCCTTCGCCTTGTTCTGGATCTGCGACCGCTGGTCCTGCTGCGTCACGACGAGCCCGGTGGGGAGGTGCGTGATGCGCACGGCCGAGTCGGTGGTGTTGACGCCCTGACCGCCGGGACCCGACGCGCGATAGACGTCGATGCGCAGTTCCTTGTCTTCGATGGAGACGTCCACTTCCTCGGCTTCGGGAAGCACGGCCACCGTGGCCGCCGATGTGTGGATGCGCCCTGACGCCTCGGTGGCCGGCACGCGCTGCACGCGGTGCACGCCGGCCTCGCGGCGCAGCTCGCCGAACGCGCCGGCGCCCGCGACCTTGAACACCGCTTCCTTGTAGCCGCCCAGTCCGCCATCGGAGAGCGCGAGCGTCTCCAGCTTCCAGCCGCCGTGGCGCTCGATGTAGCGGGTGTACATGCGGTAGAGATCGGCGGCGAACAGCGCCGCCTCGTCTCCACCTGTGCCGGCGCGGATTTCGACAATGGCGTTGCGGTCGTCCAGCGGATCGGGCGGCACGAGGAGCGGCTTGATCTCTTCTTCGAGCCGCGGAATCTCCGCCTCCAGCCGCGTCTGCTCGGCCTGGGCCATGTCGCGCATGTCGGGTTCATCCAGCGCAACGAGCTCGCGCACCTGCGCGAGCTCGTCTTCCAGCTTGTTGAGGCGGTTGGCGCGCGCCACGAGGCCGCTCAACCGCTGATGTTCACGACCCAGCTCGGCCAGCCGCTTGGCATCCCGCAAGACCGCGGGATCGAGCAGATCGCGTTCGACGTCAGCCGCGCGCCGGAGCGCGTCGGCGAGGCGGTCGCGCAGGCTCAGACGGCGGCCTTCCGCTTGAACTTCTGGTTGAAGCGCTCCACACGACCCGCGGTATCGAGCAGCTTCTGCTTGCCCGTGAAGAACGGGTGGCAGTTGGAGCAGACGTCGAGATGGATCGCGTCGCGCACGGACCGCGTCTGGAACGTGTTGCCACACGCACAATGCACGGTGGTGGTGGCGTAGACGGGATGGATATCGGCCTTCACGGGGGTCACTCCAGCAGATGGTTCTTGAATAGCTTGGAAATATACCCTACTCCGCCCCCCGGATTCAAGCGGGCAACCATAAAGTGTTTGACGGCGCCAGCTTGGGGGGCTAACTTCGCCCCAAGAAACAACTGGTTCCCCCCGTACAGCTTCCGGTGTACAGCCCGCAGTTTCATTTCGTTCTGTCATCCCCCCCACCACCGGCCCAGTGCCCTCCATTCCCGCCTTCCTCGCCACGGTTCCCCTCTTCAAGTCGCTCGACGCGCCGGAGCGCGAGCGGTTCGCGGAGCTGGTGCGCGAAAAGAACTATCCCAGGGGCAGCGTCATACTTTTCGAGGACGACCCGGGCGACGCGCTCTTCGTCGTGCGCAGCGGGCGGGTGAAGGTGGTGCTGCTGGCCGAGGACGGCCGCGAGGTGATCCTGGGGCTGCTGGGAGTCGGTGAGCATTTCGGCGAACTGTCCCTCATCGACGACCAGCCGCGCTCGGCGCACGTGATCGCGATGGAGGAATCGTCCATCCTCGTGCTGCGCCGCGACGACTTCCGTCGCCGCGTCGAGGCGAGTCCCGTGGTGGCCTGGGCATTGCTGCAGGAGCTGTCGCGCCGGTTGCGCCGCGCCGACGAGAAGATCGGCACGCTCGTGCTGCTCGACGTACCCGGGCGCATTGCCCGCATGCTGCTGGACGCGGCCGAGGAGTGCGGCAACGACCTCATCGAGAAGCCACTGACGCACCAGACCATCGCCCAGGTCATTGGCGCCAGTCGCGAGACCGTATCGCGCGCCATGCGCGAGTTCCAGGACCACCGCTGGGTGGCGGCCGAGCGTCGCCGCATCCGCCTGCTCGACAAGGGGGCGCTGAAGGAGCGCGCCCAGCATCGCGTGTGACCGGGATCACTGGAACCGAGTGATGACCACCCAAGCCCCCATGCGCGTCCTTGCCCTAGTGTTGGGCATGCTATTGGAGCCGAGATGAGCCTGCGCGTCCAGTTTTGGGGGACCCGCGGGTCCATTCCGAGTCCCGGCCGCAAGACCATGCGCTATGGCGGCAACACGCCGTGCGTGGAAATCCGCACCGACGACGGGTGGCTGGTCATCCTGGACGCCGGCACGGGGATTCGCGAACTCGGGTTGTCGCTGCTCGACCGATCGGACGGCGCGCCGCTGGAGGGGGACATCTTCCTCACGCACGCGCACTGGGACCACATCCAGGGAATTCCGTTTTTCGCGCCGCTGTTCCAGCGCGGGAATCACTTCAACATCTGGGGCTCGGCGTCGCTCGAGCGCAGCGTGGACCGGGTGGTGCGGGATCAGATGTCGCCGGTGGTCTTTCCGGTGTCATTCGAGGAGCTCGATGCCCGCATCGACTTTTCGACGATCGCGGCCGGGGAACGGCGGGTGGGGACGGGGTATGAGGTGGAGGCGTTCGAGGTGCAGCATCCGGGTGGGGCGCTGGGCTACCGGTTCTCGGCGCCCGGCAGCGACCGCTCGTTGGTGTACGTTTCGGACAACGAAGTGGGGGCGCCGGACAAGTACAGCAGTGCCCCGGGCTGGCGAGAGGCGTTTGTGGCGTTCGTGCGCGGATCCACCGTGCTGGTGCACGACACGATGTACACGGCGGAGGAGTACGACCATCACCGCGGCTGGGGGCACTCGACCTATCGGGATGCCGTGGAGCTGGCGCTGGAAGCCGAGGTGGGCACGCTGGTGCTGTTCCACCACGAGCCCCGTCGCACGGACGACGAACTTGACCAGCGCATCGACGAATGCCGCGCGCTGGTGCGCTCCCACGGGGGCGCGTTGCAGGTGCTGGGAGCCGCAGAAGGACTGACGCTGACCGTTTAGCCCCTCGCTCACGAGGAGGACCCATGAAGATCATGAAGTCGTTCGCCGCGCTTGCCGCCCTCGCCCTTGCCGTGCCGTCGTTCGCTGTCGCCCAGGGATCGGCCAAGCCGACCGTGGCGGTGCTGTACTTCAGCAACGGCGCCATCGGCAAGGCGCACGACGAGCTGGAGCCGCTGACCAAGGGGATCGCCGACCTGCTGATCGGCGAGCTCTCCGTGAACGCCGGCATCAAGGTGGTGGAGCGCGACAACATCCAGAAGCTCCTCGACGAGCAGAACCTCACCAAGTCGAACATCACCGACCCGGCGACGGCGGTGAAGCTCGGCAAGCTGCTCAACGCGCATTACATGGTGACGGGCACCTTTGTGACGGACGGCAAGGGACGCATGGTGCTCGCGGTCCGTTGCTTCAAGGTGGAGACGAGCGAGATCGTCTTCCCGAGCCCGACGGCCAAGGACGCCAAGGTCGACGGCAAGACCGAGAACTTCATGGACATGATCACGACGCTCGCCGCCAAGACCAACAAGGGGCTCGCCCTGCCGGAGATTCCGGTGAAGGTCAGCGAAGCGCGCAAGGACGCTGCCAAGAAGGTGCCGTACGAGGCGATTGCGCTGTACAGCGCGGCGCTCGAGGCCAAGGACTCGGGCAAGACGGCCGAAGCGGTGACGCTGTTCAACAAGGCGCTCGACAAGTTCCCGGCATTCGACCAGGCCAAGACGGAGCGCGACAAGCTGGTCAAGAAGAGCTAGGCGGGTAGCGGGTCGAAGACCGCACGCACACATTGAACGCCGGCGCCTGCTCTCCGCGGACGCCGGTGTTCTCGTTCCCTCCCTGACGTGACCACGACGCCGCTGCTTATCGTCTCCGTGGGCCGCACGGTGCCGGCCCTTCCCTCGCTGGGCGCCGACGCCGGGCCCGCCGTGCGTCGCGTCGACCAGTTGGCGGCGATTGCCGCCGCGCTGCCGGACGACCAGCCGGTGGTGGTGCTGCTCGACGCCATGCTGGCTGCCGACGCCGCGGGTGTGGCCGCGCTCGCCGGACGCGCGGCACTGGTCGGCGTCGGCGCGGCCGGCACTGAGGAACCCGGCGCCGCACTGCCGGCCCATGTGCTCTGCGGGTTCTTTGCCGAGGACGCCGCGCCCGCCGTGGCGCGCACGGTGCTGCAGGGCGCGCTGCGCCACGCCGCCGCACTGGTGGCGGCGCAGCGTTCGGCCGCCGCCGCGGCGTCGCGTGCCGGCGAGATCACCGAGCTCACCCGCATCGGCGTTGCGCTCTCGACCGAACGCGACCTCCCCACCCTGCTGGCGATGATCCTCGAGCAGGCGCGGCGGCTGTCGTCGGCCGACGCCGGCTCGCTGTACCTCGTGGAGCGCGCCGACGGCGCCGAGCCGGTGCTGCGGTTCAAGCTCTCGCAGAACCAGACGCTGCCCGAGCTGCCGTTCCGCGAGTTCACGGTGGCGCTCAACGCATCGTCGATTGCCGGGGCGGCGGCGGTGACGGGCGAGGCCATCACGTTCGACGACGCCTACGCATTGGGGCCCGCCGACCACTTCACGTTCAACCGGTCGTTCGACGAGAAGCTCGGCTACCGCACCAAGAGCATGGTGACGATCCCCATGCGCACGCATCGCGACGAGATCGTGGGCGTGCTGCAGCTGATCAACCGCAAGCGGACGGCCACGGCGCGGCTCGCGACGGCGGACGATGTGGCCCGCGAGGTGGTGCCGTTCGACGCGCACGCGGTGGCGTTGGTGAGCGCGCTGGCATCGCAGGCGGCGGTGGCCATCGAGAACGGGCGGCTGTACGAGGACATCGAGCGGCTGTTCGAGGGGTTCGTGATGGCGTCGGTGACGGCCCTCGAAAGCCGCGACCCGACCACGTCGGGGCACTCGTCGCGTGTTGCGACGTTTACCACCGGCCTCGCCGCGGCCATCGACCGCGCCGACGCGGGGCCGTACGGGCATGTGCGCTTCAGCCGCGAGGAGATGCGCGAACTGCGCTACGCCTCGCTGTTGCATGACTTCGGCAAGGTGGGCGTGCGCGAACAGGTGCTGGTGAAGCAGAAGAAGCTGTACCCGTCGGACCTCTCGATCATCCGGCACCGCTTCCAGTTCCTGCTGCAGCGCGCGGACCTGCAATACGAGCGCGAGCGCGCGCAGTACCTCTGGGAGCACGGGCGCACCAACTACGAGGAGGCGGTGCAGCGCCTCGACCGGTCGCGCGCCGACGCGCGCGATCAGCTGGTGCGATTCCTCGACGCCATTGTGCGCGCCAACGAGCCGACGGTGCTGCCGGAGGGGACCTTCGAAGAGCTGAGCGAGATCAACGAGCGGCTGTTCGTGGATTTCGACGGCACGGAGAAGCCGCTGCTGAGCGACGACGAGCTGCGCTACCTGATGATCAACCGCGGCAACCTCGACGCGCGCGAGCGGCGCGAGATCGAGAGCCACGTCACGCACACGTACCGGTTCCTCGAGCAGATTCCGTGGACGCGCGCACTCAAGGGCATTCCCGGCATTGCCTGGGGGCACCACGAAAAGCTCGACGGCTCGGGCTACCCGCGCGGGGTGCACGCCGTGGACATCCCCGTGCAGACGCGGATGATGACGATCAGCGACATCTACGACGCGCTGACGGCCACCGACCGGCCCTACAAGCGCGCGGTGAGCGCCGAGCGTGCCATCGACATCCTGCGCGATGAAGCGACGCACGGCCATGTGGACCCGGCGCTGCTGACGGCGTTCGTCGAAGCCAAGGTATTTGAGAGCGTGCAGCCGGCAGACGGACGCCGGTCATCCTCGTCGCGCCGAGTGACGCCGGCTGGGGCGTGACCGCGGGGTGGGGCCAGGGGTGGGGTTGGCGTGCAGGGGGCTGGGGCGTGCGAACCCCTGCCCCCTCCCCTGAGCGATTCCCGCGCGCACCGCGTACATCCTGAGTATCCCACCCTCCCCCGATTGAGGACTGCATGTTGCGCATCCCGCGTCTTCTCCTCGCATCCGCCGCCGTACTGCTGGCCGCGCAAGCAGCCGGCGCCCAGCAGGCCATCGACCAGGAGTACACGAAGAAGATCAAGGAGGCGCTGCAGGATCCCCGCATCTCCACGGAGTTCGTGGACCACCTGCCGGCGTCCAGCAAGGTGCCAACGCCGCTGAAGTTCCTCGGGCGCATTGTCGGCACGCCCGGCGAGCTCACGTATGCCAAGGATATCCACCGCTACCTCGAGGCGGTGGCCAAGGCGTCGGGCGGGCGGGCGAAGTTCTGGACCATCGGCAAGACGGAAGAGGGACGCGACATGGTGCTGCTGGCCATCGCCGACCCGGCGACCATCAGCTCGCTCGACAAGTACAAGGGGATGCTCAAGCAGCTGACCGACTCGCGGAAGACGAGCGAGGCCGAGGCACAGCAGCTCCTCAAGACGGCAAAGCCCATCTACTGGGTGACGTCGGGCATGCATTCGCCCGAGAACGGCGGGCCCGAGATGCTGATGGAGCTCGCGTACCGCCTGGTGGTCGACGACGGCGCGTTCTACCAGAACATCCGCAAGAACGTGATCACGTTCATCACGCCCGTGCTCGAAGTGGACGGGCGCGAGAAGCAGGTGGACACGTACTACTTCAACAAGAAGCGCGCGGCCGGCGAGGCGCGGCTCCCCCTGATGTACTGGGGCAAGTATGTGCAGCACGACAACAACCGCGACGGCATGGGGCAGTTCCTCGCGCTCACGCGCAACACCACCAAGACGTTCCTTGAGTGGACGCCGACCATCATGCACGACCTGCACGAGTCGGTGACGTACCTGTACGCCTCCACCGGCAGCGGCCCGTACAACGAGCAGCTCGACCCGATCGTGGTGAACGAGTGGTGGACGCTGGCGCAGAACGAAGTGCTGGAGATGACCAAGCGCGGCGTGCCGGGGGTGTGGACCTACGGGTTCTACGACGGCTGGACGCCGAACTACATGTTCTTCATTGCGCACAGCCACAACGCGGTGGGCCGGTTCTACGAGGTGCAGAGCTACGGCCCCGACAACTACGTCGTGCGGCCGCCGGCCACGACGACCAGCCGCGAGTGGTTCCGCCCGAACCCGCCGCTGCAGAGCATCAACTGGGGCCCGCGCAACAACACCAACATCCAGGAATCGGCGTTGCTGCTCTCGTTGTCGCACGTGGCGACGAACCGGTCGCTGTACCTCGAGAACTACTGGCTCAAGGGCAAGCGGTCGGTGGAGAAGGGCGTGAACGGACCGACCTTCGCGTGGGTGATTCCCGCCAACCAGACCAAGAAGGCCGACGCCGCAGACGCGGTGAATGACCTGATGCTGCAGGGCCTCGAGTTCCATCGCGCCACGACGGCGTTCAAGGCCGGCAGCGTGGACGTGAAGCCGGGCGACTACATCGTTCGCGCCGACCAGCCGTACCGCACGCTGGCCGACATGTACTTTGCGCTGCAGAACTATCCGCCGGCCAACCCGTCGCCTTATGACGACACGGGCTGGACGTTCCCGCTGATGCGCGACCTCACCATTTCCCCGGTGAGCGACAAGGCGATTCTCGGCCAGCCGATGACGCCGATCACCGGCGAGGTCGTGGCCGCGGGCGGCGTCGAGGGCACTGGCAGCACGATCGTCATCGACGCCACCAGCGACAACAACCTGGTGACCTTCCGCTTCAAGAACGCCAGCGTGAAGATGCAGGCGGCCGAGGACGATTTTGAGGCGGGTGGGCGCAAGTTCACCGCCGGGTCGTTCATCATCGCCAACGCCGATCGCGCCACGATCGAACCGCAGCTCAAGGCGCTCGGCCTGAGCGGCCACGCGCTGGCCGCCGCACCGACCGTCAAGTCGCATGACCTCGACGTGCCGCGCGTCGGCTACATGCACAGCTGGACGCGCACGCAGGACGAGGGATGGGTGCGCGCCGCGCTCGACCACTACGGCGTGCCGTACACCTATTTCGCCGACCAGCTGCTGCGCAGCACGCCGAACCTGCGCGCCAAGTACGACGTGATCATCTATCCGCACGTCAGCGGCACGCCGCAGTCGATGGTGGCCGGCATGCCGAGCACGGGCACGACGCCCCTGCCCTACAAGAAGTCGGCGGAGACGCCGAACCTTGGCACCGTGGACTCGAGCGATGACATTCGCGGCGGCATGGGGATCGACGGCCTGATGAACCTGTACAAGTTCGTGCAGGAGGGCGGCACGCTCATCACGGAAGGCGCGACGACCGCGCTGTTCCCCGAATACAACCTCACACCGGGCGTGACGGTTGAGGCGCCGGCCGACCTGTTCGTGCGCGGCTCGATCATCCGCGGCATCATCGCCGACAAGAAGAGTCCGATCGCGTACGGCTACCCGGGTACTCAGGTGCCGGTCTACTTCAACAGCGCTCCGGTGCTGAACGCCGGCGGCGTCACGGGCGGCATGGGTGGAGGCTTCGGCCGCGGCTCGGCGCTCAGCCAGAACGTGAATCCGATGGCAGCGCCGCTCAAGCTGTCGCCGTGGGATCAGTCCGCGGTGATTGCGGCTCCCCCCGCGGGTGATGCGGCCGGCCGTGGTGGTCGCGGTGCGGGTGGTGGTGGTGGCTTTGGCGGCGGTGCGGCTGCAGGCGAGCGGCCGCGCGTGATTCTCGCGTTCCCGGCGAACGAGGCCGACATGCTCCTCTCGGGCACCCTGGTGAACGGCCAGTCGCTGAGCGGGCGCGCGCAGCTCGTGGATTCCCCCATCGGCAAGGGACATGTGGTGATGTTCGCCATCCGCCCCTTCTGGCGCTGGCAGACGCAGGGCACCTACTCGTTCGGGTTCAACACCATCATGAACTGGAACGACCTGGACGCGGGGAAGCGCTAGAGCCGCCTGGGAGCTGATTTCGACACGAGGGACGAGGGACGAGAGCTGGGAGATGGCGCGCTGACCTTGGTGGTCGGCGCGCCATCTTCTCGTGTCCGCCTGTCGTCGTCCGTCATGCGTCGCTCGTCGCTCGTCGTCCGTGGTGCCGGGCGGGACCGAGCGCTAACTTGTCGGCGATCGCAGGTCAGGCAGTCCGCCAGGTCCCCTCCATCCGACGACGAATGCGAAGGACGATCCTCGCCCTCACCTTCAGCGCGTGGCCTCTGGTGGCCGCCGCCCAGAAACCTCGGCCAGTCATCTCGGTGGCCGAGGCCATCAAGACGCTCGACACGGGCGACACGGTGACCGTTGCCGGCCGTGCGACCACGGGCACCGGCCAGTTGCAGTCCACGGTGTTCGACGTGGCCCTCGAGGACGCCACAGGGGGCATCCGCATCTTCTCGCGTATTCTCGACGTCAACGTCGATGTGGGCGACAGCGTGATCGCCACCGGCGTGGTGAAGACGTATCGCGGCAACCTCGAGATCATCGGTTCGACGATGACGGTGGTGCCGACGCCGCGCGTGAAGTTGGATCCCGCCCCCGTCGCGGTCGATCAGAAGCTGCTGCCGACGTTCGCGGGGCGCCTGGTGCGCGTCCGGGGACGGGTTGCCGGGTTCGGCAAGAGCGAAGGCGGCCAGTACCTGCGCCTGCGCGACCTCAACCCCGAGGAAGCGGGCACGCTCACCATCTGGGTGCCGTCGAACCACGGCGAACCCATCGACCTGTCGCGCGTCCAGTATGAGGACAGCGTCACGGTGTCGGGCGTGATCGCGTCCTACCGCGACAACGCCGACGATCCACTGGTCTGGCAGATCATCCCGCGCACGCGAGACGACATCAGCGTGCCCCAAGGACGCAAGGAGACGCCGGTCGAGTGGTTGTACGCCGCCCTCGCACTGTCACTGCTCGCGGCCGCCTGGCTGTACTCGGGGCGGTACCGGGCCTACACGCAACTGCGCGCCCTGCGCGAAACCGAGGCGCGCTATCACCAGCTGCTGGCGCTGTCTCCCGACGCGGTGATCGTGCACGCGGATGGCCAGGTGCGATTTGCCAACCTGGCAGCGGCACGCTTGCTCGGCATGGAGACCGAGGAGTTGCTGCGCGGACGCACCATGTACGACTTCGTGCCGCCGGAGCTGCGCGCGCTGCTCGACTCGCCGCCGGCAACGCCCGTGGACGAACGGGCGCAGCGCCAACGGGGCCAGCTGCGCAGCACCACCGGTCGCTTGGTGGACGTGGAACTGACGGCCGGACCGTGCCTGTACTTCGACAAGCCCGCCGTGGTGGTCCTCGCGCGCGACATCGCGCAGCAACTGCGCTATGAACGCGACCTGCACGCGCTCGCACTGGTCGACGAGCTCACGGGCCTCGCCAACCGGCGCGGCTTCGCCTTCTTCGCCGAGGCGGAGGTGGCACGCGCGCGCCGCGAGAAGCACAATCCGGTGGTGGTCTTCTCCGACATCGACGGCCTCAAGGCCATCAACGACCAGCATGGACACGCCGCCGGCGACCTCGCCATCCGCGTGGTGGCGCAGGCGTTCAAGAGCATCCTGCGCGAGTCGGACATCGTGGCGCGCTGGGGGGGCGACGAATTCGTGGCGCTCATCGGCGAAGGCGGCGAAGCGGTGGCCACCCAGCTGAGTTCGCGGCTCACCGGCGCCATCTCGGCGCTGCGTCCACCCGGACTCAACTTCATCATCAAGGCGAGCCTCGGCGTCAGCTCGCTGGACGCGTCGCTGCCGCTCAATGAAGCGATGGAGCGCGCCGACGCCGCACTGTACACCATCAAGGCGGAGCGCGAGCCGGGCGACGCACGGCGCTAGGCGGGAATCTCGCGGGACGCTGTCGCACTGCAGACACGGGAGCCACCATGATGAGACGCCGCGACTTTGTCCGCGCGAGCGCGCAGGCTGCGCTTCTATCGCTCGCCGCGCAACGGCTGGGTGCCACGCCGCACGCCGGCCTCGCCGGCGCTCCGGGCATGATGCTCCACGAGGCCGACCGGATGCAGTGGTGGCGAGAGGCCCGGTTCGGGATGTTCGTGCATTTCGGCATGTACGCGATGCTCGCCGGCGAGTGGAACGGACGCACCGACTACGGCGAGTGGATTCGCAACAACGCCAAGATCCCGCTCGAGCAGTACGACACGCTGCTCGACCGCTTCAATCCCGAGGCTTTTGACGCCGACCGGCTGGCCGCGCTCGCGGCGGCGGCGGGGATGAAGTACCTGGTGATCACCACCAAGCACCACGACGGCTTTGGGCTCTGGCCGTCAAAGGCCGGCCGCTTCCACGTGGCGCACACTCCGTATGGCAAGGACATCATGCGCGCCGTGGCCGACGCGTGCCGTCGCCACGGCGTGGTGCCGTGCTGGTACCACTCCATCATGGACTGGCACCATCCCGATTATCTGCCACGTCGCGAGTGGGAACTGGCGGCCCGACCGGTCGGCGACGCCTCGATGGACCGGTACGTGCGGTACCTCGAGGCGCAGGTGGAGGAACTGCTCACCACCTATGGCGACATTGGCGTGATGTGGTTCGACGGCGAGTGGGAGAGCACATGGAATTTTGAGCGGGGCCAGGCGCTTGCCGCCCACGTCCACCAGTGCAGTGCCCGCACGCTCATCAACAGCCGGGTGGCGTCGCAGCCTGCCAACGGCCTGGAGGCGACGCTCTCTCGTCCCGGACTGGGCGACTTCGGGACGCCGGAACAGAAGATTCCCGATCGCGGACTGGCCGGCGTGGACTGGGAGTCGTGCATCACGATGAACGACAACTGGGGCTTCAACCGCGCCGACCACAATTGGAAGTCGCTGCCGAAGCTGGTGGGGATGCTCACCGAGACCGCGTCGAAAGGCGGCAACCTGCTGCTCAACGTGGGCCCGCGGGGCGACGGCAGTCTGCCACCGGAGAGCGTGGAACGGCTCGAGGGACTCGCACGATGGATGACGGTGCACGGCGAGGCGATCCACGGCACGCAGGCGTCGCCGTTTGACGGCCTGCCCTTCCGCGTGACACGAGCGGCGCGGCGGCTCAACTGCTTCCTCCCCGAGTGGCCGGCGCAGCGCGAGCTGCTGCTGCCCGGACTGCACACGACGCCCACGCGCGCCCGCATGCTCGGCGCGTCACCGCGCGAGCGCCTGGGCGCGCGCCTGGTGGACAACGGTGTCGTCGTCACGCTCGCCGAGCGGCCGAGCGACGCAACCTGTTCGGTGTTGACGCTTGAATTTGCCAGCGAACCGTCGGTGACGGTGGGCGAGGCGGGCTCAGCGCGCTAGGCGCGCTTCTGGCCGATGCGCCAGCTGAATGCCGCCGTGGCGAGCATCAGCGACACGATCGCCGCCGTCCACGCTGCATTGACCACCAGCGAGGGCTCCGGCAACGCGTGGGGCCCACTCTGGCGATTGGCGATGCCCACAAATGCCCACGCGAGCACCAGTGGGAACGCCACGTCGTGGCGTCGCCGCACGACGGCAGCGCCCAGCACTGTCGCCGCGCCGAGCATGACCGCCGTCCAGAGCTGCGGCGCGACGCCCCACGCGCTCCACCCGTTGATCCACAGCACGTCGCTGACATTGGCGATGGTCGCCACCGAAATCCACCCCAAGTACAGCCCAAACGGGACATCGACGCACCACCGCTCGACCAGAGAGACACGCCGACGCCCCACGTCGAGCCGCCGGTACGACACGATCAGCGTCGCCAACAGGAGCAGCATCACGACGAGACTCAGCGTGAACCGGTTGTAGTGCCAGCAGACCAGCCACAGGGAGTTGAAGACGCCGCTGAGCGCAAACCAGTATCCCATCGCGGCAAAGCGCGACTTGGCGCGATGCGCCGGCATCAGCTGGAAGGCGCAGAAGGCCAGCCAGCCGACGTAAATGACGCCCCAGATGGCGAAGACGTAGCCCGACGGCACGAAGTAGACCTTGAAGCGGTCCGACACCTGCCCGGTGTTCTGCCCATTGAACGGGACGATGTTGGCCAGCGCGTTGACGGTAATCGTGCCAAGCACGGAGGCGAGGTTCACCCAGGCGCGGCGAGCGGGGGCGGCGTTGAAGGCCATGTCAGAGGGTGCGGGGGTCTGTTGAACGAACGCCGCAAGGAACCGAAACGTTGCCTGTGCCTCGCGGCGGTGCGACGCCGACATTATCGTATGCCCTCGGCACCCCGCTCCCGCGGGCGGATCGCCGGACCACTTCCCTCACCCGCGAGCCCCCCCATGCTCCGTCCCATCGCCCGTTCGCTGCTGCTCGCCGTCGCCGGCGTCGCTGCGCTGGCCGCCTGTCACCCGGGCGCCGTGCGGCGCCCACCGCTCGTAACGAAGGCCAATGTTGCGCTCGGCGATTCACTGTTCAACACCGGCGCCTGCCAGCGTTGCCATGGCAAAGGCGGCGTGGGCGCCGCCAACGCCCCGGCGCTCGACGGCAAGAAGTGGCTGCAGCTCAAGGCCGGAAGCTACGACGAGATCGTGACGATCATCACGGAGGGCGTGGCGCAGACGGCCATCAAGGACACGTCGCACCGCTTCGCGATGCGCGCCCGTGGTGGCCCGATGAATCTCACCGACCCGCAGGTGCAGGCCGTCGCCGCGTACGTCTGGACGCTGACCCACAAGTAGATCGCCCGTCTCACGCTGCGCCCCGGTCTGTCGACGGGGCGCAGCGGCGGACCCAGCTAGGCGCGCGTCGGACTCCAGCGCGGCGTCCAGCGCACGGGCTTGGTGATGCGTGCGCCGATGAGCAGCGGCGCGGCAGGATCGACGTGGTCCACCGTGCGCCGATCCATGGCCTCCACGGGAACGCCGAGCACGTAGGCCGCGATGGCTCCGGCGCCACCCAACGGCTCGAGCACCACGTGCGCGTCGTCGATGCCGAGTTCGGTGAGGAGGGCACGGACGCCGGGTACGGTGTAGCTGCGCCAGACAAGGCTCGTCGTTGCACCATAGGTCGCACCCTGTGGCGGCGCAGAGCCCGCGCAGACGAAATTGACGAGGAGCGTCCCCTCGGCGCGCACGGTGCGCACGCTGTGCCAGAGCGCGGCCCGGTCATCCTCGACGAGGTGCACCGTGAACTGGTTGAGAAAGACGTCGAACGCGCCTTCGGGCAGATCCCACCCCGTCTGCAGGTCGACCACGTGGTCCACCCCAGGGCCGGCCACGCGATCCATGACCTCACAGCGCGTCATTTGGGCGCCCCCCATGGCGGTGGATACGCGCGCATCACCGATCTCGAGACTGCGGCCGTAGAACGCATCGCGATGGCTGTCCAGAAACCCGGTCCAGAGGTGGCGGATCGGTGAGGTGACGCCGTGCGCCTCATCGTCGTACGGTCGCGCGCGCCGCATGCGGTGCAGCGCGAGCGCCAGTCGCAGCGCCAACCCTTCGGGCCATTGGCGCCACGCCCGTGACAGCCGATGCCACGCCACGACCAGTCGGCGGCGAATGCGAACCGCCAGCGTACGCGGCGTCGACGGTGGCAGGTCGGCCACCGCCGCCTTCGCCCAGAGTTCCCGGCTGCGTGGATGCTCCGCCACGCGGTCCGGCCACGGCCATCGCTCGATGAGCGGCGCAGCCGGTACGGCGCGCCACTGCCCGGCGCTGTGCTGGTTGGTCGCGCGGTCGCCCACTCCCAGATGATCGGCGAGACTCCGCGGCGGATACAGCGTGAGCATCCGCGCGCCGTAGAGGGCGAGCCCGAGATGCGCATCCCAAAAGCCCAGTCGCGCCGTCGTCACGACGTCGGAGCCGTAGGCCGAAGCATCAATGCCGTCGCGCTCCAACCGGGCCAGCACGACGTCCACCGGCTCGCGCATCAGCGCCCAGGTGCGGCGCCAGGCGCCCCAGCCCCACCCCGACCATCGCATGCTCCACCATGGCCCCGCGACGTCGGCCGGAATGAAGCGCCGGTGCGCCCAGGCATTGATGACGCCCACCGTTGCATCGTCGGCGTACCGGTCGAGGGCCTCGCACATCCAGGCGTAGGCGCCGGGCGCCAGCCGGTTGTCATCCTCGAGCACGATGCCGGCAGGCTCGCGGGCAAAGAAGTCGTCGAGTCCGGCACGCACCGATGCATGCAGGCCCAGATTGGCCTCGCGCGCCACGACGGTCACGGAGGACCAGTCAATGCCCTGCAGGAGCGCCAGCACGGCCGCGTGCCCGGCGTCGTCTGACGGTCCGCGCGAGCCGTCGACATACGCATAGATCCGCGGCACTCCGGCCTCACGCAGCGCCGCGAGCGTCTGCGCGAGGAGGTCCGGACGGGCATGCGCCAGCAGGGCGACCGCGAACGTGGCAGGCATCGAGTGCAAGGTGCGCCGGCAGTGCCGTCGTGGGCAAGGCCCCGGGCAACAGGCCCCGGGCAACAGGCCCCGGGCAACCGTGTGAGGCGGCGGCGTCCGCGAGACTTAAGCGACCACTGGCTCGTCTAGCACGTGAGATGCTCGAACCCCTGCGCCGCTTCATCCGCCAACGCCGGTCGGTGGAGATTTCAGCCACTCCCGCCGAGTCGCCGCACGACGAGATCCAGCTGGCCGCCACCGCGCTGCTGCTGGACCTTGCGTACGCCGACGGGGAGTTCACGCCCCCGGAGAAGGCGCACATCGAGTCGGCCCTGAGCCGGCACTTCAACCTGGACGTGCCGGGTGTGCACGAACTCATCGAGCTGGCGGATGTCGAGCGCCTGAAGGCCATCGACCATTTCCAGTTCACCCGGATGATCTGCGAGCACCTCGACACCGGGCAGCGCGTGGTGCTGGCCGAGGTGATGTACGGCGTCATCCTGGCCGACGGCAAGGTCGAGGACCGCGAGTCGACCCTGCTCCGCAAGTTGGCGAACCTGCTCGACGTGGCCCCCGGCTACCTCAGCGAAGCACGCCGCCGCGCCAGCCAGCAACCGACCGCCCCGTAGTCACGCGGCGCGGCGCGCGCGCTCACAGCCCGTCGGTGTTCCTCAGCAACCGTTCGTAGAAACGCACCGCGGTGAGATAGCCGCCCACTTCCACGCGCTCGTTGGTGCCGTGCACGCGGGACATGGCGTCGGCGGTGACCGGCGCGGCGAGGAAGCGGAACGTCTGTGTGCTGAGATCCGACCAGATGCGCGCGTCGGTTCCGCCGGTGACCAGATATGGCGTGACGATCAGCCCCGGTTCGGGATAGACTTCGCGCAACGACCGCTCGATGGCGGCAAAGCCCGTGCCCCCGGCGTCGCTGACTTTCGACGGCTCCGTGCGGAAGCCAACGGCCTCCAGGACCACCCCGGTGTCGCCGATGATGTGCCGCACCTGCTCGGTGACGCTGGCAATCGACTCGCCCGGCCGGATGCGGAAGTTGACGATGGCCTTGGCCTCGATGGGCAGCACGTTGGCCTTCACGCCGCCGCTGACGATGGTCACGGCGGTGGTCGTGCGCAGCATCGCCGCCCCCGATGCCTTGGCGGCCATTCCGTTGGCGATCATTGATCGGAACAGCCACAGGTTGCTCAACGCCAAGCGCTGCCCGTACGGCATCCCGTCACGCAGGTGCTGCAGCATGGCCTCGGTGGGGCCGTCGAGCACCAGTGGAAACGGCGACTCTTCGAGCCGGGCGATGCCCATGGCGAGTCGGCCGATGGCCGTATGCGGCGGCGGCGCTGACGAGTGCCCGCCCGTGCCGCGCACGGTCAGTTGGAGCGTCAGGAATCCCTTCTCCGACGCGCCGACCAGTGCCACCGTGCCACGCGTGCCGACCAGTGCCCCGGGGGCAATCGCCCCGCCTTCATCGAGCACCAACGCCGGCGCTTTGATGCCGCGCCGCACCAGCTCGGCCTTGAGCGCGCGCGCGCCGCTACCGCCCACTTCCTCGTCGTGGCCAAAGGCGAAGTAGATGGTGCGCTTGGGCTGGAAGCCGGCGCGCAGCGCCTGCTCGGCGCCCTCGAGCGCGGCGAGCACCGATACCTTGTCGTCGAGCGTGCCGCGGCCCCACACAAAGCCGTCGGCCACCACGCCGCCGAACGGTGGCTGGGTCCACTCACGCTCCGTGCCCGGAATGACCGGCACGACGTCGAGGTGGCCCATCAGCACCACGGGCGCGAGCGTCGTGTCGCTCCCCGTCCACGTGTACAGCAGCGAGAGCCCTGCCACGATGTCGCGCGTGAGCCGCTGGTGCACCAGTGGAAAGCTCACCCGCAGGTGTTCGTGCAGGGCACGGAACGCGGCGCTGTCGGGCGCGCGCGTGCCCTCTTCATAGGCGATGGTCTCGAACGTGACCGCGCCGGCCAGACGCCTGATCGCACCGGCGGAATCCACGGGGACCGCGACCGCAGCAACCGTCGACAGCGTGGCGACGCGTGAGACGCGCGCGGTGTTGCCGGCAACGAATACCGCAAGCAGCACGACGAGTCCGACAAGACCGAGCAGGAAGTTCTTCATTGCGGGCTCTCTGGATGATGGACCCGGACCCTGCAGGAAGATCGCACGTCAGGCCCCGTACGCGCCACCGCCCGGCGTCTCGATAGTCAGCACGTCACCGGGCTGCAGCTCCACGCGGCACTTGGCGGGCAGCGGCTCGCCGTTGCGCAGATTGCGCCCGGTGGCACCGTCTCCGCCGCCGTGCGACCCACGCGGCGCGCGTGTGCGCCGTTCCGTGAGCAGGGTCACGGTGCAACGCTCGAGCACCCGGTAGCGCCGAATCACGCCATCTCCGCCGGCCGCCCTGCCCTGTCCGCCTGACCCTCGCCGGATCGCATACTCATCGATGCGAATGGGGTACGCCTGTTCCAGCGACTCGATGGGGGTGTTGCGCGTGTTGCTCATGCCCACGTGGACGGCGCTCGGCCCCGGGCCACGCTCGCTCGCGCCCTGCCCGCCACCCAGCGTCTCGTAAAACGTCCAGCCAGCTCCGCCGAAGGTGACATTGTTCATCGTTCCCTGGCCCTGCGCCGGCGCGGCCACGCCGGCGTTGGCCAGCGCGGCAAAGAGCAAGTCGGTGATGCGCTGCGACGACTCGACGTTTCCCGCAGCCACCGCACTCGGCCATTTCGCGGCAATGAAGCAGTCGTCGGGCGTGATGATCTCAATGGCACGCGCGATGCCATCGTTGGTCGGCACGTCATCGTCGAGCAGCGAACGCAGCACGAAGAGCGCGGCTGCCCGCGTGACTGCCACCGGGCAGTTGATGTTGCCGCGTACGCGCGGGCTCGTGCCGGCAAAGTCGAGCGTCAGGCGTCCGTCGCGCACACGCAGGTGCACACGCACCGGCACGAGCGCGTCGGTCACCCCGTCGCCCTCGAGAAAGTCCTCGGCATCGGCGTCGAGGTCGCCGAGTTCGCGCAGGCGCGCCACGGCGCGGCGCTCGGCGTAGTCGAGCAACGCCGATGCGCCGGCCTCGACGTGCGCCACGCCCTCCCTCGCCCGCAGGGCGCGCCAGCCCGCCGCCCCGGCGTGACAGGCGGACTGCTGGGCGGCGAGGTCGCCGCGCCGTTCACCCGGCGTGCGCACATTGGCCAGCACGAGGCCAAGCAGCGATTCGTCGAGCACACCGCCCGACACGAGCCGCACGGGCGGCAGCACGAGGCCCTCCTGCACCAGCTCCGTCGCGCCAAAGGGCATCGACCCCGGGCTCATCCCGCCCACGTCGGCGTGATGCGCGCGCACCGCAGCGTATCCCACGATGCACCCATCGTCCGCGATCGCCTCGACCATCGTGAGGTCGGGCAGGTGCGAGCCGCCGTGGTACGGATCATTGAGCAGCCACACGTCGCCAGCGGCCGGATGGCGGTCACGCACCGCGCGCACCGCCTCGGGCATCGCCCCCAAATGCACCGGAATGTGCGCCGCCTGCGCGATCATGCGGCCATCGGCGTCGAACAGGGCGCACGACGCGTCGCGCCGCTCGCGGATGTTGGGCGACAGCGACCCGCGCGTGAGCACCGCGCCCATTTCCTCGGCGATCATGGCGACGCTCGAGGCGAAGACACGGATGGCCAGCGGGTCGAAGCCGCTCATGGCACGCGCTCCACCAGCCAGCCGCCCACCGGGAGTGCGCGCGCCGTCCAGCCGCGCGCCACGAACAGCGTGGCGTCGGGCAGCGTGATGACGGCCTCGCCAGCCACGATCGCGTCGCACGGTGAACCGTCGTCCACAAGACCTGCATCGGTCCACGTGGGTGTCCCGTGCCGCGCGAATCGCACCGATTCGGCCAGCGAGCTGGCCGTGTGCCGCATGGCCACCACCTCCACTTCGCGGTCGAGCACAAAGCCGTAGCGCGCGTGGTGTCGGCCGGCAAAACGCGCCGCGATGGCCGCGCCGTCATCGCCGGGCGCGCACGGAATGTCGAGTTCGTAGCCCTGCCCCACATAGCGCGTACGCGCCGTCCACGCGCGCACCGCCCCCTCCACCTGCCCAGCAAGGGCATCGGCAACTGCGCGCACGTGCGCGCCATCGAGCGCATCGGTGCGCCGCATGACGCTCACGGCCGACTCGCGGCGTTCAGGCGCCATGGCGAGCCCTAGCGCACTCAATACGCCCGCGTGCGGCGGCACGAGCACACGCGTGGCGCCGATGAGGTCGGCCAGCGCGCACGCGTGCAGCGGGCCGCCCCCGCCGAACGCCATGAGCACACAGCTGCGCGGATCGACGCCGCGGTCCACGCTCACGCGCCGCAGGGCGCGCGCCATCTCGGCGTCCGCAATGTTCACCATGGCCTGCGCGGTGCGCGTGACATCTGCGCCAAGTTGCGCGGCCAGCGCTGACACCACGCGCCGCGACGCCTCGACGTCGAGCTTCACGCCGCCGCTCATGCGATGCGCGACAATGCGCCCCAACACGAGATTGGCATCAGTCACCGTCGGCTGCGTGCCGCCACGCCCGAACGCCGCAGGTCCTGGCACGGCGCCCGCGCTGCGCGGGCCCACGCGCAGGGCACCGCCGTCGTCGATCCACCCCAGCGATCCCCCACCGGCCGACACCGTGTCGACGAGCACGCGCGGCAACGCGATGGGCACGCCCGCCACATCGCCGCCCGACTCCACCAGCGGCTCGCCGTCGAGGATGAGCCCTGCGTCGGCGCTTGTGCCGCCAATATCGATCGTCAGGGCCCGGTCGAAGCCGGCGACGCGCAGCACCGCGGCGGCGCCCACGACGCCGCCCGCCGGCCCCGAAAGCGCCAGCGATGCCGCCGCACGCGCCGCCTCGGCCGCGGTGCGCATGCCGCCGCCCGACGTCATCACGCTGGGCGCGGGATGCCCGCGCTCGCTCACGGTGCGTCCGAGTCGCGCGAGATACGTGGCCACCGCTGGCCGGGCGTAGCCCTCGGCCACAGCGGTCGCCGTGCGCTCGTACTCGCGAATCTCCGGCAGCACCTCGTGCGCGCACACCACGTCGGCCAATGGAAGTGCCGCCCGCAACGCCTGCGCGAGACGCCGCTCGTGGGCGCCGTTGGCGTACGCGTGCAGCAGCGCGACCACCACCACCGCGGGCGCCCGTGCAACGACCTCGGCGACCACACGCGCGACTTCTCCGTCGGTGAGCTCCACGCGCACTTCGCCCGGCTCCAGCCGCTCGCGCACGCCGACGACATCCGTCGGCACGACGAGCGGCGCCGGATGCGCCGCCGAGAGGTCGTACAACGACGCGCGCTCCTGACGTCTCAGTTCGAGCACGTCCGTGGCGCCGGCCGTGGCGCACAGCACCACACGCGCGCCGCGTCGCTCGAGCAGCAGGTTGGTGACCACCGTGGTGCCGTGCGCAATGCGCGCGACGGTTCTGGCCGGCGCGCCCAGCGCGTCGAGTGCGGAGGCCACACCTTCGCTCTGGTCGCCCGGCGTGCTGAGGACTTTGCGCGCCACCACGGCGCCGTCGGCGTCAATCGCGGCAAGGTCGGTAAACGTCCCGCCCACGTCGATGCCGGCCGCGCGCGTCACGCGCGTGCCCGGCGAATGAGCGTGAGGGCCGGCACCAGAAGCCCGAGGTACATCATGGTGGGCGCACAGGCGATCGCCACCGCGCCGTTGGATTGCCCGCTGGCGCCCGTGAGCGACAGCGACAGCGCCACGAGTGCGCTGGCCGCGCAAAAGCCGGCCAGCCAGCGCGCGGCCGCTTCGCCTCGCCCGGTGGCCACCGCGCGCGGCACGAACCACGCCGCCGCCAGCGCGGCCGGCGACAGGAGCAGCACGTTCCAGTTGCTGTACCAGAAGATGTGCGCCGAGAACAGCTCCATGAAGACGACCAGGGTGCCCACAAGCCCGGTGATCGCGTACCAGCAGGCCGCGATGCCTGCGAGCATCACGCGGGCGACGCGCTGCGCGCCGACCCAGCGGCCCCGCAGGGCGCTCATGAAGGCGAGCCCGCCCAGCAGCGCGAGCGGCACGAGCGACCCGAGCGCAATGGCGACATACAGGCCCGGCAGCGCGTCGGGCGCCGCCGGTTCGGGATCACGGTTGGAGGCATACACCACGCGCTCGCGCTCCACCAACCGCACCGGCACGCCGCCCGGCCCGGGCACCATCACGCCTCGCAGGCGGTCGCGCAGGCGCATGGGCACGTACATCTCGTCCCACGCCGTCATGCGCGTGTCGGCGAGCGGGCCGAGCGCGATGTCGATGCCGAGGCGGCTGAGCGGCGCGGCCTCCGTGAGGCGCAGCGCCTCGCTGCGGTACGAGTGGTCGCTCAGCGAGTCGATCCACGCGCGCTTCAGCGCCC
The DNA here is from genome assembly GCA_025361705.1 of Gemmatimonas sp. Taxonomy (GTDB): domain Bacteria; phylum Gemmatimonadota; class Gemmatimonadetes; order Gemmatimonadales; family Gemmatimonadaceae; genus PNKL01. The sequence goes on from JANYJW010000064.1 coordinate 24,790, forward strand.
CGCCCAGCACCGCATCGAGCGCATCGCGCACGCGCGTGGAGCAGTTGTCGCGGAAATAGTCGTATCGGTAGTATTTATTCTCTTCGCGTTCGTTCTCGCGGACCAGCCGATACAGCGCCTGCTTCTGCGCGCCGCTGAGGTTGAGCACCTGCTCGACCGTCTGGCGATTGGTCTCCTGATAATACGCCAGCAGTGGTACCGTCTCGAATCCGGTCATCCAGTAGCGCGACGTGCCGCGCAGGGAGCGCCCCAGGAAGTTGGGTTCGTCAAACGAGAACATGCCCCAGTTCCAGCTGATGTCGAGCCCGGTCAACGGGTCGGCAATGCGGATGGCGTTGTGGCCGAAGCGCTCAAAGACCTCCCCGCCCTGGCCGAACGTGAGCAGTGTGACCTGGAGGCGCCGCGCCACCATCGTGTCGGCCTGCGACACCACTGCCCCCTGCGCCTGTGCATGCATGGCCCTCGGCGCAGCCAGCGCAAGCGCGCAGGCAGTCAGGCACAGCGTCTTGGAGGTGTTGGTCAGCATGGCGAATGGCGGGTTCAGTTGGCAGGGCCGAGGTCCGTGCCCGGGTAGTACGTGCGGAGGATCGTGCGTACGTCCTGACCGGCGCGTGCGCGGCCGATTGCTCCCCACTGGCACATCCCGATACCGTGGCCCCATCCGTTGCCACGGATGACCAGTCGGCGCAGGACGCCGCCCGGGCCCGTCTCTGGTTCGACCGAAAAATAGGTGCTGTTCAGGATCTCGCCACCGGGCACGCGCAGTACATAGCGCACATCGTTGCCGCGCAGTGCAAAGCGGCCGGCGTCAGTCTCGATGAGCAGCCGCGCCACGCGCCCGCTCGGAGTGCGCGCCTCGACCGTCACGGCAAACGCGTGGCCCGGCCCGGCGGGCGGGACCGTGACGTAGGCGCGCAGGTACTGGCGCAGGGCGGCGTCCAGTTCCGCAGACTCCAGCGTTCGGGTCCAGGCGAAACGCGGCGCCGGGTCGCAGTAGTAGCGCTGCGTACCCGGAATGCGATCGCTCACCCGGCGCAGATACGCCGCGCCCCCGGTGCGCCACACTTCGTCTGCGCTGGCCGTCTCGCCGCCGCACGAGGCCGAGTAGGGCGCGTCCACCGTGCGCCCGCCGTATTTCAGCACGAGCCCCGAGGTGCCAGCCACCGCCGCATCGCTGAACGCGCGCTCTGCCTCGACGCCGCCATACACCTGGTCCGACGTCCCGGCGACGACATCATAGTTGGCGTGCCGCGCCGCGCTCCCGCCCCCCGCGGCGAGCCGCACGAACGTGTAGCTGCGCGCGGCCACCGCCTGCGCCTCCACCGCGGGCTGTTCCGCCGCGGTGCGCCCGCCGCCAATCTCAAGCGGCACGACGCCACGCAGGTACTGCTCGACGGCAAGCACGTTCACCACCATCACGCCCACGCCGTCGTCGGCGGGAAAGAAGCGCAGCACGCCGCGGTACCGGCGGCCGCCATGGAGCACGAAGTCCTCGGCGCGATCGACACGCAAGACGAGCGGCGCCTGGCGCCAGGCGCTGGCGTAACCGTCGCTGCGCACCGCGCGCAATTGCCCCGCGCGCTGTTCCAGCGCCCACACTTCGCCGGGACGCCCGCGCAGCAGCACGCTCTCGCGATCGTCGAAGATGCGCCACGCGCCGGAGGCGGCCACACCGGGCGCCGGCGTCGTCGTGGCAAGGGCGACACGCACGTCGCGGTCCCCCTCACGCCGAAAGTCAGGGGCGTCATCGCGCGGCACGTCGTCGGTGCGCGCGACGGCGGCGGCCGGCGGCGCTGCATCGGGCGCTGCAGCCGGCAGCCCGATGACGCGCAGCGGCTCCTCCACGGGCACGCCGAGCCGCGTCGTGACGCACGCGCCGATGAGCATCAGCACAAGCGCTGCGGCCGGCCGCCGGACCTTCACCGGCCGTAGCTCCCGACGCTCGAACCCATCACGGGCAATGCGCGCGTGGCCACGCGCGGCGCAGCGGGCGGCGCGTCATCCACCGACAGGACGCGCGCCCGGAAGTCGTAGTCGTCGACGACCTCCGTCACCTCGACCTCGGCGAATCGCCCGGCCGGCGCGTCGCCGTCGAGCCACGTCAGGCCGTCAATGTCGTCGGCCTGCCACGGCACGCGTCCCGAGGCGGGATGCCCATCGCCCGCCGACTCCTGCACGAGCACGCGCGTGCGTGCTCCCACGCGCGACTCATAGCGCGATGCCGTGATGTGCCGCTGCAGCTCCTGCACGCGCTCCAGCCGGTCGCGTTTGACATCCTCGGGCACATCGTCGGGCATCTCGGCCGCGCGCGTCCCCTCCTGCGGCGAGTACGCGAAAACGCCCACGCGCTCGAACGCGATCTCCTCGAGGAACGCGAGCAGTTGCGCGACGTCATCGTCCGACTCGCCCGGAAATCCCACGATGCATGTGGTGCGGATGGCCACTCCCGGCACGGCGTCGCGACAACGCGCCACGCGCTCGCGAATGCGCTGCTGGCGCTCGGGACGCCGCATGCGTTCGAGCACGGAATCGGACGCATGCTGGATGGGCATGTCGAGATAGCGCACGATGCGCGACTCGGCGGCGATGACCTCCAGCAGCGCCGGCGTGATGCCCGACGGATAGAGGTACATGTTGCGGATCCACGGAATCGACGTCTCGCGCACCAGCGCGCGCAGCACCTCGGGCAGGCGCATGCCGTCCTGACGGTCGCGGCCGTAATGCGCGAGGTCCTGGGCCACGAGGTTGATCTCGCGCGCGCCCTGCATCTCCAGCAACTGCGCCTCGCGCACGATGTCGTCGAGCGCAAACGAGCGGTGCCGGCCGCGCATCAGCGGGATGGCGCAGAAGGCGCAGCCGTGGTCGCATCCCTCGCTCACCTTGAGGTAGCGCACCCACGGCGTGTCGCCCGTGTACAGGCGCACGCCCGGATGCAGCGTCTCGGGGTCGCCAATCAGCCCGCGCGCGTGCAGTTCGGTCACGAGCCGGTCCGTTTCCGATGCGCCGAGAAAGAGGTCGACTTCGGGCAGCGCCTCCTGCATCTCCGCCTTGTGGCGCTCCACCATGCACCCCACCGCCACGACGGTACGGCAGGCGCCGTCGCCCTTGCGCTGCGCGGCCTCGAGGATCGCGTCGAGCGATTCCTTCTTGGCCGCGTCGATGAAGCCGCACGTGTTGACGACGATCAGCTCCGCCGTGTCGAGCGCGTCCACCGGCTCGCCCCCGTGCGCGCGCAGCTCCGCGACGTAGCGCTCACTGTCGACGGTGTTCTTGTCGCAGCCCAGGGTGACGACGGCAAACTTCACCGGTAGTTCCCGAACTTCAGTTCGACCCCGAAGTCGGTGCCGCGCAGCAGCGCCATGGCCTCCTGCAGCGTGTCCTTGTCGGAACCGCTCACGCGCACCTGGTCGCCCTGGATGGACGCCTGCACCTTCTTGAGCTTGGCGTCCTTGAGCGTCGCCGACACCTTCTTGGCCGTCTCGGAGTCGAGCGCCTGCTTCAGCGTGATCTCGCGCCGCAGTGTGTCGTTGCCCGCCGGCACATCCTCGCCGACCTCCAGGTTCTTCACCGGCACGCCACGCTTGATGAGCTTGGACAACACGATGTCGTAGAGCGCGCGCATGCGCATGTCGTGGTCCGTATGCAGGCGGATGACGCCCTCGGCGCGCGCGAACTCGATCGTCAGCGCCTTGGCGTCCTTGAAGTCGTAGCGTTGCGCCGACTCCTTTTGCGCCTGGTTGATCGCGTTGTCGACTTCCTGGAGGTCGACGCCGGTGGTCACGTCAAAGCTGTAGGTGGAGGCCATGGGGACGATGGAGGATATGGAATCCGGATGGTGGTCGCAGCAGGCGACCGCGGACCTCGATTAACGATAACAGTACGGGCGCGTCGGGTCTTCCCACCTCACACGGCGCACCCGCCCGCCACGGCCCCCCGCGTCCTTCCCCTGCCTACTTGACCACCAAGCGACCGGTGTAGTCGATCCGCTGTAGCAAGTGGCGCGTGGGCCATGCGGCGAAGTACTCGTCCACCGCGCGCCGCGCCCCGTCCCAATGGCCGTAGTCGTCAAGGATCAGCACGCCGCCCGGTGCGATCAGCGGAAAGAGGTACGCCAGCTCGTGGGCCGTCGACTCGTACCAGTCGGTGTCGAGGCGGAGCAGCGCGATGGGCCCAGCAGGAGCCTGTCCCGGGATGGTCTGTTCCACCGGCCCGGCCACGCAATGCACACGCGAGGCCGGGTAGCCGGTGGAGGCCATGTTGGCGCGCACGTCGGCGAGGCTGGCGATGGCGCGCACGCCTGACGCTCCGGCATCGCGGGCCATCAGGTCGCTCGCCAACGTCCCGTCGTAGGTGCGGTCCGCCGCCGTCGGCGCGGTCATTCCCTCAAAGGTGTCGTACAGAAAGAGGTCGCGGGTGGCGTCGCCCGCCTCGATGAGCGAGAGCGCCGCCACCATGCTGCTCCCCCCGCGCCAGACCCCGCACTCGACGATGCTCCCGGGAATCCCGGCGCGCACGATGTGCTCCACCGCGCGCGCGAGCGCCACTTGGCGCTCGATGCTGGTCATGGTGAACGGGGCGACGCGGGCAATGATCGCGCGCTCGGCGGCCGTCAGGTCGGGCGGAAGTGCCGGCGGCAGCACCCGAGGCGGAAAACGCACCACGTCCACGCCGAGCGTGCGCACCAGACGGCGCAGCCACGAGGTCACGGCGCGCCTAGCTCCCGAGATACGATTCCAGCGCCTTCGCGCGACTGATGTGCCGCAGGCGACTCAGCGCTTTTTCCTTGATCTGGCGCACGCGCTCGCGCGTGATGTTCAGCACTTCGCCAATCTCCTCGAGCGTCATCGGCTCCGCGCCGTCGAGCCCGAAGTAGAGCCGCAGGATCTTCGCTTCGCGCTCCTTGAGCCCGCGCAGCGCCTCGTGGATCGACTCCGTGAGCGCCTTCTCGAACGTCTCCTCGTCCGGCGTCCGGCTTTCGGTGTCGGGCAGGTAGTCAAGCAGGCGGTTGTCCTCACCCGGCGACATCGGCGCATCCAGCGAAAGGTGCGTCTGCGAGATGAGCATGGTCCGCGCGACTTCTTCCTCGGTGATGTCCATCCCGCTCGCAATCTCGGCGTGCGTCGCCTCGCGACCCAGCTCCTGCAGCAGCGCGCTCGCGCGCTTGCCGATGCGGTGCAGCGTCCCGGCGCGGTTCAGCGGCACGCGCACAATGCGCGACTGCTCGGCGAGCGCCTGCAGGATGGCCTGCCGGATCCACCAGACCGCGTAGGAGATGAACTTGATCCCCTTGGTCTCGTCGAACTTGTGCGCGGCGCGGATCAGCCCGAGGTTGCCCTCGTTGATCAGGTCGCTCAGCGACACGCCCTGATTCTGGTATTTCTTGGCGACCGACACCACGAAGCGCAGGTTCGAGCGCACGAGCTTGTCCAGCGCCTCCTGCTCGCCCTGACGGATGCGCTGCGCGAGGTCGACCTCATCCTCGCGCGTGATCAGCGGAAAGACGCTGATGTCGCGAAGATATTGGTCGAGCGACCCTTCCTCTGCCGGGTGCTTCTTTCGGTGGGCCCCGGCTGCCCGGGGACGCACCGCTCGCTCTGATGGGTCTGTCATACCGTCCAGAATGTGTGTCGCGCCGCAACCCTGCGGAAGGCCACCCGTCAGCGCACGCGCGTGCCGAGCCGGTGCCAGCGCACCTTGGTGAGGAACGCCGTCGACGACGCGCTGTCGGGCTCATAGCTGAAGTAGACCAGGATCGGCCGCCCACGCACCAGCGAGTCCGCCACGAATCCCCAGTACCTGCTATCGAGCGAGTTGTCGCGATTGTCCCCCAGCACGAAGAGGTGCGCGGGCGGCACCACCAACGGGCCCCAGTTGTTGCGCGACGGGTGATACGATGCGGCCGCCTGCGCGCCCCGCACCAGGAAATCCCGCTGCCAGCGGAACTCCTGGCCGCCCGGATCGGAGCCGGGCTCGGTATGCGAAATGTAGGCCTCCCGCTGCGCGTGCCCGTTCCGCTGCAGCACGCCATTCACCATGCCGACCGTGTCTCCGGGAAGTCCAACGACCCGCTTCACGAAATCCACGGTGCGATCCACCGGCCACTGGAAGACAATGACCTCGCCGCGCTGCGGGGCGTGCATCGCCGGCAACCGCGTGCGCGTGAACGGCACCTCGGCGCCGTAGACGAGCTTGTTCACCAGCAGGAAGTCGCCGACGAGGAGCGTGCGCTCCATCGACCCGCTGGGAATCTTGAACGCCTCCACGAGGAACGACCGCACGAGGAAGAACAGCAGCAGTGCCGTCGTCATCGACTTGGTCCATTCCCACAACAGCCGCACCGGACGCCACGCGCTGCGGCGCGGCGTCGGACCGTACGGCACCTCGCTGCCAACCAGCGGCGGCTCGGAGGGAAGCGGGGGGACGGTCATGCGTTGAGATAATCGGGTGTCCGAGCGGGAGGCAAGGCCCCGCCACCTCCCGCGTACGGCCTGCGGCGTACCGCGTACAGCCCACGGCTGCTGTACGCCATACGCCGTGCGCCATACGCCATACGCCGTGCGCCGTCAGTAGTTGTCGATCTGGGCCCGCTGCAGGGCTCCCGAATAGTCCACGTACCCCACCTTGGTCTCCGAGTAGAACTCGTAGACTTCCCATCCGCCCTCGCGGTGCCCATTGCCGGTCGCCTTCACGCCGCCGAACGGCAGGTGCGCCTCGGCGCCGATGGTCGGCGCATTCACGTACGTGATGCCGTTGTCCAGCAGCTGCAGCGCCTGGAACGCGACGTTCACGTCGCGCGTGTACACCGACGACGACAGCCCGTATGCCACGTCGTTGTTCACCGCAAATGCTTCGGCCGCGTCCTTCACCTTGATGACGCTCAGCACCGGGCCGAAGATCTCCTCCTGCTCCAGGCGCGACATGGCCGTCACGCCCGTGAAGATCGTCGGCTGGAAGAAGAAGCCGTGGTCCAGCGCGCCGCCCGTGGCGCGCTGCCCGCCGAGCGCGAGCGTGGCGCCCTGCGCCTTGCCGACTTCCACGTAGCGCTCGACGTTCTCGCGCGACGCCTCATTCACCAGCGGCCCGACATCGGTTCCCTTCGTGCGACCGTCGCCGAGCACAAGCCTGGACGCGCGGTCGACGAGCATCTTCACGAAGCGGTCATGCACGCCCGCCTGCACAATCAGCCGGCTCGTCGCCGTGCAGCGCTGGCCCGTCGTGCCAAAGGCGCCCCACAGCACGCCCTCGAGCGCCAGCTCGAGATCGGCGTCATCGAGCACGATCTGGGCATTCTTGCCTCCCATTTCGAGCGACAGGCGCTTGTGCATGCGCCCGCAGGTCTCACCGATCTTGCTCCCCGTCTCGGTGGAGCCGGTAAACGAGACGAGCGCGACGTCCGGATGGTTGACGATGGCGTTGCCCACGCGCCCCGGGCCGTGCACCAGCTGCACGACCTCGGGCGGCAGCCCCGCTTCGAGCAGAATCTCCACGAGCACGTGCCCCGTGTGCGGCACGTCGGAGGCCGGCTTGAACACCACCGCGTTTCCGCACAGCAGCGCCGGGAAGATCTTCCAGGTCGGAATCGCCAGCGGAAAGTTGAACGGCGTGATGATGCCCGCCACGCCAATCGGCCGCCGGAACGACATCGCCCACTTGTTGCGCAGCTCGCTGGGCACCGTGTGACCAAAGAGCCGGCGTCCCTCCGTGGCGGCGTAGTACGCCGTGTCGATGCCTTCCTGCACGTCACCCTTGGTCTCGGCCACGGGCTTGCCCATCTCGCGCGTCATCAGGTCGGCGAGTTCGTCCTTGCGCGCCGCCATGAGGTCGCCCACACGGCGCAGCACATCACCGCGCGCCGGTGCCGGCGTCGCCTTCCAGAGGGCAAAGCCCTGCTTGGCGCTCTCGACGGCACGCGCCACATCGGCCGTGTCGCTCTGCGGAAAGAGCCCAATGAGGTCGCGGGTATCGGCCGGGTTGCGGTTCTCGCGGTACTTGCCGGTCGACGGCTCAACCCACTGGCCGGCGATGAAGTTCTTGAAGGTTGTCATATGGAGACAGATGGAAGTAGGTAGACGGAAGACGGTTGACGGTAGAAGACTCTCCGCCGACTGAGTGGAATCTACCGCGTGAGGACCAGAGACGGGACTCGCGCGGCGCCGTCTGCCATTCGCTACCCCTTGCAGCGCCACTCCGCCGGGTGAGCCGCCGTCGCCTTGGCGTATCCCGCCCGCGGCAGCACCTCGATGGACGCCAGCACCAGCCCCCACATGACGAGCAGCAGCGACAGCATGTGCGCTTTCCCCGCGCGGTGGCGGAACGTCCACACCGACGACCAGACGCCGCTCACCACCAGCGCCGTCACCGCGCCCAGGTAGCCGGCGAGCCCGACGCCGCATCGCGCGCTGTACGGCCAGAACACCATCCCGACGCCCAGCGCCACGGTGAGCGCGAGCCGCAGGAAGACGCCCCACGTGGACGTCGATTGCTGCTGCTCGACCGCCTGCGCCTTGGCCGGCGCACCCTTGGCCGTCTTCGCCGGGAACATCGCCTCGTCGCTCACCGACTCGAGCTGGCGGTCGATCTTCTTCAGCTCGGCGTCCCAGTTGCGATCGCTCACGCTTGCTCCCGCGCCAAGGCGTGGCGCTCGATCTTCTTGTAGAGGTTCGACCGCGGCATGTCGAGCGTGCGCGCCGTCTCGGCCACATTCCAGTCGTGCTCGCGCAGCTTCACGAGCAGAAACGCACGCTCGGCGGCCAGCTTGAATTCCTCGAACGTGCGGCACGATTCCAGCCCGCCTAGGGCGGCGCCATCGGCTATGCGCACGCCGGCCAGCCGCTCCACGTCGGCCAGCGTCACCTGCGGGCCGCGCGAAAGGATGAGCAGCCGTTCGATGGTGTTGCGGAGTTCGCGCACGTTGCCTGGCCAGTCGAGCGTGCCCAATCGGTCGGCTGCCGCCTGTTCCATTCCGCGTGCCGTCGCTCCCTTGGGCGCACACTGGTCGAGGAAGTGCTGGATGAGCAGCGGAATGTCGTCGCGCCGTTCGCGCAGCGGCGGCACCACCACCGGCACGACGTTGAGGCGGTAGTACAGGTCCTCGCGAAAGCGCCCGGCCGCAATCTCGTCCTCGAGCCGCTTGTTGGTGGCTGCCAGCACGCGCACGTCGACCTTGCGCGGCTTGGCGCCGCCAATGCGCGTCACCTCGCCGTCCTGCAACACGCGCAGCACCTTGGCCTGTGCCGCGAGTGACATGTCACCCACTTCGTCGAGAAACAGCGTGCCGCCGTCGCTCTGCTCGAACTTGCCGGCACGGTCCTGCACGGCCCCCGTGAACGAGCCCTTCATGTGGCCAAAGAGCTCGCTCTCGATCAGCTCGCCCGGAATCGCGGCACAGTTCACCTCGACAAACGGCCCCTGCGCGCGCCGGGATTGCCTATGCAGCGCGCGCGCCACCAGCTCCTTGCCCGTGCCATTCTCGCCGGTCACCAGCACCCGCGCATCGGTGGCCGCCAGGCGATCGATGGTCTCGATGAGCGCGCGCACCGCGTACGAGCGCCCAACGATCTCGTACTTCTGCTCCACCACCGCGCGCAACCGCTGGTTCTCCTCACGCAGCGCCAGGTGCCCAATGGCGTTGCGGAGCGTCACCAGAATGCGGTCGGTGTCGAGCGGCTTCTCCATGATGTCATACGCGCCACCCTGCGTGGCCTCCACCGCGTTCTGGATGGTGGCGTGGCCGCTGATCATCACGACGATGGCCGCCGGGTCGAGCGCGCGCAGCTGGCGCAGCGTCTCGAGGCCGTCCATCCCCGCCATCTTCACATCGAGAAAGACGAGCTGCGGGCGAAAGTCCGCGTAGGCGGCGAGCCCGCCCGCGCCCGACGCTGCGGTGCGCACCTCATAGCCCTCGTATTCGAGCAGCTGCGACAGGGCGTCGCGAATGCCCTGCTCGTCGTCCACCACCAGGATGCGTCGGCTCACGGCGCGGCCTTGTACAGCACCACCTTGCCGTTGGCGACCCGCACGTCGACAATGCTGCGGCTCACCGGAAGGGCGATGACGCCCGGTGCCACGGCGCCCGTGACGCTGGTGTCGGCACGCTGCTTCACGCTGATGCGCTGCACGATCTTCTCCACGAGCCTGCTCGGCAGACGCAACTCCTTCACCGTCATGTGCGTCACCTGCAGCGCCAGCACGCCCGGCCGCGCCATCGACAGCCGCCCTCCGATCAACACCGGCTGGCGCCCGTCAAGCATCGTGGCGAGCGGCCCGAGTTGCTTGGGATCGCCAAGGTCCGAGACGGCCACATTCACCCGCACGAGCAAGGTGTCGCCGTGCACCGTCGCCTGGGGATCAGCGGCCGAGGCGCCGAGGATTCGCATCGCCGGCCCCAGCTGCCACGCGGCAAACTCGGCCGGCGTGAGGTCGGCATACACCGGTCCCGACGTCTCGGCCAACCGGTCCGCGGCGCGCGTGGCGCGTGTGGCTGCCTCGGGGGAGATCGGCTTCCACGTCAGCAAGGGCGACGGTGGCGCGGCCACGACCATGGCGCGCACCCGGGGATACCACATCGGCTTGGTGTACCATCCGGCCACGGCAAGCACCGCACACAATAGCAGGCAGCCGAGTCGTCCGAGGCAACCGAACATCAGTCAGTCTCCGTGAGGTCGAGGACGCACGCGTCCACCCGCTCGTCGCGCACCAGGTCATTGAGTCCACCGCTGCGGAAGCCGCGCAGGTCGAGCTCCACGCGCGTGAATCCCGCCGAGCGCACGGCCTCGCGCACCGCGCCGCGCCGGGCGATGGCGCTCCAGTGGTTCAGCTGGTCGGTGTCCATCTCCACGCGCGCGGTGTCGCCGTGATAGCGGACGCGCAGGTTGCCCGTCACACCCAGCGTGCGCAATGCGCGCTCGCCCTGCTCCACCTTGCGCAGCCGCAGCGGCGTGACGTCGATGCCGTACGGGAGGCGCGACGACAGGCAGGGTGACGACGGCTGCGACCACGTGGGCATGTCGCGCGCCCGAGACAGCGCGCGAATATCGTCCTTGGTGAACCGCAACTCGGCCAGCGGCGACGCCACGCCCTGCTCCAGGCCCGCTCTGGCGCCCGGCCGGTAGTCGGCAAGGTCGTCGAAGTTGCTCCCGTCCACGATGACCGCCAGGCCGCGGGCCGCCGCCACCGGCACCAGCTTGCTCCACAACTCCGTCTTGCAGTAGTAGCAGCGGTTCACCGGATTGGCCGCGTACTGCGGATCGTTCATCTCGTCGGTGTCGAGTTCCAGCACCGGCACACCAAACTGGTCGGCCACCTGACGCGCCCGCGCCCACTGTTCCTGCGGAAACGACGCGCTGCGTCCGATCACCGCGAGCACGTGGTCGGCGCCGAGCGCCTCGAGCGCTACGCAAGCGAGGTACGCCGAATCAACGCCACCGGAGAAGCCGATGAGCACAGACTCGCGCGCGCGAAACCACGCCACGAGCAGGGCTTCCTTGTCGAGCACGTTGGGCGCGGGCGCCTCGGGAACGGTCAGGCTGGCTTCCATATGGATGAAAGGTACTGTCCACTATTACGGACGGGAGGCGGAAAAGTGCCAATATTCGAGACGCTGCACTCGCCCCTGGCACGCCCCGCTTATGGCACAACGCGCGATGTCTCAATCCGCTTCATCCCCCGAGCCTGCAGCAGCTTGTTGATCTTCGGCAGCTCGATCTGCACCCACTTGTCGAAGCCCTTCGAGACGTCACCCATCTCGTGGCTGATGGCGCCGGCGCGCTGCTCCTGCATTTCCGATGGCCGCCCCTCGTAGCCCACGATGCTGCCGTACAGCTCGGCGAGGTTCTCGCGCAGGCGCTCCTCGCCGGTGATCATGCCGCCTTCCTTGGTGGCCACGATCTTCCGGCGCATCGTGTCCACCGTGGCCGAACCGGTCTGCAGCATCGCGAGCAGCGAATCGCGCTGGGCAAGCCCGGTGCCACGCTGGTCGAGCGAGCCGCGCACATCGTTCATCTGGTCCACCACCGTGGCCATCTGGTTCATGAGGTCGTAGAGCGTGATCGCCAGCGCAAACTGCGCCTTGCGGTCCCCCACGGAGTGGTTCACGCGTGCGTCGCCCGTGACGCGCAGTGACGCGCTGTACACCGAGTCGCCTTCGGTGAGCTTCACCGTGTAGCGCCCCGGCAGGAACCTCGGCCCGACGACAAAGGCGGACGAGGCCGCCGTCGGCACGCGCGGCGGCGCCATGCGCATCGACCAGGCGGTGCGGCTGAGTCCGCGACGCTTTCCCGTCGGCAGGGACTGCACCACGCGGCCGGTCGAGTCGAACACCTCGAGCTTGAGGTCGCCAAAGATGTGGCGGCGCTGCAGGTAATACGTGATCTGCGCGTCGCCGGGCGGGTTGGGGCCGATGAACTCGGCGTCGCCGTTGGCCCAGCCGCCGCCGGCGCTCAGCAACTGCACCACCGGCTTGGTCTGCACGAACGCCGCGCCGCGTCCCAGCGTGCCTGGCGTCAGCGTGCGCAGGGGCGTGATATCGTCAATGATCCAGATGCCGCGTCCGTGCGTGGCGATCACCAGATCGTCGTCGCGCGGATGAATGGCCAGGTCGCGCACCGCCACCGCGGGCAGGTCGCCGCCCTTGTAGCGCGCCCACCGCTGGCCGCCGTCCGTCGACACCCACAGTCCGAACTCGGTGCCCAGAAAGAGCAGCTGCGCGTTCACCAGGTCTTCCTTGATGACGTGCGCATAGCCGCGCACCGGCGACCCTGCGGCAATGAGCGACGTCCACGTCTTGCCAAAGTCGGTGGACCGGTAGGCATACGGGCTCATGTCGCCGTTGTTGTGCATATCGAACGTCACGTAGACTGTGCCGGGCGCATAGTGGCCCGGTTCGACGCTCGAGACCCACGCGTCCTTCGGCAGCCCAGCAATGTTTGGGGCGACGTTGGCCCAGTGCTTGCCCCCGTCACGCGTCAGCTGGAGGTTGCCGTCGTCCGTGCCCGCCCACACGATCATCGAGTCCTTGGGCGATTCGCCAATGGCGTAGATGGTCGTGTGCATCTCGGCGCTCGAGTTGTCCACCGTCACGCCGCCCGACTGCTCCTGCTGCTGCTTCGCCGGGTCGTTGGTGGAGAGGTCGGGCGAGATGCGGTCCCAGGTCTGTCCCTTGTTGCGCGACCGGAACAGGTACTGCGCGCCGAGGTACAGCGTGCCGCTGCGCGACGGGCTCAAATGGATGGGCGCGTTCCAGTTGAAGCGCAGCTTCCCTTCGCCGAACTTCGGCAGCGGCTTGATGTCGCGCGTCTCGTGCGTCTTCAGGTTCACGCGGCCGATGTAGCCGCCCTGCGCCTCGGCGTACGCGAAGTTCGGGTCGGTGGGATCGGCAAAGGTCCAGAAGCCATCACCGCCGTAGAGATTCTCCCACTGGCTCTTGGCGATGCCGCCCGGGTATTGCGACCGCCCCACCCACGAGCTGTTGTCCTGCAGGCCGCCGTACACCTTGTACGGCGTATCCATGTCCACGCTGACGTGATAGAACTGCGAGATGGGCAGCGCCTCGGACTTCCACCACTTGTCGCCGCCGTCGTACGAGTACCACAGGCCGCCGTCGTCGCCCATCAGCAGGTGATCCGAGTTCAGCGGATCAATCCACACGTCGTGTGAGTCGCCGTGCGTGCTCCCGCTGATGACGCTGAACGTCATGCCGCCGTCGGTGCTCATGATCAGCGAACCGTCGGGCTTGTAGACGCGATTCTCGTCCTTGGGATCAACAGCCAACGTCGCAAAGTAGAACGGGCGCCACAGCATGCTCTGGCTGCGGTCGCGCAGCGCCCACGTCTTGCCGCCGTCGTCTGAGCGGTAGAGGCCGTTGAGCGGCGGCACCGCCTCGATGAACGCGTACACCACGTTCGGCTTGGACGGCGCCACGGTCACCGCCACGCGCCCCCACGGCTTTGGCGGCAGCCCCGTGGCGCTCGTGGCGTCCAGCGCCGCCCACGTGGCGCCGCCATCCGTGGTCTTGAACATCGCGCTCGCGCTCGGCGCGTCGGGGCCTTCGCCGCCGGATCGAAACGTCCATCCCTTGCGGCGGAATTCCCACAGACCCGCGTACAGCGTGCCCGGCGCCGTCACGTCCATGGTCATCATCGAGCAGCCGGTCGCCGCGTTGCCGCCGGCAAGAATCTTCGCCCACGTCGCGCCGCCGTCGGTGGTCTTGTAGATGCCGCGATCGTTGCTGTCGCTCCACAGCTTGCCTGGAACGCAGGCGTACACCGTGTTCGACTGCCGCGGGTCGATGAGGATCTTCACGATGCGTTCCGATGCCTTGAGCCCCATGTTCGTCCACGTCTCGCCCGCGTCGGTGCTCTTGTAGATGCCATCGCCCACCGAGACGCTGTTGCGCATCCACGGTTCGCCGGTGCCCGCCCAGATGACCTTGGGGTTCGTCGGGTCGATGGCGAGCGCGCCAATGGACTGCACATCCTGCTTGTCGAACACGGGCTTGAACGTGGTGCCCGCGTTCGTGGACTTCCACACGCCGCCGCTCGCCGCGCCCACGTACACCGTGAGCCGGCTGCCCTCGTGTACCGCGGCCAGCGCCGCGATGCGCCCGCTCATGACGGCCGAACCGATGTTGCGCGCGCCCAGCCCCGAGGTGGTCTCTGAGTCCACCTGCAGGCCGGCGGCGCCATGCGTACCCAGCGGCGGCCATGCCGCAGGCGCGGCAATCAACGCCGGACTCGGCCCGGCAACGCCGGGCTGCGCGGCCGCCGCTTCGGACGCCGTCACCAGCTTCTCGCCCGCCGCCGGCTTCGCAAAGCGCGCGTCGGCGATCACCGGATTCACCGTGATGCGATCCCACGCGTACTGCTGCTTGTCGGCGCTCGCACTCCCCTTGGCGCCAATCGCGAACGAGAACGCGAAAAGCACGCCCTGCACGTCCTTATAGTCGCCCAGCTCCACTTCAAACGTGCGCTCGGCGCCGCGAATGGTGCGCTTCACCTCGTACTTGATCGGCACGCACGACTCGGCGTCCAGATAGTACGTGCGCTCGTCCCCGTTGGTCGCCAGCGTGACGCGCAGCTTGTAGACGCTCGTGCCCTCCAGCTGTTCCGTGCCGAGGAACTCCACCGTGTTGCCGCGCTGCCGGTAGTCGAACAGCGGGTCGTCGAACTCCGCCTCCTCGAGAATGCCCTTGGTTTCTTCCTCGCCCATCGGCTCGGGATCCTTCTTGCCGCCCCAGGGCTCGATCTTCCAGCCCGCCTTGCCGTCGTAGGCGGTGGCGCCGGTCATCCCGCCAAAGGCGAACTCCTCGCGCACCAGATTGGGCCGACGGCGCTCGTGCGCCACGGTCGCCTCGAAGCCGCCGCCGCCATAGAACTTTCCGCTCTTTCGCACCGACTGGATGGCGTGCAGGCGCGCGATGCCGCCGCTGCGCTGCACATAGCGTGCGATGATGTCGTCCACGGCCGGCGCAACCTGCGCCACGGCGCGAGACGGAAGCGCAAGGACAAGGGCCAGG
Organism: Gemmatimonas sp.; assembly: GCA_025361705.1. GTDB lineage: Bacteria > Gemmatimonadota > Gemmatimonadetes > Gemmatimonadales > Gemmatimonadaceae > PNKL01. Next base: position 40,301 of record JANYJW010000064.1, read on the forward strand.
AGAAGCAGCGGGACTCGACGCATGGTGATGCTCTCGTAGTGATGGTGTTTCGAATGCCTACGGGCCCGGCGCAGCCGCGGTGTCATGTGCTCCGGGGTTTGACGGGCAGCCACGCGCGGGCACGCTCCAGCGTTCGCTGCCATGCATGCGCCAGCGTGTGCCATTACGCCCGGTCCAGCAGTACCTGCCCCGCCATCCGGTTCGCCTCGCGCCGCATCTTCTGCGTCTGGAACAACGCGAAGAGCGACATCAGCCAGGCGCCGGGCATCGTCCGCTTGAGCCGCTTGGCATCGATCCACGATGACCGATATTCGCGCTCCTTCCACCCGGACGCCGCGAAGAATGCGGTTCCCTCCGCGGGCGCAAAGAGAAATGGCGCGTTGCCCTGAGCCGCCTTCTTGCCCCACGACGCCGTCATCCACTTGAGCAGTCGTGGACTCGCGAGGTCGATGATCCACGATGCGAAGGCCGGCTGCCCGTGCAGGTCGGTGGCCAGCGCACTGACGTCGGCCGGCGTGAGGTAGATCAGCAGCCCCTCGGCGACCACGAGCACGCGCTGGTGATCGGTGGCCACGCGCGCAAACAACGCGCGCCGCGCATCGCCGTCGGTGAGGTCGGTCGGCGCCGTCTCGTACCGGCACGACGCCTGCTCACTCTTGAGCACCTGCCATTTGTAATCGAGGATGTCGGCAAAGTCGACGTCGATCCAGCGCAGCGTGGGAGGCAGCGACAGGCGGAATGGCCGCGCGTCGAGCCCCGCCGCGAGGTTCAGCACACAGTCGATGCCGTTGGCCGCCACCTCGCGCAGAATCAGTTCGTCGAAGACCGCCGTGCGCACGATCATCGACCAGGCGGCGCTCGCGCCGCGCTTCATCGACCGAACGATGTCCTCGCCCTTGGCGCCTGCCAGCCGGCGCGCATACGGGTCGCGGAAGATCGCGTCGGGCCGTTCCGTCTCCATGGCGCGGTAGACGGCAACCCAGCGCGCGGTGTCACTCACATGGTCAATGGGCACGTGGCCTCCCTAGCGCCCGTATCCCGGTCCACGCACCACGACCCCCGGCTTGGCGCCGGTGTGCCGCCCGTCCCGCACGACCGCAATCCCGTTCACGAACACATCCCGCATCCCCGTCGACAGTTGATGCGGCTTCTCGAACGTCGCGTTGTCGATGATGGTGTTCGGGTCGAAGATCACGATGTCTGCCTTGAGCCCCTGCTTGAGGACGCCACGGTCGGTGAGCGAGAGCCGCGTGGCCACGGCCGCCGATGCCTTGCGCACCGCGTCCTCGAGCGGCGTCACGCGCTCGTTGCGCACGTACTTGCCCAGCAGCCGCGTGAAGTTGCCGTACGCCCGCGGATGCGTCATTCCCACCGCCGTCGCGGGATCGTGCGACTCGGCGTCCGTGCCAAATTTCATCCAGGGCAGGCGAATCTGCTTCTGGATGTTCTCCTCGCTCATCAGGAACAGGATCTCACCAAGCCCGGCGTGCTCCGCGACATTGAGGTCGATGATCACCTCGGCCCAGTCCTTGTTCATCGTGGCGGCGATTTCGCTGAGGCGCTTCCCCTCAAACTGTGTGTATTCCGGCTTCTTGAAGCCCATCACCATCACGTTTTCCGGCGTGGCCGCCTCGCACAGGTTTTCGTAGCCCGCGTCGCGCGCATGGATCTCCCGCACGATGGTCGCGCGCAGCGCCAGGTTCGTCAGGTTCTCCATCAGCTTTCCGTCCGCCGAGTACTTGGGCGGAATGCACGACGAAAAACTGTTGCCGCCGGCCGGGTACAGGTACATGTCGGCCTGCACGTCCTGCCCCGCCGCGCGCGCGCTGTCGATCTTGGCAATGGCGATGTCCATCTTGGGCCAGTTGCGGATGCCCGCGGCCTTGAGGTGGTAGATCTCCACCGGCACCTGTGCCTGCGCTCCCACGGAAATCGCCTCGTCGAGAGCCTCGAGGAACTTGTCGCCCTCACTGCGCATGTGCGTGATGTACACACCGCCGAACGGTGCTGCCGCCTTGTTGACCTCGATCAGCTCCGCGGGACTCGCGTACACATTGGGCGGGTAGATGAGCGCACTGGCGATGCCGAACGCGCCGTCCTGCATGGCGCGCCGCACCATCGCCTGCATGGTGTCGATTTCCACCGCCGATGCCGGACCCATGCCGCCGCCGTGCCCGTACACACGCACCGTGCCGTTGCCGACGAACGACCCGATATTCTGCGACGCCCCGCGTTTCACCATGAAGTCCAGCCAGTCGCCAAAGCCATGCGGCCCCATGAACTGGCGCTCCAGCACCTTGCTGGCGGAGTCGGTCTCGAGCGCGAGGACCTTGTCGTTCACCGGCGCCGGCGTGCTCCCCTCGCCGAGGATGGCGGTGGTGATGCCCTGCGTCACCATCGACAGCGCCCGCCCGTCGCCCATCATGAAGTTCTCGTACGACTGCGCCTGGATGTCGATGAACCCCGGCGCCACCACGTGCCCCGTGGCGTCAACGCGCTGCGCCGCGCGCGCCCGGCGAAAGGCGCCGCGCGGCCCGATGGCGGCGATGTGGTCGCCGCGCACCGCGACGTCGCCGTAGTACCACGCGGCGCCGGTGCCATCGATCAGGCGCCCGTTCTCGATGACGACATCGTAGGCGCTGGCGTCGACCGTGGTTCCTGTGACAACGCCGCCGCGCGGGGCGCAGGCGGCGAAAACGGCAACGGCGGCGGCGAGCGAGGAGAGCCGGGTGCTGCGCATGTGCGTCTCGCGGTAGGGGGACGGAAAAAATCTACGGTGCGTCAGCCCTGGGGGGCCATCCCTGCTGCCAGCAATAGTGCGTCAGCCCTGCGGGGCCATCCCCGCAAGCACGGCCTCGAGTCCGGGCCAGCCGTCGCCGTTGTACTTGGCGATCGTCACCAGGTAGTGGCGTCCGTCGTCACCGAATTTCTCCACCGCCACCGCAGCCGCCCGCGCCACGACCTCGGCCGTCGCGAACGGTGGGGCGAGGTCTTCGGGCATCTGCCCGTTCGTGTGCGCCACACCAGCCGCGTCGAGGAAGGCCGCCTGGATCTCGGGCTCGAACTCGACGTACAGCAGGTTGAGCAGGTTCAGCTCATCTTCGGCGGTCTCCGCGCCGAGTCGCACCACCTCACGCGCCAGCTTGTCGGGCGGCCACTGCAGCAGGGTCGCGGGGCGAAAGCCGCCGCCGCGCGACACCATGCGCGTCACCATCATGGCGCGAAAGTCGCGGTTGCTCTTGATCGCCCGCGTGACCAGCGCCACGCGCCGCGGCGCCGGGAGTTGCCGGTAGGGAGTGTGATTGGACATGCGGAAAGATAACGGCAAGGCGTCGGCACGTGCACGGTCACGTGCACGGTCACGTGCACGGTCGCGTCTGCACGGTCGCGTCTGGCCTCCTCCTGCGGCCCGCCGCATGTTGTCACCGTCAGTCGCGCCGTCTGTCCGCCCACCATGGGAGCTCCATGCGCACCGTTCGCTCGTCCCTCGCGACCCTCGTCGCCGCAGTCTCTGCCATCGTCGCCAGCACATCGGCGGTGTCCGCCCAGAACCCCCCCGCGCGCCCTGCGGCCACGCTGCCAGCCGAGACGCCCGCGCAGCTCGTGCCCACCAACGACGGCTTCGACCACGTGCGCCGCGACGTCATGATCCCCATGCGCGACGGGGTGAAGCTCCACACAATCGTCCTCGTGCCCCACGGAGCGCGACGCGCGCCCATGCTGCTCACGCGCACGCCGTACAGTGCCACGGCCCTCACCACCCACGCGCCGAGCGCGCATCTGGCGTCGGTGCTCAACGGCTACGACAATGCCGTCGAGGTCATCGTGGGCGGTGGCTACATCCGCGTGGTGCAGGACATCCGCGGCAAGTACGGCTCCGAGGGCGACTACGTGATGAACCGCCCCCTGCGCGGACCGCTCAACCCCACCGCGGTCGACCACGCCACCGACACGTACGACACCATCGACTGGCTGGTGAAGAACGTCCCCGAGAGCAACGGCCGGGTCGGCATCATTGGCATCTCGTACGACGGCTTCACGCCGCTCATGGCGCTCGTGAATCCGCACCCGGCGCTCAAGGTGTCGGTCCCCATGAACCCGATGGTCGACGGCTGGATGGGCGACGACTGGTTCCACAACGGCGCGTTCCGGCAGCAGAACCTGCCGTACATCTACGAGCAGGTCGGCACGCGCGGCAACGACGCCCCGTGGTGGAGCACCCACTACGACGACTACGACATGTACCTGCAGGCCGGGTCGGCGGGCGAACTGGCGCGCCGCCGCGGCATGGAGAGCAATGGCTTCTGGCAAAAGGTCGCGGCACACCCGAGCTACGATGCGTTTTGGCAGGCGCAGGCCATGGACAAGATCCTCGCGCGCGAGCCGCTCACGGTGCCGGTGATGATCGTGCACTCGCTCTGGGACCAGGAGGACATCTACGGCGCCCCGGCGGTCTACCAGGCGATGGAATCCAGGGACGTCAACAACGACAAGGTCTATCTGGTGATCGGCCCGTGGCATCACGGACAGGCGATCAACGACGGCTCGGCCAATGGCGCCATCCAGTTCGACCAGAACACCGCCATCCAGTTCCAGCGGGAGATCCTGCGGCCTTTCCTCGACCATTTCCTGAAGGACAGTGCGCCGCCGATGGACGTCGCCCCGGTGAACGCGTTCGAGACCGGGACGAACACGTGGCGCCGCCTGCAGGCGTGGCCAAGCGGCTGCACCAGCGGCTGCACCACCAAGACGACGCCGCTCTTCCTGCAGCCCGGATTCAGGGCGGGCTTCGACGCGCCTGCGGCCGGCGGCGCATCGTTCGCCGAGTGGGTGAGCGACCCGGCCAAGCCGGTGCCGTACCGCGCGCGGCCCGTGCTGCCCTCCGGCTATGACGACGTGCGCACCTGGTGGCGCTGGCTCTTCGACGACCAGCGCGAGGCCTCCGGGCGCACCGATGTCGTGACGTTCGTGTCGGAGCCGCTCGACAAGCCGCTCAAGATCAGCGGCCAGCCGGTGGCGAAGCTCGTGGCGTCAACGAGCGGCACCGACGCCGACTGGGTGGTGAAACTCATCGACGTCTATCCTGACGAAGTGAACGGCCTCACGCAGACCGGCAGCTACCAGTCGGCACTCGGCGGCTACCAGTTCATGATCGCGGGGGACATCTTCCGCGGCCGCTATCGCGAGAGCTTCGAGCACCCCAAGGCCATCACGCCCAACACGCCGCTGGCGTACACATTCGCGCTGCCGAACGCGAACCATGTCTTCCTGCCCGGGCATCGCGTCATGGTGCAGGTGCAGTCGAGCTGGTTCCCGCTGTACGACCGCAACCCGCAGACGTTCGTGCCCAACATCATGTTCGCCAAGCCCGGGGATTACCAGAAGGCGACACACCGCCTGTACATCGCGCCGGGGAACGGCAGCATCATCGAACTCCCGGTGGTGACGGTGCCATAGCCGCCCGCCGTCAGGCGCGCGACGGTGCGCGCACCGCGACGACAGTCCCCCACGGATCGCGCGCCCTCCAGCCGCCATCCGCCGACGTCGTCGCGATGCCCCGCCCTTCCGTGTGCACCCGCGCGGCCTTCACGGCCGCGTCGTCGGGCAGCACCACCTCCCAGTCCAGCAGTCGCGCGTCGTCCTCCGCGGCACTCGGCTGGTTGGCCGCCCACGTATTGGTGCCGAGGTGGTGATGATAGCCGCCCGCCGAGAAGAAGAGCGCGCCCGGATATGACCAGACCGTGACGTCGAAGCCCAAGGTGTCGTGGTAGAACGCGCGGGCCTCTTCGAGTGAGCCGACATGCAGGTGCATATGGCCTAGCGTTGTCCCCAGCGGCATTCCCGTCCACGGCGCGCCGCCGGCCGCCGCCGCCACGGCGTGCGCGTCGAGCGCAATGGTCGCCATCGACAGCTCGCGACCCGCATGCTGCCACGTGTCGCGCGACCGGTCGGCATACACCTCGATGCCAAGCCCGTCGGGATCGGTGAGGTAGATCGCCTCGCTCACCAGGTGATCGGACGCGCCGACGCGCGCGCCGATGTCATTGAGGTGCACGAGAAACCGTCCGAGCGACGCGCGGTCGGGCAGCAAAATGGCGAAGTGAAAGAGCCCCTGCCGTCCGCCGCGCGGCACCGGCCGCACGGCACCGTCGCGCAGTTCGATGATGGCGCGGTCGCCGCCGTGCGCGCCGAGCTGCACCGCGTCGTCGTGACGCGCGATGACACGAAAGCCCAGGACGTCAGTGTAGAACGCGACCGACTGCGTGAGGCTGGTAACCTGCAGGCGCACGCGGCCGAGGCGCGTCTCGTCCGGAAGCCGATAGGCGGCGGGTTGGATACCGTAGGGAAGCGTGGTCATCGGAAAGGGCTGGTACGTGGCGTCGGTGCGGCGTCCATTCGGCACGCCGGGCGGCACGCCGGGCGGCACCGGTATTTATCTCACTACTAAGATATAGTGCTTCATGCGCCGCGCAAGGGCGGCAATGCCAGGCCCCAACGCAACGCCGCCCCGCACACACGTGCGGGGCGGCGCGGTCCTGCCTGTCACACAAGGCCCGTCTAGCGCACCGGCATGACCGCCGATGCCACCGGCTCTGGCGCCTGCACCGTGCGGGGCACGCTGCCCGGATGGAAGCCGCGCACCTGCAGCAGCACGAAGAACGCGATGACGTAGGCGATGGTCACCCAGTACCCGTGGCGCAGGTAGTTCTTGGTGTTCTTCGCTTCGGGGTACATGTTGCTGAGGGCAACGCCGGCCGACGAACCAAACCAGATCATCGAGCCGCCGAAGCCCACGGCGAACGCGAGGAAGCCCCAGTCGTAGCCACCCTGCGTGAGGGCGAGCGCCGTCAGCGGGATGTTGTCGAAGATGGCCGACGTGAAGCCGAGGCCGAAGGCCGTCTGCCACGAAGCCCCTGGGAGCTTCTCCACCGGCATCATGCTGGCGCAGAGCACCAGCGAGAGCAGGAAGATGGTGCCCTTGAGGTTCTCGGGCAGGAGCTTCCATTCGGGCTTGCGCAGGCCGGCCGTGGCGAGGATCGCCACCCACACCGCCATGCCGAGGAACGGCGCCTTGTTGGACAGCTCGTAGAACTTCGTGTTGGCCACGACGTTGACGATGATCGCCAGCGCCAGGATGCTCAACACCACGAAGACCCGCGGCCAGTCGATCTTGGCGGCCTTGTCCGGGTCCGCCTGGATGGGCTGGTACTTCTGCTGCGTCATCGCCAGCGGAATCAGGAAGATCACCGCGACGACCGTCGCGAGCAGTGCCTCGAACACTTCCGCCGGGCTCACACCGGCGATCCACATCATCGTCGTCGTGGTGTCGCCCACCACCGAGAAGGCGCCGCCGGCGTTGGACGCGGCCACGATGCCAGCCAGGTAGCCCACGTGCACCTTGCCCTTGAACACCGTGTGCGCCACCGCACCGCCAATCAGCGCCGCCGCGATGTTGTCGAGAAAGCTCGCGATGAACGCCACGGCCACCAGCAGGATCCACGCGCCCTTCCAGTCATTGGGCAGGTAGCGCGGCAGCATGCCCGGCACACCGCTTTCCTCGAAATGCTTGGCGAGCAGCGCAAAGCCCATGAGCAACAGGAACAGGTTGGTCAGGATCACCCATTCGTGCTCGACATGCGTGAGGAAGCCGCCAAAGCCGGCGCCTTCGCGGAACGGCGAGGCGAAGATCTTCCACAGCGCAATCACGATGGCGCCCGTGACGGCCGTGCGGAACGTGGAGTTGTGGAAGATGCCGACGCCGGCCAGCACGATGGCGAACAGCACGAATTCAATCGGCACGGGGCCGATGCTGGGGCCAGAGAACCCCGCTGCCATGGCCGTAGCCGGCAGGGCCGCAAGCAACAACGCGGCGATACCCAGTGGACGCATGATCTCCGCAAAGAGGCCACAGGCCGCAAGCGACCTGGTGCGGTGCCACTACTGCGTGGACCGCCTGATGATGCGGCGCGACTCGACGGACGCTACTGCGTGCCGCCAAGGAGGCAGCCAGCTTGTGCGGAAAAGGCCGGTCGACGGGGGAGCAGAACGCTCGGCGCGGTCTATAATGATACCGGGATGGGGTTTACGGGTGCAATGCTTCGGCGGAGGAGCGGTCCCGTTAAGATTTCTTAACGCGTCCCGCTCACGACCGCCCTCGGAAGCCGAGCGCCTCGGCCACGGCATCGCGCTCCACGCGTTCGGCGCCATCGAGATCGGCAATGGTGCGCGCCACCCGCAGCACGCGCGCATAGCCGCGGGCGCTAAGTCGCAGCTGGTCGGCCGCGCGCACCAGCCAGTCGTTCGCCTTGCAATCCCGCTTGGACTGTGAATGGCCGGAGAACCCGCACGAAACGGACCGGAATCACCGCGGCAGGAGTTGCGGGCCGGTACTTGCACGTACGGCGTCTGCGTGTGTCATGAACAGCGACAGGGCAACACGCTGCGTCTTGAGCCGCGATTGCTGCTCCGCGGTCAACACATCGCGAAGCCGTTGGATGGTGCTCCACGATTGGTCGAGCGAGCGGGCGATGGCGCCACGGTAGAGAGTTCGAAGCGAACCCGAACCGACCGCGGGAATCCCGTCAGCCAGCGCCGTGGCGACCGGGAGATACGTAGCCTCGCGAAAGGCACGCCGATCCTGTTCGATCGCGCGTAGCGAGTCACATTGCCCGCTGGTCAAGCCGAGGACAGTTTGCAGGCGTAGCAGCAAAAGGCCCTCGACGCCGCCGTACAGCTCGGCATTGGAGACGATATGGTCTTGGAAGTCCTTCGCGGTTGGTTGTCCCCCCTGCTGCCGGAGGTCTTTCACGACCAACCGTAACCACTCGTCCTCGAGGGGAGGCCCCAAGGTGACACGGGCGTCCACGGAGAGCTTGAACGGATTGACCAGGTAGTTGTCGCGAAGAGCGGACCGTCCGAACTGCGGTGAGACGTCATACGAGAACGCTTGTCGAGTAGCGTCGAAGGTCCGTGGCACCAGAAGGGTGGGGTCGGGCATGGCAGTCACGCCCCAGCCACGCAACCCTTCGCCGCTGTGCACGAGCGCATCGAGCGCCGCAAGCGGGTTGGTCACCAGGATGGTCACGGCGACGCGATCGTTGCGACCGAAGAACCCGGGTGCGAACGTCGCCGCCACCGTGTTCTGGGCAATGCTCCACCCAGCCTCGCACGAGTTCAGAAGCGCCAAACGACCTCGCTGTCGCTCGACGCAGCGACGGGCCCGTGGATCGTCAACTCGCGACACCGCTAGCGACGACGCGATGAACGCTACGTCATTCGGGAGGCCGTCACCATTCACATCCGTCGCGACCATGGGGGTGTAGCGGTACCCGGATGTCGCGCGAAGACTGGCCGCCAGGCGTACATGTTCACCGAGCATCGTGGTTGTTTCGACCACGAGCGCGTGCCGCGGAGAGGCGAGGCGACTCCACACCGGAAGGCGTGGATCGTCCGAGGTCGGCCCGACGAAGCCAGTGACTTGCGTCGTGGCGTCTGTCAGCGCGTATGACACGGACAATGCGCTGCCGAGATCCGATGAGGAGGAGGAGACGGGCGACAGCGCGGGGCCCGGTCGTGCGCGCCACGTCACGCCAACGGTGGGCTGCAGGAAGCGCGTGCGGAGACCGGAATTTCGTTCCAACACCATGGTGTACGTGGAGTCCACCCGGGAGCCCCCAAGGGCAACCCGGCCGCTGAGCGGATCGATCGCCGAGGCGGGAGCGAACACCGGGCGAGAAGCCTCGTCGGGCAGCCGAAATCGCGGCTGCGTGCGCAAATTCTTGTCGATGGACTGGGCACCTGACGCTCCCCCTGCGGCGGACACGCCGACGGTCAGCACGAGCGGTGGGGCGAGCACCTGGCGGAGCTTCAGCTCAAGGCGCGTGGAGCGCGCCGGCTCGTACGCACGGGCGACGGCCACGATGCTTCGGCCGCGCGTGGTCATCACGGCAGGCGCGCCAGCGAGGCAGCCATCCGGTAACACGCCGCCCTCGCGCGGCCATCCCCAAGGCACGGGCGGGGCTGCCGCGCCCGTGCACGAGAACTGACGAGGACCACCTTGATCGGTGACCTGGAACACGGGCACATTCGAGAGCGGGTCGGTCGCGCCACGATAGACGCGCACGCCGCCCGACACCTTCGTGCGCGTGTCTGTAATGACACCGTTGTCGGAAAGCGTCACCACCCCATGTCCCCACGTGAAGCCCAGCATCGGCGCTGTGCGGAGACTGGATGGCACGACGCCTGTACGGATGTTGAAAAGTGAATCCGCGTTCTGATCGCGCGACGGCCCACGTCCTCCTCCGGCCCAGTCGAGACGAAGGCCGACCTGAACGGAAAGGCCTCGGCCTTCGTCAGCGCCGGTCAGCAGCGTCTTCCGGTTCAAGGTCATCACATCCGATAGGGCGAGCGACCCACGCAACGCGTGGATGCTCGTTGCTGTGCGAGTGTCGCTGCGCTCGAAGAAGTCCGCACGCCCAGCAGCCAAGGCGTCCAGTGAAGCGAAGCTCCATGTCGCCGCAGCATTCGCGTGCTGTGAGATGTTGGCGAAAAGCGAAAGCGCATCCGCGAAGAGATTGAACCTATGGCGGCGATCGAGCGTCATCCACGAGACGTCGTAGCTGCCGAGCAGCTGCTTCCTGGCAACCCGGCTGGTCCCCAGCGAAGCCCCACCCAGCGCCGCCATTCCCGTCTGGTTGCTCGCGCTATCGGAGACCTGGACGTTGAGGCCTGGCGCCTGCCATGTCGGCAACGACGCACTCTCGCTGAACGAGTAGGCGAGGCGCATTTCACTGAGTACGCTACGTATGTACGGGGCCCATACGAGCGTGGCCTGCGATGCCGTCGATTGTGCGCGTGTCGTGCGCGACAAGGCCGTCCATGGCGAGAGGCCGACGCCGGGTGAATATCGGGTCGATGCTTGCGTCAGCAGATAGAGCACGGTGCCATCAGTGGTCGCGCCGAACTCCGCCGCCTTCGTGAAATCCAGGCGGCTGACAGCGGAGGCGCTGAAGTTCATGCGAGGCAGCGGTTCCGCCTGCGGCTCGATCGCGGCGCCCATCGATTCGTTCGCCCGACGCAAGACGTCAATCGCGGACTGCGAGAGCGTGCCGTCGACCGGGCGATCGGCGCGTTGCGAGAGAACAGAGTAGCCAACGTCTGGCGCCACGGCGAGTTGCGCGGACAGATTCGCGTACTTCGCGGGCCCGTGGAGCGGACCGCTCGCGGTGAGACTGGCGACGGCGCGCCTGGTCGGCCGTTCGCGGAACGGGAGGCCCCATATGCCGGGCTCGATCGAGACGCGTGCAGCGCGCATGCGTACGGACGAGCCGCTCGACATTGTGGTCGTCACGAGGATCCCGCTGAAACGGCCAACCCGTGGATCGTACGTGGACAGGCGCACTGTGCGCCGCAACCCATCACGGGGCACATCGCCATCGAAGTCGATGCCGTTCAGCATTGCCCGATTCTGGTCAGCGCCTTGACCGAATGCTCCGATTGAGCGCAGGCCGTCCGCGCCCGGGGCAACGTGCAGCGCAGCTATCCCGGACAGGCCCGCGCCGGGATTGCCCGTCAGCTCACCGGACAGACCGGTGCCGAAATCAACCCGTTGGTCGTCCGCACCTGGCTGCCGCCCTGTGCGCGGGTCGTCGCGCGATGGTCGGGACCGCGTCGCCACAACGCGGATCATGTCAAGCGCTTCGACGTGGGACTGCAAGACCCAGCGCAGTGGTTCCGCCGCGCGCCGCTCAGTCGCGGTCACGACCACGACGCGAGGAGTGAAACCGATGGCCCGGAGATGGACACGCCACGTTCCGGAGACACTGGCGCCACATCGCACGAGGAGGCTGCCCTCGGCGTCAGCTCTCGTCGACCGATTGCCGGCTGGCGGTTCGCAATATGCCTCCGCGCCGGCAATCGGTTGCTCGTGGCTGTCCAGCGCCCGCCCCCGCATCCCAATCTCGGCCTGCCCCCGTACCGAGGCCGGGATTGTCACGCCCCACACGACCGCGAGCTTCCGCAGCAACCGCCAGCGCGACACGCGGCAACGCCTATTGCGGCGTCGAGCCGTGCGGGCGCAGGCGTTCGGAGTTCGCGTCGAATGCCTTGCGGTCCGCGTCGCTGCGCAGAAGCGTCCGCAAGGCGGAATCGCGTCCGCGATTCAGCGCGATGCGCCTGCCCCACGAGCCCGGTGCGCGCCCGTCGAGCGCCAACTGCACGTTGTTCTCGTTCCGAATGACGCGCATCGCACTGTCCTTCGTCTCTGTGGGAAGCGTGATGCCAGCGAAGAGCCCGCGGTAGATGTTCTGGACGGTGGTTTCGGGATCGCCCGCCTTGAGCGCCGCCTGGGCGCGCGCGGGGCGACCTGCAAGCAACACGAGCAACGCCAGGGCCAGAAGCCGCATGTGTGTCTCCGGATTGGAGTAGGACGGGAGGACAGCTAGGCACGGTGCTTTCAGCGCGCCGACACAACCTCAAACGGCGCGCGGCCCGCACGCACACGATTGCGCGCCTCCATCAGTTCCGTGCGCGTCGGAACACGATTCAGCCGAAAACCATTGACAACGACGGTCGGCGTCGCCTGAAGTCCCATCCGCTCGCCAAAGGCCATGGCATCATCCAGCGATCGGACTGGGTCGGCACTCTTTGCACAGCGATCGGCGCGGCGGCCGGCGTGCCACCCCGCCGCGTCGGCATATGTGGCCCAGTCCTTCAAACCGAGGGAGTCCTGACCTGCGAACAACGTGTTTACCATGGCATCGAAGTGGCCTTCTTGTCCAGCACATTCGAGGAGTCGGGCCGCCGGCGCCGCAAACCGGTGCTGGGACAATGAGAACGGAATGAACCGCACCGCGAGTGCAAGACTGTCCTCCTGCTGGATGGCGCGCGTCACCAGATGGAAACGGCGACAGCCGGGACACTCCAGATCGGAGAGTACAA
>JANYJW010000017.1 GCA_025361705.1 Gemmatimonas sp.
CGGTGATCGCGCGCCGCACCGGGCTGTCACAGGACGTGGTCGCCCTGGCTCTCCGGCAGACGCAGGCCGCCCTGCCCACCGCGTCCGCCCGGCAGATCCGGCCCAGCGCGGCAACTCTTGCCACTGAGCCAGGGTCGCTGAACGGCCTCATCCGGCGTCTGACCCGCTCCTGAGCCCGCCGGCTGCCGAATTCGGTGGCACGGTCGTTGCGCTACATCGGATCGGACTCAACCCGGACTTTCCCGTGGGCTCCAGCGTTCGACCAACAGGTCTCGACAGTGCCGCCGCCGCGCTTCGCTTCTGGGAGCGCCGGCAAGAAGTGGTCGCCAGCAATCTGGCGAACGTCAACACGGATGGCTTCAAGGGCGAGCGCGCCTTTGCCCGTCTGCTTGACGGCAACATTCCCGTCGTGGACACCCGCACCGACCTCCGCAACGGCAGCGTCAGCGCCACCGGGAACCCGCTGGATGTGGCGATCAGCGGTGACGGCTTTTTCGTCGTCCAGACACCCAAGGGCGAGCGCCTGACCCGCGGCGGGTCCCTCTCCATTGACGCCGACCGCAAGATCGTCGATTCGGACGGCCACCAGCTGCAGGGCGTCGACAGCGTCCCGGTTGGTGCCAAGCAGATCCTCATCGACGGGCAGGGGCGCGTGAAAGCCGACGGCAAGGACATCGGCCGCTTCCGCATCGAAACCGTTCCTCCGGGCACCGCCCTGCAGCACGAAGGCGGCAGCCTGTTCAGCACGACCGCCAGCCGATCCGAGGCCGACATGACCAGGACCAAGGTACGGCAGGGCGCCATCGAGGGAAGCAACGTCAGTTCGCTCGAATCGATGGTTGACATGATCGCCGTGCAGCGCGCCTACGGCGCGGTGCAAAAGACCATCTCCGCGCTCGACACCGTGCGCGGACTGGCGGCCAACGAACTCGGCAAGGTCTAGCCTCGACACCCCAGGAGCACTTGCATGGATCCCGCACTCCGCGCCGCCGCGACGGGCATGATGGCGCAGCAGACCCGTACCGAGGTCATCGCCAACAACCTCGCGAACGTCAACACGACCGCCTTCAAGCGCAGCCGTGCGCACTTCGTGGATCTGCTCTACCAGACGGTGCAGGGCGCGGCGGCCGTGGGAGGCGCCGACGCGGCGACAACCCCGGCCATCCAGGTGGGGCGCGGCACGCGCCTCGCGGGCATCCAGCGGCTGCACTCGCAGGGTGCCGACGAACAGACCAACCGCCCGCTCGACATGTCCATCGAGGGCGAGGGTTTCTTCCAGGTGCAGCTCCCGAGCGGCGGCACGGCTTATACGCGCGATGGCGCCTTTGAGATGTCCGATACGGGCACGATTGTCACCGCGGGCGGCCTGACCGTCCTTCCCGGCATCAAGGTGCCCACGGGCGCGTCGCAGTTGACCGTCGCCCAGAACGGCATGGTGAGCGTCAAGCAGGGCAGCCAGACCGCGCCGGTGGAAATCGGACGCATCGAGCTGGCGCGCTTTGCGAATCCGAGCGGCCTCGAATCCCTCGGCGAGAACCTGTATGCCGCCACGCCCGCTTCGGGCGAGGCCGCCCCGGGCTTCCCGGGTGACGAGGGTGTGGGCCGCCTCCTGCAGGGCCACCTCGAAGCCAGCAACGTCGAGATCGTGCAGGAGATGGTGGACATGATCGCGGCGATGCGCGCCTACGAGATCAACTCGAAGGCGATCAAGAACAGCGAGTCGATGTCCGAGATCGCCAACAGCCTGGTCCGCTGATCGCCATGACCCTCGTGCGCCGCGTCGCCCTGCTCACCGGAACCGCCGGCTTGATGGCCGCTGCCGCCGCATCGTTGCACGCGCAGGCCCCGGGCAATGCGCCGGCGGCGCCTGTGGCGAGCGGCGCCGTGGCGCTGCGCGCCATGCCGCGCGGCACGCTGTTGCAGGCCACCGACGTGGGCGGCGACGCGGCCGCCAGCGTGTTTGGCTACGAAACACAACGCGTCATCGCTGCCGGCGAACTGCTGCGCGCCCCCGCGATCGCGCCGCCAGCGGCCGTGCGCGCGGGCGAGTCGATCACCGTGCGCGTCGAAACCAACGGCATCACCGTCACCCGCGAGGGCACCGCCCTCGGGACCGCCCGCGTCGGCCAGCAGGTGCGCGTACGCATCGGCCAACATTCCCTGTCCGGTATCGCCGCCGCCCTTGGCGTCGTGCGGCTGCCGTGAGGAACGCTCCCATGCGACGTCTGTCGCCCGCTCTGCTCGTCCTCGCGTGCGCCGTCTCCACGGCGGGCGCGCAGGCTGCCAAAGCCACCAAGGCCGCCAAAGGCGCCCCGGTGGCACCGCCCGTTGACTCGGTCGCGCCGCAGTACACTGGCCGCCAGTCGTGGACGTCGGACCGCTTCCGTCTGGGCGTCGGCGACATCGTCACCGTGCTGGTCAACGACCAGACGCTGGCGAGCGCCACCACCAACACGTCCGCGACCAGCACGAGGACGAAGGCGCTCGACTTCTCGATCAAGCCGCCGGATTCCCCGACCAAGGCCACGCCGGCCATTGCCGCCTCGGCCGGCTTCGACAACAACGGCGACTCCAAGGAAAGCGGTAATGCCACGCGCAACAACGTTTTCCAGTCCACGCTGAGCACGCGCGTCGTCGCCGTGTCGCCCACGGGCATGTTGCAGATTCGCGGTCGCAAGATGGTGAACGTCGACAAGAACCTGCAGGAAGTGACGCTCACCGGGTGGATCCGGCCGCAGGACATCGACATCGGCAGCAACGTCATCGAGTCCACGCGAGTCGCCGATGCGGACATCGTGGTCACGCAGAAGGGCGGCCTCGGCAAGCCGAAGTCGGGCATCATGTCGCGCATCGTCGGGGCGCTCTGGCCATGACCAAACCCGAAGACATGCCCGGACGCCGCCTGCGCCAGGTACTCGCCTGGCTCTGCGTCCTCAGCGCACTCATCGTCACGGCCTCCCAGACGCACGCGCAGGAATCGCGCGTGCGCGACCTCATCCTCACCGATCCCGCGCCGCCCGTGCGCCTCATGGGCTACGGTCTGGTGACCGGCCTCGCCGGCACGGGCGACCGCGTGAGCGGCGTCGCCGGTGCCGCGCAGACGGTCTCGTCCATCGTCAATCTGCTGCGCCGCTTCGACGTCGAGGTGCCGGCCGAGTTGTTGCGCACCAAGAACGTCGCCGCCGTGCTCGTCACCGCCGAAGTGTCGCCCTACCTGCGCCCCGGCGGCCGGTTCGAGGTGAATGTCTCGAGCATCGGCGATGCCTCATCGCTCCGCGGCGGCGTGCTGTGGATGACGCCCATGGTGGCCGACGCCGGGCAGCGCCCGGTGGGCGGCGCCCAGGGCCCGCTCCTGCTCAGCCCCTCGGCGATGTCGCGACAAAGCGGTGAACCCACCAACACCGCGCGCATCCCGGACGGCGGGGTGCTGGAGGCGGACATTCCGCATCCGAAGCTCGCCGCGTCCAACAAGCTGCTCCTCCGCGAACCCGACCTCGGCACGGCCACGCGCATCGCGACGGCCATCGACTCGGCCTTCGCCACGCCCGGTACCGCCCGCGTGGACGATCCCGGCAGCATCACGATTGCCCCCAAGGACACCGGCTCCTCGTTCGCCGCCACGCTGACGCGCATCCGCGATGTCCGGCTGCGCGCCGACCGGGTGGCGCGCATCGTCATCGACGCCCGTGACGGCACGGTGATCACCGGCGGCGAGCTCCTCGTGGGAGACGCCGTGGTGAGTCATGCCGGCGTGACGCTGACCGTGGGGCCCACGGCCGACACGTCCCGCATCCGGGGCGACGTGCGTGTTGCGCCAGGCACCAGCGTGCAGCGCATCGCTTCGGCGCTGCATGCGATCCAGACATCGCCCGGCGAGATCGCCGCCATCTTTGAGGGACTGCGTTCGGTCGGAGCCCTCAACGCCGAGATCGTCGTCCGATGACCCGCATTGACGCCGCCGCGCCGGCCGCCGCGCCCTCGCAGGTTCCCGATCGGCTCGCCCGCCTCAAGGACTCGGCGGGCAAGCTCGAGGGCGTCTTTGTCGAGCAGCTCTTCAAGGCGATGCGCGACACCGTGCCAAAGGACGGCCTCACCGACGGTGGTCAGGGCGAGGAGATCTTCAACGGAATGCTCGACCAGAAATTCGCCGACGAGGTGCCGACACAGTGGCACCGCGGCATTGCCAGCGCACTCGTGCGTGAACTGCAAGACCATGTACGGCCGGAGCCCAAGTGAACAACGCCATGCCCTTCGCCGTTGACGCGTCCCTCGTGAGCGCCGCGAGCACCATTGCCGCGCTGGCTGATTCCCTGCGCACAGAGGCCCGGCTCCTCGGCGACCTCACGACGATCATGCGCCGCCAGCGAGAGTCGGTGGCGCACGACGACCTCGAGGGGGTCGACGACTCCGTCTTTTCCACGCACCGCGTGCTCGTCACGCTCCAGGAGGCGCGCCGCCGCCGCCGCACACTCAACCACGTGCTCGGCGAAGGAGACGACCTCAGCGTCGTGGCACTCGAGGAGTTCTTCAACGGCGACCTGCCGCCCATCGTGGCCGAGGCGGCGCAGGCGTTGCGCACGGGTGCGGTGGCGCTGCAACAGGAAGTTTCGGTCAACCGGCGCGTCCTGCGCGAGGCCATTTCCGCAGGCGACCGGCAGGTGCAGATGCTCGTCGGGGCCGCCGGTACCACCCCGGCAGGCGAACCGCAGCCGTCCGGCGGTCGCCTCATCGACCGGATGGTCTGATGCCCGGCTTCGGCGGAATCCTCAGCATTGCCCGCAGCGGTCTGTCGACGAGCCAGACGGCCGTGCAAATCGCGTCGCACAACATCGCAAACGCCAACACCGAAGGGTACAGCCGACAGCGCGAAGTCCTCAGCGCCCGGTCACCAGAAACCACGCCGCAGGGTGTCTTCGGCACCGGCGTCATGCTGGCCTCGGTGCAGCGCCAGCGGGATGGCATGCTCGATCAGGAGTTTCGCGACAGCACCAGTCAGGCG
This sequence comes from Gemmatimonas sp., assembly GCA_025361705.1. Classification (GTDB taxonomy): domain Bacteria; phylum Gemmatimonadota; class Gemmatimonadetes; order Gemmatimonadales; family Gemmatimonadaceae; genus PNKL01. The sequence goes on from JANYJW010000017.1 coordinate 5,000, forward strand.
GGCGCGTACAGGACGCGCTCGGAGCTGTTGCAACGCATCGAGCACGTGTTCGGAGAACCGTCCGACACCGGCCTCGCCAGTACGATGGACAAGTTCTACAGCTCGTGGAGCGAACTTGCGTCGGACCCGTCCAATGCCAGCGCGCGCACGGCCGTGCAGCAGAACGGCGCGGCGCTCGCCCGCACGCTCAACAGCATGGCCAGCCAGGTGAGCGCGCTGTCGGCGGAGACCACGGTCAAGGCACAGGCGTCGGTCACCGACATCAACCGCATCGCCAAGCAGGTGGCCGATCTCAACGGCCAGATTGTCTCTATGGAAAGCGGCGGCGCCACGGCCGGCGACCTGCGCGACCAGCGCGACCTCCTCCTCGACGACCTGAGCTCCATGGCGTCAACCCGCGTGATCGAGGGGTTGAACGGCAGCGTGCAGGTGCTTCTCGGCACTGTCTCGCTCGTTGACGGCACCGCCGCCAAGCAGATCCAGCTCACGAACGCCGGCAGCGTGCTCGGCTACAAGATCGCCGGGAGTCCCGACAGCATCCGGTCCATCGGCGGCACGCTGGGCGCGCTGCAGGATGTCCACAATACCGACATCGGCAACGTCACCACGGCGCTCGACACGCTGGCGGCGGGCCTCGTGAAGGACACCAACGACCTGCACCGCACCGGCTGGTCGCCGACGGCGGGCCTCGCCGGCAACTGGCCCCCGGCGGCCGGTCCCTACGGGTCGCAAGTCGACTTCTTTGACGCCACGGCGGGCAACGCCACGGCCGCCCGCATCAAGCTGTCGGCCACGGTCTCGGCCAACGCCGGGAGCATCGCCGCCGGCACGGCATTCGGCGAACCGGGCGACAACAGCCTCGCACTTTCCATCGCGGGACTGCGGGACACCGCACCTTCGGCGATCGACACCAACTTCGGGAGCGACTACCGGACGCTCGTCGGGAGCGTGGCCGGACAGCTCAGCCAGGCCAATAATTCCACCACGGTGTACGGGACGCTGACCGACCAAGCCAACCAGCGCCGGACCGCGGTATTTGGCGTTTCGGTGGACGAGGAGCTAATTCAGATCATGCGGCAGCAGCAGGCTTATGCCGCGGCGTCCAAGATCATCAAGACCGTGGACGAAATGATGCAGACACTCCTCTCACTCAAACAATAAGAGCCAGGGATGCTCATACTCACCCGCCGCGAAGGAGAGGCCATCTACATCGACGGGGGAGTGCGAATTGTGGTCCTTTCGGTCGATCGCAAGGGCGTCAGGCTGGGCATCGAGGCGCCGTCGGATGTGCGCATCCTGCGCGGCGAAATCGTGGCCGAAGTCGAGAGCGCCACGAAGGGAGCGGCGAGCGGCGAGAGCGCGCGATCGTTGCTCGACAAGCTGCCCAAGCCAAACAAGCCGGCCCCGCCAGCAACGGACAGCTGAACCGGTCGGTCCCCGCTTCCCCAAGGGGCGCGTCAGCGCCCCTTTCGCTTTTCCGCCGCCAGCGTGGTGAGGGCCAGCGCCGCCCACGGGTGACCGTCGTCGTGCCCGCGGACGACCTTCGCGCCCAGCGTGGACGCGAGCCACTCCATGGCCTGCCACACCGCCTCGTCCACCGGCGGCGCGGGCCGGGTGGTCGAGACCCGCAACACCACGTCATCCGCCGTGGCCGCCGCCGAGAAGGTGAGGCCGTGGCCTGCCTCATCTCCGGCCACCGGCCGTCCCACGACGACCAGGAGCACCAGCAGCGCCTGCGTCAGCAGCTGCCGCTGGCAGCGCACCGGGGGCGCTTCCTCCAGTCCGGACACGTCGCACGGCAGCATCCGCAGGTCCAGATGGTGATGGAACAGCGCCAGCGCGTCGGTGGCAGGATCAGTCAGCAGGAGCGGCTCGCGCGCCGCCTTGAGATCGAGCGGCATCAGCCGGTAGAGCGCGAGCAGCCGCTCGAACCGGGCTTCCTCGGCGGCGAGCGCCGCGAGGATCTCCGGATCGTGGTCCGGCGTGTCCTGCAGGACCGCCAGCAGGGTGTTCAGCGTGTTCACCCGGTTGGACAGGGCGTGATTCAGCCCCCGGGAGAGTCCGTCCATTACATCGAACATGGCGGCCGCGGCCGTCGGGGGGAGCACAGGCATGGATCAAATTGCCACGTAAGGAGTTGCGCGCATGCGACCGATACTAATCAGTGACGGCATAAGCTGCCGCGAAGCCCACCTCCACGGATGGACTGTCGGCTGTGTTCCTAATCATCGGCCTCGTAGTCGTATTCGGTAGCATCATCGGCGGCTTCGTAATGGAAGGCGGCCACATTGCCGTGCTGATCCAGCCGGCCGAATTCGTGGTCATCGGTGGTGCCGGACTCGGATCGTTCATCGTCGGCAACCCGATGCCGGTGATCAAGGGATCCGTGCAGCAGGTGCTCGGACTGCTCAAGCCCAACCCCTACACCGAAAAAGCATACGGCGAATTGCTGCAGGCACTCTACGACGTCTTCCAGAAGGCGCGCAAGGACGGTCTGGTGGGACTCGAGGCGCATATCGAGGAACCGGAGAAGTCGGATCTCTTCAAGAAGTACCCCGGCTTCATGCACCACACCGATGCCGTCGCGATGCTCTGCGACACCCTCAAGGTGCTGCTGACCGGCGCCGTCGAGGACCATCACCTCGAAGCGATCCTCGACGCCGACCTCGAACAACAGCACGCGGAAGCGATGGTCATTCCGTCGTCCATTACCAAGGTCGGTGACGCCATGCCGGGCTTCGGCATCGTCGCCGCCGTGCTGGGCATCATCAATACCATGAACGCCATCGGCGGTGAAGCGGCCGCGATCGGCGAGAAGGTCGGCGCCGCCCTCGTCGGTACCTTCATCGGCATTCTGCTGTCGTATGGCGTCGTCGGCCCGATGGCGCAGGCCATGGAAGGACGCCTGCGCTCGCACTCGGCGTACATGCTGTGCATCAAGACGGCGCTGCTCGCCTTCGCCCGCGGCGATTCCCCGATGTCGGCGGTGGAGTTTGCGCGCCGCAACATCGAGCCGGAAGACCGCCCGTCATTCGCCGAGCTCGAGAACCTGACCCGGCGCAAGGCGGCGTAGCCCGCGATGACCAAGAAGACCGCGAAGCCCATCATCATCAAGCGGGTCAAGAAGGGCGGTCACGGGGGGCACCACGGCGGGTCGTGGAAGGTCGCCTACGCCGACTTCGTGACCGCGATGATGGCGTTCTTCATGGTCATGTGGATTCTCGGCATGGACGCCAAGACGCGCCAGGCGGTGGAGGGCTACTTCTCCAATCCGGTCGGCTACAAGAAGGGCTTCGGCTCGGGCAACAGCCCGATCTCCAACGGCCAGGCCCCCGCCCGCGTGGCCGATACGCAGGTGAAGGTGATGATTCACCACGCTGAGGAAAAAGCGTTCGATGCAGCCGCAGGCAAGATCCGCGAGAAGCTCGAGTCGAACAAGGCGACCCTGGGATCCGCCAAGTTCGAGGTGACGGTCGCCGAGGAAGGACTGCGCATCGAGCTCATCGAGGACGGGTCGGGCGACACGTTCTTTCCGTCCGGATCGGCGAAGGTGAAGTCGGTCCTGCTCGCGGGCATCCAGCTCATCGCGGAGGAGCTCGTGCCGCTGCACAACCTCGTCGTCGTTGAGGGGCATACCGACGCCACCCGGTATAGCGCGCAGGCCGACTACACCAACTGGGAGCTGTCGGCCGACCGCGCCAACGCGGCACGGCGCATCCTCGAGCAGGCAGGATTTCCATCGGCACGCATCCGCGAGGTGCGCGGTCTCGCCGACACGCGGCCGCGCATTCCGGCTGATCCGTTCGCGGCGCAGAACCGGCGCATCACGCTGCTGCTGCCGTTCTCCAACTCCACGGCCTCCGAGGGCAGCGCCTCTGCGGGGCCCCCCGGGCCGATTCCCACGGCGCCCGCACGGGTGGTGCCGGTGCGCCTGGCGCCGCTGCCTCCCGCCGGGAACTGATTCAGGATCCGAGCAGCGCCCGGCGGCCCCATTCCGCGGCGGCGTTGGTCACCCCCGGCAGCGATCCTTCGACGCCAAGTGCCGTGGCCAGCGTCGCCGCCTCGTCCCACGTCGCGAGCTGACACGATTCGGCGAGCACGACGAACGGCGCCAGCGGCCCTTCGCGCCGCAGCAGCGCCGCCTTCACCTCGTCGGCGACGTTCACGCGCTCCATGAGCATCTCCATGGAGACGCCGAGCACGGCGTCGAGCGCCGAGAGCAGGCCGGTGAGAAAGAGCGTGGACGCTTCGCCCGTGCGGTGCGCGGCCGTGGCGAAAAGCTCACACATGCGCGCTCGTTCCACCGCGCTCAGCAAGCGCTCGGCGTCCACGTCGCTGGCGCGCGGCGCGGACGCGGCGAGCAGCAGCGCCAGCCAGCGATGCAGCATGCCGCGTCCCACAAGCTGAATGGCCTGCCGGATGGAGGACACGCCGCCGACACCCATCGCCGCGCTGTTCGCAATGCGCAGCAGGCGCAGCGCCAGCGCCGGGTCGGTCTGAAAGGCCTCTTCCAGCTGCCGGTCGCTGACACTGGGATCGGAGAGCCGGTTCATGAGCGTGACGATGCCGGCGAGGCGCGGCGGAATGTCGCGATCGGCGACGATCTCGGGCCGGGAAAAGACATAGCCCTGAAAGTAGTCGAAGCCCGCCGCACGCCACGCCGCCAGCTCGTCGCGCGTCTCGACGCGTTCGGCCAGCAGCCGCAGGCCGCGGTGCTTGCGCAGGCGCGCGATCATCGGCCGCAGGGTGTCGGGCGTCTGTCCCAGCACGTCGAGCTTCACCACCTGAGCCATCGCGACGTACGGCTCGTACTCGTCGCCCGCCACGAAGTCGTCAAGTGCCATCTCGTACCCGGCATCGCGCAACGCGCGGCAGGCGGCGAGCGTCTCGGGCGTGGCCGGCACCGTCTCGAGGATCTCGATCATGCAGCGCGCGCGGTCGAGCACGCGCCACTGCTGCTCCAGCAACAGCTTGGCCGGGAGATTCACCCAGGCGCGTGCGCGGCCGATGAGCCGGTCGAAGCCGATGGAGAGCACGCCGTTGATGAGCGTGGTGCTCGACATTGTCACGTGGTCGGCGCCGACGGCCGCCGTGTCGCTGAGCGCGGCGCGGTAGAGCAGCTCGTAGCCAACAAGCTTGTCCTGGCGGTCGAAGATCGGCTGCCGGGCAACGAGGACCTCAGGGGCTTCCGAATTCACCGGCGTCGGCGCTTGGGTTGCGGGTTGCCGAAAGGTCGCCCGACGTGGACGTGAACGCGAGGGGGGACGCGGCTCGCGGACGCGGCTCGCGGACGCGGCTCGCGGACGCGGCTCGCGGCGCTGGCACACGGCGCAACGCGCGCGCGCCGCCGACTGTAGATTCTCACGGGACGCGGCACGCCCTGCTACCCGCGCCCTACATATCCCGAAGCCCCCCAGAGGAGCCCTGATGCGCATCACGAAAGTCGGTGTCGTCGGCGCCGGCGTCATGGGGAGCGGCATTGCCGCCCTCGCGGCCTCCGCCGGCTTCCCCGTCGTCCTGCTCGACATTCCCGGCAGCGACGATCCCGCCTCGCCCGACCGCTCGGCCCCGGCCCGCAAGGGACTCGAGAAGGCCCGCAAGGCAAAACCCGCCGCGTTCATGGATGGCGACCGCGCCGCACTGGTCACGACGGGAAACACCATCGACCACCTCGAGCTGCTCGCCGACTGCGACTGGATTGTCGAAGTCATCGTCGAGCAGCCGAAACCGAAGCAGGAGCTGTTTGCGCGTCTCGAGAAGATCGCGCCCCACGCGATCGTGACGTCCAACACGTCGGGCATTCCGATGGCGGTGCTGCTCGCCGGTCGAAGCGATGCGTTCAAGCGGCTCTTCCTCGGCACGCACTATTTCAACCCGCCGCGCTACATGCACCTGCTCGAGATCATCCCGACGCCGTTCACGGCGCCCGAGACGCTCACGGCGATGCGCGAGTTCTCCGAGCGCACCATGGGCAAGGGCATTGTGCTCTGCAAGGACGTGCCGGGCTTCGTGGCCAACCGGCTCGGCGTCTTCGGCATGTTCGCGACCTTCAAGCTGATGGAGGAGTTCAACCTCACGATCGACGAAGTCGACGGGCTTACTGGCGCGCTCATCGGGCGTGCCAAGACGGCGACGTTCCGCACGGGCGATCTCTCCGGACTCGACGTGCTGGCGCACGTGAGCGCGGGCCTGTCGCAGGCGACGGGCGAGGACTTCACGCTGCCGCCGTGGGTGCACGAGATCGTGACGCGCGGCTGGCTGGGCGACAAGACCGGCGGCGGTTTCTACAAGAAGGACGGCAAGGACATCAAGACCCTCGACTGGCACACGCTCGAGTACGTGCCGCAGGTGCGGTTGTCCACGCCGGAGATCGACGCGCTGCTCAAGCTCCCGGTAAACGCGCGCCTGGCGAAGGTGCGCGACCTCCCCGGCAAGTACGGCGACTTCCTGCGCAAGATGCTGACCATCGTCGCGTACCACACGGCGCGCCTGGCGCCCGAACTCGCGCACGACATCACGGGCGTGGACCATGCGCTCGAGTGGGGCTACGGCTGGGAGGTCGGCCCGTTCCGGGTGATGGATGCGCTGGGCCTCGATTGGCTGCGCGCGCAGTTCACGGCCCACGGCTTCCCTGAGCCCGCGTTGTTTGCGCAGGCCAGCAAGGGCTTCTACGCAGGGCTCGGCAGCGCCGAGCAGATGGTGACCACTGCGGGCTACGCGGCCGTGCCGGCCATCGCGGGGCGCATCGACCTCGCGGCGCGGCGTGCCGACGGGCACGTGGTGGACGAGAACAAGGAAGCGCGCGTCCTCGACATCGGCGACGGTGTGCTCTGCCTGGAGTTCTGCGGCAAGATGAACACGCTCGGCACTGGCGTGGTCGAGATGATCGCCAAGACGATCGATCGCGTCTCGAAGGGGAAGTACGTGGGGCTCGTGCTCGGCAACGACGATCCGCGCACGTTTACCGCGGGTGCCAATCTGGCGCAGCAGGGTCCGGCGTTGATGAGCGGCGACTGGAAGGCCATTGCGACAGGCATCGAGCGGTTCCAGCACGCGTCGATGTCCCTGCGTCGCGCGCCGTTCCCCGTGGTGGCCGCGCCGTTTGGCCTCACGTTTGGCGGCGGCTGCGAATTCTCCATGCACTGCGACGCCGTGCAGCCGCACGCCGAGCTGTACATGGGGCTCGTGGAGGTCGGCGTAGGCATCATTCCCGCCGGCGGCGGCACCAAGGAGCTCGCGTTCCGCTTCATGAACGACCTCGCGGCGTACGAGGACGCTGATCCGTTTGACGCCCTCAAGCGCGCGTTCAAGCTCATCGCGCTCGCGCAGGTGAGCACCAGCGCGCACGAGGCGCGCACGCTCGGCTACCTGCGTGCGAGCGACCGCATCTCGATGAACCGCGACCAATTGCTGAGCGACGCCAAGGCGCGCGTGCTCGACCTCGCACCGGGCTACGTGGCACCGTCGCCGATGACGAGGCGCGCGCTGGGCCGCGACGGCGTGGCCAATCTCGACTACGCGCTCTTCTCGTTCCAGGAAGCCGGGCAGGCCAGCGCGCACGACGTGCGCATTGGCCACGAGGTGGCGGTGGTGCTCGCCGGTGGCGACGGGCCGCCGCGCGAGGTGACCGAGCAGGATCTCATCGACCTCGAACGCGAAGCCTGCCTGCGGCTGCTGGGCACCAAGGAGACCCAGGCCCGCATGCAATACATGCTCGAAACCGGCAAGCCGCTGCGCAACTGACCGACCCCACGACTACTGCGGGTCCGCCACGCGGCGGGCCGGGAGAATAGATCATGCACATGAAGGACGCAGTCATCGTGAGCGCGGTCCGCACGGCCGTCGCTCGCGGCAAGAAGGACGGTGGCCTGGCCACCATGCACCCGGTGGACCTGTCGGCCGAAGTCCTGAAGGCCGTCGTGGCACGAGTTGCCATGAACCCGGCACTCGTCGACGACGTGCTGTGGGGTTGTGCCATGCCCGAGGGTGCGCAGGGTCTCAATACGGCGCGCATGGGCGTGCTGCGCGCCGGCTTTCCCGTGGAAGTCCCGGCCGCCACGATCAATCGATTCTGTTCGTCGGGATTGCAGACCGTCGCCATGGCGGCGCAGGCCATCATGACCGGGCACTGCGACGTGGTCATCGCCGGCGGCATCGAAATGATGAGCGCGGTGCCAATGGGCGGATTCCACACGCGGTTGCATCCGCTAATGGCCGAGGAGAACATCGGCATGGGATTCACCGCGGAGCGCGTGGCCAAGCAGTGGGCCATCACGCGCGAGCAGGCTGACGATTTCGCGCTGGGGTCGCAGCAGAAAGCCGTGGCCGCCATTGGCCGCGGCGCATTTGCCGGCGAGATCGTGCCGGTGCCGGTGCCGCGCGTCTCGTGGAAAGGCGCCAAGAAGTCCACGGAGATGACGTCGTTCGCCGTGGACGAGATGCCGCGCGCCGAGACGACGCGCGAAGGGCTCGCCAAGCTCAAGCCGGCATTTTCGGCCAAGGGCGTGGTGACGGCGGGCAACTCGTCGCCACTTTCCGACGGCGCCGCGGCGCTGCTGATGATGAGCGCCGACAAGGCGAAGGAGCTCGGGCTCAGGCCGCTGGCCCGGTTCGTGACGTTCGCAACGGCCGGCGTGGCGCCCGACATCATGGGCATCGGTCCCATCAAGGCGGTGCCCAAGGCACTGGCCAAGGCTGGACTCTCGCTGGGCGAAATGCAGATGATCGAGCTCAACGAGGCGTTCGCCGTGCAGGGGCTGGCGGTGATGAAGGACCTCGGCATGGACGCGGCGCGCACCAACGTGAACGGCGGCGCCATCGCCCTGGGTCACCCGCTGGGCGCGACGGGCGCCAAGCTCACCACGCAGCTCGTGCACGCGCTCGGCGCTGCAGGCGGCGGACTGGGCATGGTCACGATGTGCATCGGCGGCGGCATGGGGGCGGCTGGAATCTTCGAGGTGTACGCCGCGTAGGAACAAGACTGGAGATGCAAGCCAGGAGACGGACCACGGGTGCACAGTCACCGTGGTCCGTCTCTCGCCTTACGGCTCTCGTCTTCCGTCTCTCGCCTTACGGCTCTCGTCTTCCGTCTCGTCGGCGCCGGAGTTCGATGCTCCGCTTATCGAGCCCGTAGACCGCGGCAAGGCCCGCGGCATAGGCGACGATGTCGAACGCATCGTAGGTCCCGGGAACCAGGCCGCCCGGAAAGAACCGTTGCATGAGTTCGGTCGCCGTGCTGCCGATGAAGAGCAGCGCGACCGCCTGCTCCGGCGTGCTGCCGAAGAGTCGGTGAAAGACCTGCCGACGCCGCGGCCCCTCGAGGGAACGCAGCATGATGTACATCCAGGCCGGCAACGCCACGTCGGCGCCGTAGGCCCGCAAGACGTACGGTCCCGCGCCGGTCACCTCGAGCACCGCGCACGCAATCCAGAAGATCAGGAGCGTCCACGACGTGATCTGCCACGCCTTCCGGCTCATGCCGCGTCCCCATCGGTGATGGGCGACCACGCGCTGCGGTGAGCAGCCGAGCGTCGTCGCCCGAGCGTCCGTGCACCATCGAGACCGTGCGTGCGTCTCCCTTCAATTATACGCACGGGCAAACTCCGGTGCGAAGTCGCTGCAGAAGGCCGTCAACCCGTTGAAAGGCGACGACGACGGCTCAGGATGCCGACGGACGCGCCGCAGAATGCTCCACGACGCGGCCCGCGAATCGCTGCGCCATGACCTGCACGGCCTCGGGGTTGTTGTCCACCAGCGCGACGTCGCGACCGCAGCGGTCGGCGGCATCGCCAAACGTACCGGAACCCGCAAAGAAGTCGAGCAGGCGGTCCCCAACATTGGAATGCACCTTCACGATGCGCTCGAGGATGCCGAGCGGCTTCTGCGTGGGGTAGCCGGTCTTCTCCTTGCCGGTGGGGCTGACGATGGTATGCCACCACGTGTCGGTGGGCGTCTTGCCGCGCGCCGCCTTGTCCGCGCCCACGAGGGCGGGGGCCATGTACGCGATGCGATCCGACGCGTCGCGATTGAAGACGTAGTCCTCGGCATGCCGCGAATACCAGAGGATGTTGTCGTGCTTGGCGGGCCATTTCTTCGTGGCCCGCGCGCCGTAGTCATACGCCCACACGATCTCGTTCTGAAAGCAGTCGCGCCCGAAGATCGTGTCGAGTGCCACCTTCACGTAATGCACCTCGCGGTAATCGAGGTGCACAAACAGGCTCCCGCACGGCGACAACACGCGATGCGCCTGTTCGAGGCGCGGCACGAGAAAGCCCAGGTAGTCATCGAACGCATCGTCGTAGCCCCGGGTGCCCAGGCGCGTGGTCCGATACGTGCGGCCACCAAACCCGACGCGATCGCCGTCCGGATCGGCCTCCGTGCGCACTTGCGTGCGCGACTGCACCTTGCCGGTGTTGAACGGCGGGTCGATGTAGATGAGGTCGACCGACGCGTCCGCCAGTTGCGCGAGATACGGCAGGTTGTCGCCGAGGTGGATCCGGATCACCAGGTGCCCCGCAAGATGTGCGAACCGCTGACGCCGGGCGACGATCGCTGCACGATCCCCTCCCCTGACGCATGAACGTGTCCGTAGATTAGCACCGCTGGCGCGCCACCGCACACGCGGGTGCGCGCCAGCGAATCCAAGTTGCAGCCCGTTCATCAGCGGTGACACTCACACGGCCCAGGGTCGTGCCCCTCACTGGGCTGTCACAGACCTGGACCCTCGATGTCTTCTCCGGTGCATTCCGCGGCTCCTGCCGGCGCATCTGCGCGTCCGGCCTCGTCGCCCCTGCTTTTCATGTCCCTCGCGCTGATCCTCATCGGCAGCCTGGGCGCGTACCTCGTCAAGACCGACTTCGGCCGGGTGGACGTCACGGGATTCACGCTGCCCACGCAGGCGGGCCAGTGGGTCACGGCCGACCTATTCCGCCCGGTCGACGCCACCGACAAGAATCCGGTGCCGGTCGTCGTCGTGGCGCCGGGCTTCGAGCGCAGCAAGGAGACGCTCGACAGCTACGCCATCGAGCTTGCGCGGCGCGGCATCGCCGTCATCACCATCGACCCCTACGCGCAGGGCGCGTCGAGCGCATCGCGCCAGCGGCGATCGGCGAGCCTCGAAGGGTACGGCGTGGTGCCCGTGGTCGAGTACATCGCCGGCACGCCCAACCTGAACTACATCGACAAGACGCGCATCGGCGCCGCCGGCTATTCGGCGGGCGGCAATGCCGTGCTCCAGTCGGCATCGCTTTTTGGAGGACGCACCCCGCGCGCCGCACGCAAGGCGGTGGTCAAGGACTCCGCGGCGGCGAAGGTTCCCGCGGCGGCACCCGCGACACCCGTCCCCGCCGACACGCCCAAGAAGAAGAAGGTCAGGGCGAAAACAGATACAGCGACCGTGGCCGATGCCTCTGCCGCAACCGCCGGCGCACCCACGCCGAAGAAGACAAAGTCCAAGAAGAAGAAGAAGGCGGCAACCGACGGTGCGGCACCGTCACAGGCTGTGAGCAAGGCTCTGCCGAAGATCGCCAAGGGCGCCAAGGACGCCGACACCTCCGAAGCACCCAAGCCCAAGGCGCCCAGCAAGCTCGCCGCCGTCTTCGTGGGCGGGTATGTGCTGACGCTCACCGACTCCGTGCTCGGCCCGGTGCGGTCGAATGTGGCGATGGACTATGCCCGCCTCGATGAAGGGGCGTTTCGCAACGTCAACAAGAACGCCGACATGCGCACCGCCCCCGAGGCGCTGCGGCTCGTGAACTCGGTGCTCCCCAAGGACAGCGCCATCAGCACTGTCGAGATCGGCAAGGCGTACGGCGATCCCGCAGCGCGCACCATGCGCGTCGTCTACAACACCCAGCGCCAGATCCACCCGCTGCTGCCGTATGACGGCCGATCGATCGCGCACATGGTGGACTTCTTCACCACCGTGTTCAATGTGACACCCACCCGCCCCGCCACGCAGCACCTGTGGTGGCTCAAGGAGTTCTTCACGCTGATGGCGCTGGTGGGCGGCCTGATGTTCCTCGTGCCGTGCGCGGCGCTGCTGCTCCGGACGCCTGCCTTCGCATCGCTGGTGCACCCCGTGCCGGCCGCGCTGCCAAAACTCGGGTCGACCGGAAAGTTGATCTTCTGGACCACGTTTGCCGTTGGCGCGCTGCTTGCCTGCTTTCTGTTCATTCCCATGGTCAATGCCACGTTCGTCGTCTTCCCGGCGGCCAGCGCGGCGCAGCAGACCTGGTGGTTCCCGCAGCGCATCAACAACGCGGTACTGCTGTGGGCGGTCGCCAACGGCGCCATCGGCCTGCTCATGTTCTGGCTGACATATCGGTTCTTCGGTCGCAAGAACGGCGTGACGCCCGACATGCTCGGCCTGCAGACGAGCGCGCGCGAGTTGGGGCGCACGCTCGTGCTGGCGCTGCTCGTCGCGGGGGCGTTTTACGTCCTGCTGTTCGCCGCATACGGCGTCTTCCACACCGACTTCCGCTTCCTGTTCGTGTCGGCGCCCGCGTCGTTCCCGCGGCGCATGGTACTGGTGGCGCTCGAGTACCTGCCATTCTTCTTCGTGTTCTACCTGGCCAACTCCGTGCGCGTGAACTCGGCGAGCCGGTTCGCCGGCCAGCGCGAGTGGGTGAGCCTGCTCGTCATGGGCCTCGGCAACTCCGTGGGCCTGATGCTCATCCTCGGCATTCAGTACGCCAGTTTTGCCATGACGGGCACGGTGTACTGGACGGCCGAGTGGCTCTTTGCCAACCTGCTGTTCGGCATCATCCCCATGATGTTCCTGCTCCCGTACTTCAACCGGTGGTTCTTCCGGCTGACCGGGCGCGTCTACCTCGGGCCCATGGTGACGTGCCTCGTCTTCGTGATGATGATGCTGACGAGCAACGTCTGCTACATCCCGATACGGTAGGCACGGCAGCGCTACTTCTTTGGCGCCGCCTTCTTCACGGCGCGCTTGGCGGCCACCGGCTTTCGTGCCGGTGGCCGTTTGGCTGCGGGCTTCTTCGCTGCAGGCTTCTTGGCCGCAGGCTTCTTGGCCACAGGCTTCTTGGCTGCGGACTGTTTCGCTCCCGACTTCTTGGCTGGCGCCTTGACCACCGGCGCTTTGACCGCCGGTGCCTTGGCCTTCGGCGCCTTCTTCTTTGGCGCCGGCAGTGCCGCATCGGTGGCCACGATCAGCCGCACGAGCGTCTCCGGATCGTCGAGCAGGTCGGAGACGTTGAAGAACGGCTTCGCCCCGGGATACGGCGGACCCCACGTCGGCGTGCCAAGCACTGCCTCGCCCCCCGGCGTCGGCTTTACGAAGAGCTGATTGTCGGCAATGAGCGCGACGATCTTGCCATGGCGGTACAGCCCGTACTCGCCAAACATCCTGATCGTCGTGATCCCGCCTGCGTCGTGCAGTTGGTCGCAGACGTATTTCGCGTAGCCGGCATCGGTGGCCATGGGCCATCCTCGGCGTGAGGGGGGAGGTACTCCGGGCACGGGGATCGCCCGAACCTGCCGGGAGCACCCCGTGATCGTCCTGGTCCGAACCTACCCCTCGCTGGTCATGATGAACAGCGGGGCCAGATCGAAGCTGTTGAAGTGCGGGCGCAGGCGCGGAATGTTGTAGAACCGCTCCACGTCCACGAGCTTCTTGGTGCTCGTCACGATGTCGAGCGGGATGTTGCCGTAGCAGCCGTTCTTCACCACCACGAGCCGGCCGAACACGCCCTGCAGCAGCAAGTCGAGCGCCAGGTTGCCATAGGCCATCGGCACGATGGAATCCATCGCGTCCGGATCGCCGCCGCGCACCAGGTAGCCAAGCTTCTGGTTGATGATGTGCACTTCCTTGCCGCCGTTGTACTGCGCGGTGCGCTTCTGCACTTCATCCGATACCAGGTCGCCAATGCCGCCCAGCTTGGCGTGGCCAAAGGCGTCGGTCACGTTGCTCTGCCACACGCGCTCGCCACCCTCCGGCACCGCTCCCTCCGACACGAGCGCCACCGCGTACTTGCTGGGATTGCGGTTGCGATCGTACATCAGCATCTCGGTGAGCACGTCGAGGTTGAAGTTGTGCTCGGGAATCACGCAGCGCGTCGCCGCGCCCGCCATCGTCGGCAGCATGGCCGTGAAGCCCGCGTAGCGGCCGAACACTTCCATCACCAGCAGGCGCTCGTGCGAGCCCGCCGACGTGCGGAGCCGGTGCGCCATCTCGATGGTGCGCGTGACGCAGGTGCTGAACCCGATGCAGTAGTCGGTACCCGGCACGTCGTTGTCCATCGTCTTCGGGATGGCGATCACCTTCACGCCTTCCTGGTGCATCCGCATGGCGTAGCTCAGCGTGTCGTCGCCGCCGATGGGGATGAGATAGTCGACGCCGAGCCAGTCGAGGTTCTTGAGTACCTCAGGCGTGAGGTCGTTCACCGGTTCGTGGTACGCCGTCTTGAGGTGCGACGGCACGGCATCGGCCTTCACGCTGCTCGGCCGCGTGCGCGACGTGTGCAGGAACGTGCCCCCCGTGCGGCCGGCGCGGTTCACGATCTCTTCCGAGAGAAACTGGAAGTTGTTGCTGTTGTCGTACAAATGGTCGCGCACGATCTCCATCACGCCCGCCCAGCCTCGGCGCAGGCCAATGACGTCCCACCCTTCGCGCAGCGCACGGATGGTCACGGCGCGGATGGCGGGGTTCAGGCCGGGGACGTCGCCGCCGCCGGTCAGGATCGCGATGCGCTTCTTTCCTGTATTGATGCTCGACATGCCGTGGAGTGCTCCAGAGAAAGTCCGGACAGCCGCAGTTGCGGGGCGCGCGGCGCGTCTGGATGATAGCCGAAATGAAGGGGCGGGTGAACCGGTTCACCCCGGCCAGGCCCTGGAACTGGCCCTCGCTCCGCACGGCGTCATATTCATGGGAATGCCTCCCGCCGACGACCCCGCGCACCGTCCCGGCAACGGCGCCCACGATCCCACCACGGACGTGATGCGCCGCTGCCGCCACTGCGGCGCCCCGCTGGCGCCGACCGCGACATTCTGCTCCAAGTGCGGCGGCTCCGCGCCACTCACCGAGGGCGCTGCCGACCTGCTGCGCGAGCAGGTGCAGACGCTGTTCGGCCGCGACCTTGAGATCGAGCGCGAACTGGGCCGCGGCGGCATGGCCGCCGTCTACGCCGCGTTCGATCCCACCCTCCAGCGGCGCGTCGCCGTCAAGGTGCTGCTGCCGGAGATCGCCAACGACGCCGAGTCCGCCGACCGGTTTCTCCGCGAGGCGCGCACCGTGGCCGCGCTGCAGCATCCGCACGTCGTCGCCGTGCATGCCGTGCGCAGCGGCAACGGCGTGCACGCCATCGTCCTGCAGTTCGTCGAGGGACGCAGCCTCGATGTCGTCCTCGCCGAACGCGGACGCCTGTCGGTGCCGCTCGCCGGGCTGCTGTTGGCCGAGTCCGCCAACGGGCTGCAGCATGCCCACGAACGCGGCGTGGTACACCGCGACGTGAAGCCGGCCAACGTGCTCATCGATCGCGATGGCCGCGCCGTCGTCTCCGATTTCGGCATCGCGCGCCGCGAGGACGCGCCGCGCATCACCGGCACCGGACTCGTCATCGGCACGTGGGCCTACATGAGCCCGGAACAGCGGTTCGGCGAAGTCGTGACGCCGGCCACCGACCAGTACGCGCTGGGCGTGATGGCGTTCGAGTTGCTCGCCGGCCGGCTGCCGTTCATGGGATCGCCCACCGAGATGCTGCACGCGCACCTCAACGATCCCATGCCATCACTGCGCGCCCTCCGTCCCGAGGTGCCCGAGGTCGTTGAGGCTGCGGTGCGACGCATGATGGCCAAGGTGCCCGCCGACCGCTGGCCCTCCTTGAAGGACGTCGAACGCGTCTTTCGCAAACTGGTCGCCGACGAAGGCAAGACCACGCTGCAGATGGCGGCGCTCACCGTGCCGGTGCCGCGCGGCGGATCTTCCACCATCGTCTCCGCCGTCACGGCAACCGATCTCCGGACGGCGAAGACCGAGCAGCTCTCGCCGGAGCCCGCGCCGACCCGCGTGCCCGCGGCCGTTGCGCCGACCGCCGTCGCGCCCGCGGCCTCAGCATCGCGCGCCTGGATCCCCATGGCCGTGGCGTTCACGCTGGCACTCGCCGCACTTGGGTCGTGGGCCGTGCGATCAAGGCAACATCCGTCCACCGCCAGCGCACCGGCTGCTGCGCCTGCCGCCACGTCGTCCGCGCCACCCGATGCCACCCCACCGGGCGCAGCCGTCAGTGCTGCGACGATTCCTGCGACACCGACGCGCGCGCCCATGACGCAGCAACCCACGGGTGCCGCAGGCGCGGCCGCGCCCACCGTGCCAATCGTCGCGCCTGCAAGTGCGTCACCAGTCGCTTCGGCGTCAACCGTCACGCCCGAGAAGCAACGCACGGTTGAATCCGTGCGCGCAGAACCCGAGCCCGCCCCGGCCAAGGCGTTCCCCGCGTCGAGCGTGGCCGATGCGCGCCGCCTTGGCCGGGAGTTCGTGACGCTGCTCAACCAGCGCCGGTTCCGCGACATCGCCCTGTGGCCCGCCGTGGGCGGCAGCCCCGGGCTGCGCAGCGAACTGCTGAAGCTCACCGAGTCGGCGCCGGAGTTCGCGGCGGGCTTCGACCGCATTCCCGCCGCGCCGGATGAGTGGACCAACGGCTTCCAGACGGAGTTCTACCTCGACCTCGAGTGGCGCGGGGGACGCAAGATCCTGCGCATCCGGCTCTACGCGTCACCGTCCGATGCCGGCTGGCGAACGGCCGGGTTTGCCGTCGACGAGCCATAGCGCACGCGCCCACGGTTGCCACCGGGCACGCCAGCGAACAGAATGAAACACCCGCACATGACCGTGCGGCCATGTCCCCCGAACCGCAGGTCACACATGCTGCCACGCCGACCGTTTTCCGCATCGCCCGGATTGCATCGCAGGCAGCGCACGTTGCTGCTCTTCGTCGCGCTCGCCAGTGCCGCGTGCGCCTCCAATCCGGTGCTCCGGCGCGCCACGCTCATCACGGACGCCGACAAGGCCGCCAGGGCCACGCTGGCCAGTGAAGGTTCGCTCGACGCAAGCAAGATTCCCGCACGGTCGTTCGCCGTGCTGCCATTCACCGTGGCGGGCCGCGACACGCTGTTGCGGCCATTGGGATTCGGGCTGGCCGATCTGCTGGTCGGCGACCTCGCCAAGTCCCCCGACCTGCACCTCGTCGAACGCATGCGCACCGACGCGATGCTGCGCGAACTGCGCCTCGTCGACGAAGGCATCACTGATCCCAAGCAGGCGCCACGCGTCGGCAAGCTCGTGGGCGCGCGCCGCATCCTCATCGGCGATGCCTCCGCCACGCCCACCGGCGGCATTCGGCTCAGCGCGCGCGTGGTCGACGTCATCGCGGGCACCGTGCAGGAACTCGTCACCGCCGATGCACCGCTGGACCGCGTCATCGACGCCGAGAAGGCGCTCGCCCTGCTCGTCTTCGAGCGACTGGGCATTACGCTCACGCCAGCGCAGCGCCTGAGCGTCGAACAGCGCCAGTCCACGCAACTGGCCGCCCTCGTGGCATATGGCCGCGGCGTGCAGGCCGAGTCGCGCGGCGACGCGGCGGGTGCCTTGGCGGCCTTCGACGAAGCGTCCCGCCTCGACGCCGCGTTCTCGGCGGCGCGCACGCAGGCCTCCGCAGTGCCGACGTCATCGTCGTCGTCCAGCAAGAGCAGCGCGTCGAGCGCCGTGCGGGTCGCCGACCTCGCCGCACAGGCGGTGAATGCGCCGATCGCGGTGAAGCTCCCCGAGGCCGTCGACGCGCCCCTCGCGTCGGGTTCGCTGCTCGCCTTGATCTTTATCATCCGGGTGGTGCCATGACCCGCCACTTCGCTGCCCCCATCGTCGCGCTGCTGCTGGCCACGCCGGCGCTGCGTGCGCAGGAGACGTTGTTGCCCACCGCCGGCGGCGGGGTGGGATTCGCCCTCAGCGCGTGGCACTTCAGCACGGCCATTCCGCAGGCAAGCGGCGCCGTGGCCGACGTCGCTGAAGTGGCGGTGCCGTTCCGCGTGCGCGCCGCACTGGGCCGCTGGAGTGTCGACCTCACGGGCGCCGGCGCGTACGGGGCGGTGCATCTCACCGCGACTCCGGGAGCATCGGGAAGCCAATCCGGAGGCAGTGGTGACCGCGTCGTCACGATTGCCGGGCCCACGGATGTCAAGCTGCGCCTCACCGGGCCGATCATCGGCGACAACACGCTCATCACCGCAGGCGTCAACATTCCGTCGGGCAAGGTCGGGCTCAACACCGACGAGACCGCTGCGCTGCAGGCCATCGGCGCGCCGGCCCTGCACATGCCCATCGGGGCGTTCGGCGCCGGCGCCGGCGCCACGCTCGGTGTCATTCAGGTGATTCAACGCGACGACTGGGCAATCGCCATCGGCGCATCGGCCGAGCAGCGCACCGAGTACTCGCCCATCGCCATCGTCCTCGCCGCTGGCAAGGCCGAGACGCGGGTGACGCCCGGTACCGCGGCGCACGTCACGCTGGGGCTCGACCGCCCGCTGGGCGAGGGGCGTTGGAGCCTGCTCTTCGTGGGCGACGTGTATTCCAGCGACAAGCTGCGGGCCACCGGCGGCGGCCTTGCCGACGCGAGCAGCAGCTACACGCTCGGTCCGCAGTTCACGGTATCGTCGCAGATGGCGTTTGCCGCGCGCGGCTGGCGCGAGGCCTCGTTCAACGTGGCGGCGCGCATGCGCTCCGCGTTCAGCGATGCCACGGGCGCCACGGTGGCCGGGTCGTCGGGCACGTACCTCGAAGGATCCATCGGCGGCGTGCGCGGGGGACCGATCGGCGCCGGCTTCGTCATCGGCGCCGATGCCCGCTGGCACTCCGGCCTCACGTTCACCGACGCAATGGTCGGGGCCGCCACCACGGCAGCCGGCGTGACACTCGGCGTGGAACGCGCGGGCACATCCACCGTCCGGCGATGGTCGCTGCACGGGCAGTACGGCACGTTCGACACCGGGCGCGCCACGGCCACCGGGTTTGGCGCCACGCTGGGCGTGTCCATATCGGCACGGCGGGAGGCCCAATGATGACGACCATTCGCGGTGCCTCGCTGCGTCGGCCGCTTGTGATCGCGGCCCTGGCTGTCACGGCCGTGGCGTGCGCCGACAAGGCGTTTACGCCGCCGGCCAAGGCGCTCTTCAGCTCGCGGATGTCGCTGCAGCTCTCCACGACTGCATCGCAAGTGGCGACGACCCCGCGCTATGTGTGGGTGGGCGCCGGCGGCGTCATTGCCGGCGGCGACACCGCGCTGCTCGCGATGACCTTCGCGCTGGTCACTGGCGGCACGCAGAACATCACGCTCAACGTCGACCTCGCGCCGTGCTTTGCGGCCAACGCCGCCAAGGGCCACAGCGGGTGCAGCATCATCATCGGCGCGGCGCTGCGGGCCGATACCATGTCGGGCGCCGACACGACACAACGAGATCCGTTCCGGCGCGTCTTCGACTACGCACTCCTCGGACCGTACGACGTCAGCTCCGGACGCGCCCCGACCATTCCGCCCATCGACCTCTCGGCGTCGCGCTTTGCGGTCCTCGACTGGACGGGCGACGAGGCGCTCCGGCTCGGTGGGGCACAGCACATCGCCGTCGCCGGCGGCTCGCAGGGACGGAGCCTTGCCGGCGCGTCCAGCGGCACCGGCAGTCCGGCGTTGTACGCCGTGACGTTCGGCTCCACCGGCACAAGCAGTGCGGCCAACGTGCCGCCCCCGTACTATCCCGCGCTCGCCATCTTCGAGAACGGTGCGTGGCGGCGCGTGCTGGGCACCGCGGCGGGCGCCATCAACATCAGCACCACGCAGTTTCAGGGATTCACGGATGTCACCGCGCTGGCCACCAACGACGTGTATGTCTCGGCGACAAACGGCCTCTACAAGTTTGACGGCTCGACCATCACCAGGATCACGTCGATCAGTGATTCACTTTACGCGGTGGCGAGCGGCATCTCTGCCGGCACGCGCTATGTGATTGCCGGCGGTCCGGCGGGCGTCACGTGGATCGGCAACACCACGACGTGGCAGCGCTCGGTGGCGCCCACCACCGCACGCCTCGACGGCGTGTGCATTACCGGGCCCAGCGAAGCGTTCGCATCAAGCTCCACCAGCGGTGAGCTGTTCCGGTTCAATGGCAGCACGTGGGCGTCCGTGTCGATTGCCAGTTTCCCTGGTGGAAAGACCGACCTCCAGTGCCCCGCGCCTGGTCAGGTGTACGTGCTCTCCGTGGGCGGCAACATGTGGCGCTGGAACGGCAGCGGGTGGACGCAACTGCCGTCCACGGGCATCGGCGCCGGGCGGGCCGTGCGCTGGGGCGTGGTGTCACCCAGCGAGATTTACGCGGTGGGCGATTCCAGCGGTGTCGACCGCGCCTATTATCGCTTCGACGGCTCGCAATGGGGCCAGATTGCGCGGCGCGCATACACGCAGGCACCGGTGCGGGTGTGGGCCGACCCGCGCGGCGGCGTGGCGTATGCACTCTCCGGCTTTGGCCGCCTCGAGAAGATCTCGACCACGACGTCGGTGCTCAGCTATCAGCCGGGACTGCGCGACGCCGTCATCACCTCGGCGACGAGCGCGTTTGCCGTCGGCTGGAACATGTTCCTCGCGCGCTGGAACGGCGCGCAGTGGATCGTCGACACGCCACCTGCCGGCACGCCGGCCACACGCATCCTGCAGGGCGTGTGGAGCGACGGACCCAAGAACGCGTGGGCCGTCGGCAATCTCAGCACCATCGTGCGCTACGACGGGTCGTCGTGGACGGTGGTGAGTGACCAGACCCGGCCCATCGCGCTCGCCGACGGATACAATGCCGTCTGGGGCATCGGTTCCGACGTATGGGCGGTGGGTGAGGCGTCCATTGTGCACTGCAAGGCGCCCACGGCGTGCGCAGTGGAATCGTCCACGGGCGGCACCCTGTACGGCGTGTGGGGCAGCAGCAGCTCCAACATCTTCGCGGTGGGCGCCGGCGGCCGAATCCTGAAGTACAACGGGTCCTCGTGGTCGGCGATGAACAGTCCCACCAACCGGGCGCTTGCGCGCGTCGCGGGCAGCGGCCCATCGGACGTGTGGGCCGTGGGCGACAGCGTCCTCATCCACTACGACGGCACGTCATGGACGTCGACGCCGCTCACCGGGGACCTGCAGTGGATGCAGACGCATGTGCCGTCACAGTTACAGAGTCTCTTCCAGGTTGGTCTCTGGGTGCGCAGCCCGAAGGAAGTGTACCTCGGCGCCGACAACGGGCAGATCTTCCGGTTCGACGGCAGCGGGTGGCGCGAGGCTGCGTACGGCGGCATGGGGTTCCGCCGCGTCCTCGCGATCACCGGCGCGTCGGGCTGCGCCTTTGCCGTCACCGAAGGGCAGACGGATGCGCCGCAGCCCACGATCCTGCGTGGCATCGGCACGAATGGCTGCATGGCGTCGCCCATGGCACCGCCGTCGATTTGGCCGTAGCGCGGGCAGCGCAGAAATGACAACGGCGCCTTACGGCGCCGTTGTCATTTCACGCCCATTGTGCCCCACATCGGCCGTGGCGGCTTTCCCCCTACCCCGCGCTGTTCGATGGCGCGTTCCCGACGCCCAGCAGCGACGGGAAATCAGGCACTAATTCCAATTGCCCCATGCACTTCGCTCTGCACTCTCAGGTCACAGGCACATCGTATTCTTGCGTAGGGATTATCCTGACTTTCTGTATAACTAAGCCCGCCAACACGTTACTGAGGGAACCCGACAGAAGTAACGGTCGCGTAGCGGCAGATTTTCCGGTGGCCCTGCTGCCTCCGGGCGGCCATTGCACAGAGTGGGCCAGAACCAAGAGCAACCCCATCCGTGTGCGCACCTCAGGAGGGTGCCATGACATTTCCCAAAGTTCGAGGTAGTGGCATTCTTTCCATGAGGCCGATGGCGTGGCTCGTGGGCGGCGTGCTCGCGGCAGCGGTGGCGATTACGCCATTTGCCGCCAACGCTCAGGCCACCAAATCAGCGAAGGCAGCGCCCGCCGCAGGGTGGACGGTGTCGGACTGCGAAGCCTGCCATGATAAGGTGCTGAGCCCCGCGTTCGCCAAGTCGGCGCACGCCAAGCAGGATCAGAGCTGTGCGACGTGCCACACCGGTGTGGCCGAGCATGCCAAGGGGATGGCCGACGGCAAGGACGGTCCGGTCCCGAAGGTGAAGCTCGTCAAGGCGGCCGATCTCAACGCGAAGTGCCTGGCCTGCCATGAGAAGAACAATCAGGAGAGCTACAGCACCAGCATGCACTCGCGGCGCAATGTCGCCTGCTCGTCGTGCCACAGCGTGCACAGCCCGAAGTCGGTGACTGGGCAGCTGAAGACCAAGAACGACGCCGAGACCTGCTACTCCTGCCACAAGGCCGAGCGCGCCAAGATGAACCGCACGTCGCACCACCCGGTGCGCGAAGGCAAGATGGGCTGCTCGAGCTGCCACAACCCGCACGAGGGCAACAAGCCCAAGATGCTCAAGGCCGAGTCGATCAACGACCTCTGCTACACGTGCCACACGGAAAAGCGCGGCCCGTACCTGTATGAGCATGCCCCGGTGCGCGAAGATTGCATCTCGTGCCACGACGTGCACGGCTCCAACCACCAGCGCTTGCTGGTGCAGAAGCTCCCGAACCTCTGCTGGAACTGCCACATCGACGGCGGTGGCCACTATTCGCAGACGTCGGACTACTACAGCACCGAGAAGGGCGGCGTTGCAGTCGCGCCCGGCACGCCGAACGCAGCGGTGGTCTCGCCCGGAACCAACGTGGCGCGCGGCTCGCGCTGGACAGGCCGGTCCTGCCTCAACTGCCACCTGAACATTCACGGTTCCAACAGTCCCTCTGGCGCATACTTCGTCCGGTAACCAACCCATGACACACGCAAAGAAGATTTCAGCGTTCGTCGCCATGGGGCTGCTCATGGCGGTTTCGACGGCGACAGCGCAGCAGAAAGCGGCACCAGTGACGAGCGGTGGTGAGATCACCTACCGCACGCAGACGCAGGACCATGGCGAGTTCGGACCGACCGGTTCGATCTCGTCGAAGTGGACCGAGTATCGCACGATGCGCAATGGCACGTCGATTCCGAACGTCCACCTGTGGTCCGAAGGCGGCAAGCTGACCTTCGACCTGAATGGCTACAACATTCAGCAGAAGGATCAGCAGTTCCTCGGCAAGCTGAGCGCGTACGGCCTCGGGCTCAAGTTCAACTGGAACGAGACGCCGCACGATATGGGCAGTGACGCCCGCACGATTTTCTCGAACAACGCGCCCGGTGTCTGGACGATGAGTCCGACGCTGCGTCAGGCGCTGCAGAACGCCGTCGATGCGCCCGGGAGCGGCGCCTCCTCGACGACGAACCTCATTCGGTTCCTGCCGTTCTACCAGAACCTGCTGGCCCCGACGTTTGCGACGGCCGACCGGTTTGACCTCAGCGGCCAGCGCCGCACCGGCAATGTCGAGCTGAACCTCGGCAAGCACCTTCCGGTCGACGTGACGCTCACGTATCGCAACGAGATGAAGAAGGGGTATCGCGGACAGGCCGGCATCAACGAGAACTTCCGCATCAGCCCGGCGCTGCAGGTGGGCGGGCCGCTGGACGAAGTCACGAACGACTTCGGCATTCGCGTCGCCAAGAAGTTCGACATGGGCAACGCGTATGTGGCGTTCAACCGGAACCAGTACCTGAACCGCGACGAGACGTTGCGGATCGACTATCCGTTCCAGGCAGCGGATGCCCCGGCGATGGTCGCGCAGACGGCGTCGGCGACGGCGATCGGCGCAACGGGCGGCCCGTCGCGTGAACAGGCCGTACTGGCCCCGGACAACGCCGCCAACACGATGGCCGGCGGATTCACGCTGAAGTTCCCCAAGCAGACGCGCATCAATGCGAGCTTCTCGCTGTCGGAACGGACGCAGGACGCCGCGTTCTACGGCTACACCCTGTATACCTATGCGGCGCAGTCGACGGGCGCGGCCCTGCCGGCGATGCCGCAGCAGTCGCTCAACGGCAAGACCAACGCCACGACGTACAACGTGTCGTTCGCCAGCCGTCCGCTTGACGGACTGACCGTGCGCGCGCAGTACCGCGTGTACGACCTGACCGACAAGACGGCCCGCTTCGTCATTCCGGGCGTCTTCCTTGGTGGCGGTGCCAGTGCCACCGGCCCGACGGGCTGGAGCGCTTCGAACACGGCCAACGGCGCGCAGGGCTTTGCCACGGCCGACATCTACGACACCAAGAGCGCTCGCATGAGCGCGATGGCGACGTACGAGTTCAAGGACCTGACCGTCGAAGGCCAGGTGTTCAACACCAAGCTCGAGCGCACCAACCGCGAAGCGGAGAAGGGCACGAACAACGGCATGGCCGTCACCGCGCTCTACCACTTCAACGAGTGGCTCGGCTTCCGCGGCACGTACGACAAGAGCACGCGCACGGCTGAGGGGACCACGGTCTTTGGCTTCCAGGCCGACGAGGCGCCCCTCACCAACACGCGTATCGGCGGCGACCTCGAGCTGAGCCTCCCGGGCGGCTTCGAAGTGAGCGGCGGCTACATCAAGCGCAAGGTGGACTACACGGGCCGTCCGGACCGTTGCAACGTGGTGAGCGGTGCCTGCGCGGCGGGCACGGTGGTCACGACGCCGGTTCCGAACACCCCGAGCGGCCTGCTCGGCACGTCGTACGACAGCTACACCGGCCAGATCGACTGGACGGCGAACGACCGCGTCACGCTGGGCGCGTACATGACGTACGAGAAGGACGCCCAGACCAACCAGTGGTCGTCCAATCCGAGTTCGCTGACGTACAACACCGTGAACTATGCTGGCACCGACAAGACGAACACGTACGGCGCCCATGGCACGCTGCAGCTGATCCCGGACAAGGCGACGCTGATGTTCAACGGAAGCAGCCAGAAGGTGGATGGCTTCATGGACATCACGGCGCGCGAAGCCGGCTCGTTCTATGTTGCTCGCGCGGGGTTGGTACCAGCTGGCACGGGCGGCGCGGCCGACGTCCCGGATTGGGATTCGACGATCATCACCTCCCTGTCGGCGCAGTTCGATTACTCGCTGACGAAGTCGTGGACGCTCGGTCTCGGCTACCAGTTCGAGAAGTACGACTACAAGGATCCGTACACCGTGCTGAACAACGAGCTCCTGCCGGTGTCGACGGTCATCTTCATGAAGCCGAACGACGGGAAGTACAGCGCCAATCTCCTGTTCGGCAAGGTGAGCTTCAAGTTCTAGGGTTCGCATGACACCGCGGCCACGGATGGCGCGGTAGCAGAGAATGCAGGAAACCCTCCGAGTGATCGCACTCGGAGGGTTTCTTGCATTCCGGACCTGCCGTGCAACACCAGCGCATTACGGCCCAGCGCGGCACTTCGGTCAGTCGGGGACGTTGGCCTCGACAAGCAATGCCAGCAGCGCCAGCGACTCCTGCCAGCCCAGATAGCAGGCCTCGGCCGGGATCATGGCGGGCACGCCCTCCTGCACGATGGTCAACTCGGTGCCACACGACACCGCCTTGAACGACACCGTCGTCAGCATCTCGCCAGGCAGGTTGGGATCGTCAAAGACGTCGGTGTACCGGATGTGCTCGTCGGGCACCAGTTCGAGGTACTCGCCGCCAAAGGCATGGCTGTGCCCCGTGGCCAAGTTCGTGAACGACATCTTGTACGTGCCGCCTACCCGGGCGTCCATGTGGTGCACCTTGGCCGTGAAGCCATTGGGCGGAATCCACTTGGCCATGGCATCGGCGTCGAGGAAGGCCCGATACACGCGGTCGGCGGGAGCGCGCAGCACGCGGTGCAGGCGGATGGTGCTGGTGGGCATGGGGGGCCTCTCCTATGTGCGACGCGCCTGCGCGCGCCGGTAGTGGTGTTCGGTGAAACGACGCCAACCCTTCGCGTTCCTCGATTCAACGGCCCAGTGGAAACCGTCCATGTCATCGGGCCAGTAGACCATGCGGGCGAGTCCGGCGGGCATCTGCGCCTCGAACCCGATGGCCTCCGGATGTACATCGGAGACGTCGGCGGCCATGCCCTGCGACCGCTTGCCATCGGAAGTGAACGACCAGAAGCAGACGGCGTTGTCGTCGCCGACGCCGATGACCGCGAGCTCTTCGTAGGCGGCGCCTGGGCCAATCTCCCAGCGTGCCTCGAGCTGGACGCGCGTCCCGCCGAGGATCTTCGTGAAGACCCGGCGGCACTTGACCGGCCCCATGGGTGTCGTCGCCTCGGCGGACCACTCGCCGAGCAGTGGGTC
>JANYJW010000051.1 GCA_025361705.1 Gemmatimonas sp.
GCGCACCGCGCGCACCAGCTCCTTGCCGATGTCGCCCACCGACACCGAACTGCCGGGCTTGGCGAGCACCTCCACGGCGCCGAGGGCGAGGGCGCGCACGGCCGTCTCGCTGTTGCGCGGCGTCAGCGAACTCAGCACGACCACGGGCAGCGGGTAGTGGCGCATCAGCTTCTCGAGGAAGCTGATGCCGTCCATGCGCGGCATCTCGACGTCGAGCGTCAGCACGTCGGGCTTGAGCTGCACGATCTTGTCGCGGGCATTGTATGGATCGACGGCGGTGCCTACGACCTCAATGTCGCTCTCCTTCGAGAAGATCTCGGTGAGCACCTTACGCACGAGCGCCGAGTCGTCGACGATCAGGACGCGAATCATCGGGACACCAGCACGAGCCGGCAGCTGCTGACGGTCACCGGCTGCTCAGGAACAGGCGCACCTGGGCGCGCCCCTCGTCGAACCCGATGTTCACGCACTCCTCGTTGGGCTCGAGGAGCTCCGAGAACTGCGCGGGGTCCATGTGGCGCGGCGGATGAAGGTGAAAGACGCCGACGCCGTTGGTCATGGACGAGACCACGTTGCCGCAGAGCACGTTGCCGAGCTCGCCGAGCGCGTCCTTCTGCATCTGCGGATCCACGGCGCCGTCGGCCCCGAGCATGTTCTCGGTGATCGCCGGCAACACGCCGACGCTGGCGCGCACTTCGAGGCGCCCCGACTTGGGACCGTAGAAGCGGACGGCGACGCCCACCGTGAAGGGCAGCGCTTCCTGCTCCTCCGTCAGTTCTTCCGACGGAAAGAGCATGGCCAACTCTTCAAAAGTCGCCGCCGCCGTTTGATACAGCCGGAACTGGGTCGAAGGATTCATCGGAGACTCCCGTGAGATCGCGAATGACGGCGCGGAGCTCTTCCGGCCGGAATGGTTTGTGGACGAACTCGGCGCCAAGGTCCTTGATGCGCCTGATGCGTGCCTCGCTGCCCTCGGTCGAGACGACGATCACCGCCACCGCCTGCGTGTCGGGGTGCGAGCGGATCTCGGCCAGCAGTTCCTCGCCGTTCATCTGCGGCATGTTGAGGTCGAGGAGGACCAGGTCGACCCAGTGGTCGCGCAGGCGTTCCAGTCCCTCCTCGCCGTTGGCCGCCTGGAAGACCTCTCCCACCGGCACGCCGGACAATCGGAGTGTCTTGATCACCATCGTGCGCATGACCGCGCTGTCGTCGACCACGAGTACGTTGAATGCCATGTTGGGTCTCCTAGAGCGCCTGTTCGACGCCGTTGCACTTCACGGTCACGCGGCCGCTTCCCACCGCCAGGGCCATCGTTCGTGACCGCTGTACATCACCGACGTCGGACGCCTTGATCATCACGCCGTTCTTCCACAGGAGCTTGCGCAGGGCGATGAAGTTGCGCTTGCCGATCTGGAACCGGTCCATCGACTCGTCCTCGCCCTGGTACGCCCCGCCCGCCACGCGCACCTCCATCCGCTCTTTCTTCGCTCCGAGCGCATAGCACTGCTTGAACAGCTGGGGGATGCCCGTGTCCACGAACATGTACGGGTTGGCCTCGGCCTTCTTCTTGTCGATCTCCGATTCAGGCATCATCACGTGCAGCATGCCGCCCACGCCGGCGACGGCATCGTAAGCCACGACGCCCAGGCACGACCCGAGCGCGTACGTGATGATCCGGTCGTCCGCCGATGACGAAACCTTCAGGTCGGCCATGCCGACCACCTGATCGACACGCGGAGCTGCGGCGGTGCTCATTGCGCCGCCTTCGCGTACGCCGCCGGCGCCACGTACCGGAGGTCGTGCTTCATCGAATGCAGGGTCTCCGAGTGCCCGACAAACAGGAAACCGTCCGGCGCGAGCAGCCTGCTGAAGCGCTGCACCAGCCGCTCCTGCGTCTCCCGGTCGAAGTAGATCATGACGTTGCGGCAGAAGATGGCGTCGAACGGTCCGCGCATCGGCCACTCTTCCATCAGGTTCAGCTTGCCGAACTTGATGAGGTCACGCAGGTGCTGTTTGGCCACCCACGTGTCGGTCGTGCCGTCACGCCGGCGGTCGAAATGCCGGGCAAGCGTCTGCGCCGGGATGTCCTTGACGGTCTCCGCGGCGTACACCCCCTCCTTCGCCTTCGCCAGCACGCGATGCGACAGGTCGGTGGCCAGGATGCGCCCGTTGGCCGCGCCGCCGCGCGCCGCGTCGCAGAGGATCGTCGCAATCGTGTACGGTTCCTCGCCCGACGAGCACCCCGCGCTCCAGATGGTGACCTCGCGGTCCCCCCACGAGGGCAGCGCCTTCGTGCGCAGGAACTCGAAGTGCGCCGACTCGCGGAAGAAGCTGGTCTTGTTGGTTGTCAGCCGGTCGATCATCTCGCGCATCTCGGAGGGATCCTCTTCGATGCGCGCGACATACGCCGTGAAGCTGCTGACGCCGAGCTCGCGGATTCGCTTGCCCAGTCGGGAGACGACCAACCCCTCCTTGCCGTCGTTCAGCTTGATGCCGGCGACGTCGTACAGTATCACGCAGATGCGGGCGTACTCCGAGGACGAAAGGGTCAGGTTCGTGAGGGAGACGTCGCCGGCCGTCCGGAGCGCGCTCATGCGGACGTCACGCCTGCGGCGCGGCGGTCGCGTCGCTGGTGGAGGAGGCCGTGGCGGTCTCGTCGAGTTCCGTCGCGGAGAGCACATGGTCGATATCAAGCAGCATCTTGACGCGGCCCTGCGACTTGCCGATGCCGAGCAGGAAGTCTGTCGGGACGTCGACGCCGAACGATGGCGCGGGCTCGATCTCGTCAGCGCCGATGTTCACGACTTCGGACACGCGGTCCACGACGATGCCCATCTGGATGCCGCGCACCTGCACCACGATGATGCAGACGTCCTGCGTCTCCACGACGTTCATCGCAAACCGGATGCGCAGATCCACCACCGGAATCACCTTGCCGCGCAGGTTCACCACGCCGCGGATGAACTCGGGCGTGCGCGGCACGCGCGTCACCGGCATCATCCCGATGATCTCGTGCACGGTGAGGATCTTGAGTCCGTACTCCTCGTTGCCGAGGAAGAACGTGAGATACTTGCCGGCGTGCGCCTCCTGCTGGGCGGCGGTCTGCGGGGTTGCGGTGCTCATGTCGTGCTCCAAAGGGTGATGAAGAGGGGTGCTGGAGGTGCGGACTCAGGCGACCGTGCGCCGATCGCCGCGCGGGGAATCATCGGATGACAGCCCGTTGCGGCTCAGCTGGACGAGTTGCGCGACATCGATGATCAGGCCCACCCGCCCGTCGCCGAGAATGGCGCCGCCGGACAGGCCGTCCACTCGGCCAATGCCCTCGCCAAGCGACTTGGCGACCACCTGGTGCTGGCCCAGCAGATCGTCCACCATCAGCGCCACGCGCTTGTCGCCGTCGCCAACGAGCATCAGCAGCGACTCGTCTATCCGTTCGCGCGCATCGGCCACATTGAACAGCCGGTGGAGCCGGAGGATCGGCAGCGTCTCGCCGCGCAGCACCACCATCTCGCCGCGCCCCGCCACCGTGCAGACCTGCTCGGGATTCGGGCGGAACGAGAGCTGGATGCTTGTCGTGGGCACGATGTAGCGTTCATGCCCGACGCGCACGAGCATGCCGTCCGTGATGGCCAGCGTGAGCGGCAGGCGCAGCCGGAACGTCGTTCCCACGCCGGCCTCCGACGTGATCTCGATGCGGCCACGGATGCCCTCGATGTTGCGGCGCACCACGTCCATTCCGACGCCGCGGCCCGAGATGTCCGTCACCTGGTCGGCGGTCGAGAAGCCCGGCGCGAAGATCAGCGCGAAGACATCCTGGTCGGTCAGTGCCTTGGTGCTGTCAATCAACCCCTTGGCCAGCGCCTTGGCGATGATCTTGTCGCGGTTGAGGCCGCGGCCGTCGTCGTGCAACTCCACCACCACCGCGCCACCGGCGCGGTAGGCCGCCAGGCGCAGGACGCCGGCCGCGCGCTTGCCGGCCGCGGTGCGCTCGCCTGGCGTCTCGAGGCCGTGGTCGAGCGAGTTGCGCACCATATGCACCAGCGGGTCGGCGATGGCGTCGACCATGTTGCGGTCGAGTTCGGTCTCCTCGCCATGCGTCTGGAACTCCACCGACTTGCCGCTCTTCTGCGAGAGGTCGCGCACCAAACGCGCCAGCTTCTGGAAGACGGGCTTCAGCGGCACCATGCGCATCGACATCGACAGGTCCTGCAGGTCGCGCACGATCTTGCCGGCCATCGACACCTTGCGCGACAGCGCCTGATGCCCGACCTGCACCACCGCGTCGTCCGCGTTGATCATCGCCTGGGCGATCACCAGTTCGCCCACCATGTCGATGAGCTTGTCCAGGCGGTCCGTGCGCACCCGGATCGAGTCGGCCGCGCCCGCCGACTCCTGGCGCACCTGCTTCTGCTGCTGGCTCTGCTGGCGCAGCGCCTGCGCCACGTCCTTGAGCGGCGCCGCGTGTGCGTTGATGAGTGCCTGACCCAGCGGCACGGCCGGCTCGCCGGCGTGCACCGCCTCAAGCGTTGCCCGATCGATCACGCCGCGGTCGACGAGGATGTCGCCCAGTCGCGCAGTGGGGAGCGGCGCCGCGTCGGGCGCCTGCGCGGCGGGTGCCGTACCGGCGGCCGCGGCCTCCAGGTCGCGCGTCAATTCCTGCTTGCCTTCGGGCAGCAGCAGCGGCGAGCCGTCGGTCGCGATCTCCACCGCGTCAAGGAACTCGCGCAGCATGTCGGCGCTCTGCAACGACAGGTCCGCGGTGTGGGCGCTGTACGTCACCACCCCGTCGCGCACCTGGCTCAGTAGCGACTCGGCCTTGTGGGCGAACGCCGAGAGCTGGCCAAGGCCCAGGAACGCCGCCGTACCCTTGACCGTGTGGAATGCGCGGAAGACGGTGTTGATCGCCTCGTCGTTGGTGGGGTCCGTCTCGAGTTGCAGCAGCGACGCCTCGGCGCCGACGAGCATCTCGCGGCTCTCGTTGATGAAGTCGCGCAGCAGGTCGAGGTCGCAGTCGTCGGGCAGGGACTCGGGGATGCTGTCCACGACGTCGGGCGCGACGTCCGCTGCGGCCGCGACCGGCGCGGCAGCCGACGACGCCTGCGCACCCTTGGGCGGCGCGATGACCCACGTAAAGGACTCGCCCTTCATCCAGGCCTCGATCATCGTGCCGGCCGCAACGAGCACCGCCTCACGCTCCGCCGCAGGACAGTTTTCCACCGAGTCCGTGCACTTGAGCACGGCGATAATGGACGTGGGCGACAGGCCCGCCGAGGTGTCGGCCGCCTCGCGCATCGCGTCGGCGAATCGTCGCGCTCCCACCTCGTCGGTGGGGTCGAGTTGCATCAACAGCAGGGCAAGTTCGTCGAGCGACGGCTGCGGCATGTCAGTCGGGTCCAGTGGTGGAGGCGACCTAACCGCAGGTCGCGGACTCCGCGCGCCTGAGGCTGATCACAATTGGAGTGTCGGCCCACGGACTCCGGACTTGACCCTACCCCAAGTGCCCAAGGCCCTTGCGGGAATTCGCGTTACGGTGAATTCATTGGCGCGTCCTACTAACGAATGCCGGGTTCCCGCCAGGGAGCCCCGTCCTTGGAGGTCAATGGCCGTTCCACTTGGACAGCCGATCCAGCGACGAATGCCGCGTCCAGCAGCTCCGGACGCGCGCTGCAGCCTCCTCCCCATTCGCCACGCCCCGCTCGGGACAGTCGTCCCCGAGCGGGGCGTCGTCTATTCAAGCGAGGTGCAATGTCTCATCAGAGCGTCCACCGGCTCTCGCTGCCCCGTTCCCCCCGTGGCATGGCCCGCCGTCACGACCACGGCGTTCCCCACCAGAAGCGGCACGTCAAGCGCGCCACCTTCCGTGACTGCGGTCGCCGCTGCGTCTATTGCGCTGCACAGCTGGGCTTGGAATCGGCGACGCTCGACCATGTGATTCCCCTGTCGCGCGGGGGCAATCACGCGCCAGGAAACCTCGTGGCGGCCTGCATCAGCTGCAATCAGCTGAAAGGGTCCATGCTGCCGGTGGAGTTCTTCAGCCGATACCCATGGGCCGGCCAGAACTTCATGCGCTACGCACGGGCGGCCCACCGGAGCATCAAGCGGGGCGCGCGGCGGGCGGTGAGTTTGGCCTTCGCCGAGGCAGCGTAAAGCGTACGGCGTGCTGCGTACAGCAGCGGTGAGCGTTACGCTGTACGCCGAATTCCCTCAGCCTACCGCGGACTCCGCGCGCAGGATGATCTCCTTTCGCGCCAACCCCCAGGCGTAGCCGCCCAGCCCGCCGCTCTTCCGGATCACCCGGTGGCAGGGAATGAGCAGGCTCACGGGATTCCGCCCCACGGCGCTGCCGACGGCGCGCATCGCTCGCGGCCGCCCAATGGCGCCGGCGACGTCCTCGTAAGTCGACACCGCCCCCGGCGCGATGTGCAGCAGCGCCGCCCACACCTTCAGCTGGAAGTTGGTGCCGCGCACGTGGACGGCCAGCGGACCGCTCGGCGCGCCCAACGTTCCCAGCGCCTGTCGCGCCGAGGTGCGCGTGCGCGTTGCCGACTCCACGAGCGTGGCCGCCGGCCATTCGTCGCGCAGCCGCGCCACTGCGGCGCGCCCCTCGCCAGCGCTGTCGGCGAACTGCAGCGAGCAGATGCCCAGGGGCGTCACCGCCACCAGTGCCGTGCCCAGTGGGGACTCGTGAAAACCCCAGGCAATTTCCACGCCCTCTCCGCCACGGCGTACCTGACCCGGCGTCATCGCTTCAGCATGCACAATCAGGTCGTGCAGGCGCGACGGATTCGACAGTCCGGCGTCAAACGTGGTGGACAGCGCCGCCCGGTGCTCGCGCAGCAGCGACCGCGCAAACTCGGCCGTCGCCTGCTGCAGGAACCGCTTGGGGCTGATGCCGGCCCAGCGGGTGAAGAGGCGCTGAAAGTGCGACTCGCTGAGCCCCACGTGCCGCGCCACCTCGGCCAGCGCGGGCTGTTTGCGCCAGTGCGCCTCGAGGTACGCGATGGCGCGTGCCACGCGTGCATAGTCGGAAGCGCCCTGGGCGGTCATGCGCCCGGCAATCAGTAGTCGACGGGCCGCAGATAGCTCTCCCCGATGGCAGCGCCACTCAGCATGGCCACCGTCGGCAGGCGCCGCTTCCAGTGCGTGCCGTCCAATCGCGCGCGCACCAACTCCACCTCGGCCGCGCTGAAGCCGCGCTGCGCCACCTCGGCCGGCGTCCATCCGTGCAGCAGCCAGTTGAGGATTTCGTCGGCCTTGGCATACGTGATGCCGAAGTCGCCCTCGTCGGTCTGCCCCTGCACGAGGTCGGCGCTGGCGGGCTTGTCCACGATCTCCGCGGGCACGCCAAGGTGGCGCGCCAAGGCCCATACCTGCGTCTTGTAGAGGTCGCCGAGCGGATTCACCGGCGGCGAGTCGTCGGCGTGCCAGGTGAAGTATCCCAGCAGCCGCTCGCTCTTGTTGCCGGTGCCCAGCGGGAGCGCGCGATGCCTTGCGCTCAAGTCGAACAGCGCAATCATGCGCATGCGCGCCATGACGTTGCCGCGGCGTGCCGCATCAGCGTCGGGTTCGTTGGCCAAATAGCCGTCGACGCCGGCGCTGATGTCGATGGTCCGCGCGTCGAGGCCCAGTAGATCGATGACGCGCTGCGCGTGCGCCAGGCTGTCGGGGCTCGACGTGCGGTAGGGAAGTCGCACGCCAATGACGTTGTCCGCGCCAAGCGCGCGTGCGGCGAGCGCTGCCGTGACGGCGGAGTCGACGCCACCCGACACGCCGACGATGGCCTTGGTGAAGCCGCGACGACCCATCTCGTCGCGCAGGAACTGCACGAGCCATCGTTCGACCATCGGCGCGTCGAGCATCAGCGGCGGCGGCGCGGCGCGCCCGCCATCGGCGGGAACCACCACCGGCAGGCCCGTGCCTTCGGGCGAAGCGGCAGCGCGGGGCGGGGCCACATCGGGGTGCGTCGGGCGCGTCACGACGCGTGGCTTGGGCGACAGGCGTGGCGCGTACACGGCGCGCTTCAACTCGGCGGCCAGATACGGCATGGCGACCTTGAGGTCGCTCAACATCGGCGCATCGGCGCGGCTGCGCGCCAAGTCGTCGAGGTCGATGTCGGTGACCAGCAGCGCCTCGTCCCAGATGGGCGCGCGGGCGCGGATGTCGCCCCGCGGCCCCGCCACGAGCGAGGCGCCCTGAAACATCTTGCCGCCCTCGCTGCCCACGAGGTTGGCGAGCGTGCAGAAGACGCCGTGCTCCTCGGCGATGTCCTTGATGAGCCGTTCCCAGCGCGTCACCGTGCCCGGTCCATCCACGCCGTCGCCGCGCGGGTGCGTGCCGCGCGCCACGGCCGCCGCGCTCACGAAAATCACCTGCGCGCCATCGAGCGCCGCAATGGTGCCGGTAAGCGAGTGCCATGCATCTTCGC
This sequence comes from Gemmatimonas sp., assembly GCA_025361705.1. Taxonomy (GTDB): domain Bacteria; phylum Gemmatimonadota; class Gemmatimonadetes; order Gemmatimonadales; family Gemmatimonadaceae; genus PNKL01. The sequence continues at coordinate 8,426 of JANYJW010000051.1, forward strand.
ACACCAGCATCGCGGCGCGCCCCCACACCGTGTCAAAGGCGCGGACGTCGTAGCCGCGCTCCATGAAGCGCTCCTCGTCGAAGAGCGAGTAGGTGGGGAGAAAATTCTTGCGGTGCACGTGCAGCAGCACGGGCTCGGGTCCGCCCAGCCGGGCGTAGAGCGCGCTGTTGTACAGCGTCCCGTCGTGCCGCTCGTAAAAGCCCACCATCACGTCAATCGCCGATCCGGGCCTCGCGGCAGCGCGCCAATAGCCGTCGAGCGCGCGCACCACATCGTCGGCCGTCATCGCGTTCTCGCGAATGCCGCCCTCCACGAAGTAGCCCGAGAGGATGGCCTCGGGGAACTGGACGATCTGCGGGTGCGGGTCCAGCGCGGCGGCCTGCGCCAGCACTTCCCCGGCCCGGGCGAGATTGGCCGGCACGTCGCCCTTGCGGGGACGGAATTGCGCGATGGCGAGGCGGAGAGTGGGCATCGCCATAAAGGTCGCATCCCTTCACCAGAGGGGCAACATGATGCGGGCGTGCAGGGCGGGGTGCGGGGGTCAAGGAGGGGTGATGCGTGAGGCACGGAGGGCGAGGCGGAGGCCTCGCGTCCCCACCCCTGCGCTCCACGCATCACCCCTGGCCAACCCCCCGCACTCCGCACCCCTTCCCATTTCCCCGGGAGCCGGGTATCAACTCAACCAATGCGTCGCGCCCTCCACGTGCTCCTCCTCGCGGCCCCGCTCACCGCGCAGCAGCCTGCCCCGGCCAAGCCGTCCACCGGCGAGGCGTGGCAACTCACGCCGCTCGCGCAGTCGTCGCTGGTCTATGCGCGCGACGGGTCGCTGATTGGTGAAATCGGCAGTCAATGGCGCACGTCGGTCTCCATCCGGTCGCTGCCGCGCTACCTCCCGCAGGCCTTCGTCGCGGTGGAAGATCAGCGCTTCTATCAGCACGACGGCGTCGACCTGGTGGGCATTGCCGGTGCCGTCAAGGACAACCTGCTCGGCGGCCACCGCGGCGCGTCGACCATCACGCAGCAGCTGGTGGGCAACCTGCATCCCGACCTCGTCGACCGGCGCGATCCGGGCCTCGGGCGCAAGCTGCGCGAGCAACGCGCCGCGCGCGAAATGGAGCGCCACTACAGCAAGGAACAGATCCTCGAGGGGTACCTCAACGCCATCTTGTTCGGGCACAACTGGTACGGCATCGAGGCTGCGGCGCGGCACTACTTCGGAAAGAACGCCGTCCACCTCACGCTTGCCGAGGCGGCGTCGCTCGCCGCGCTGCCCAAGGGCCCTGCGCTCTACGACCCCGCCCGCTTTCCCGACCGCAATCGCGCCCGGCGCGACGTGATCCTCGACCTGATGGTGGTGCAGGGCTTCGTGAGTCGCCCGCAGGCACAGCTCGCCAAGGCACAGCCGGTGACCACCGTTGCCACCAGCGGCGTGTCGGCCTCGTCGCCGTGGTTTGTTGACGTCGTCCGCACGCAGCTCGAACGCGCCGGCATTCCCGTGTCGCAGGGCGGCTATCGCGTCACGACAACCCTCGATCCGTTGTTGCAACGCGCGGCAACGGCCGCGCTGGTCGAGGGAACGGCCGCCGTCGAGGCGCGGCCGGGCTACCGCAACCCGACCTACGCCAACCATCCCAAGGGAAGCACCGACTACCTGCAGGGCATGGTGGTTGCCATGGACCCGGCCACCGGCGACGTGCGCGCGCTGGTGGGAGGCCGCAACTACACCGATGGCCCGTTCAATCGTGCCGTCAACGCGGTGCGCCAGCCGGGGTCGGCGTTCAAGCCCATCGTGTATGCGCGGGCCATCCTGGACTCGATTCCCGCCAACACCATTGTTCCGGATACGTCGCTGGAGATCGTGATGGACCGTGGCGCGCTCTACCGCCCGCGGAACGCGGACGGCGAGTTCCTTGGCAACATCACGCTGCGCGAGGCGCTGACGCGCTCGCGCAACCCGGTGGCCGTGCAGCTGTGGCAGCGCGTCACCGGCGATTCGGTCATCGCGCTCGCGCGCCGCCTCGGCATCCGCTCCTACATCGCGCCGTGGCCGTCGAGCGCCATCGGTGCGTCAGCCGTGCAGCCGCTCGACCTGGTCGCGGCCTTCACCGCCATTCCCAACCTCGGCACCGCAGCCGAGCCGCGGTTCGTGGTGCGCGCCGACGATCCCTCGGGCCGCACCGTCTACAGCCAGAGCGTGCGCATGCTGCCGCCGGCGATGCCGGCCGAGGTGGCGTTCATCGTGCGCGACGTGATGCGCGACGTGGTCGATCGCGGTACCGCGACCGCCGTGCGGCGCTACGTCCCCTATGCGGTGCCCGTCGCAGGCAAGACCGGCACCACCGACGACAACACCGACGTCTGGTTCATTGGCGCCACCACCGACCTCGTGGCCGGCGTCTGGTTGGGCTTCGACCGTCCCAGGTCCATCATGCCCGGCGCGGCTGGCGGCACGCTGGCGGCGCCGATCTTCGGCCAGATGCTGGCGCGCTCGGCCTATGGCCGCGGCGCGCCGTGGACGCCGCTGCCGACACTCGTCACGGCCGAACTCGACCGCACCACCGGCAAACTCGCCGATGCATCGACGCCTACGGACCGGCGGTATTCGGAGTATTTTCTGGCAGGAACCGAGCCGGGGGCGTTGCGCGTTGATGCGCGGCGCCTCTTCGGCTGGGGCCCGATTCCCTGAGTGCGGGAGCTGCACATGCCACTGACACCACTTCAGAAGCTCTCCATGACCGGCGGTGCCGCGCTCGTGGTCGTCGGCCTGTTCGGCGCCGTGTCGTTCTACTATTCCTCGCGCCTCGTCGCTGCCGACCGAGCCGTCGAGCGCGCCAACAGCACCATGTCGGCGGCCCTGCACATCATGGCGAGCACCACGGATGGGGAGCGCGCCACCAAGGCGTACGTGGTGCGCGGTGATTCCTCCGCGAGCGCCGCACTGCGCGATGCACAGTCCCGTGTGGAGGACGCCGTGGATGCCATCGGCGTGAACAGCGAGGACAATCCCCACCAGCGGGACTTGCTGCTCGCGCTGGCGCGTCAGGTGTCGGTCAGCTTCGAGGAATACCGGACCACCGTGGCCCTGCGCGACCGCTTTGGCGCAGATTCGGCGCGGCGTTTCCTGATGCACGGCATGCCGCCTGCCGAGGTCGACTCGCTGATGCGCATTGTGACCCACATGCGTGCGGAGGAGCTGCGCGTGCTCGCCGAGCAGTCGCGCGAGCAGAGCGCGCATGGAGTGAACGCGCAGCGCATCATCCTCATCGGCATGGTGTTCACGTTCCTGCTGGCCGGCCTGGTGTTGCAGCCCATGCGCGCCGACGTGAACCGGCGCCTGACATCGCGCATTGCGCGCGGGTATATCGGGACAACCGAACGGGCGGCGACGGCGCACGCACAAACGGCCCGCGAGCAATTGGGTGCGCTGCATGATGCGGTCGCCGCGCTGAACGAGGCGCGCGAGCCGGCGGCGGTGGCCCGGGCGCTCGTGGAGCATGGCGTGGAATCGTTGGCCGCGTCCTTTGCGGCGGTGTTCGTGACGAATGGAGCCGGCGGGTTCTCCGTGCTGGCGTCATCGGATGCCCGCTTTGATGCAGCGCCCCCTGAACTGGCGCAGCCGATGGCTGACGCACTGCGCACCGGGGAGATTGGCGTGGCCGCTTCGCGCGCCGAGCGCGAGCGCCGCTACGGCATTTTGGCGGCGCTCGACACGCATGGCGCGCGCGGTGCCACACTGTTTGTGCCGCTGCGCAGCGATGCAGCGCTCGGTGGGGTGCTTGTGGCAGCCCGCGACGAAGATCTCCCGTTTAGCGATGATGAACTGCGCTTCGCATCCACGCTCGGATGCCTCGGCGGTCCCGCGCTGGCATCCCGCCCCCTTACCTACTGACCGAATGACGATGATGAGCCCCCGCGTGTCGCGTCGCGTAGTCTCGCTGACGTTCCTGATTGCCGTGGTCGCCGCGTCCGCATGCGGCGGGGGCGACAAGGGCGTGGCGCCGGTCAAGCCGACCGCGGTGCAGGCGCTGCAGGCGACCGCACCCACGGCGAGCGTCGGCGCGGCCCTCGCCACGGCGCCCACCTTTTCGGTGACCGACGCCGCCGGCAACGCACTCGCCAACATCGCCGTCACGGTCACTGTGGCGAGCGGCGGTGGGTCGATCGTCGGCGCGCCCACCCGGACCAGCGCGGGCGCGACGTCCGTGGGCACGTGGACGTTGGGCACCACCGCGGGAGCCAACACGCTGACGGTCAGCGTCTCAGGCCTCACTCCGCTGACCATCTCGGCGACTGGAACTCCGGGGCCCGCCTCGCAGGTCGTCGTCAGCGCCGGGAACTCGCAAACCGCGCTGGCGGGAGCGCAGGTCGCGACACCCCTCGCTGCCGCGGTGAAGGACCAGTACGGCAACGGCATCGCCAACGTGCCGGTGACGTTTCAATCGTCGTCCGGCGGCGGCGTGGTCACGCCGGGCGTGCTCACCACCAATGCGAGTGGCATCGCAGCGGGCGCCACGTGGCGCCTGGGCAACAAGGGCGGCACGCAGAGCGCCACCGCGAGCGCCAACGGCTTCTCGGCCGCGTACACCGCCAGCATCCAATCGACGTTCACGCTCGACCTGCGCTTCTACGGTCCTGCGATGTCGCCCGAAGCGACGGCGGCGTTCACCAACGCCGCCAACCGCATTCGCGCCGCGATCATCGCAAATCCTGGCCCGGTGCAATTGCTCAACGCCGACATGTCGAAGTGCGACGGCGGACCCACGGTGACGCTCAACGAGGTCACCAACGGCGTCATCATCTACGCCTCGGTGGCTCCCATTGACGGGGCGGGCAAGATCCTCGCCCAGGCTGGCCCGTGCTTCCAGCGGGGCAGCAACTCGCTGCCGGCTGCAGGAGTGATGCTGTTCGACTCGGCCGATATCCAGAACTACATCAACACCGGCCGGTTCGAGTCCATCGTGTTGCACGAGATGAACCATGTGGTCGGCTTCGGCACGATCTGGTTCGACAAGAATCTCCTGCAAAATTCGGCGTGGACCGTGGACGGATCGTCGCAGACCGGGAGCACCAACCCGCGCTACACCGGCGCCGCCGGCGTCAGCAACTGCCTTGCGGCGGGCGGCACCGCCACCGCCTGCACGCTGAGCGTCGGTGTCGCCGTCGAGGCCACCGGCGGCTATGGCACCGCCGACGGCCACTGGCGCGAGTCGGTGTTTGACGCCGAGATGATGACGGGCTTCGTGGAAGCCACGGGCATCAGCATGCCGTGGAGCGCGATGAGCATCGGGCAATTCCAGGACCTCGGCTATGCCGTCAACCTGCTCGCCGCCGACAGCTACACCGTCCCCAGCCTGCTCGCGATGGCGCGTGCGAGCCTGCAGGCGGCGTCGGCCGACCAGCCTGCCGAAGTGCTGCACCAGCCGCGGTTCGTCATTGGCAGCGGTGGCCAGATAACGCCCGTCAAGCGGGAGATCCCACGATGAACCGCCACGCGATCGTCGGACTCGCACCGCTTTGCCTCGCGCTCGCCGCGTGCGGCGGATCAAAGCCGCAACGCGACGCGAAGGCCATCCCGGATTCCACGATGGTGACCCCGGCGCCGGAACCCACGGTGAAGGCGGACACCACCATGCCCACCGCCGCAAAGTCCGCCGCGCCAGCAACGCGGCCCGCAGCGACCACATCTGGCCTGACCAAGAAGGACTCCGCCGGCTTCGACCGCGCCATCAAGGCGAAGTTCAAGATCGACGAGAAGACGGGGAAGATTGATACGATCAAGAGGCCGTGAATCGGGTGTGAGTGCAGCGTGCGGGGGTTTGGTATCTCTACCAAGCCCCCGCACGTTGCACTCGAAGCCGTCTCGGAACTACACCCCGACGAGGTCCGCCGCCTTCGCGGCGGCCTCCGGCTCTTCCACCAATGCCAGTGTGAGCACTTCCTGCAGCGATTCCACAAAGTGGAACGTGAGCACGGCCTTGGCCTCGTCGGGCACGTCCTCCATGTCCGCTTCGTTGTCCTTGGGCAGGATGATGTGCGTGATGCCGGCGCGCAGCGCGCCGAGCACCTTTTCCTTGACGCCGCCGATGGGCAGTACGCGCCCGCGCAGCGTGATCTCGCCGGTCATCGCGAGATCCTTGCGCACGGGGCGGCCGCTCAGTTCGCTGGCCAGCGCGGTCGCAATCGATACGCCGGCTGACGGGCCGTCCTTGGGAATTGCGCCGGCCGGCACGTGGATGTGCGTCTCCAGGGCACCCAGTCGCGCCCGCGGAATGCCGAGCAGCTCGGCGTTCTTGGTAACAAACGAGAACGCCGCGCGCGCCGATTCCTTCATCACATCGCCCAGTTGACCGGTGAGGATCAGCGACACCGGCACACCGCCGCCGCTACCATCGATGGGCGGCTGCGTCGACAGTGCGCGCGTCGACGCTTCCACGAACATGATGTCGCCACCCATCGGCGTGTAGTACATGCCGGTGGCCACGCCCACCTCGTGCGTGGCGGCCGCCTTCTCGGGGTGTACGCGCGGCCGGCCGAGAAGCTCGCGCACCTCGTCCGCCGTGATGACGCCGTCGCCCTCGATCATCGTGCGCGCGTCCCCTGAGGCAATGCGCCGCGCCACCTTGCGCGCCACCTTGCCGATTTCGCGCTCGAGCTGCCGCACGCCGCTTTCGCGCGTGTAGTTGGTCACCAGCTGCGCAATGGCCGCGTCCTCCAGCTTCACATGCTTGCCGGCGAGCCCGTTCTCCTCGATCTGCCGGGGAATCAGGTACGCTTTGGCAATCTCCGATTTCTCACGTTCGGTGTAGCCAGAGAACTCCACCTCTTCCATGCGGTCGCGCAGCGGGCCCGGGATGTTCTGCACGAAGTTGGCGGTCGCAATGAACAACACTTCGCTGAGGTCAAACGGCACGCCGAGGTAGTGGTCGGTGAAGGTGTCGTTCTGGGCCGGATCGAGCACCTCGAGCAGCGCGGCCGACGGGTCGCCCTGGAATGAGACGCCCAGCTTGTCCACTTCGTCGAGCAGGAAGACGGGGTTCTTGGTGCCGGCCTGCTTCATCCCCTGAATCACGCGTCCGGGCATGGCGCCCACGTAGGTGCGGCGATGGCCGCGGATGTCGGCCTCGTCGCGCGCGCCGCCCAGCGACACGCGCACGTACTCGCGGCCCAGCGCCCGCGCGATCGACTTGGCAATCGACGTCTTGCCCACGCCCGGCGGCCCCGAGAACAGCAGGATGGGCCCCTTGGCCATCGCGCGCGCCTTGGCCTCGCGCTTGTCGGTGATGGTGCGGTCGTCGTCGCCATTTCCCTTGGCGAGCGACGGCGTGGCGTCCTCCTTCTTCTCCTTCAGCTTGGCCACGGGAAACTCGCCCGTGCGGTCCATCTCGTCGGCCATCTGCTGCGCGCGCAACTGGCGCACCGCGAGGAACTCGATGACGCGATCCTTCACGTCCTTCAGGCCGTAGTGATCCTCGTCGAGCACCGTGATGGCGCGCAGGAGGTCGAGCTGATCGTCGGACCGCGTGTTCCACGGCAACTCGGCGATCCACTCGAGGTACGTGCGGATCACCTGCGCCTCCATCGACTCGCGCCCGGCGCGCTCCAGCCGGCCCAGCTCGCGTTCCACCTCGGCGCGCGCGTCCTTGGGCAGCGTGAGCTTCATCAGCTTGGCGCGCAGCTCCTCGATTTCCTTGGAGCTGTCCTCCTCGCCGAGTTCTTTCTGGATGGCCTTCATCTGCTCGCGCAGGAACATCTCGCGCTGGCGCTCGCCCAGCTCCTCCTGCACCTGCGACTTGATGTCGTCCTGCGCCTCGAGCAGTGAGAGGTACCGCTGCACGAGCACGAGCACGCGGCGCAGCCGGTCCTCCACCGACAGGTTCTCCAGCAGCCCCTGCTTCTCCGGCACCGTCAACTCGAGATATCCCGCCACGAGGTCGGCAAAGCGTCCCGGCTCGGTGACCGAGTCGAGCACCTGGTGCACCACTTCCTCGGGAAGGCCACGCCGTTCGCCCAGCTCGCCCGACCGCTCGCGGATCTCCTTGTACAGCGCCTCAAACGCCGGGTCGTTCGCGTTCAGCGGAGCCTGCTCCTCGACGTGCGTCACCACCGCCGACAGGTATCCTTCGGTGGTGGAGTACTGCAGGGCCGTGGCGCGCTGTTCGCCCTGCAGCAGCAGTTGCACGCCGCCCAGCCCGCGCTGGATCTGCCCGATGCGGGCAATCACGCCCATCGAGTAGAGAATCTCGGGCGACGGTTCGTCGGTGTTGTCCTTCTGCGCCACCGCGAACACCAGCCGGTCGCCCTTGAGGGCGGACTCGATGGCGCGCAGCGTGCCCGGCCGTCCCGCCGCGATGGGCGCGGTGAGTCCCGGGAAGATGACCGTGCCTCGCAAGGGGAGGACGGGGAGTGTCTGTCGAGTGCTCATGAAGCGTCCTGGATGCTCGCGCACCCGTATGGGGGGCTGAGGGAGCGTGGTGCCTCACCTACAGCAACTGGCGTACCACATGCCGCCACATCGAGGGCGCCGACTGTAGCGTCCCGAACGGCGTGATACCCCACGAGTGGAAATACGACATAACGGCGGGTCCTGCAACTTTCCCCTGCCTCCCTGACGTAGGGGGCCTGACAAAACGTTTGCCTGCCGTTGGCTGGGCGCGCGTCCGCTCGTGGCGCGCGCGCCAACTCGCGCGTTGGCGTTGCGTTTCTTACCTTTCCGCCACCCCCTGTGGAAGACTCTCTCCTCTCCAAGTCCGAGGCCGAACTTCGTTCGCATATTGCGAGCGTGCTCGACCACGCCTACGAGCTGGACCGGGAGATCGGGCGCGGCGGCATGGGCATCGTCTACAAGGCGCGCGACCGGCGCCTCAAGCGCACGGTGGCCGTCAAGCTGCTGCCGCCGGAGCTCGCGTTCCGTTCGGAAATCCGCACGCGCTTCCTGCGCGAGGCCGAGACTGCCGCGCAGCTGAGCCACCCGAACATCGTCCCCATCTACTCGGTGGACGAACAGGGCGGGCTGGTCTTCTTCGTCATGGGCTTCATCGACGGCGACAATCTCGCCAAGCGCATTCGCGACGGCGGGCCGATGAGTCCCGACGACGTGCGGCGCATTCTGCGCGAAGTGGCCGACGCCCTCGCCTACGCGCACGCCAACAAGGTCGTGCACCGCGACATCAAGCCCGACAACATCCTGCTCGACCTGGCGTCGCAGCGGCCGATGGTCACCGACTTCGGCATTGCGCGCGCCATCAGCGAGGGGAACGACGCGCGCCTCACCGCCACGGGCATCGCCATTGGCACGCCGGCGTTCATGAGCCCCGAGCAGTCGGCCGGTGACCGCGATGTGGATGGGCGCAGCGACCTGTACTCGCTGGGCGTCGTCGCGTACCAGATGCTGTGCGGCGACCTCCCGTTCAACGCCAGCAGCACGCCGGCGCTGCTGGTCAAGCACCTCTCCGAACGCCCGGTGCCCATCGACCAGCGCGCCAACGTGCCGCCCGACCTGGCGCGTGCCGTCATGCTGCTGCTCGAAAAGGACCCGGCCAACCGCTTCCAGACTGCCGCAGAACTCAAGGTGGCGCTCGAATCGGGGCAGGTGCCCGCGTTGCCGACCAACGCGGGGCAGGCGTACCCGCAGCCGCCGTCGCCGTACGACACGGCGCAGGCGATGATGGCAGGGTCGATGTCGTCGGCCTTCACGCCGCAACCGCTCACCACCATGCCCGATGGCGAGCGCCTGCCGACCACCGACGAGCTCTCCCGGTGGAACGCGCCGATGGTCGTCGACTTCCGCCGCCGCATGGCGCCGTACATCTGGGTCAACGGCGCCATCGTGGCCGTCAACGTGCTCGGCGGGCCGAACATGTTGTTCGTCACCGCGTTCTGGAGCATCGCCGTGGCGTACAAGTACGCCAAGCTCTGGAGCGAGGGCTACGACTGGCACGACGTGTTCCGCCAGCCGCGCGAGCGCATGGTGGGTGACGTGCTGCAGGAGCTGGGCGAGGACGTGCGGTCGCTCTTCGACCGCACCACGCGCGAACGCGTGCGCACCCGCCATCGCCTGCGCGCGGCGCGCCCCGACCTGCTGCGCTCGCCCGCCGCACCCGCCGCGCTCACGGCGCGCGACGCGGCCGCGCTGGGCAGCGGCCCCTATGCCGCCGCGGCGCGCGATGCGCTGATGGATCGCGACGAGATTGTCCGCCTCATCGAGGGGATGTCACGCGCCGACCGCGCGCGCCTGCCCGACGTCACGGGAAGCGCTGCCACGCTGGCCGACACCGTGATGTCGCTGGCCGCGCAGCTCGCCGAACTCGAACGCTCCTCGGCGGGCCTGTCGGCCGTCGCGATGGACAAGGAGATCGGCGTGCTCGAGGCGGCGGCCAACCCGCTCGACCGCGTGGCCAGCGAGGAGCGCGTGCGCCGCCTCGCGCTGCTCAAGCGTCAGCGCCGCACGGTGGTCGACGTCACGCGCCGCCGCGAGGCGCTGGCTGGCCGGCTCGACAGCTGCTCGCTGGCGCTCAAGAACATGCGCTTCGACGTCCTGCGCCTGAAGACCGGCGCCCAGACGCACCAGCACGTGACGACCATCGCCGAACAGGCGCTGCTGCTGGCGCGCGAGGTCGACAGCGCCGTCTACGTCGCTGACGAAATGGCACGCCTGCGTCCGCGCGACAGCGCGCCGGGCCGCCCGTGACCGACGCCCTCCGCGAGCGGGTCAACGCCGCGGTCGGATCGCTCTATCAGGTCGAGGCCGAGATTGGCCGCGGCGGCATGGCCGTGGTCTATCGCGCACTCGACACGCGCCTGCGCCGCCGCGTGGCGCTCAAGGTGCTGCCGCCCGAGCTGGCCTTCCGCGAGGAGGTCCGCAAGCGCTTTCTGCGCGAGGCGCAGATGGCCGCGCAGCTCAGCCACCCGAACATCGTCCCCATCTACTCGGTGGACGAAGCCTCGGGTCTCGTCTACTTCGCCATGGGCCTCGTCGACGGCGAACCGCTGGCCAAGCTGCTCTTTGCCGAACCGCGCCCGCCCATCGCGCGCGTGCGGCAGGTGCTGCGCGAAGTGGCCGACGCGCTGCACTACGCGCACCAGCAGGGGCTCGTGCATCGCGACATCAAGCCCGATAACATCCTCATCGACGCGTCCACGGGCCGGGCGATGGTCACCGACTTCGGCATCGCGCGCGCCGCCGAGGCCGACATGCGACTCACCGCCACGGGCATTGCCGTGGGCACGCCGGCATACATGAGTCCCGAGCAGGCCATGGGTGAGCGCGACGTCGATGGGCGCGCCGACATCTACGCGCTGGGCATCGTCGGCTACCAGATGCTCGCCGGGGAGCTGCCGTTCCAGGCCACCAACACGCCGTCGATGCTGATGAAGCACCTCAGCGAACCGCTGCGGCCGCTGCTGCAGCTGCGCCCCGACCTGCCCGCCAATCTCGCGTCGGCCGTCGAGCGCGCGCTGTGCAAGGCGCCGGGCGACCGCTGGCCCGATGCGGCGGCGTTTCGTGAGGCGCTCGCCGAGAGTGCGCCGGTGACGCTCGTCGCTACGCCGGCCGCACCGCGCCCGGCGTCGGCCGTTGCTGCCCCGGCGTATCCGAGCACGCCGTCGTCCGCGCCGCATCGCCTGGCGCCCGACCCGCTGATGGCGTTCGGCGTCTTTCGCGCCGGACGCACGCGTGGCGATGACGACAGCGAAATCCGTTCGTGGCGCGAACAGCAGCACGCGTATCGCGAACAGCTGCGCGCGGCGCGCCGCGAACTGCGCCACGGCGACCCGGCGCTTGGCGCGCAGCTGCTGCAGGGCATCGTGGCGCCGGCGCCGCTCAGTGATGAGGAGCGCGCGCGGCGTGTGCGACGCAGGGCGGTCAACTATCTGGCCACCGTTGCCGTCCTGTTCGGCATCAACGTGACGGTGACCGTCCACGCCGGACCATGGTTCCTCATTCCCGCGATCATCATGGGCGTGGGCCTGGCACGTTCCGTCGCCTCCCTCTGGGCCGACGGAATTCCGCTGCGCAAGGTGTTCAGCCGGCCGCCGCGCGGCGTCGAGGCGGCGTCGGGGACGGCGCGCGTCGCGGGGCCGGGCGTCGGCGTGCCGGCGCTCCCCGCGCCGGGCACCGATGCGCTGCTCGCCGGCGCGCCGCGCGACGCGCTCGACGGGCGGCACGGCCACGTCATTCGCGACGCCGTCGAGGCGCGCCGCAGCGCACTCGACGTGCTGGCCAGGTTGCCGGCGAGCGAAAAGCAGCTGCTCCCCGACATCGCGCCCACGCTCACGGGCCTGGTGGAGCGCATCATCGCGCTTGCCAGCGCGCTGCACCAGCTCGATCAGGATGCGTCGCCCGAAGCGCTCGCGCGGCTCGACCAGCGGTTGGTGGACGTGCGTGCGCTCGCCGCCGACGCCCCCGACAAGGAACGCCGCGTGGGCTTGCTTGAGCGCCAGCGCCAGACGCTGGCTGACCTCGCGGCGCGCCGCGAAACGGTGGCTGCCCAGCTCGACAATGCCTCGTTGGTGCTCGGCACCATGAAGCTCGACCTGCTCAAGCTGCGCTCCAGCGGCCTGCAGTCGCAGATGGCCGATTCCAACTTCCAGACGCAGGACGCGCGTGCCGTGGTGGCCGAGATTGAGCGCGCGCTCGAGGTGGCCGAGGAAGTGCAGAAGATCAGGTAGCAACGGGGCGCGATCGTGTACGACCGTCGTGCTGACAGCATGTGAGGAACCGGCGTCCACGGCCGTGGTACCAGCACACAGCGCATTCTCCGGAGGCTGGGCCATGTCCATCGTTGCACGCACGCGCCACCTCGCCGTCACGTTCGCCTTCTTCGGCGTGCCGTGGCTGGCCTCGGCGCAGCAAGCCCCGGCCAGATCCGAAGTCGCCGTCCCGCCTGCCGTCGTGATGGGCAAGATCACCGGGCCCGACAAGAAGGCGCTTGAGGACGCCGAGGTGCGGCTCGGGGATGCGCCGGCCACGCACACCGATCGCAAGGGACACTTCGAGTTCGATCCCGTGAGCCCCGGACTGCACGAGGTGTTCGTGCGCAAGATCGGCTACGTCCCCGTGCGCTTTCGCGTGGCGGTCACTGCCGGCGACCTCTGGGATGGCACCATCGCGATGGAGCGCACCGCGCAGTCGCTCCCCGAAGTCGTCGTGCTCGACTCGGCCAGGTCACTCAGAAACTACCGGCTGCGCTGGATCGACGGGTTCATCGAACGCCGCCGCGCGGGACTCGGCACCTTCCTCGACCGCGTCGACATCGAGAACGCGCGGGCCTTCAACACCGCCAAGCTCGTCGCGACGGCGCCCGGCGTCATGGCCCGCACCGCCTCCGGGTGGGATGAGCTGAACGTCAACCGGTGCGGCAACGGCTTCGGCACCGACAGCAAGGCCATCGTGTACGTCGATGGATTCAAGACGGAGACGTCCACGACGGGAAGGTTCGTGACCTTCCACGACTACTCGCCTGAGCGGCTCGCGGCGATCGAGGTCTACAAGGGACGAGGCACCATCCCGCCGGCGTACGACGATCCGCAGGCTTGCCTTGTGGTGTTGCTCTGGACCAATCGGCGGTAGCTACCGCGCGAGCAATGCCCCCACCGCGGCGGCCACGCGGTCGGGCGCATCGAGCGGGGTGAAGTGCGCCGCGCCGTCCAGCACGTCGAGCGTGGCGCCGGGAATCGCTGCGGCCAGCCGGCGCGCCAGCGACACCGGCACAAACGGATCGCGCGCGCCGTGCAGGATGGCCGTCGGCGTGCGCACATCGCCAAGTGCCATCGCCGCCGTGTCGTCGGGGCGCTGCGCGTCGAGATGCGCGAGCAGCGCGTCGCGGCCGACCCGTGTTGCGAACGGGCGCAGGAAGAGATCGAGTGCGCGTCGCCCCTCGTCGCGATCGGCAAAGCCGCGCATGAGCGCCGCATACGCCTCACCCGCCACGAGCGGCGCGGGAACACGCCGGGCGAGTGGCGCCAGCCTTTGTGCCACGCGTGTGCGCCAGCGCGGCCAGCCGTCGAGCCCCACACTGTTCACCAAGGCAAGTCGCGTGACGCGCTCGGGTGCATGCAGCGCCATCCATTGCGCCACGGCGCCGCCCAGGTCGTGCCCGACCACGCATGCGTTGAAGACGTTGAGTGCGTCGAGCACCGCCAGCGCGCGCTGCGCGTGTGCCGCAACAGTCACCGGCGCGCCGTTCGGCGGGTCGCTGCGCCCATACCCCAGCTGGTCGAGGACGATCAGGCGATGTCCCACGGGCATGCAGCGCACCACGCCGCTCCAGAGAAACGACGACGTAGGGTACCCGTGCAGAAAGAGCACCGGCTCGCCGGCGCCCCGCGTGCCGGCGGCAAAGTAGTAGAGCCGGTGGCCGTTCAGGTCGAGGAATTCTCCGCGCATTTCGGCAATTCCTCCCCAAAACAGATCGAATTCAAGGCGGTCCAGATGTGCGACAAACTCTGGCGCTTTTCGTCAAAAGAAGTATAGTTACCCGATATTGGACAGACCATCTGCGGGTGTGATTCTATCCCGTTGCCTGCCAACAAGTTAGCAAGAGGTTTCGCGACTTGACTCCACCTGTGATTCCGACTGTTCCGCTCTTCGCTCCGCCGCCACCGCCGCCATCAGCGGTGGTATTTCCGCTGAGCTGGCTGCTGGAACACGCGGCATTACCGATACAGTATCGCGCCATCATAGAGGTAGCGAAGCTGGGTGACCAGCTTCCGGCTTCCTATGCGAACACGCCGTACTACTGTCGGTCGGCCGTCGAAATTGCTGTGCGCCAGTCCTACGACGGCACCTGGAACAACGCGATGCTTGCCCTGCCGACCAAGAGCGGCTCGGTCGACGGCATCGGCAGCATTCACGCCGTGCGCCGTCTATTGGAGTTCGGCTGGGACAAGGATTCGCCCGCCGTTGCCCAGGCGCGGCGATCGCTCTTCCGCCTGCTGGCGGAGGACGAGGATTCCGCGCAACTCTATGAACTGCAGCCCAAGCCGGGCAAGACGTACGAGCCCGAACTGAAGTCGCACCTGCGCCAGTTGCTGCGTGAGGCGGCCGGCGCAACGCTGGCGCAGGCAGGCTTCGAGTCCGATCCGCGCGTGCGCGGCATCGCTCGGCGCACGCTCGAACGCATCACCGATTATCTGGCGTCGCCGCTGGCGGAAAAGCCATGGATTCGGGTCGGCAACCAGCAGGTGCTGGCCGCCGAGGCGTCGCCGCCGTCATTGTACGCGCTGCAGATGCTGGCGCACATGCCGTTGTTCCGCAACGAGAACTACACGGCCATGGAGTCGCTGTACGAGTATCTCACGCGCCCGCTGCCGCGCCAGGATCCTATCCAGATCGTGGGCAAGAAGCAGGTGTCGGTGCCGCTGCTGGTGCTTGGCGACATGCTGCCGCACCGCAATGCGGTGGATGCGGACATTCCGATGGCGCTGGCGTGGCTCGAGACGATGGCGCGGCTCGGCTTTTTGCGCCGCAACGACAACTGGTCCAAGATGTTCGAGCGGTTCGTGGATGACTGCGGCCGCGACGGCGTCTGGCATCCGCACAAGGGCACGACCACGCCCAGGTCCACCAACTCGTTCGTCTGGCCGTTCTTCCCCATCGAGCAGCACGCGGCGGGCGAAGAGCGCTGGACCGACGTCACCTTCCGCATCGGGCTGATCGCGCGGCTGTCGGGCCGCACCATCCAGCTCGGCTGACGCCAGTGTGGTCAGCGATGGTGCGTGGGGGCCGGTTCACGTGAACCGGCCCCCGCACTTTCCCGAGGGCTTTGCCGGCATTTCGGCGTGCGACGTCGTACTCGCCGATGGCACGCGGCTGCGGCTCACCGAATCCGGCGCCGCCGATGCGCCGCCGGTGCTGCTGGTGCATGGGTTTGGCGCCTCGGCGTACCAGTGGCGCTTTCTGATGCCGGCGCTGGCGCAGGCGGGCCTTCATGTGCTCGCGCCTGACTTGCCGGGACATGGCTTCAGTCAGCTGCGGTTGGACGACGGCCAATATGCGCGAGCGCCCTACGCGCGCCGCATGTGGATGCTGCTCGATGCCCTGGGCCTGCCGGCCGTGCCGATCGTCGGACACTCGATGGGCGGTGCCATTGCCGCCGAGATGGCGTGGCAGCAGCCGCAGCGCGTGGAACGGCTGGTGCTCATGTCGCCGGCGGGATTCGGCATGGTGCCGCAGCGCGCGAGGGCAGTGCGCTACATACCCGACGCCCTGGCGCCGCTCGCGCGGCCGTTCGCGTCGCGCGCGGCGGCGCACTTCATCCTTGGCGACGTCTATGGACCCGGTGGCTCGTGGTCGCGCCGCGACGAAGAGGAGTTGCTCGCGCCGTACGGCCAGCGCGACATCTACCGCGCGCTGCTGCGCACGATCAAGGAGTTCGACTTTCGTCTGCATCCACCCGCACTCCTCGCGCGCCTGCCGGCGCGCACGCTGGTGGTGTTCGGCACGCACGATCGCGTGGTGCGACCCGTCGACATGGCCCGCCGGATCGAGGCAATGCACGACGCCCAGTTGGTGATGCTGCCGCGCGTCGGCCACCTGCCGCAGGTGGAGGCCGCTGCCGACGTGAGCGCGCTGGTGATTGCGCATCTGCAGGCCGGTCGCGTGGCGGGGTCCTCCGGCGCCCATTAGGTTGCTCGTGTGACCACTGACAAGCTGAAGAAGAAGGCTCCCGTGCGGCGCGCTGCCGCGCCCGGGAAAGGCCGGGCCGTAAAGGGCGCCGCCAAGGCAGGTTTGCACGCCGCTCCGGAGGCTGCTGTCCCGGTTGCGACCACCGACGAGGGCGACGGCCTGAGCCTCGCGCAGGCCGAGGCCGTGGCAAGCGCCGCGGACGGCGGCGGGTTCGCGGAACTCGGTCTGCACGAGACCGTGCTGCACGCCATAGCCGACGCTGGCTACACATTGCCGACGCCCATTCAGCGGCAGGCCATCCCGCTCGCGCTCAACGGGCGCGACATCATGGGGCTGGCGCAGACGGGCACGGGCAAGACCGCCGGCTTTTCCATTCCCATCATCGAGCGCCTGCTGGGCGGGCCGCATCGTACGCGCGCACTCATCCTCACGCCCACCCGCGAACTCTGTCAGCAGGTGGAGGAGAGCTTCCGCAAGTACGGCAAGTATGCGGGGCTTGAGGTGGTGTCGGTGTACGGCGGCGTGGGCTACGACATCCAGGTGACGGCGTTGCGCGGCGGTGTCGACGTGGTGGTGGCCACGCCGGGGCGACTCATCGACCACCTGGAAAAGCAGAACGTCAACTTTGACGAACTCGAGATCCTGGTGCTCGACGAAGCCGACCGGATGCTTGATATGGGATTTGCGCCGCAGATCCAGCGCATTGTGGCGGCCATCCATGCATACCGGCAGACCCTGCTGTTCAGCGCGACGATGCCGCCCGAAGTGGAGGCGCTGGCGCGCAAGTATCTGCGCAAGCCGGTGGTGGTGCAGGTGGGGCGCAGGTCGAGCGCGGCAACAACGGTGAAGCACTACGTCTATCCCGTGCCCAAGCAGCGCAAGGCGGAGTTGCTGGCCGAGCTGCTGAAGAGCAAGGAGATGGACTCGGTGCTCGTCTTCACGCGCACCAAGCACGGTGCCGACCGCGTGGTGCGGCCCCTCGAGCTTGAGGGGATCAACGCCGACGCGCTTCATGCCGACAAGACGCAGGGCCAGCGCGAATCGGCGCTGCTGCGCTTCAAGGAAGGGAAGACGCGCGTGCTGGTGGCCACCGACATCGCGCAGCGCGGGCTCGACATCTCGGGCATCTCGCACGTCATCAACTACGACGTGCCGCAGCAGGCCGAGGACTACGTGCACCGCATTGGGCGCACCGGGCGCGCCGCGCAGACGGGCGACGCGTACACGTTCATGTGCGCCGACGAGATTGCGATGGTCAAGACCATCGAGCGGACGATCAATCAGGAAATTCCGCGGATCTCGGTGACGGGGTATGACTTCGGGACGTAGTCTCCCGTCCCTCGTCTCTCAACTTCCACTCCACCGGACCCTGCCGAGCCTCGACACCACGATCGAGTCCACCTGCGTGCCGTGCACCACGAGCACCGTGGTGTTGGAGACGCCGACCGCCAGGCCATCGGGAGCGTAGCGCACGGTGTCGCCGCTCGCGGCCAGCAACACGCCGTGCGTGGCGCCCACGGCGCGGCGCATCACCGTGTCGGTGCCGCACATGACGCGCACTTCGCCGTGCAGGGCGTCGACCACGAAGGCGGCGGTAGTGCCGCGGGCGAGCGCGACGTCGCGCGCCAGCACGAGCGCGTTGACGATGTCGGACGACGCGGCGCGCAGGCGCCAGCGCGCCGTGGCGGCATTCAAGGTCGGCAGCGCGATGGCGGTGACGAGCGCGAGCAGCGTGACGGTGAGGGTGAGTTCGGGGAGCGTGTGGGCGGAACGCATGCAGTGCCTCGGGGGTGCGGGCCGCGCGGGACGTGCGCGGCGCGTGAACCCCGCACATCTTGGGAGTGCCGCGCGGCGCTGCGTCACCGATCGAACGCCTGCATGGGCGCGCGATTGCCGCCGCCGGCACCACACGCGTGTTGTGCCACACCGGAGACTCGTCATGTCACGCATTGCATCGCGCCGCCGCTGGGCGCTCGCCCTGCTCGTCCTTGCCGCCGGATGCCGATCACCTGCCGCCGACGCCGCAGTTGCCGAACAGCTCGCGCAGATGTCGGACGCATTGGTGGGCATCCACGATCAGCTGGCCGTCATGACTTCGACGGTCGATTCACTGGTGATCGTGGCCGCCAAGCAGGATACGCTGATCAAGAAACTGGCGGCGGCGAGCGGCGTGCAGGCGCCCTAGCCCCCCGCCGCGCGGCAGGCGTTGCTGGCGGCCGCGCCGCCTGCGACCGATGCTCTGAAGGGTGGGTCGAGCACGGCCCGTGCACCCCCGGGGGCCGATCGTGCCTAGATTACTCGGCTTGGAGGAGCCATCACGATGCGCGTCAACATCGAGTTCTGCGTCATTTGAAACTACGAACCACGAGCCGTCAGTTTGGCGGACGCGATTCGCGAGCATCATCCGGGCGTCGAGATATCGCTGCAACCCAGCAGCGGCGGCCGGTTTGAGGTGACCGTCGATGGCGTGGCGGTCTTCGAGAAGTCCGTGCTTGGGCGTCACGCCCTGCCGGGCGAGATCCTGACCCTGATCCAGCAGGCCGCACGCTGATGGTGCAGGGTGGCCGGACGGCAGGGGCGCCCACGCGGGCGCCCTTCCGTCCCCTGTCAATCGTCTTCAGCTTCAGCTTCCTATGAGAATCGCAATATCCACCGGCGGCGGCGACGCCCCCGGCCTCAACGCCGTCATTCGCGCCGCCGTGCTCTCGGCCATCGACCGGGGCTGGCACGTGCTCGGCATCAAGCGCGGTTACATGGGGCTGCTGGGCGAGGACGAGGTGATTCCGCTCACCCGCGACAGCGTGCGCGGCATCGGGCATCTGGGCGGCACGATCCTGCGGACGACCAACCGCGGCAATCCGTTCCACTATCCGGTGAAGCAGCCCGACGGATCGTTCATCGAGATCGACCGCACCGACGAGCTGATGGACAACGCGCGCAACCTCGGCATCGAAGCGCTGATCACCATCGGCGGCGACGGCTCGCTGGCCATTGCGCAGCAGCTCTTTGAAAAGGGCATGCGCGTGGTAGGCGTGCCCAAGACGATCGACAACGACGTGAGCGGCACGATCACCACGTTCGGCTTCGACACGGCGGTGACGACGGCGATGGACGCCATCGACAAGCTGCACACGACGGCCGAGAGCCATGACCGCGTGATCGTGCTCGAGGTGATGGGGCGCGATTCGGGGTTCATCGCGCTGCATTCGGGCGTGGCGGGCGCGGCGCACGTGATCCTGATTCCCGAGATCAAGTGGGACATCCAGAACGTGTGCGACCACATCATGATGCGCGACGGGCTGGGCAAGAAGTTCGCCATCGTGGTGGTGGCCGAGGGCGTGCCGTTCGACGGCGAGGTGGGCACGATGGGCGAGTCGATGCCCGGGCAGGCCAAGCGCGTTGGCGGCGTGGCTGAGCGCATTGCGCGGGCCATCCAGGCGCGCACGGGCAAGGAGTGCCGGTCGCTGGTGCTCGGCCACCTGCAGCGCGGCGGCATGCCCACCGGCTATGACCGCCTGCTAGCCACGCGATTCGGCGGCGCCGCCACCGAAGCCGTGGCCAACGCCAAGTGGGGGCACATGGTGGCGCTGCAGACGCCGCACATCGTGCCGATTCCCATTGTGGAAGCGCTCAAGGAGCACAGGGTCGTCGACCCGTCGCACGACGTGGTGCGCACGGCGCGGCGCATCGGGATTTCGTTTGGAGATTGACGGGGGCGCCCCCGTGGCGCCGCGAGGGATCAGGATCGCACCCGCCGGGTATGATCCGCACACGGTGGCGCCGAGTGGGCGCCAATCGTCCGTAGGGCGGATCACCGCCTGTCGTGGAGGAAGTGCTTGACCCGTTTCCGCTGGATCGTGTCGATCGTGCTTTTGGCGCCCGCGGCGCATGTGCTGGCGGCGCAGGACACGCGCGAGCCGCAGTCGCGCGTGCCCACCTCGTTCACGCCACCGGCCGGGCTGTGCCGCCTGTGGATCGACGGCGTGCCCGCGTCGCAGCAGCCTGCGCCCACCGACTGCGCAAACGCCATCCGGAACCGGCCCACCAACTCCACGGTCGTCTTCGGGGCGCAACGCCACAGCGAGGGCAGCGGACTGGGCTTCACGCGCCGCGGCGAACTGCCTGCTGCCCGAAAGCTGGTGCCCAACTCGTTTGCCGGTCGTGCCCGTGACGAAGCCCGTGACCGTGACCGCGACCGCGGCACCGACACCACGGCCAGGCCCGCCACACGCAAGCCGGAGAAACCGCAGTAAGCCAGCCCCTGCGCCCCGTCACCGATCCGTACCTCCCGCGCGATCGTGAACACTTCGTCACCAGCGGCACCGGTGGGCGCATCATCGTCATTGCCCCCACGCGCGCGGCGTGCGAGACCATTGAGCTGGGCTTCACGCTCGACATCGAGACGGTGCTGTGGAAGTCGCAGGGCGAACGGCTGCGCGCACTTGCCGACCGACTGACGCGCGAGGGTGCGGTCAACGGCCGCCGTCCGGGCTTTGGCATCGTGGCCGGCACGGGCACGGGCAAGACGCTGAGCATCAAGCCCATCGCCCAGGTGATGCTGGCCACGGGCGACCTGCGTGTGGGCGTGATCAACCGCGAGCGCGAGGCGACGCCCGAGACGCCGACGTGGAACGTGATCATCGTGACCACGGGCATCGCGCGGCGCTGGTTCCAGGACGGCGACATCCGCCCGCAGGACACGCTGGTGGTGGACGAGATTCACCAGACATCTGCCGAGCTGGAACTCTGTCTGGCGTTGGGCAAGCGCGTGGGGTGCCGCTTCATCTGGCTGTCGGCCACGGTCGATCCGGCGTTCTACGCGCGCTACCTCGATGCCGCCGAGGTGATTGAGAGCAGCGCGTTCGACCCGGCCAAGGCGGCCGACGTGCAGGTGCTGCGCACCAAACCACTGGATTTTCTGGACGACAAGTTCCTGCAGCGCGTGACCAAGGACCGGCGCGGGGTCGGCGTCTTTCTGCCGACCCGCGCGGGCGTGGAGCAGGCGGCCGCGCTGGTGCAGAGCCGGTTCCCGAGGATGAACGTGGCGTTCTATCACGGCGGCGAACCCATTCGCGTGATTCGCCCGTTCCTCGAGCAGCAGCAGCCCAAGCCGTTCCTGCTGACGATGACCGCGGCGGGGCAGAGCGCGCTCAATGTGCAGGGGCTCGACACGGTGGTCATTGACGACACGCGCTTCACCAACCTGGTGGAGCGCGGCAAGAACGTGTTGACGCGCCTGCACCTGGGGGCCAACGAAATTCTGCAGATGGCGGGGCGCGTGCACGGGCGCGTGGCCGGCGGGCGCGTCTTCATCCTGACCGATCGCGACATCCAGTTTGCCGCGCTGCGCCCGACAGCACCGGAGTTCCAGCTGGCGGGCGACAGCGAGCGCGTGGCGCTCACCTGCGCCGCGCTCGGCGTGCGCGCCGACGCGCTCGACTTGCCAGTGCCGCTCGACAAGCTGAGCTACCACCGCGCGCTGGAGTTTCTCGACAGCCGCGGCATCGTGGACGACGGCAAGCTGACGTCGTACGGCAAGAAGGTGGAGGCGATGCCGGTGGACCGGCCGTGGGCCGAACTGCTGGTGCACTGCGACGACGAACTGTTGGCGTACGTGGCGGTCATGGCGAGCATCGAGAGCCTGCATCGGATGACGCGCGACGATCGCGACCTCAGCGGGCTCATTGTGCCGGGCAGCGACAACCTGACGGCGTACAATGTGTACGCCGAAGCGTTCACCAAGTGCGGCTTCCTGGGCGAGGTGTACGGCCTGCCGCGGCAGATGTTCGATGACAGCGTGCAGACGTGGGCCGAGCATCGCGGCGTGCTGGTGA
Organism: Gemmatimonas sp.; assembly: GCA_025361705.1. Classification (GTDB taxonomy): domain Bacteria; phylum Gemmatimonadota; class Gemmatimonadetes; order Gemmatimonadales; family Gemmatimonadaceae; genus PNKL01. The sequence goes on from JANYJW010000051.1 coordinate 30,884, forward strand.
AGGCACTTGAAGACGCAGCGCTGGCGATGGCGAGCATCTACCGCGCCACCGGTCTGGCCCTTCCGTCGGTGATGCCCAAGGTGGGCCCGTCGGTGGACAAGCGCTTCCGCGAACTGCTCGCCGAGGTGATGCCGTTCGATCTCGTGATCGACGAACAGACGGCGACGGGCGACGAGGCGCGCGTGTCGAAGACGAGCGTCTGCGGTACGTGGGGGGCGATTGCGGGGACGCTGCGCTACTTCGCCGACCGCTGGGGCGTGCCGCGCGCCGCGGTGGAGGGCACGCAGCTGCCCAAGGAGCTGGTGCGCCGCAACGCCACCGTGCACGCGCCGGCGCTGACGTTCGACGGCAAACACCGGCAGTCGCCGCTGGCGCTAGAGCGTCGCGTCTCATACTTCGGTTTTGAACTTTCGCGCGAGCGCGAACCGGTGGACGTCTTTCCTGCCGGCCTCGAGGGCGAGGCACGCCACGTGCTTGCCGAAGCGATGGCGCGCGGCGAGGCGCATCATCAGTCGGTGCAGCGGAACCGGCAGGGCGTGGAAGAGGTGCGCGAGGCGTACCGGCGCAGCGGCGGCAAGACGCCGCGCCTGGGGCTCGTCGAGCTGACCGCGTGGTATGAGCGCGCCATGGCGAGCGTGCACGATGTGTCGTCGTGGCGCGATGCGCGCGCGCTGCTGGAACCCGATGCCTTCGTGCCGCGTGCGCAGCGACTGCAGCTGATGGCGCTGCCAGGCGCGGTGGAGGTGCGCGACCGGGCGGTGACGATCGACTACGACGTGGAGGAGACACCGGCCGGAGTGAGCGGTGTGGCGCGACTCCGGCTGCCGGAAAAGGTCGCGCGCTCGCTCGTTGCCGAAGAACTGCCTGTGCTCGACCGCCCGCTCCGGTTCACGGTGATGCGCGGCGCGCGCGGGTCGGTGAAGGCGGCAACGCTCGGCGAGTTGCAGGATCGGCTGGACGAGCCGTACACCGACGACGAAAAGTCGCGGAGCTCCGACCAGGGCAAGAAGCGCGGCCGGGAATTCGACGGTGATCGGCGCGGAAAGCCGGGGGGCGGTGGCGGGCGGGGCGGCAAGCCTGGTGGGTTCCGCGGGGGCGACAAGCGCGGTGGCGGTCGTCCGGGAGCGCCGCCCGGTCGTGGAAAGAAACGTCGCGGTAAGTGAGACAATAGTCGGTCAATCTGACCGATTACTTAAACTTGTCTAGAAAATCATATAGAAATCCTAGACAATCTCTTGACAACAATCGCATTGCTTTGCTAGGTTCCACTCCGTAACAACGCACCGGAGAGAACGTGGCGACGATGGTAGCGACTGACATGATCGAGAGTGACGCGGACATGGCCCCCCTGGCCCCCCTGGCCCCCCTGGCTGAGCGGCCGGCGCGCTTTGATCGGGAGGCGATGGCGCAGATGGATGCGCTGTACAGCTTCGCCTTCAAGCTCACCCGGGTCCGCGAAGAGGCGGAGGACCTGGTGAGCGACACGCTGCTCCGTGCGTTTGATCGTTGGCGGCAGTTCCAGGTGGGCTCCAACATGCGCGCCTGGCTCTTCACGATCCTCTACCACGGGTTCGTGAGTCGCAAGCGCCGCATCGATGCGCGCGAAGTGCCGATGCCCGAAACCGAGGACGGCTTCAACTACCGTGAGCCCGTTGCCGACGAGGACCCCGTCGCCACGTTCTTCGATTCGTTCATCGACGAGACGGTCGTGCGCGCCATCGGCGACCTGCCCGAGGAATACCGCAGTGCGCTGGTGATGAGTGATGTGCACGGCCTGCGGTACGCCGAGATCGCCAAGGTGCTCAGCGTGCCTGAGGGCACGGTGAAGTCGCGCCTGTTCCGCGGGCGCCGCCTGCTGCAGGGTCGCCTGCGCGGCTACGCCGAGGACATGGGGTACATCACGCCGGCGGCGGTCGCCGCCTGACGCGCACGGCCGTCCGGTGACGGGCGGCCTTGGTGCGGTTGCCGCAGCGGCGCATGTCGCACCAGCGGCGGCGTCCGCTGCGGCTGGTATCGAGAAAGACGCGCGGGCACGGCGGTTCGGCGGCGCAGCGTCGCACATGCGTCAGTTCGCCCGTGACCAGCGCGTCGGCGGCGCTCTCCACCACCGGGATCACGAGTGCCGCGAAGGCGTCGCCCGAGGGCACGAACGTGCGAACAAACGAGCCGTCGCGGGCGTCCTGTGCCACGCGCCGCACGCCGGTGGAGCGGCCGAGCACGCGGTTGATTTCGAGCAGCGCGGCCTGCGTCACGCGCTCCGAGGCGTGGACACCGCGCTCGGCCAGCGGACGGAGTGCGCTGCGGACGCGCCGCGCCTCGTGCAGCGTGGCGGTGGCGCTGGCCGGCTGCTCGACGGCGCGGCGCTCGAGGGCGGCGCGGCGCGGCGCGTCGATGAGCGCGGCCGATTCGAGCCAGGCGAGATAGCCGTCGAACGACGCCAGCGCGTCGCCCTGCGCGTGACGCGGCGCTTCGTCGGTGTTGACGAAGTCGAGCCACAGCCGACCGGCCGTGAACGGAACTCTCGCGCGGGGCATCGTGCGCCTAAGTTACATCCCGTGCCTCTCCCCACCATCCATCGCGTCGCGGTCGGCTCCACCAACCCCGTGAAGCTGGGCGCCGTGCGCGCCGTGCTGGCGCGCATCGCGCCGTCCGCCACGGTCGACGGTGTGGCGGCTTCATCGGGCGTTCCCGACCAGCCCATGGGTGACGCGCAGACCATCGAGGGGGCGACGCATCGCGCGCACGCTGCGCGCCTTGCCCTCGACGCAGACCTCGGCGTGGGCATCGAGGGGGGCGTGGTAGAGACGCCGCACGGCATGCGCACCTGCGCGTGGGCGGTGGTCGCAACGCGCGACGGTGCGGCGCACGTGGGCGGCTCGCTGTCGATGCCGCTCCCCGACGCGGTGGCGGCGCTGATTCGAGAGGGCGTTGAGCTGGGGCACGCGATTGACCGCCTGATAGGGACGTCGAACATCAAGCACGGGGCGGGTGCCGTGGGGATACTCACGGAGGGGCTCGTGAGTCGGCAGGATGCGTACGAGGTGATACTCGCGTACGCGTTGGCGCCGGTGCTGGGGACGGAGATGTATGCGGGGAGGCGTGCAGGGGACGGGGGGGCAGTGCGGGGAGACGAGCGAAGTTCGGGGTGACGGGGGACGAGTTGGTGCAGGGCACTCCCGCTTCCCGCCCTCCGCGCTCCACTCTTCATTCAGAACCAAACCCCGTACTCCGCACTCCGCACTCACACCCCGCCACCATGCCCCGCTTTGCGATCCAGGATCGCGTCCGCTGGTCCGACTGCGACCCACTCGGCATCATCCACTACTCCGCCTACCTGCGGCTCTTCGAAGTGGCGGAGCACGAGATGTTCCGTGCGTGCGGCCTGCCCTACGAAGTGCTGCGCAGGGCGGGCGGCGTGTGGCTGCCGCGCAAGGCGCTGCAGCTCGAGTTCCACTCACCGGCGGCGATGGACGAGCTCGTGCTCATCGAGGCATGGTTTGCGCGCATCGGCGACACGTCGCTCACGATGCAGTTCGAGGTGTATCGCGAGAGCGACCGTGCCCACCGGGCGTCGGGCACGCTGACCGTGGTCTGCGTGCAGAAAGACACGATGGGCAAGTATCCTGTGCCGGCGGACGTGAAGGAGAAGATCGGCCAGTTCACGGGGGCGTGAGGTGCCGGGAGACGGTAGACGATCAGCCCTTGGACTGCCGTCAGGCGTCCGCTGTCTGTTGTCCTGCCATTCCACCGGACGCCCCGATGGACTTCTGCACGCGCTGCAGGCCATCGTACGCCGCGTACTTGTACGCCTCGCTCAGTGACGGGAAGCTGAAGACGGCCTGGATGAAGTAGTCGATGGTGCCCTGATGGGCGAGCACGGCGCTGGCGATGTGGATGATCTCGCATGCGCCCTCACCCACAATGGTGGCGCCGAGCAGCCGCTGATCATCGCGTTGGAAGATGAGCTTCACGAAACCCGTGGTTTCCCCAAGCAGCTGGCCGCGCGCATTGTGCCGCAGGCTGGCCATGCCGATCTCGCACGACAGGCCGCGCGCGCGCGCTTCCTGCTCCGAGAGCCCGACGGTCGCGATCTCGGGAATGGTCCAGACGCCGTACGGGATGATGGCCGACACGGACTGCTTGTAGCGCAGGCCAAAGGCGTGGCACATCGCCACGCGCGCCTGTTCCATGGACGTCGATGCGCGCCCGGGCGCCCCGATGACATCGCCCGCTGCGTAGATGTGCGTGGTGCTTGTGCGGTACTTCTCGTCGACGGTGATGAAGCCGCGCGTGTTGGTGGCGACACCGGCGTTTTCGAGGCCGAGGCCGGACGTGGCGCCCTCGCGGCCAGCGCAATAGAGCACGCAGTCGGCCACGAGCGTCGTGCCGTCGGCGATGGTCACGTAGCCAAGACCAGCCTGGGCGTCGATGCGCGTCACCTGCGCATCGAGATGCACGTGGATGCCGAGGCGGCGCGTGAACTCCTGGCGCACGGCATCGCTCACCTCGGGCTCGAACTGCGCAAGCAGCCGCGCCCGGGGATTGACGATGGTGACGATGGAGCCGAGTGCGGCGAAGATGCAGGCGTAGGTGGAGCCGATGGTGCCACCGCCGACGACGATCAGCCGCTGGGGCACGCGGGGCATCGTCGGCACGTCGGTGCTGTCGATGACCACATGGCCGTCGAACGGCACATGCGCCGGGCGCCACGGATGCGTGCCGGTGGCGACGAGAAAGATGTCACCCGAGACACTGCGGGTGTCCTTGCCGTGCCGCGCCACCTCGATGGCCTGCGGCCCGGTGAAGCGGGCCGTGCCCTGCATCGTGACGATGTGGTGGCGGGCGAAATTCTCCTCGATGTCATGCCACGCCGACTCGATGACCTGGCGTTCGCGCTGCATGAAGTCGGCCACCGACAAGTCGGGCTGCAGGTGGAACTCGACGCCGTACAGGCCCTTGCGTCGCAGGCCTGAGAGCACGAGCGCCGATTCGCGCAGTGTGGCGGCGGGAATGGTGCCCGTGTTGACGGCCGCGCCGCCCGGTTTGGGAGAGCGCTCGATGAGGCAGACCTTCTTGCCGAAGTACGCGGCTTGCGCCGCCCCCTTTTCTCCCGCGGGGCCGGCGCCTACGACCACGAGATCGAAGTGCTCGCTCATCCCCTAGACTCTATCCCCACGAACCACCGGATGTCCACTAGATTTCCCCAGATGGCTCCCCCTGAATCGACCTATTTCCGCAAGGGATTTGGCCTCAAGCAGGATGTCGAGGCGACGCTGTCGGCCGACTATGCCGGCCAGATCGTCGACCTCCTGCGTGCGCACGACTATCGCCTGACGGCCGACGGCGTCACGGTGCTGCTCGCCCGGGAGTTCGGCTTCTGCTATGGCGTGGAGCGGGCGGTCGAGTACGCCTACCAGACGCGCCACAAGTTTCCGGCCCGCCGTGTCTTTCTCGTCGGCGAGATCATCCACAACCCGCACGTCAACGCGCGACTGCGCGACATGGGCATCGAAATCCTGATGCCCGTCGACGGTGTCTTCGACTACTCGGTGATCTCGGCCGATGACGTGGTGATCCTCCCTGCCTTTGGCGTGAGCATCACCGATTTCCAGACGCTGCGCGGCAAGGGGTGCGTGGTGGTGGACACGACGTGCGGATCGGTGCTCAACGTGTGGAAGCGCGTGGAGGCGTACGCGCGCGACGGGTACACAGCGCTCATTCACGGCAAGTACTACCACGAGGAGACGCGCGCCACGGTGTCGCAGGTGGAGAAGTTTCCGGGCGGCACGTGCCTCGTCGTGCGTACGATGGACGAGGCGCACGACGTCACGGAGTACATCGCGGGGCGCGGCGACCGCACGGCGTTTCTCGCCAAGTACGCCAAGGCGGCCAGCGCGCACTTCGATCCCGACGTGCACCTGGCACGCATAGGCGTGGCCAACCAGACGACGATGCTGGCGCGCGAGTCGCTGGCCATCGGCGACGTGGTGGGCACGGCGATGGCGGCCGCGAAGGGCGACGACTACCGACGGGAGAACTTCCGCACGTTCGACACGATCTGCAGCGCCACCCAGGACCGGCAGGATGCGGTGAACGCCCTGCTGCTGGATCCGCCCGACGTGATGCTTGTGGTGGGTGGCTATAACTCGAGCAACACGCTCTCGCTGGCGGCGATGTGCGCCGAGCGGGTGCGGACGTTCCATGTGGAGGACGCGCTGTGCATCGACCCGGCGCGCGGGACGATTCGGGCGCGCAATCCCGTGACGGGCGTCGAGGGCGAAACGGCGGGCTGGCTGGGGAGTGGCCCGGTGCGTGTTGGGCTCACGGCAGGGGCAAGCACGCCCAACAACAAGATCGGCGATGCCATTGCGCGCGTCTTCGCGACGCGCGGCGTCGATCTGCTGGCGTTGCCGTAGCCCGGTGGCCAGCGCCGCGCCTGCTCCCACGTTTGGCAGCGTCGAGCTGCGCGGTGGCAACGCGCGCGTGGTGCTCGTGCCGGCGCTTGGCGGCAAAGTTGCCGAGCTCTGGTTTGGCGAGCGGCAGTGGCTGTGGCACAATCCGCAACTGCCGTACCGCCTGCCCGTGGCTGGCGCGTCGTACGTGCTCACCGCCGACAGCGGCGGCTATGACGAGTGCTTTCCCACCGTTGGCGCGTGTACGCTGCCGTCGATCGTGCGCGGTCTGGGCGGGCGCGTGCTGCCCGACCACGGGGAGTTGTGGTCGCAGCAGCCGACCATGGCGCTCACCACCGATGTCGACGGACACCGTGCGCTCCTCACGTGGCAAGGCGAGCAGCTGCCGTACCGGTTTGAGCGCTCGCTGCTGGTGACACCGGCGGGTGAGGTGCGCTGCGAATACGCGGTCATCAATCTGGGCGAGCACAAGCTGCCGTTCCTCTGGTCGGCGCATCCGTTGCTGCCGCTGACGGGCGCGACGCGGCTGGAGCTGCCTGAGGGAGCGCGGGTGCGCGTCTGGGCGCAGGACGGCGTGGACCTCGGCGGCGAGGGGGCCGAGCACCGGTGGCCGCGCGCGCGGTGCGGCGGGCAGCTGCTCGATCTGTCGGCGCCGGCGCGGGCGTGGAAGAAGCCGTTTGCGTGCAAGCTGTTTGTCGACCTGCCAGTCGGCGAGCAGGCGGTGCGCGTCATCGAGGGCGCCGACGCGCTCACGGCGCAGTTCGACGCGCTCGATGTACCGCACGTCGGCCTCTGGATCAACAACGGCAAGTGGAACCCGCTGCCGCGCAGGTCCATCTTGCCGTGGCGGAAGCCGGCACCCTATCACAACCTCGCGTTCGAGCCGGCCATCGGCGCTCCCGACACGCTCAGCGATGCGTTGGGCGCGTGGGAGGCGGCCGCGTGGATGGAGCCGGGCGAGACGCGCCATTGGACGGTGACGTGGACCGGCGGCGCCGCTCCCGAGAGTCCCCCGGCGCGGTAGTTTAGAGGGCGGCGGGACGCGCGCGTGCCGCGCATTGCGTGTCGTTGGCCGCCGCACATCCCTTTCCATCACGTCGCGACTTCATGCTCTCCTGGCTAGCCGACCCGAATGCGTGGATCGGGCTCCTGACGCTGACTGCGCTCGAGCTCGTCCTCGGCATCGACAACATCATCTTCATCGCCGTCCTTGCCGCCAAGCTGCCCAAGGGCGAGCAGGCCAAGGCGCGCCGGCTGGGACTCATCGGAGCGCTGTTCACGCGCATCGCGTTCCTGCTGAGCATCACATGGATCATGGGGCTCACGGGCAACCTGTTCAGCCTGATGGGGCGCGCGATCAGCGGGCGCGACCTGATCCTGATCGTCGGCGGCGTTTTCCTGATTGGCAAGGCGACCAATGAGATCCACGCCAAGCTCGAGGGCGATGAGCACGTGCGCGCCGTCAAGGCCAAGGCCGTGCTGCTGGCCGTGGTGGCGCAGATCATGGTGATCGACATTGTCTTCTCGGTGGACTCGGTGATCACGGCCGTGGGCATGGTGCCGCAGGTCAGCATCATGATTGCGGCCAATGTGGTGGCGCTGCTGGTGATGCTCTGGGCCTCGACGCCGATTGCGGAGTTCGTCGAGCGGCATCCCACCATCAAGGTGCTGGCACTCGCGTTTCTGGTGATGATTGGCGGCAACCTGATTGTCGAAGGGTTCGGCTATCAGGTGCCCAAGGGGTACACGTACTTCGCGATGGCGTTCTCGGTGGCCGTGGAGTTTGTCAACATCAAGGTGCGGGCGCGTTCGTCGGCGGTGAAGCTGCACGAGAACCTGCCATGAGCGACCGCGCTGACGTGCTCGTGCGCGACTTGCAGCTCGCCCCGCATCCCGAGGGTGGCTTCTATCGGGAGCTGTTCCGGTCGCGCCGGATGGTGCGCACGGACGACGGCCGCTCCGAGCGGTGGGCCGCCACCACCATCTACTACCTGCTGCGCGGCAGCGACACCAACCGCTGGCACCGCGTGGCGTCGGACGAAGTGTGGCACTGGTACGAAGGCGCACCCATCGAGCTGCACCTGCTCGATGCGCACCTGTCGCGCTCGCGCATGGAAGTGCTGGGCCCCGTCGGTGCGTCGAGCGCACCCGTGCGCGTGGTGCCCGCCGGTTGCTGGCAGGCGGTGCGCTGCACGGGGGAGTACACGCTGGCCGGATGCACGGTGGCGCCGGGGTTCGAGTTCTCGGACTTCCGGCTGCTGCGTGATGTGCCGGACCAGGCGGCGCGGCTTGCGCAGTCGTTTCCTGAACTTTCGTCGTTTCTCTGAGCCTGGGCGGCCCGCGGGCCGCAGGAGGTCTTGATGTCGCCGTTCAGTCGCCGTGCGAGCGTTGCCTTTGCTGCCGCCCTGTGTGCCGTCGCGCCCATCGCTGCCCAGCAGCGCCGGGCCATCACATTCGAAGACTTCGCCTCGGCGAAGATCGTATCGGATCCGCAGCTTTCGCCGGACGGGCAGTGGCTGCTGTACGCCGTGCGCGCCACCGACCTGACGGCGAACAAGCGCACGACGCGCACGTGGCTCGCGCCAGTGAGCGGCGGTGCCGCGCGGCAGTTCCCCGATGACAAGACGATGGCAAGCGAGGCGCGCTGGTCGCCGGACGGGAAGACCGTTGCGTTTACGAGTGGCGGCCAGCTTTGGATTGCGCCGCCGAGTGGCGAGAGTGCGCGGCAACTGACGAAGCTCACCGGTGGCGCGAGCGGCCCCGTGTGGGCGCCGTCGGGAGATCACATTGCGTTTGCATCGGCGGTGTATCCCGACTGCCGCGATGAAGCGTGCAATGCGGCAAAGGACAAGGCCAAGAGCGAAAGCAAGGTGAAGGCGCACATCGCCGACGCGTTACTCTTCCGTCACTGGAACGCGTACGACGACGGCACGCGCTCACATCTCTTCGTGGTGTCGCCCGATGGCGGCGACCTGCACGATGTCATTCCCGGCGCGAAGTACGATGTGCCGCCGGGCCCGTTCGGCGGCAGTGAGGCCTACGCATGGGATCCGAGCGGCAAGAACCTCGCGTTCACGGCCAAGGATCAGGGCGGCAAGAATGCGTGGACGACCGACCTCAACGTCTACACGGTGCACGTAACGGGGGCAACGCCGCGGCTTATGACCGGCGACAATCAGGGCGCTGACCAGAATCCGGTGATTTCGCCGGACGGTCGGATGATGTTCTTTGCGTCGCAAAAGCGCGCTGGGTTTGAGGCGGACAAGTGGCGCCTCATGGGCGCCGAGTTCGGTGGAATGAGCCCACGCGAGCTCCTGCCCGCGTGGGACCGCAATGCCGACGGGTACGTGGTCGCGCCAGACGGCAAAACGCTGCTCGTGATGGCCGGCGACATGGGACGCGACCGCTATTTCCGCGTGACGCTCGACGCCAAGGGGACGGCCAGCGCGCCGCAGCCGGTGATCACCGAACACAACAACACCCAGCTGTCGATTGCGCAAAACAGCACTGTGGCGTGGATTCGCGAGTCGGCGTCGGCGCCCGCCGAGGTGTGGATGGGAACGCTCGACGCGTCGGGCGTGAGCAACCAACATGCGTTCACCCATGAGAACGACGCGCTGCTCGCGCAATTCACGTTGCCGCCGCTCGAGGACTATTCGTTCACCGGCGCAAATAACGTGAAGGTCCACGGTTGGGTGATGAAGCCGCCGCAGTTCGAAGCGGGGAAGAAGTTCCCCGTGCTGCTGCTCATTCACGGCGGGCCGCAGGGCGCGTGGCTCGATTCGTGGAGCACGCGCTGGAACTATCAGATGTTCGCCACCGGCGGCTACGGATTGGTCATCATCAATCCGACCGGATCCACGGGCTACGGGCAGAAACTGACGGATGGCGTAAGCAAGGATTGGGGCGGCAAAGTCTATGTCGACCTGATGAACGGCCTCAATGCGGCGCTCACGGCGAACCCGTGGATGGACAGCACGCGCATGGCAGCCGCGGGCGGCTCGTACGGCGGCTACATGGTGAACTGGATTGCCGGACACACCAATCGCTTCAAGGCGCTGGTCTCGCATGCCGGGCCGTTCAATCTCGAGAACATGTACGCCGCCACCGAGGAACTCTGGTTCCCCGAGTGGGAGTACGGCGGTCCGTTCTGGGACGCGACGGCGATGGCCACGCAGTACCGCAAGTTCTCGCCACATCTGTACGCGAAGAACTTCAAGACGCCGACGCTCGTGATCAACGGCGAACTCGATTATCGCGTCCCCTATACCGAAGGGCTCTCGATGTTCACCACCCTGCAGCGGCAGGGTATCGACAGTCGACTCGTCGTCTTCCCCGATGAAGGGCACTGGATCCTGAAGCCGCAGAACAGCCAGCTGTGGTACAAGGAATTCCACAACTGGCTCGGCACGCATCTCGATCTAAAGCCGCGGATGTAATGCGGGTGCCCACTCCACTGCTGGACGAGACGCACGACCCCTCCTGCGTCTCGTGGGTCGAGTCGGCGAATGCGTCCGACACGGACTTTCCGCTGGTCAACCTGCCGTTCGGGGTCTTTCGGCACGACTACGAGGAACGGCCGCGCGTCGGCATCGCGATTGGCGACCGCGTGCTCGATTGCCTGGCCGCCATGCGCGCGGGGCTCTTTGGCGCGCTCGACCCAGCCGTGCGTGACGCGCTGGCGTCGTGGACGCTCACGCCGCTGATGGCGCTGGGGCGCGGTGACGCGCGTGACGCGCGGCGTGTCGTGCATCGCCTGCTGCGCGCCGACACGACTGAGGGGGCACGGGCACGGGAGCTGGCCGCAGACATTCTGGCGTCACCCGACGCCATCGGCATGCGCGTGCCAGCCGAGATTGGGGACTTTACGCAGTTCGATGGGTCGGGGGCCTCCGCATCGATGCCGGTGGGCGCCAACGGCCGCGCATCGAGCATCGTGGCCAATGGCACACCGGTGCGTCGTCCACGCGGGCACGCGGTGTCGGGCGCCGAGGGCGTGCCGCAGGTGGTGCCTGGCGAGGGCGTCACCTTTGCATTCGCGGTGGGGGCGTATGTGGCGCACGGCACGCGGCAGGGTGATGTGGTCGCGCTGTCGCGTGCGGAGGACTTTCTCTTCGGCCTCTGTCTCGTGACCGACTGGTCGGCGCGCGACCCGCTCGGGCCATCGCGGTCCCGAAGCTTCGCGACGACCGCCTCGCCGTGGGTGGTGACGCTCGATGCGCTCGAGCCGTTCCGCACCCCCGCGTTCGCGAGGCCCATCGGCGACCAGGCACTGCTGCCGTACCTCAGCGCTGCCGGCGACCGTGCGCGCGGCGGGCTCGGCATTGCGCTCGAGGCCTGGCTGGGCACGGCGGCGATGCGCGAGCAGGGCCTGCCGCCTCAGCGGGTGCGTCAGGGCGACCTTGGAACTATGCCCTGGACGTTTGCGCAGATGCTCGCGTACCAGGCGAGCAACGGCTGCCGCGTGCGGCCGGGCGACCTGATAGCGAGCCGCATGGCGTCGGGGGCGACGCACGGGACCGACGTGTTGCTGCACGATGGTGACGAGGTGACACTGCGCGCGTGGTGTGCGCGCGACGGGTTTCGGCGCATCGGGTTCGGCGAGTGCCGCGGTGCGCTGCTGCCGGCGCTTGCGTAATGGTGCGGCACGACACGGAATTGACCAACGAACTTCTCGCGGGAGTCGGCAGATGATCGGACGCAGCGTAATGATCAGCGTGTTCAGCGTGGCCGCGCCGCTGGCCGAAGTGCTGGCGCAGGGGCGTCCGTCCACCGACGTGTGGATGGTGTCGCTCGAGGGGCACGGCGTGCCGCGTGTGGGGCGCGCGGAAAACCTCACACACCGCGTGGGCTACGACAACCAGCCGGCATTCACGCTGGACGGCACCGCCATCCTGTACACCGTCATCGAGGGCAACGGGCCATCCGACATTTGGCGCCTCGATCTCGCCACGAAGGAACGGGCGAACGTCACGCGCACCCCCGTGGAGAGCGAGTACTCGGCGACGCCGATGCCCGACGGCGCGCATTTCTCGAGTGTGCGGGTGGAAGCTGACAGCACCCAGCGCCTGTGGCGATTTGCGCTGCGGGGTGCCGAGGCGCCGGCGCTGCTGCTCGAGGGCATCAAGCCTGTGGGCTACCACGTCTGGGCCAGCGACGCGATGCTCGCGCTGTACGTGCTGGGCGCGCCACTCGGCACGCCAAATGGTCCGCCGGCCACGCTGCAGTTGGCCGACGTGCGCATCGGCACCGGTACGGTGATGGCGCGCGATATCGGACGGGCGCTGCAGAAGATCCCGGGGCGTTCGGCCATCAGCTACCTGCAGAACGGCAGCACCGGCGGCTGGATTACGGCGCTCGACCTGCGCACCGGCGAGTCGACGCCGATTGCCAAGGCCCCCGACCGGTCGGACTACCATGTGTGGACGCGCGACGGCGTGCTCTTGGCTGGCAGCGGCTCGCGCATCCTCGCCTGGGTGGACGGTCGATGGGATGTGGTGGCCGACCTCGCCGTCGACGGCGTGCGCAACATCTCGCGCTTGGCGATCAGTCCGAAGGGCGATCGGCTGGCATTCGTGGCGGAGGACCGTGCCGCCCCCTGACGCCGGCGCGCGCGCCTTCGCTGACCACTTCTCGTCACAGGCGCCGGGCTACGCCAAGTACCGTCCGCGCTATCCAACGGCGCTGTTTCACTACCTCGCGCTGCACGCGCCCGGCACGGCGCTGGCGTGGGACTGCGGCACCGGCAACGGGCAGGCGGCGGTCGGACTTGCCGAGCGGTTCTTCCAGGTGTTGGCCACCGATCCGAGTGCCGCGCAGATCGCGAGTGCGCGACCGCATCCGCGCGTGGAGTATCGCGTGGCGGGGTTCGACACGGGCCTCGCACCGGCCAGTGCGCAGTTGGTCACCGTGGCCCAAGCGCTGCACTGGATGGACGTCGACGCCCTGGTGCGCGAGGCGCGCCGTATCCTGCAGCCCGGTGGCGTGCTCGCCGCCTGGTGCTATTCGCTCTGCCGCATCGAAGCGCCCATCGATGAACTGGTGGAGTTCTTCTACCGCGTGACGGTCGGGGCGTACTGGCCGCCCGAACGGCGGCTCGTGGAAGACGGCTACCGGACGGTGGCGCTGCCTATCGACGAGCTCATGGTGCCGCCCTTCGACATCGTCACCGAGATGACGCTCCCCCAGTTTCTGGGCTATGTCGAGACGTGGTCGGCGGTGCAGCGCTGTCTTGCCGCGCGCGGCCGGGACTCCCTGGACGCCTTCGCCCGGTCGATCGGGGAGCGCTGGGGGGCGCCGTCGATCTCCCGGCGGGTGACCTTTCCCCTACATACCCGGGTTGGGGAGTTGCGCTAGGGCGCTTGTTTCGCGGCGGTGACGCAGACAATTGTTCACTGTCCCACCTCCCCCGGATCAAAACGCTCCATGCCGAACACCACGCGTACCCCGTCCAAGGCCGCCGTCGCGCTCGCCCTGCACGAACCACCGGCACTGCAGTGCGCGGCCGACGGCCTTTACCGCGCTGCCGCCGAGTGCTGCAGGCAGCAGGCGCGGATTTCGAGCGTCCTGGACCTCCACTGTGCTCAAGAGGAATTGGAGGCGGTCATCGAGGCTTCGGTGCTGAGCGTCAAGACGCTGGCTGACGCAGGCGCGCGGTATTCGGCGCTCGGCTCCGAGTCGCACGACGGGCTCGGCGAGGCCTGCTGGCACGCGGCCAACACGCTCTGGCATGCGAGCCGCGAATACGCACGCCGGCACCAGTCGTGCAACGTGAAGTCGGCCAAGATGAGCCGGCACTCCGCCACGCAGCTTGGCGAACTGGCCATCGAGTACGAACTCAAGGCATCGGCGGTGCTGGCGTTGCGCTATGCCGTGGAGCTGTACCACAAGGCGCGTCCCGAGGCGTAACCTCCGGATGGCCGCTGCACCCCGCGCCTCGCTCGCACCCGTCGAGCGGGGCGCAATCGTTGCAGGCTATGCGTCGTCCGCGGCGGCGGTAGCCTCAGCCCAGCGGTGCATGGCGCCGTCGAGCGCCGCTTCGGCGTCCTTGAGGGCGCGCGTGAGCTCGGTGGCACGGCGGGCGGCGGATGCGCTGCCGTCGTACAGCGCGGGGTCCTGCAGTTCGGTGCGGCAGGACTCGACGCGGCGTTCGCACTCGGCCACCGCACGCTCGGCGGCACCCACCGCTTCGGTGGCACGGCGCTTCTCGCGGCGCGCCGACTGATCCTTGCCCTGGGCGCTGGCGCCGCGCTGGGCCAGCTTCTTCTCCGATTCTCGGCGCGTGATGGAGGCCCGCACCGCCTCGGCGGCCGCATCGGCCGCGCGCGCCTTCTGGCGCTCCTCCCACTCCACGAACGTGCCGCCAAAGTCCTCCACCCGCGTGCCGTCAAACGCCCACACGCGCGTGGCCAGCTCGCGCAGGAATGCGCGGTCGTGGCTGACCAGCAGCACCGTGCCCTCGTAGCCGTCGAGCGCGTCCTCAATGGACTCGATGGACTCCACGTCGAGGTGATTGGTCGGTTCGTCGAGCACCAGCAGGTTGGCGCGCGACAGCGTGATCATGGCGAGCGCCATGCGCGACCGTTCGCCGCCTGAGCACACGTCGGTGCGTCGCTGCACGGTGTCGCCCGAGAAGCCGAAGGCGCCGAGCAGTCCCTGAATCTGCCCGCGTGTCCACAGCGGGCGCAGGTCGTTGATGACATCGTACACGGTCGTGCCCATCGGCACCTGCGCGAGGTCCTGCCGAAAGTGCGCCGGCGTGATGGAGCCGCCCAGCCGGCATTCGCCCGCGGTGGGTTCGCGCTCACCAAGGATGGTGCGCAGGAGCGTGGACTTGCCGGCGCCGTTGGGGCCGACGATGGCCACGACGTCGCCGCGCATCGCGGTCGCGTGAAAGCCCTTCACGAGCGTGCGTCCCTCGACGGCCACGTCGAGCTTGTCGCAGTAGACCACGCGATCGCCGCCGCGCTCGCCAATGTCGAGCGAGAACGCCATCGCGTCGCTCTCGCCCGGCGGCGGCGTGAGGCGCGGCAAGCGGGACAGCAGCTTGCGGCGCCCCTGGGCCTGCTTGGTGTTCTGCCCCGCGAGGTTGCGCCGGATGAAGTCCTCTTCCTTGGCGATGAACTTGCGCTGCTGGTCCACCTGGCGTTCGAGCGACAATCGGCGCTCGGCGCGCTGGTTCGCGAAGGCCGTGTAGCCACCGCGGTACGTGACGGTGGTGCCGGCCTCGACGTGCAGCACGTGGTCGACCACCACATCGAGAAAGGCGCGGTCGTGGCTGACGATGAGTGCGGTGCCGCGCCGCTCGAGGAGATACTGCTGCAGCCAGTCGGTGGTCTCGAGGTCCAAGTGGTTGGTGGGCTCGTCGAGCAGCAGCACGTCGGCCGGCGCGACGAGTTGCGCGGCCAGCCCCACACGGCCGCGCTCGCCGCCGCTGAGCACGGCCACCCGCTTCACCTTGGACTCCTCGGCGTCGAAGCCGAGTCCCTGCAGGACGGCGTCCACCTTGGCGTGGAAGTCGTAGCCGCCGTCGTGGGCGAAGCGCTCCATGTCGTGACCGTACCGATCGAGCACGGCCGGGTCGGGGTGGTTGCCCATGTCGGCGAGCCGGTTGGCCTGCTCGGCGAGGGATGCCTCGAGCGCGATGAGCGGCGCAAAGGGCAGCGCGGCTGCTTCCCACACCGTCACCGCGTCGCCGAAGTCGCGATGCTGGTCGAGCAGGGACATCCGAAGGCCGCCAACGCGAGACACCGCGCCGCTGGAGGGGCGCTGATCGCCGGTCAGCAGGCGGAAGATGGTGGTCTTGCCAGCGCCATTGCGGCCGATGATCCCCCAACGTTCGCCTTCGGCGACTGTAAAGGAGACATCGCGGAGCAGGGTGGTGGCGCCGAACTCGACGCTCACGCCAGCGAGTGAAATCTGGGTCACGCGCGAAATCTAACCCGGCAACCGGCGGTTCCGGCCGGTGCGGCCTGGGGTGGTTATCTTTATTCCGTGCCCTCGTGGGGCACGCGGCGGAACACGGCAGGCGTCGCTCAGGTACCAGCAGGAAGTGCTTCGCCCGCTCGCGCACTCTCTTCAATACGTGGAGCTTCAAATGGTCGCAGGGGCGGCAATGGCGCTCATCCTGGCTCTCGGCGTCGGCGGTCAGGGTGCGAATGACCCTGCGCCGGCTGGCTTGGGCCCACGCAATGCGGCGACGCGCGTCGGCGTGGCACGTCACGTGGAGACGAATGCCCCGGCCATGGGTGCTCTGGCGGACGATGCGTCCGCCGACACTGTGCGCGTGCGTCGCCGCGCCGTGCGGTTGAGCGAGGCGTATTACACGCGGGCGAAGATCCACAAGTACTCGTCGTATCTCATGCTGCCGACCTTTGCCTTCATGTACGCCGGGGGCCAGCAGCTGATGACCAAAGGACGCAATGCGCCGAGTTGGGCGGTCAACGGCCACGGCATCGCTGCCGGCGTGGTGACCGGGTTGTTCGCGGTCAACACCGCGACCGGGGCGCTGAACTGGTACGAGACGCGCAACCAGAGCGACGGCTTTGCCTGGCGCACGACGCACGCCGCGCTGATGCTCGCGTCGGACGTGGGGTTTGCCGTCGTGGGCAGCCTGGCGACGCCGGCCGAGAACTCGCTGTCCAAGCGTCGGCTGCACAAGACGCTCGCCGTCACCTCCATCTCCGCCGCAACGGTGTCGTACTTGATGATGCTCCTGCCGTTTGGGGGGAAGTGAGATGCCGGACATCGAAACGCTCGTGGCGTTCGCCAAGCCGTGGGCGAAGTTCTATTCCAAGTCGTCGCCCACGCAGGCCGTGCTGATGTTCATGCACCTGGCCGGCGTGCTGGGCGGTGGTGGACTAGCCATTGCCGCGGATCGCGCGATGTGGAAAGCCCGCTCGGCGACGGATGAGGTGCGCGCGCGCCTGCTGGCAGAGGTGGATGCGATCCACCGTCCCGTGCTCATCGGCCTCGCGATGGCCGTGGTGTCGGGGCTCATCATGACGAGCGCCGACATCGGGACGTTCCTGACATCGCCCATCTGGTGGGGCAAGATGGTTGCGTTTGCCCTGCTGCTCGCCAATGGCGCGTGGCTGCAGTCGGTCGAGTGCGGCATGCAGCGCTCGCCGTCGGCGGCCTCCTCTGCGTGGGCGAAGCTCGTCCTGTCGTCCCGCTTCAGCTACACGCTGTGGTTCGCCGTGGTGCTGGGCGGCGTACTCCTGAAGAACGCCTGATTCCCCTGATCCCCCCTGTTGCCATGAGCTCCCACGATTGCGCGGGTGACTGTCCCGTCGCTCGCCGCACCTTCCTGAAGGACGTGTCCATCTTTACCGCGGCGCTGGTCGCGGCGGGGCTTGCCCCGCGCGGGGCGTTGGCTGCGCCGAGTCCCATTCGCGCGCTTTCGCGCGTGGCGGCTGACGTGCGCTATCCGATTCCGGCGAAGGACGGCGTGCAGTTCGACGACAAGAATGAAGTGATCCTCGTGCGCAACGCGGGGCATGTGTACGCGTTCGCGCTGTCGTGCCCGCACCAGAACACGGCGCTCAAGGCGGATCCTGCCGGCGGCGGATTCTGGTGCTCCAAGCATGAATCGCGATACAAGTTCGATGGCCAGTTCATATCGGGGCGCGCAACGCGCAACATGGACCGTCTGGTGATTCGCAGGGACGGCGCTTCGGTGGTAGTGAACGTGGACAAGTGGTACGAGTCCGACTCCGAGCCCACGCAGTGGGCCGGTGCGCAAGTCACGGTTTGACCGGAGCTTCCATGGCGGACGAGCATGTCTGTGATCCAGGCTGCGCACTGCGACGGCGGGACTTTCTTGGCGCCGCGGCGCTGGCGGCACTGGCGTTGCTCGACACGGCGTGCGGCAATGGCATCATCGGTCCGGCAGACGCGGGCGTGCAGGCGGGCGGGTCAACGACCACCGCCAACGGCGGCCTGCTGGTGACGCTGTCGGCGTTCTCGGCGCTCTCCAGCACCGGCGGCATCGCGCGCGTCGATGGCGGCCGTGGCCGTCCCGTGGCGCTGGTGCGCACCGGCGCGACATCGTTCATCGCCTACTCGCTCGTCTGTCCGCATCAGGGTTACACGGTCGACGTCAACGGCAGCTCGTTCTACTGTCCGGCGCACGGTGCGCGCTTTTCGAGCACCGGCGTGAACAACGGGGGCCAGCGGACCGGCAACCTCGCGGTGCGCCAGACGGTCTATGATGCCGTCGCGGGGACCGTGACGATCAATCCGTAGCAGCTGCCGTTCACGCTTCCCGCGAGTCGGCCAGATCCTCTCATCGTTGGTGTGCTCATGAAAGCAGGTGTCGTCCTCGCGTTGCTCGTGGCATCCGGAGCAGGCGCTCAGGGAACCGTCGCAGCGGACAATAGCGGAAGCCTCGTCGGGCCTGGGCCCCGCGTCGAGGCATTGCGCGTCGGCGTCGGCGCCATGGAGCTCGACACCGTCAGGGTCCGTCGCAAGGCCGTGCGGCTGAGTGAGGCATATGATTTCCGCCGAAAGGTGCACAAGCTGGCGTCCTACGCCACGCTTCCCCTGTTTGTCGCCGAGTATGCGGCCGGCGACCAGTTGATCAAGAAAGGTCGCAACGCGTCGGGTTGGGCGCGTGACTTCCACGGTGTCGGTGCGGGAGTCATTGCCGGGCTCTTTGGCATCAACACGGTGACGGGCGGGCTCAACTGGTGGGAAACGCGCAATCAGACCGAGGGTCGCACGTGGCGCACCGTGCACTCGGCGCTGATGCTGCTGGCGGACGCGGGATTCGTGGCGACCGGCGCGCTGGCCGACGGCGAGGGGGGTGACTATCCCTATGCAGGCAACACGGGCAATGTGGGCACCCGGAACACGGCCCACCGGAATATGGCGGTCGCCTCGATGTCGGTGGCGACGATCTCGTACCTGATGATGCTGCTACCCGGGAAATAGGGCGGTGCAAGGGAAGGGTGTGGCGCGCGGGCCCAGATAGAGTGTGCTCCAAGGAATGGGGTGAGTCAGCAAGCGACTCGCCCCCTTTCTCTGCACCACACCCGGCCCCTGCCTTGTCCCCTGAGCGGGACTCAGCCGATCGACAGCTCCGGGCACAACTCGCCGCTCTCCAGCGCCCGTTGGGCGACGGCCTTCTGCCGCGCATCCTGATTGCGGCTGAGCGCGCGCACGGCGCGGCGGGCGCGCCGTGCAGCGGACGACACGAACAACCGCGCGCAGTCGAGGTCCGGCGCAGCCTTGGCCTCGTCGTCGCCAGCAGCCGTGAGGGCCGCACTCGCGCGCGACAGCGTGCAGATGGACATGTAGATGTCGATGGCCGCGTTGGCGAGGCGCTCCTGATGGAACTGCTTTTCGATGATCGCCTTGCCCTCGGCCATCAGCAGGCTCTCGACGCCCTTCGCCAGGTTGTGGATCACGTCGGACACCTGATCGGCTTCTTCCTTGAGCGCCGGGTGCACCTTGGTGAACTCGGCCTTCGTGAGTGCCCGCGTGGCACGTCCCGCGATGTAACCGCCGATGGCGCCCAGTGAGTGCAGCGGGTCCTTGAATGCCTTGCCGATCTGCTTGAGGCGTTCGCCCGGCTGCTGCAGGGCCGTGAGCGCGATGAGGGCACGCAGAATCTCGTTGGTGCCTTCGAAGATCATGTTGATGCGCGAGTCGCGCACGAACTGCTCGTACGGGTACTCCTTGGAGTAGCCGATGCCGCCCGCAATCTGCAGCGTCTCGTGTGCCGTGCGGTTGGCGAGCTCCGACGCGAAGATCTTGCAGCACGCCGTCTCGAGCGAGAAGTCGATGCCGCCGCGGTCGACCATCGACGACGTCAGCATCCACGCCGCCTCGGACGCATAGCAGTCGGCGGCGGCCGACGCGAACTTGCGCTGGATCATCTCGAACGTGCCAATGGCGCGGCCAAACTGCTCGCGCTGCCTGGCGTACTCGAGCGCGTGGCGCATCATGATGCGCGTCCCGCGCGTGGAACCGGCCGCCAGGCCGAGGCGGCCCGAGTTGAGGATCTCGAGCGCAATCTTGAACCCGCTGCCCACCTCACCAAGGCGGTCGTCCATCGGCACCTGCACGTTCTCGAACGTGAACGTGCGCGTGTCGGACGCCTTGATGCCCATCTTCTGCTCTGGCTGCCCCATGGAGACGCCGGCCGCATGCGCGTCGACGATGAATGCCGTCACGCGGTGCTTCTTCTTGCCGTCAATTTCCACGGGCACCTTGGCGAAGACCGTGAGCAGTCCTGCGTAGCCGGCGTTGGAAATCCAGATCTTGGTGCCGTTGAGCACGTAGTGCGTGCCGTCCGCACTGGGCACGGCGGTGGAGAGCATCGCCTGTGCGTCCGAACCCGAGCCAGGTTCCGTGAGGCAGAAGGCGGCAATCAATTCGCCGGATGCGCACTTGGGCAGGTACTTGTGCCTCTGCGCCTCGGTGCCGAACAGCGTGATGCCCTTGCAGCCGATCGACTGGTGCGCGCCGAAGTAGACGGCGAGGGCCGCGTCGGTGGCGCCCACTTCGCCGAAAATGCGGTTGAAGACCATCGCGCTTGCGCCGAAGCCGCCGTATTCCTCGGGGATGTTGAGTCCCATCAGGCCCAGCTCGGCCATGCCGGCGCGCGTGGCGTCGGTGAACTTGCCGTCATGATCGTGCTGGCGCGGATCCACCGTTTCCTTGGCCCAGCCGCCGAACGAATCGAGGATGGCGGCCGCCGCCTCGCGGTCGGCGTCCGTCGGTACAGGGAATGGGAAGACCAGGTCCTCGCGAATCTCCCCAGAGAAAATGGCCTTGGTGAACGACGGGTTGTGGTCGGGATCGGCGAGATGCGGCGTGTTGGACACGGTTGGTTCCTGGCGCGGGCGTGAGACGTTCGGCACAGCGAGTTGCGTGGAAGCAGGGCCGCCACGACTTGCTTCAAGGTACTGGTTTTGAGTGCGGGGTGCGGGGCGCAGAGTCTTGTGCGGAAGGGACGCGTGGAGGGTGGGGCTCGACGAGCGGGCCCTGTGCCTCGTGCACCGTGTGGCCTGCCGTGCGGAGCGCGTCGATAGCCGCGGCCAGGCTTGCGTGCTTCACGAGCACGTAGTCGGTGTTGAACGTGCTGACCGCCAAAATGCCGACATTGGCGGCGGCGAGCGGCGTGAGCACCGACGCGAGGATGCCCGTCAGGTCGAACGGGAACGGCCCGACCATCCGCAGCAGGCGCCAGCCCGCCTCGTGCGACGCGTCGAAGGGCACATCGTCGGCGCGGCAGAACACCGACAGTTCATCGTCGGCTCGCGTGACTGTCCAGAATGAGGCCGTTGGCAGCCACGCGGGCAACGCGTCGCCGGGGTCGAGCTGCACGACGGCGTATTCGCCGGGTTCCACGATGAGTGACAGGGTCATGGGATGCGCCGGGTGCGAAAACAAACGTGTCAGGCCGAGGGAACGAAACTACTCCACGGGCCGATGGATTTTCGGTACAGCAGTTCGTCACGGCCGTCGACGAGGAAGTTCCTGAGCGTCCCGACATACTCAAATCCCAGCCGCTCGTACAGCCGCAAGGCGCCGGTGTTGAACGACGAGACGCACAGGAAGACGTTGGGGGACTCGCGGTGAATGCGCTGCTCGGCGTACGTCACGAGCTGGCTTCCGATGCCGGCTCCCCGCGCCGAGGCCGCCACGCAGACGCTGGTGATGTAGCCGGGCAGCTGTCCTTTCATCGTGAGCAGGATGAATCCCGCCACGCCGGCGTTGGCCCGGGCCACATGGAGCTCGCGGCTGGGGTCCGAGACCGCCGCCAGGCAGCGCTCGTAGCTGCGGCCGAGCGTGATCCACGGTTCCGATGCGGCCATCATGCGGGCGCATGCCTCGTGGTCGGCGGCGTCGCGGGCGGGTACGATGGTGACGGGCATGGTGCTCGCGGGGTTGTCGGGGCTGCTGAACGTAATATGCTGCAAGAAACCTGTCGGAACCCCCCTCCCGGCGGTACGTTTTCGCGGTTGCCCACCCTCCTGATTCCGGACGATGACCCGCCTATTCCGACACCTGCGGCGCGCCCTCCCCGTCGGCGCCCTGCTCCTCGCGTCCTGCGCCCCCCTGCGCACGCATTCTCAGGGCGGCTGGAAGCCTCTCTTTGACGGCACCTCGACGGCCGCGTGGCGCGGGTACCACGCGCAGGACTTTCCCAAGGGATGGGAGATCGTCGACGGCGTGCTCTTCAAGAAAGGCACGGCGCTCGACATCATGACGCGCGAGACGTTTGGCGACTTCGAACTCGAGTTGGAGTGGAAGCTCGAGACGGGCGGCAATTCGGGCGTCTTCTACCGCGCCACCGAGGAATACGACAAGATCTATTGGAGCGGCACGGAGTATCAGCTGCTCGACGACGCCAACGCGCCGGACGGCCGCACCCGGCTGACCTCGGCGGGCGCCGCCTATGGGCTCTACCCGGCGGCCGAAGGGGCGCTCAAGCCCGCCGGCGAGTGGCAGAAGACGCGCATCGTCCTGCAGAAGAATCACGTGGAGCATTGGCTCAACGGCATTAAGGTCGATGAGTACACGCTGTGGAGCGACGACTGGAAGGCCAAGGTGAAGGCCAGCAAGTTCGGCAAGTACCCCAACTACGGCCTCGCCGCACGCGGCGCCATCGGCATCCAGGGCGACCACAACGGCGCGCTCTCGCTTCGCAACATCCGCATCCGCCCGCTCGACTGACCCCGGCGTTTCCAGCCCCACCGGAGCCTCGATGACCGCCACACGCGCCAAGCTGATGACGATGATGTTCCTCCAGTACTTCATCTGGGGGGTCTGGTTCGTGACGATGGGCACCTACCTCGGCACGACGCTGCAGTTCACCGGCACGCAGATCGGTTCGGCGTACGGCGCAACGGCCATCGCCGCGCTCGTATCGCCGTTCTTCGTCGGGATGATCGCGGACCGCTTCTTCTCGTCCGAGAAGCTGCTCTCCATCCTGCACCTGCTTGGCGCGGCGTTGATGTACGTGGCGTCCACGCGCACGACGTTCGCCACGTTCTACCCGGTGCTCATCGGCTACGCGCTGTGCTACATGCCGACGCTGTCGCTCACCAACAGCATCAGCTTTCACCACGTCAAGGATCCGGCGCGCGAGTTCCCGGCCATCCGGGTGCTCGGCACCATCGGCTGGATCGTGGCCGGCATCATCGTGGGGAAGGTGCTGAAGGCCGACGCGCAGGCGTTGCCGATGCAGCTGGCCGCGTACGCGTCGGTGGTGATGGCGGCCTTCTCGCTGGTGCTGCCGCACACGCCGCCCAAGGCGGCGGGGACGCCGTTCAACTGGCACGACGCCATCGGCTTTGACGCGCTGCAGCTGCTGCGACAGTGGGACTTCCTGCTGTTCGTCGTCGGCTCGTTCCTGCTCTGCGTGCCGCTGCAGTTCTATTACTCGTTCGCCAATCTCTTCCTCAACGAGATTGGCGCGCCCGAGCCGGCATTCATCCAGTCGTTCGGGCAGATGAGCGAGATCTTCTTCATGCTCCTGCTGCCGTTCTTTCTGCGGAAGCTGGGCATCAAGTGGATCATGGTCGGTGGCATGGCCGCGTGGGCGCTGCGCTACTTCGCCTTTGCGCACGGCAACACCGGCGCCGGCATGTGGATGATCTACGGCGGCATCCTGCTGCATGGCGTCTGCTACGACTTCTTCTTCGTCGCCGGCCAGATCTATACCGACGAACGGGCCGGGGAGAAGATCCGCGGCGCCGCGCAGGGGCTGATCAACTTCGTGACCAACGGCGTCGGCTATTTCATCGGCGCATCGGTGTCCGGCGCCGTGGTGCAACGTTACACCGTGACCGCGGCGACAAGCGGCGCGGCGGCGTCGCACAACTGGCCCGCCATCTGGCTGCACCCGGCCGTCGCGGCCGCCGTGGTGATGGTGCTCTTCGCCTTCCTGTTCCGTCCCAAGACGACTGGCGCCACCGCGCCGTCTGCCTCCCACTGAGGACCCCGACGATGACGATCAACGAAAACGATTCCACGCCCGCCGCACCCGAAAGCGCCAGCGTGTCCCGCCGCGAGTTCGTGGAAAAGGCGTCGATGGCCGGCATGGCGTTCACCATCGTGCAGCCGCACGTCCTCGGCAGCCGCGGCGGGCGCCACGTCGCGCCCAGCGACAAGCTGAACGTCGCGTGCATTGGTGCCGGCGGCATGGGCGGCAGCGATGTGCGCGGGTTCGGCGCCAACGCCGACTGCAACATCTACGCGCTCTGCGACGTGGATGACGTGGCCGCCGAGCGCAGCTATCGCCTGCAGCCGCAGGCCAGGAAGTACAAGGACTACCGCGAGATGATCGACAAGGAGGCCAAGCACATCGATATCGTGACGGTCTCAACGCCCGATCATCATCACGCGGCAGCCTCGATGCTCGGCCTCAAGGCCGGCAAGCACGTCTACTGCCAGAAGCCGCTGGCCCGCACGGTGGCCGAGGTGCGTGCAATGAAGGCAGAGGCTGCGCGGCGCCCCAAACAGGCGACGCAGATGGGCAACCAGGGACACGCCGCCGAGGGGACGCGCCTGGTGCGCGAGTGGGTGGAGGCGGGCCTTGTTGGCAAGATCGTGTCGGTGGATTTCTACACCAACCGTCCCATCTGGCCGCAGGGCATCCGGCGGCCGAGCGAAGCGCACAACGTGCCGCCGACGCTCGACTGGGAACTCTGGCTTGGCCCTGCGCAGTTCCGTCCGTACAACCCGGCGTACGCGCCGTTCAACTGGCGCGGCTGGTGGGATTACGGCACCGGCGCCATGGGCGACATGGCCTGCCACATCATGGACTGCGCCGTGTGGACGCTGGGGCTCAAATTCCCGGGGCGCGTGATTCCCGAGACGTCGACGCTCTTCACCGAGACGGCGCCCAAGATGTCGCGTATCACGTACGAGTTCCCGGTGGCGGGGACGATGAACGCCATCGGCAAGAACGGCACACTCACGCTGACGTGGCGCGACGGCGGCATCATCCCGGCGCGCCCCGAGGGGTGGACGGCGCTCGACGCGTGGCCGGCCTTTGAGGACGGATTCCAGCAGTGGACCGGCGAGAAGGGCACGATCATCGCCGGGACGTACGGCGAGAACCCGCGCCTGCTCGACGCGGAACTCGACAAGACGGTGAAGGCGACCCCGATCGCGGTGAAGTACCCGCGCACCAAGGGTGTGTACGGCGAGTTCATCGAGGCCATCAAGGCCGGAACGCAGCCCGGCTCGAACATCGCGGGCCACGCGGGTCCGCTCACCGAGATGATCGTGCTCGGCAACCTCGCGGTGCGCGCGGGGCGCGCCATCGACCTCAACCCGACGACGGGCGAACTGCTCACCAAGGGGATCAACGAGGAGTGGATCACGCCGGTGTACCGGGCGGGGTACTCGTACTGATGCGGCGACACGGCTTCGTTCTGGCGGCAGTCTTCGGTGGCCTGAGTGCCGCCGCATCAGGGGAACAGGCACAGGCACAGAAGGCGCCTGCGCCGGCGGCGACGAAGCACGTGCAGGTGCAGCCGGTCGTGTACGCGCCCGACGCCAATGCGCTGATCGCCGACCGCGGCAGCGAGATGCGCGGCGTCGTGGAGCGCTACTCTGCCGACCGCGGGGTGCTGCTGCGGCGCTATCCGCAGCAGTACTCCGCCCCGCAGCGCGACGTGCTCACCAGGTTCTATGATGCGTGGACCGCGCAGCTCACGGCCATCGACTTCAGTAAGCTGGGCCTCGATGCCAAGGCCGACCATGTGCTGCTGCGCAATCGCATCGAGGAAGCCAAGGAGGAGTTGCAGCGCGAGGCAAAGGTCTATGCCGAGCTCGGCGCGCTGCTGCCGTTCGGCGATTCGGTGTTCGCGCTCGAGGATGCGCGCCGCCGCATGGAAACCGTGGACGGCGCGCGCTCAGCCAAGACGCTGACGTTCATCGGTGCCAACGTGAACGCGCTGCGCGCCAAGCTTGAAAACCCGCCCAAGGGCGACTCGTCGGCCGCCAGGATCACCAAGGTGGCGGCGTATCGCGCCGCCGAGGTGACGGCGACGCTGCGCACCACGCTGCGCAGCTGGTACCAGTTCTACAACGGCTACGATCCACTTTTCTCGTGGTGGACGGGCGCGCCGTATCGCTCGGCCGATTCCGCACTGACCAACTACCAGCGCGTGCTGCGCGAGAAGATCGTCGGCTGGAAGCGCGGCGACGACGAGCCCATTGTCGGCTTGCCCATCGGGCGTGCGGCCATCGAGACGAGCATCCGGCATGAGATGCTGCCGTATTCGCCCGAGGAGCTCATCGCCATCGCCCAGAAGGAGCTCGACTGGGGCGAAAGCGAGATGAAGAAGGCGTCGCGAGAGATGGGTTTCGGCGATGACTGGAAGGCCGCGATGGAGAAGGTGAAGCAGAGCGCGGTGGCGCCCGGTGAGCAAGTGAACCTTGTGCGCGACCTCGAATTCGAGGCGCTGGCGTGGTTCAAGGCGCACGACATGATCACCGTGCCGCCACTCGCGCAGGACGTGTGGCGCATCGAGATGATTCCGCCCGAGCGGCAGAAGGTGTCGCCGTTCTTCCTTGGCGGCGAAGTGCTGCAGGTGGCGTATCCCACCGACAGCATGTCGGACGACGACAAGATGATGGCGATGCGCGGCAACAACCCGCACTTCTCGCACGCCACCGTCTTTCACGAGATGATCCCCGGGCACCACATGCAGGGATTCATGAATGCGCGATACTATCCGTACCGCCGTGAATTCGGCACGCCGTTCTGGAGTGAGGGGAGCGCGTTCTACTGGGAGACCATCGCCTGGGACAACGGCTTCCACAGCTCTCCCGAGGATCGCATCGGGGCGCTGTTCTGGCGCATGCACCGCTCGGCGCGGATCATCTTCTCGCTCAACTTCCATCTCGGCAACTGGACGCCGCAGCAGTGCATCGAGTTCCTCATCGACCGGGTGGGACACGAGCGGGCCAACGCCACGGCCGAGGTGCGTCGTTCGTTCAACGGGTCATACGGGCCGTTGTACCAGGTGGCGTACATGATGGGCGGGCTGCAGTTCCGCGCGCTGCATCACGAGGTGGTGGACGGCGGCCAGTTGACGAATCGGCAATTTCATGACTTCATCTATACGCACGGCACGATGCCCGTGGAGATGGTGCGGGTGCTGATGCTCAAGCAGCCGCTGACGCGGGACTTCAGCACGCAGTGGAAGTTCGCTGCGACTCTTCCGCCCCCCGGAGGCAAGTAGGCCATGACGGTGCGCGTGGAAGCGGCGGTCGACTCCTTTGCGGGGGCGCTGGCGGCGCAGGAAGCCGGGGTGCACCGCATTGAGCTGTGCGGCCCGCTGCATGAGGGTGGAACAACGCCGAGTGCCGGGCTCATTGCCCGGTGCCTCGAGCGGCTGCTTGTGTCGGTGCACGTGCTCGTGCGCCCGCGCGTCGGTGACTTTGTCTACACCGACGACGAGTTCGAGATCATGAAGCGCGACGTCGCGGTAGCCAAGGAACTGGGCGCCGACGGCGTGGTGATCGGCATCCTCACTCCCGACGGCGAAGTAGACGCTGACCGGCTGGCTGAACTGCACGCCGTGGCGAGCCCGCTGCGCGTGGGCTTCCACCGCGCGTTCGACGTGGTGAAGGATCAGGACGAAGCGCTCGAGCTGCTCGTGTCGCTGCAGTTCGACTGCATCCTGACGAGCGGCGCGGCGAAGACTGCGGCAAAGGGCGCCGGGCGCATTAAGCATCTCGTCGAGCGGGCGGGCGATCGCATCAGCGTCATTGCGGGCGGGTCGATCACGCCGGACAATGTCGTGGCGCTCGTGACGGAGACCGGCGTGCGGAACGTGCACGGGCGGGTGTATGCGGGAATGGCGGGGGTGGTGGAGGGATTGTAGGTCACCTGATCCCTGAAAGCACAACGGCGCCGTGAGGCGCCGTTTGCGTTCCTGCGGCCTGAAAACTTGCTCGCGTGGCAGTTTGCAGTGACCGTCCCTACAGAGCAGTAAGGGGGGGGCTTAGGGCAATGCCTGAATCTCGGCGTGGATGGCCTGACGTTACATAGCGTGATAGATAATGCCCCGTGCCACCTATACCATGTGACTGATGGAAGGACGCTGGCGGTACCTCTTGCCTTGAGGTTCAGATTCTGGAGTCCAAGTGCTATGACCTTGGTGGCCACCCGAACGCCACGTCAGCATGACGGTGATTGACCATCCGTATCGGCAAACGCTCGCCCCCGGTGCAACTGACCAACTGCCGAGCGTCTTCCTCGCATGCGGGGATGGGAGCGGACGTGCGTTCTGGGTTGATGATTGCAGGGACGCACAACGGCTTCGCGCCGCCGTGGCCTTTCGGGAGCATCGTGGCCGTCGCGTGCTGGTCGTCGTGCCAGCGCAGTTCGATGCAGAACTGACACCACTTGAGTTCGCTGCCGTGCCCGTCACTCTCCTGCGCGACATCAGTGTGCTGACCATCGGGAAGCGGGGCGGCGCTGCCGGCGACTGGAGTCAGTTGCGCAACCTTGTACCGGTGCGGGAGATCGACGATAGGTCCCTGCCATATGTCGGGGACTGTGCGGCAGCCCATTTGGCCGACGGAATCGACGGGGATGCCTATCTGAGGGCGATGTGTGCCGTGAATGGTCACTACGGCGAGGTCACTCGGCGCCTTGCGGCGCACGTCCTCGCCGGTGGGTGCCGCGAAGCCAATCTGCCAGCGCTTGCAGGTGCTCTCTGCCTGAGTCGAGCGACGATGCGGCGACGCGTGCTCGAGGAATGTAGGGTGCCGCCAGGTAGTGTCGTCGCCTTACTGCGTGTGATGCTTGCATGCTTGCTTTCGGAGCGTGGCGGCATGCCAACATCCCAACTCGCCGCGTGCATCGGCGTACGCGACTCGAGAACCGTGCGCGCGCTGGTCCGGCGTTACACGGGACTGTCCTTGGAGCAATTGCGTGCGACCCGGGCGCGGATAATCGACGACAGCGCGGTACTGCAGTGGCTCGTTGGTGAGGTGCGAAAGGAGAATCGTGTGTGCTGCGCGGACACCCAGCAACACCGGCCTATGCCAGTGATTGAATCATTCGTGCAGGTGAATGAACCGAATGCGCTGTAGCCGTAGCTGGCCATAGCGAGCATTCTCGCCGCTCGTAGGCATCACCCACCTGTAAGGAGGCTTGATGAAAGCGTCGCGATTGATTGTGAGGGCAACCGCAGTAGCTGTGATGGCGATTGCAGCGGCCATCACCACACCGAAGGCCGAGGCGGCCGTGCCGGCCAGGGAGGGGTGCGTCTATTGCATCGACATTTGCGCAACGGAGGCAGGTCAGCAGCTCGGCTGCATGCAACAGTGTTACAGCAGCAAGAACACTTGCCACGAGGGTGAATGCGGCGGCAACATGGCGCGCCAACACTGCACAACCTACGATCAATAGGCAATGTGGGTTGGGTGGCCGCCGCTGTCCGGCGGTCACCCACCCGAGCAGGGCCTTGGCGAAGCATACCCTGAGCGATAGGACCATCCAATGAACGATCGAATTGAAGGGCTCCTCTCCGTGGTACTGACAGTTGCGGCTCTTGGAATTGGTGCGTCTGTGGTACATCGCGAGTTCATCGCCAAGCCGCAAGAGGCAACCGTCGCGAGAGGTGCGGCACCCACGCGCGAAGCTCAATTCGCGCAGGCGAGAGCAGCAGGCGTGTTGATCGGCAAGGCGAGTGCGCGCGTGCAGATCGTCGAGTTCAGCGATCTGGAGTGCCCGTCGTGCCGGGGTTTTCACGCCGAAATCGAACCCGTGCTGAAGGAATATCCTGACGACGTCGCCCTGACATTCGTCCACTTTCCGCTTTCACAGCATCGGTTCGCGCTTCCTGCCGCGCGTGCCGCGGATTGCGCCCTGTCATTTGGCCGATTTCATGAGTTCGTGCGCGCGGTCTTCGAGAAGCAGGACTCCCTCGGTCTCAAGTCCTGGGGCAGCTATGCTACTGATGCGGCGATCGTGGATACCACGGCCATTAGCGCCTGCGCGAGTGCAAGCGCAAACCCTGGGCGCGTCGAACGGGGCCGAGCGTTGGGACGCCAGATGCAGATTGACGGAACCCCGACGGTGATGGTCAACGGATGGCGTTTCAATCGCACTCCAAGCGCCGCAGACCTGCGCGCCGCCGTCGCGCAGGTGCGGGCCGGAAAGGAGCCGATGGGCCTTCCCGCTGCGAACTAGATGGTTCACGATAGGCATCAGTCCCGCCCGCCCGCAGTCCAGACGGCTACGCTCGCCTACCTACACCTGTCAACTCGGGTAACCTGAATGCGCGCTCTTCAATGGGGTCTCGGTAGTGTGGTTGGGGCACTTCTGTGCAGCGCTGGCGGCACCTCATTGTGCGGTGCGCAATCGCTGTGGCCCAGCGAGAAGCAGCCATCTCTGTCTATCCCACAGAGCGCGACCGCTTTGATCGCGTCCGCCACCCGGCTGCCAGGAGGACAGATCGCCGTCGCGGACGCGGCGCGAGGCCTGAGCCTGTTTGACGCGCAGGGGAAGATGCGATGGTCAGCTGAACAACGGCCAGCATCAGGAATGCCGGCGGAGCCGACTTGGGTCGGGGCCTGTGGTCGCGATTCGCTGTACGTGTGGGACGCCGCAGAGAACAGGTTAGCCGTGTTGGATCGCGCTGGTGTGATGGTGCGTGAGGTGAAACTGGGCAGCGAACCGCTCATATGGACGGCGAGGTGCTCTGCAACGGGGGCGTTCGCATTTCAGGGATGGCAGCGACTGGCTCCGCGGGCGCGCAGCATGATGGACCGCACGCGCCCGTATCAGTTCGCGCCGACGGTGATCTCCATCGTCGTTACTGATGCATCGGGCCGCCAGACGGGAATACTTCGGGACGTGAGTGCCGGTGAGATTGTGCTCGTAAAACCGACAAGTGGGGGTGCGCTAGGCGGACCGCGGCCGTTTGGGTCAGGTGCATCTGTCTCCTTCACCGGGACCCAGTTGGTGGTCGGCGTACCTGATTCAGGGAGAGTCGGGCTCTTTGATGCTACTGCGAAACAGCAAGCATGGTTGGCGGTGTCGGCGCGTCCAGTGCGCCTAGACCGCGCAGTCTATTTTCGTGAAATCCGATGGCTCGTGCCGACGTTTGGCGGGATTGCGCGCGACCGGACGATGGCGCTGTTCGATTCGCTCCCGTTCGTAGCGCAGGCGCCACCGTTTACTGCGGTGTTCGGCGATCCCGCAGGTCTCGTCTGGAGAAGTGTCCTCGATGCAAACGCGGATGTCACGGTCTTGCGCGGGATGACGAATGATGGCCAAGACGTTGCGGAACTGCGGCTGCCGGAAGCGATGCGAGTGTTCGAAGTGGGCACTGACTACGTACTTGGCTGGACGATCCCGACGGCTGGTGGATCGCGGATCGTGATGTTCAAGTTCACGCGCATGCGGTAGAAATATGAGGTTCGCCAGCCGATGGCTTGGGGTATTGGCGTCGTGCACCGCGCTCGCTGGAACGATGCATGGGCAGGAGATTGCGCTCCGGGGGCGTGTGACCGATGTCGCCGGACGCCCATTGGCTAACGCGACGATTGTGTTTACGACTTCGACAGGTGAAGCCCCAGTCGTAACAGCATCCGCTGATTCCGGTGATTTCGTTGCGCGTGTGCGCCGGCAGGACGGGACTGTGGTGATGCTGGTATCGCTCTCGGGGTACCAGAATGCGCAACGACCCGTCGTGTTATCAGGCACGGGAGAAGCGCTCATTCTGCAGGATGTGCAGCTCCTTCGGCGCGTGCAGTCCATGAAGGCGGTTACGACGTATGGCGTGCAACCGCGCCCCTACCGCGAAGGGCCGGGGTCACAGCGGTTGCCAGGCAGCAACGCCGTTCGGCTTTCGAGGGGCGATGGTACACTGGGGGATGTGGACGGCAGCCTTGCTACGTCGCTCGCATTGGTGCCAGGTGTTTCCATCACCGATGGATCGGTGGAGGGGATAGCCGGTGCATCCGCCTTTGGGCTTGGGTCTGATCAGAACGTGATGACGCTTAATGGCGCGACGGCGAACGGCCTGACGCTTCCGCGCGATGGCCTCATTAGTACCGTGCGAGTCGCGACCTATGATCCGAAATACGGACGCACCGGCGGTCTCGAAGTGTCCTCTGAACTGAGAAGTGGCACCACGATCCAATACCAGGTTGCGCGCGTCACGCTTGAGCGCCCCGGACTGCTTGCACCGGCGATGTCTGCGTCGAGCCTCAGTCCTAGGTATTCTGCAATCGTCAGTTCGGCGACGTCTGGAGCGTTCTCAGGGCAGCGACGATTCTACAACATCGCCGCACAGCTGTCGGAGCTGGCGGGTAACTCGCGAAGTCTCTCAGCGCTCCCGGCCGGCACATTGTCGCTGCTGGGCACGTCTCCCGCGGCGATAGCAAGTCTGTTGGCGGCAGGAGCCGCGGTGGGCCTTCCAATGGGAGTTGGTACGCCTGAGAAGACGGTCTCGGCGGCGTCTGTGGTGGCGCGTGTCGACTTGACGCCCGCAGCGCAGGAGTTCGCAAGCGTAAACGGTAGCGTGCTCTACCTTCTGACGTCTGCGGCATTCAGGCGTTCGACCGGCGTGGGACTGTCGCCGTTAGGGCTGTCGACGCGCCAGGCGGCGAGCGACAGCTACCAAGGGCTGCTCGGCGTCTCCTGGTCACCATACTTCAGGAGCACCCTGGCTGAGACGCGAGCGACGCTCGCGACGGATGCCGATCTGTCCGCGCCACTGCTGCGACTTCCCGCGGCGTCCGTCTGGATGCGGCCGGCTGCTGGCATTTCCTCACCCGCGCTGCTTGGGCTCGTGGGTGGCAGCGGGAGTGGGCCGTCGCAGAGGCGGGGTACCACCGGGGAACTTAGCCAGGAAGTGTCTTGGATGACCCGGGATCGCGCCCATCGCTTCAATGCGTACGCTGATGTGACCGTTCAGCAGCACAGCGCCACGGCAGAGCCAGGTCGATTCGGGAATATCCTCTTCGCCTCGATTGAGGACTTTCGTGTTGGTCGTGCGAGCCAGTTTGTTCGGTCGCCCTTCTCTATTGCCGAGGATGCCCATTCACTGGGTGGGGTGATTGCATTCAGCGATGTGTACTACGCCACGCGCGAAAGCCGCGCCCCGGCGGAAATCGATGGCGATGCCTTCCTCCTTCAATGGGGCGTGCGCGCGGACCTGCGAGCGTTCGGGAGCAGGCCAGACGGGGCGGCTCAGCTGACATCTTCTCCGTGGCCACGCCAGGACCTGCCGTCCACGATGCAGACGATTTCGCCCATGCTCGGCATCACGTGGCGTCGCGGGCAGTACGAAGTGCCGGTCGGGATTGCGACGTTCACGGAGACGAGGCACACGGTCACGGCAGGAGTGCGGCGATATGCTGGCATCCTGCCACCGGCGACACTAGCGGGCGTAGGTCGAAGCTTCACGTCAGTCGATGGCACCTCGGTGCTCGACTGCACCGGGAGCGGTATGCCGTCCGTAGACTGGCGCGGCTGGTCGACTTCGCCCCAGCTGCTTCCGACCGCGTGTGCGGATGACAGCTCCGTCGCTTCGGGCGTGGCACCCAGCGCTACGCGATTCGCACCAGGGTTTCAGACGCCCCACAGTTGGCGATCGGAGGCAAGTTGGTCCTGGTTAGTCTCGCGAGCGATTTCGACCTCTCTGGGTGCGGTCTACTCGGACAACGCGCGCCTGATCCAATCCGTCGACCTCAATCTGAGAGCGGAGCCGTCCCTTCGCCTCGCGGACGAGCAAGGGCGGCCCGTGTTCACAATCCCGGGCCAAATCGATTCCCGGCTGGGACCTCTCGGTACGACGGGCTCCCGAGCCTACAATCAGTACGGCGAAGTCAGGGAGCTCCGCTCCGTGCGACGGTCGCATGCGCAGTATCTCGTGGCAGGCATGACCCTTCGCCTTGGTACCGGCCCGACACGAGCGCCGACGGAGTCGCCGCAGCGCGCCACGGGAAGCGTGCGGCTGCAGTATTCGCGATCCTCGGTGCGAGAGCAGCGAGGTGGGTGGGAAGGGTCCACTGGCGGTGATCCACGCACACTCGAGTGGGGTCGCTCTGACAGTGAACGAGAGTCGCTGGTCGCCGTACTTCAGGGGCGTGTCGCAGATCTCGGCAGCTTCATGTTTGCATTTCGCGCTGTTGGAGGGCGCGCCTACACTCCGATGGTGGGTAGCGACATCAACGGAGATGGCATCGCCAACGACCGCGCATTCGTGTGGAACGTCGCCAGTCTGCCTGCCGGACCGTCGCAGGCAACCATGATGTCCTTGATCAGCACGGCTTCACCGGCCGTCCGGGCGTGTCTTCGGCATGAGGCCAACCGCATCGCCGCGCCGAGTAGCTGCTCCACAGGTTGGAGTGTAGCGATGGCGAACGCTACCATCACGATTGACCCGCGATACCTGCCCCTGTCGGGCAGATCCGCGCTGTCCATTCATGTGCTCAATGTCATGGCTGGTCTCGATCAGGTCTTGCATGGCTCGGGCTCGCGGCGCGGTTGGGGGCAGCTCACCCCGCCCGATCCAGTGCTACTCTTCGTGCGCGGCTTTGACGCATCAACCGGCAAGTACCAGTATGATGTCAACCCGGGTTTCGGGTCGACTGAGCGACTGCGTGGCCTGTTCGAACTCCCATTCCGTGTGGTCGTGGATTATCGCCTCGACTGGAGCCGCGATCCGGAACTTCAAGTGATCGACGACCAGCTTGTGCAAGTCCGGCGGGCTGGACTGGTCGAGGTGCCTGAAATACAGGAGCGGTTCCTTCGGATGGCAGAGATGGGGAGCGCGGACCTTCGCTTGTTGTTGCGACTCGGAAAAGACCTCTCGCTCGACTCGGCGCAAGTAAGCACGATCGCGAGGTTCGACCGAGAGCTTGGGCAAGTGCGTGAATCGCTATATGCCGATTTGGCGACGGCGTTCGCTCGGAACACGGGGCGTCCGGCCGGGGACGAGTTGCGACGCAAGTGGCATGCGACGATCAGCGCCTCTATCAGGGAAACCTATGCCGTCTACCGGCGAGCTGATGCGGTGCTCTCGTCCGAGCAGCGCGCGTTCTTGAAGAGCAGAGGGCTCGCCCCTGAACTCAGGCGTGACGAGCAGTGGCTTCGCGAGGCGACATCGGGAGCGCAATTACGCATGCGATGAGGATGCGTGAACCCGAAACGCGCCCGGCCAGCAGGATAGTCACTACCGAGTGCCCGTCCGTGGGGGCGAAGCTAGGAAGAGACGGGAGAACCGATGGTGGCGTCGCAGAGTCAAGCACGAATCATCAATCGCCGGACCGCGAAGCGGTTGGCGTCTCAGGTGAACATCGACCTTCCCACAAACCACACATTCGCCGGACGTTCCGCCAGCCGCCGCAGGTACCACTTGTACCACGCGCTGCCGTAGCTGATGAGCGTCTTCACGCAGTGCCCGTCGCTGCGCAGGCGGCGCTGGTCGGCGTCGCGGATGCCGTACAGCATGTGGATCTCGTACTGCCGGTCCGCCGCGCCGTGCGCCTTGGCGCGCGCCACCAGCCGGTCGAGCAGCGCGATATCGTGCGTGCCGAACACGGGCGTGCACTGGCCACTCGCCGCCGCCTGCAGCATGCGGTCTGACAGGTCAAAGAAGTTGCGGTTGGTGTCGGCCTTCAGCGGAAACGCCACCGTCTCGGGTTCGGCGTACGCCCCTTTCACGAGCCGGATGATGGGCCTGATGGGCATCAGCGCCTCGAGGTCCGCCTGCGTGCGACGCAGGTACGCCTGCAGGCAAAGCCCCACCTGCGGGTGCCGTTCCTTGAGCGCCTTGTACAGCGCCAGCGTGCGGTCGACATAGGCAAAGCTCTCCATGTCCACCCAGAACGTGCGGCCAATGGCCTCGCTGCGCGCCGCCAGCACAAACAGGTGATCGAGACACTGGTCGTACGACAGGTCGAGCCCGAGCTGCGTGGGCTTCACGCTCACGTGCCCGTCCAGGCCCGACGCGGCGAGCTGATCGAAGAACCACAGGTAGTGATCGCGCACGGCCTCCGCGTCCGCCGGCACGGCGATATTCTCGCCGAGCTTGGTGAAGACGGTGCCACGCCCCTCGGCCTTGAGCATCTGCGCGGCGCGCAGTGCATCCTCGGGCGCCTCGCCCGGCATGAAGCGCCGCGTCGCGCGCTTCACGAACGCGCGCTGCGTGGCCTGCCGGTTGAGGAACGGCGAGTCGGCCATCTTCAGCAGGATCGTGCGACCGAGACTCACGGTTTCCAGGTCCCCTGGGCCACCTTGGGCGTGAACGTGTCGAGCCCGCGCGGCGGGAAGGCGAGCGTCTTGCCGCTCTCCGCGCTCTGGTATGCGGTCATCAGCATCTTGACCACTTCAAGTCCGTCGTCGAACGTGAGCAGCGGCTTCTCGCGGCCGAGGAAGACGTTCACGAAATGGCGGTCTTCGTCGGTGTAGCCGTAGGCGAGGTGTTCCTGCGGCACCACGGGCATCACGCCCTGCTCGGCGTTCTGCTTCTCCACCAGATCCTCGCCTGCCCGGCCCGTGACCTCTCGGCTGAAGAAGAGCTGCAGTCCGCTGTCAAGCGAGTTCCACTTCATGGAATACTCGGGGCCGAGCAGTTCCGCCGAGAGTCGCAGCCCGGCGCCGACGAAGCTCCAGGACGTCGACGCCTCGCCGATCACCGTGTGCCCCTCGGCCGTTTCGAACTCGATGGTGAGCGAGGCAAAGTCCTCTGACGGGGCCTTCAGGTAATCCACCTGCGGTCCCATCATTGCCTTCAACTTCTTGGCGTAGGCGGGGCGCGTCCACTTGAGCGAGGCAATGTGTCCGGTGACCTTCACTGGCTTCACGCTGCTGAGCGGTTCGCCGGGACGCGTGAGCAGGTGGCGCACGACGAGTGCCGAATGGCACATCATGTCGTTGAGCACGCCGCCGCCCTGCATCTGTCCCATCCAGAACCACGGGCTGTGCGGTCCGCTGTGCTCTTCGGCGGCGCGCGCGAGGTACGGGCGACCGGTGGTGGCGGCGCCGCGCGCCCAGATGAGCTTCTTGCCGGCTTCGACGTGCGGCGCGAAGAGTTGGTTCTCGAGGTAGCCGGTGGTGAGGCCTACGGAATCAACGAGCTGCTTCACGCGCTTCGCCTCGGCGACATTTCGCGCGAGTGGCTTTTCGCAGGCGATCCCCTTGAGCGAGCCCTTGCCGCGCTTGATCGTGTCGACGATCTCCTCGACGTTTTCAAGACGCGCCTGATTGGGTCCGCAGAGCCAGAGCGCGTCGATGGCCGGGTCGGCCACCATCTGCGCGATGCTGCGGTACGGCGTGCAGTCGCCGACATGCAGCGCACGGCAGTACGCCGCCGCCGACTTGGCGCCCTTGTCGTCGGGGCTCCACACGCCAAGGATGTCGGCGTCACGCACGCCGGTCCAGCCCTGCATGTGGAAGCGCGCGTTGAAGCCGGAACCGATGAAGCCGACGCCAAGTCGAGGCATGAGTTCGGGGTGCGGGGTTAGGCCACGAGGGGCGAGTGGAGCTGGAGAGCGGGGATGGAGGTGCGCCTCATCCCCGCTGAATTATCGCTCCCGATCCCCGCCATCCGCCATCTGTCATCTGATGTCCGCCATCCTCCAAAGGCGTCCCTATCCCTTCCGCACCGCCCGCATCGACATCTTGTAGCTCACGCCCAGCTTGGCCAGCTGTGGTTCCGGACAGCCATCCCAGGCGCTCAGGGTGATGTTTCCCATATAGCCGATGTCCTTGACCCCCATGCGGCTGGTCCAGAAGCCGCTCGACGTGAGGTCACGGAAGCGCGTGAAGAACTCCACCCCCGCCTTGAACGCGGGCTTCGCCTTCTTGGGGAAGGCGATGTCGTTGAGCACCTCGCGCTGCTGCGCTGCCGAGCCCTGCACGAAGTCGCGGTTGAAGCGCGTGCGGTGCTCGGCGGTGAGCCACTTCAATCCGTCGCGCATCCACTTCTGGCTGCCGGGGTTCTCGTTCATGATGAAGTCCATGAACTCCGGCACGCCGGCGTCGGTGGCGCCGCCAGACCGCGCATCCTTGGGGATCACGAGGTCGGCGAGCGAGCGCACCACCGGCCACTCGGTCTTGGTGAAGAAGATCGGCGTGTACGCGGGCGCCCCGCCCTGCAGCGCTGCCTGCGCATGCTCCGCCGCGCGCGCCACCTCGGGTGCGCCAAGCCCAATGGCGGCCAACGAAGCCGCGGCCATCAACTTCACCACATCGCGCCGCTGCATCTCTGGCGATTCGGCGTTTCCTGAGTGCGCGACAACGGGCAATGCGCGATCTCCCGTCCCCCGTCCCCCGTCTCTCGTCTCTTTCATAGCGCCCCCGCCTTCCGCTGCTGCGTGATGTAGTCGGCCGTGCGCCACGCGAGCGCGAGAATGGTCCACGTGGGATTCTTGTCGGCCTGGCTCACAAACGGCCCGCCGTCGGCGACGAAGAGATTCTTGCAATCCCACGCCTGCTGGTGCGCGTTGAGCGCCGACGTCCTGGGGTCGTTGCCCATGCGCACCGTGCCCAGCTCGTGAATGATCGACCCGCCATTGGAGATGCCGTAGCCTTTGTCCTTGCCGGGCATCGCCCCCCACACCTCGCCTCCCATTTCAGCGATGAGCGTGCGGAACGTCTCCTGCATGTGCTTCACCTGGTTGGTTTCGTAGTCGCTCCACTTCCAGTGGAACTTGAGCACCGGAATGCCCCACTTGTCCTTCTGCGCGGTGTCGATCTCGCAGTAACTGTCGGCGTTCGGAATCATCTCGCCGCGCCCCGAGAAGCCGACCGTTGCGCCCCAGAAGCGGCGATAATCCTCCTTAAGGCCCGCGCCGTAACCGGAGAAGTTCGGGTAGTTCTCGATGCCGCCCATGAAACCGTAGCTGGGCTGACCCAGACCGCCCCACACCTCGATGTGGTAGCCGCGCGGGAAGTTGAGCTTCTTGTTGTTCACCCACCATGGCATGTAGATGTGCCCACCGCCCACGCCGTCGCAATTGTGCTGCATGTGGTTGGTGAGCTTGGGAATGAAGCCCCCCACGTCGGTGCCCGTGGTGTCGGTGAGGTACTTGCCCACCACGCCGCTCGAGTTGCCGATGCCCTGCGGAAAGCGCGACGACTTGCTGTTGAGCATGATGCGCGCGCTCTCGCAGGCGCTGGCGGCAAGCACCACCACGCGCCCCTTTACGTGCAGGTCCTTGCCGCTCGCCTTGTCCACGTAGCTGACGCCGGTGGCGTTGCCCTTGGCGTCCACGGTCACTTCGCGCGCCATCGCGTTGGTGACCACGGTCAGCCGCCCGGTCTTGGTGGCCGGGATCAGCAGCACGTTGCCCGACGTGAAGTTGGAGTTGGTCATGCAGCCGCGGTTGCACTGCGCGCAGTAGTGGCAGGGCGCGCGGCCGTTCGTGGGCTTGGTGATGATCGACAGTCGCGACGGGATGCACCACACGCCGAGCCTGTCGGCGGCCTGCTTGACCACGAGCTCGTGGCAGCGCGGGCGCGGCGCGGGCTGGAAAATGCCATCGGGGTGATTGGGCAGCTTCTCCACCGACCCGAAGATGCCGATGAGCTTGTCCACCTGGTCGTAGTACGGCGCCACTTCGTTGTATGTCACGGGCCAATCGTCGCCGAGTCCGTCGATGCTCTTGCGGCGGAAGTCGTCGGGGCCGAAGCGCAGCGAGATGCGTCCCCAGTGGTTGGTGCGCCCGCCAAGCATGCGCCCGCGCCACCAGTCGAACTTGGTGCCCGGTGCCTTGGTGTACGGCTCACCGGGCAGTTGCCAGCCGCCCACGCAGGCGTCGAACTCGCCGAACGGCCGCTCCGGCGTGCTTGCACCACGCCTCGGCGAGTCGTACGGCATCTTCATCATCTGCGAGTCCTTGGTGTTGTCCCACCAGCCGCCGGCCTCGAGCATCAGGACATTGGCGCCGGCCTGCGTGAGCACGTGCGCGGCCATGCCGCCGCCGGCTCCGGACCCGACGATGACGACATCGTATTCGAGGCGCTTCGGTTGGGTGTGCATGCCGCGAAATTGTCGCCGTGCACGCTGGGACGCCAGCGGGGTGGCCGGTTGAGCGTCCCCCGGTTTCTCTGCACATTGCAAGTAACGCTGGAGGCGCCATGTTCGAGGATGCCGAGCTGGGTCACGCCGTAGACAAGGCGACGTACGAGGCGCGCGTGGCAACGCTGCGCTCGGAACTTCTGCAGGCGCAGTTCGCCCTCAAGGACCGACGCACGCTTCCCGTGCTGCTACTGGTGGGCGGCGTCGAAGGCGCAGGACGCGGCGAAACGGTGAACGCGCTCACCTCGTGGCTCGATCCGCGCCACGTGGAAGTCAACGGGCTCGGCGATCCGTCGGACGAGGAGCTCGAGCGCCCGCGCTTCTGGCGGTTCTGGCGCGCGCTGCCGCCCAAGGGGAAGATCGGCGTCTTCTTCGGATCGTGGTACACGTATCCCATCCTGCGCGCCTCGCTCGGCAAGGGGCCGGTGCGCTGGGCCAAGCTCGATCGGCGCATCGACGAGATCGTGCGCTTCGAGCGCATGCTGTCCGAGGAAGGCGCGCTGGTGCTGAAGTTCTGGTTCCACCTGTCCAAGCACGCGCAGGACAGGCGCATCCGGGAGCTCAAGAAGGATCCGCACACCCGCTGGCGCGTGACCGGCGTCGACGAGGACTACTTCAAGCGCTACGACCGGTTTCGCGAGGTCTCGGAACGCACGTTGCGCCACACCTCCACGGCCATGGCGCCGTGGCTGGTGGTGGAGGGCGTCGATCGGCGGTATCGCGAGTTGTTCGTGGCCGAGGAACTGCTGCGCGCACTCAAGGCGCGGCTCGATGCGCCCAAGGCGGCCGGGCCCACGCCGGCCCGGCCGAGCGATGCGCCCGAAGTGGACGGACGCCGCACGCTGCTCAGTGAGCTCGACCTCACCAAGAAGGTTGCGAAGCCCCGTTACGAGAAGGAACTCGAGAAATGGCAGGGCGAGCTGGCGCTGTTGACGCGCCACAAGCGATTCCGCGACCGCTCGGTGGTGGTGGTCTTCGAAGGCAACGACGCGGCGGGGAAGGGCGGCACCATTCGCCGCGTCACCAGCGCCGTGGATGCGCGCATCGTGCGCGTGGTGCCCATTGCGGCGCCCACTGACGAGGAGAAGGCGCATCCATATCTATGGCGCTTCTGGCGCCAGATGCCCCGGCACGGCCGCATCACCATCTTCGACCGCTCGTGGTACGGGCGCGTCCTCGTGGAGCGCGTCGAGGGCTTCTGCTCACCCTACGACTGGGAACGCGCCTACGGCGAGATCAACGACTTCGAGGAGGAGCTGAGTGGCCACGGCACGGTGATGGCCAAATTCTGGCTCGCGATCTCCAAGGAGGAGCAGCTGCGCCGGTTCAAGGAACGCGAACAGGTGAGCTTCAAGGCGTTCAAGATCACCGAGGAGGACTGGCGCAACCGCAAGAAGTGGACGGCCTACAGCGACGCCGTCTGCGACATGGTGGCACGCACGTCGAGCGCGCGCGTGCCGTGGACCATGGTGGAGGCGAACGACAAGTACCACGCGCGCATCAAGGTGCTCAAGACCCTGTGCGCGCGGCTCGAGGCCGCGCTTCGCTGACGCGCACCCCGTGATCGCGGTTCGCGGCTAGAACTTCAGCGCGGCGAGGTAGTT
This sequence comes from Gemmatimonas sp., assembly GCA_025361705.1. GTDB lineage: Bacteria > Gemmatimonadota > Gemmatimonadetes > Gemmatimonadales > Gemmatimonadaceae > PNKL01. The sequence continues at coordinate 72,923 of JANYJW010000051.1, forward strand.
GGCCGACTTGCGGATGCTGTCCATCGCGTCCGCCGGGTTGTCGTGCTCCACGAACGCGTGCGTGATCCCTGCCTTGGCGCGCTGCGCGAAGATGCCCTTCCAGTCGATGGTGCCCGACCCGACGTCCGTCATCTGCATCTCGGGCGCCGGTGTCGCGTCCTTGAGGTGCACCATCTCGAAGCGTCCAGGGAAGCGCGCAAAGAAGGTGCGTGGGTCGAAGCCCGCCTTCACCGCCCAGTAGATGTCCATCTCGAACGTCACGAGGGCAGGGTCGGTGCCGGCAATCAGGAGGTCCATCGGTACCACATCATGGACCTTGGCGAACTCGACCACGTGATTGTGGTATGCAAAGCGCAGGCCGGCGGCCTTGGCACGGCGGCCCACCTCGTTGAACGTGTCGGCCACGCGCTTCCAGTCGTCGAGCGTCTTGATGTCGCGCATGTCGAGCGAGGCCACGGTCAGGTATGTGTGCCCCACGACGTGCGCCGTCTCGGCCGTGGCGTCAAAGCGCGCGCGCACGTCGTCGAGCCCCAGGTGCGTGGACGGCGAGGTGAGCCCGTTGTCGTCCAGCATGCGGCGCGTCTCGGCGGACGTCCGCCCGAAGTAGCCCGCAAACTCCACCTCGCGATACCCGAGCCTGGCCACGGCGGCGAGCGTGCCCGGCATGTCCTTGGCCATCGCGCTGCGCACGGTGTACAGTTGGACGCCGATGCGATCGATCGACTCGGCACGCCACGAGGTCGCACGCACGACACGCGGCAGCAGTCCGGCGACCGCCAGCGCGGCCAGGGTCTTCACGGCGTCACGACGCGAGTGCATGGCTCTACTCCGTGGAAGAAACCGCCGACGGCAACTGCCGGCGATGATGGCGAATGTGGTGCGACGCAAACCGCACGGCCTCGTGCAGCGGCAGCGCGCCAAAGTACGGGTGCACCAGGCGGCGATACGGGCGCCGCTGTACGGCAATCTCGAGGTCGCGCAGGCACGACTCGCCGGTGGCGCGGAACAGTGCGATGCCATCAGCCGGCGTCGGTGGACCGCCGCTGGGGCGCAGCGAGCTTGGCGCCTTGGCCTTGGGAAACGCGCCGCCCGCAAGCAGTCGCGGCTTCACCAGCAGGTTGGCGAGCGTGCGCGGCACGGGGCCCAGCCGCTTGCGCAAGGAATCCTTGCCGCGCGACTCGCCCGCGTACTGTGAATACGTGCGCGCCAGATGGTCGGTGATCTCCGCCGGCGACCAGCCCTCGAGCGACGGCCGCGTCGTCCATTGCGCGACGCTCATGTCGCGAATGGAGGCCACGAACTCATTGGCGGCGTCGGTGTGATCGGCGAGTAGCGCTGGCCACAGGCGACGCGTGATCGCAGCGTGCAATCGACGGGTCCCATACGCCACAATGGCGGCGTCGGCGGCAAGCACGGTCAGCAGCGCGGCGATTACATCCGGCCACGACGCGCCGCCGTAGCTCCAGACCGCCATCGGGCCCGCGTAGGCGACAGTCAGCGCGTAGATCCACAGCAAGTAGATGCCGACGACGCGGCCCGCGAGTGTCGCAATCACGATTCCAAGCGCACTCGCGCCAATGACGAGGTTGCCTGCCTGCACCGACGCCTGCGCTGCCCCGTGATACGAGTCGGTCAGCGCATTCCGGAGGGAGCTGGCGGCGCCCACGCACAGGAATGCGAGCAGGAGCCACTCGCCCGCAGGCCGCCCCAGCAGCACCCATTCCCTGGGCAGGCGCATCAGGCGCCGCCGCCGCGCGCGCTCGACAGCTCTGCGGGCGCGAGCGTCGCAACCGTTGCCGGAAGTCCCGTCACGAGTCGCCGATGATAGTCCACCTGCCCAAGGTGATACCCGAGGTGCACCGCGCAGTGGAGCAGGAACTCCTGCGTATTGACGCGCACGGCACCAATGGCCAGCGGAAACTCGGTGGCCAGCATTGCGTCGGTAAGCGCAGGGAGTGCACCGTCCACGGCCGTGACGGTCGCGTCGATGTCGGCGAGCAACTCGGCACGCGGCAGGTTGCGCGCCGAAAACTCGCGCGGCCGGTCGCGTTCGTACGCGATGCCGCCAATGGCCTGGCCCACATAGGTGCGCAAGTTGCCGGCCAGGTGCAGCACGAGCGTGCCGCACGAGTTGGCGATGCCCGGGGGCACCGCCCAGACCGACGCGTCGTCAGGATACGCCTCGACCTCGCGGCGCAACGCGCGAAGGTCGCGCAGCAGGATCGCGCGCAGATGACCGGCAATGGCGGGTGTGCTCATCGGGAACTCCGGTGCGTCAGCGCAGCAGCGCTGGCAGTTCAGTGGCCAGCGTCTGCACGCTCAACCACGCCATGGCGACCGTGACCAAGGCGCCGCCGATCGTCAGCGCGATGGGATGGCGATAATCACCCACCACGCTGCGCCGCCGCGAGGCGACCAGCATCGTGCCGAGCGAGAGCGGAAGAATGAGGCCATTGAGCGCGCCGACGACGATCAACACCCGCACCGGCCGGCCGACCGTCACGAAAACGGCCGTGGACAGCACGATGAAGCCGATGACGAGCCACGACCACCGCTCCTCGGCGCGCGGCAGCAGGCCGCGCAGGAACGACACCGATGTGTACGCCGAGCCGACCACCGACGTGATGGCCGCCGCCCACATCACCACGCCAAAGATCCTGTATCCCGCTTCCCCTGCCGCGAGCCGGAAGACCGACGCCGGCGGGTTTTGTGGGTCGAGCGCCAAGCCGTGTGCCACCACGCCCAGCGCGCCCAGAAAGAGGACGACGCGCATCACCGAGGCAATGACGATGGCGCTGGTGGCGGAGTTGGTGACGTCGCGCAGCGCGGCAGGGCCCGAAAGTCCCGCGTCGAGCAGGCGGTGGGCGCCCGCAAAGGTGATGTAGCCGCCCACCGTGCCGCCGACGATGGTGATGATGCTCAGTGGCGCAATGCGCTCGGGCATCACGCTGCGCAGCACCGCCTCACCCAGCGGGGGCGCCGACGCAATCGCCACATACGCCGAGAGTGCCACCATCACGAAGCCGAGCGCGACGGCGAATCGGTCCATCGCCTTGCCGGCCTCCTTCACAAGGAAGAGTGCCACCGCGAGCGCGGCGCTCAGCACCGCGCCCGTGCGCACGTCGAGCCCGAACATCACGTTGAGACCAAGTCCGGCGCCCGCCACGTTGCCGACATTGAAGGCGAGGCCGCCGAGCACGACGAGCACCGCAAGGACGTGGCCCAATCCCGGTACCACGAGATTCGCCACGTCCTGTGCGCGGCGGCCGCTCACGACGAGCACGCGCCAGATGTTCAGCTGCGCGCCAAGGTCGAAGAGCACCGACAGCAGAATGGCGAAGCCGAAGCTCGCGCCGAGCTGCTGCGTGAAGACCGCCGTCTGCGTGAGGAAGCCCGGGCCGATGGCCGACGTGGCCATCAGGAAGGCGGCGCCGGCGAGCACGCGCAGCGGCGCGGTGCGGAGGGTTGGTGGCGTGGTCACCGGGAGTGCTCGTCGCGCTCGAGGTGCAGGTGGTGCAGCATCCGGTGAAAGACCGGCGCGAAGAGCAGCCCGGCGATCAGCAGGAACACGACGCCCGAGTATAGCGCATAGAACGCGGCGAACACCTTGCCTGCGGTGGACGGCATCGCGTCGACCGGGCCCATGCCGCCCAGGATCATCGATGCGTTTTCAAACGCGTCCACCCACGCGAGCGCGCCGATGAAATGGTAGCCCGCGGTCCCGGCGGCGAGCGAAAACGCCAGCGCCCCCAACGCCGCGCCGCCGTGCTGCATCATGCGCCGCCAGAAGAGGCGGCGTGACAGGAGCGGGGCCAGTCGATGCTCGTACATGCGCCTAGGGCAACGGCGGGACGCCCATCGCTTCCCACTCTTCGCGCGACGGGCCATACATGCCCGGCACCGGCACGCCCGCCTGGCGCATCAGCACCGTCATCTGGCCGCGGTGGTGCGTCTGGTGGTGCAGCAGGATGGCGAGCATCAATCCGCGGGGCCACTGCTCGCCGTACATCGGAATCGGCTCGCCCAGTTGCGCGTCGGTCCACGTGAGGCGCACCGCGGCCAGCAGCGACGCCGCCGAGCGCTCGTAGTGCGCCGCGATGTCGGCAGCGACGGACGGCGTCGCGGGATGCGTCTTTTCCGTGGGGCCGTCGATCACCAGTCCGGCGTGGCCGCCCATTTCGGCGAGCGTGCACGTGAGGTGCCAGGCGAGAAATCCCAGCGTGCGGCCGCCGGGCACGATCGCCTGCGCCATCGACGCATCGGTCAGGCTGCGCAGCACTTTCATCGTGGAGGCGCTTTCCTGATTCCAAGCCGAGGCAAAGTCGTCGAGCGAACGAAACATCGTCGGGTCTCCCGGGTGAACACGTGAGGCGAATCTACCGCTTGGGTGAAGTGCCGTCGACCACGGGCCGCCGTCGTTGTCAGTCACGCACCTTGTCGGCGTGCTTGGCGCGGAGTTTGCCTATCTTGGGCGCGATGATGGCCAGGCAGTACGGCTGGAACGGATGCCGGCGGTAATACCGGTCGTGGTTCGATTCGGCCGGCCAGAACGTGGCATTGCGCTCGATGGTCGTGACGATCGGCAGGTCGTAGACCTGATTCAGGTCGAGGTCGCTAATCACCGCCAGCGCGTCGGCTTCCTGCGCGGGCGAGTGCGGGAAGATGGCCGACCGATACTGCGGGCCCACGTCGGGCCCCTGGCGATTGAGTTGCGTGGGGTCGTGCACGGTGAAGAAGATCTCGAGCAGGTCGCGATACGAAATCTCGCGCGGGTCGTACGTGACCTGCACCACCTCCGCGTGTCCGGAGTCGCCGGCGCAGACCTGCGCGTAGGTGGGATTGGGGCGCTCGCCGCCGGCGTAACCGCTCTTCACGGCGCTCACGCCGCGCAACCGCTCGAACGTCGCTTCGAGGCACCAGAAGCAGCCGCCCGCCAGTGTGGCCAGGGCTTGTCGGTCGGGGGGCAGCGTCATCGGGGGGCGGGTCGAAGGGGGCAAACAGAGTCCGTCTACGTGATCTCGCCTGCGGCCTTGGCCTCAGCTTCCAGCCACACCAAGGCCTCGGCTTCCGTGCTGAAGATGCGGCTGTTGCGGCCCGTGATGCGCATCAGGGCTGTGTACATCACCTTCTGCAATCCCGTGACACCGAGCAGCGCGGCGGCCAGCACATACGGTCGATTGTGCGCCAACACATCGCGCAGCGCCTCCTTGACGGAGTTGTCGAACGGCGAGTTCGACACGTTGGCGAGCGTGAGGACGTGCTTCGGCTGCTGGTACTGCTCGGGGATCTTGGCGTTGACGAGGTGGGGCAATGCGTCCGTCGGTCGGTGGAACCCCGATAGATCGAGCCGGAAAAACGGGCGCCCCGCCAGCGTGGACCAGGTGATGCGTTCCATGGTGCAAATGTGGTATGTGAATGCCGATTTTGGAAGATCACGCCAGATACGGGCGGTCGCACGCCAGGCACGGGGCTACCGGTAGTCATGCGACCGCGCCTCGATGCGTCCGTCGAGCGGGGCAAACTCGTGCGCGCGGATGTTCACCACGCGCTGCTCCACCTGCAGGACGCCGCGCACGAGCAGCAGCGGCGTGCGCGAAATCAGCAGCGCTTGCCGCTCGAACGCCTGCGGTGTGACGACCACGTTCACCATCCCCGTCTCGTCCTCGAGCGTGAGAAAGACGAACCCCTTGGCCGTCCCCGGACGCTGGCGGCAGATGACGAGTCCCGCCATGCCCACCGGTGCGCCATCGCGTCCCTGCTCGAGCAACGCTCTGGCCGTGGCGACGTCGTTGAGCCGCAGCAGCGCGCGCAGGTGACGCATGGGATGCCCGTGCAGCGAGACGCCGGTCAGCCGGTAGTCGGCCTCGGTGAGCTGCGGGGCGGTGTAGGCGGGCAGCGTGGCGGGCACCGCCACCTCGGGAAAGAGCGCCAGCGGCCCGCCGCTCCCGCGCTGCGCCTCGAGCACCTTCCACAGCGCCACGCGCCGCCGCCGCGCCATCGGCTCGTCGCGCACAAACGCATCCAGCGCCCCCGACTCGGCGAGCAACCGCAGGGTGCGGCGCTCGAGCCCCGTGCGATGCACAAAGTCATCGACGGAACGGAACGCGCCGCCGGCGCGCGCGCGGCCAATGCGGTCGCGGGCGTCGGGACCAAGACCTCTGATCGAACGCAGGCCCAGGCGCACGCACGGCGGCGATGGGAGACGGGAGACGGAAGACGGGGGACGGACGGCGCTTGCGCCCTCCGGTGCCGAGCGACCGTCCCCCGTCTTCCGTCTCTCGTCTCCCGTCGTGAACACCACCCCATCCCGTGGCCGCACAATCGTCCCGTCCGCACACACCATCTGATGATCCCACCCACTCTTCGTCACATCGGCCTGGAGCACCTTCACGCCGTGACGCCGGGCGTCCTCAATGAGCGTGCCCTCGCTGTAAAAGCCCATGGGCTGCGCGTTGAGGATCGCGCACAGATACTCGGCCGCGTAGTAGTGCCGCAGGTAGGCGCTGGCGTAGACGATGAGCGCAAAGCTCGCCGCGTGGCTTTCGGGAAAGCCGTAATCGGCAAAGGCGTTGATCTGCTGGTAGATGCGGTGCGCCACCTCGTCGGCAATGCCGTTGGCCTTCATTCCCTCGATCATCTTCTGGCAGATGGCGGCCATGCGCTCGTGGCTGCGCTTGTGTCCCATCGCCTTGCGCAGCACGTCGGCCTCGCCGGGCGTGAAGCCCGCCGCGACGATGGCCACCTGCATCCCCTGCTCCTGGAACAAGGGAATGCCGAGCGTGCGCTTGAGCACCGGCTCGAGCGACGGGTGCGGATACGTGACCTCTTCCTGACCGGCGCGGCGCCGCAGGTACGGATGCACCATCTCGCCCTGGATGGGCCCCGGTCGGATGAGCGCCACCTCGACCACGAGGTCGTAGAAGCAGCGCGGCTTGAGTCGCGGCAGCGTGTTCATCTGCGCGCGGCTCTCCACCTGGAAGACGCCCACCGTGTCGGCGTTGCAGAGGTCGTCGTACACCGCCTGGTCCCTGGTGTCGAGCTGCGAGAGCTCAATGGTGACGCCGCGCGTGGCGCGCACGTACTTGATGCAGTCCTGCAGCAGCGTGAGCATGCCGAGGCCGAGCAGGTCGATCTTGACGAGCCCCACCGCATCGAGGTCGTCCTTTTCCCACTGGATCACCGTGCGCCCGTCCATCGCCGCCGGCTCGATGGGGACGATGGTGTGCAGCGGCTGCTCGGTGAGCACGAAGCCGCCGACGTGGATGCCGCGATGCCTCGGCGCCTGGTGCAACGACTCGACGACGTTTGCTAGGACGGAGATGGCAGATGGCGGATGGCAGAGGGCAGATGATGACGGGTCTTTCTCTTCTGCCATCTGCCATCCGCCATCTGCCATCACCATCCTGTTCGCCTCCCTCTCCGCCCGCATCTGCGCGTAAGCGCGCGTCCCCGGCATGAACTGCTGGCCGAGGCGATCGGCCTCGGCGCGCTTGGAGTGGCCCGTGGGGCCGATGGTGTCGACGACTTCGGGAGCGAAGGGGTCGGCAGGAGATGGCAAATGGCGGATGGCAGAGGGCAGATCACCGCCGTCCTCCGCCATCCGCCCTCTGCCATCCGCCATCCGCCTGATGGCCTCAGCGGTCCTCGTGGCCGAGAACCGATCCGCAATGAGCGCCAGTTCCTCCGCCTGCGCCGGCGCGAAGCCCAGCACCCGCGCCGCGTCGCGCACCGCGCTGCGTCCGCGCCACGTGATGTGTTCGCACACCATCGCCGCGTGCTCGCGGCCGTATTTCTCGTACACGTACTGCAGCACGCGCTCGCGGTCGCGGTGCGCGAAGTCGATGTCGATGTCGGGCGCCTCGGTGCGCTCCGCGCTCAGGAAGCGCTCGAACAGCAGTTCGAGCTTGATGGGATCCACCGCCGTGATGCCCAGGCAGTAGCAGACCGCGCTGTTGGCCGCCGAGCCGCGCCCCTGGCAGAGGATGCCGTCGCGACGCGCGAAGCGGACGATGTCCCAGACGATCAGGAAATAGCCCGCGAGCCCGAGCGTGGCGATGAGCGCCAGTTCGTGCGCGAGCTGCTTGTCGTGCCGCGCCGTGCGCCGCCATCCCCACCGCTCCTCGGCGCCGCCCTCCACCAGCCGCGCGAGGTACTCGTCTTCGCCCACGCCCGGCGGCAGGGCAAAGTGCGGCAGGCGCGGTTTGAGATCGGCCAACCGGAACGCGCACCGCTCGGCGATGACGAGCGTCTGCGTGATGCCCGCGTCGTCGTGCTGCCAGCGGCGGCGCATCTGCGCGTGCCCCTTGAGGTACCACTCGCCGTTGGGACGCAGGCGCGTGCCCATCCCCTCGAGCGTCTCGCCGTGGCGCAGCGCGCAGAGCACGTCGTGCGCAATACGCTGCGTGGCGCGCGCGTAGTGCACGTCGTTGGTGACCACCCACGGCACGTCGAGCGCGCGGGCGAGCGCGATCAGTTCGCGTACCAGGTCGCGTTCGTCAGGGACGGCGTGGTTCCACACTTCCACCGCGACGCGGCGGTCGAAGATGTCGAGCAGCGTGGCCAGCGCGTCGCACCCCGCGTCGCGCCCGCCGCGCAGCAGCGCCTGCGGCACCGCGCCGCGCACGCATCCCGTGAGTGCGTAGAGACCGTCAGCGTGCCGGGCGAGTGTGTCGAGCGACACGCGCGGCGTGCCCCGCGGGTGGTCCATGCGGGCGCGCGTGATCAGTGTGGAGAGGTTGGAATACCCGGTGTGATTCTCAGCGAGGAGCACCAGGTGGGAGATGGCAGATGGCGGAGGGCAGATGGCAGATGTGGTCGAGTCGTGATCTGCCCTCTGATGTCTGCCCTCTGGCGTCTGCCCTCTGCCATCTGCCATCAGTTCGACCGTAAGCTCCGCCCCAATAATCCCCGCCAGCCCGCTCTCCTTTGCCGCCGTCGCAAATCGCACCGCCCCACCCAGGTCATCGTGGTCGGTGAGCGCGAGGGCTGGCATGCCGAGTTCGACGGCGCGCTCCACGAGGCGCTCCGGATCGGAGGCGCCATCGAGCAGCGAGAACGTGGAGTGGCAGTGGAGCTCGGCGTACACGGGCCCAATCCGGGTGCAGGGAGCAGGGAACAGCAACGTCGGCTCGCACGCCGGACCGGGCGGGCCATATCCAATGAGTAAGTTTACCGAATAAACACCGAAGC
>JANYJW010000010.1 GCA_025361705.1 Gemmatimonas sp.
CGAACTCGTGGAACATCGTCTCGGCGTCACTGAAGCTGAGCAGCGCGGGTTGCCCGGCGGCCGGCTTGGTGAAGTTCCCGACGTTGTAGATGACCGGCTTTGCCTTCAGCAGGCCCGCGTAATCGACAAAGCTTCCTTCCCACGCGCCACCGCTCTTGTTGTCGCGCTTGTAGTAGTCGCAGTACCAGAGCGCCATCGAGGTGCTGTCTGCGTCAAACACCTCGAACACGCGCACGTCAGGGTGGTACACGGGCAGGTCCTTGCGCTCCGTGAACGTGAGCCCGAACAGCTCGTGCGCGGCAAAGAAGACGCCGTCCTTGAGCACGCGATCGAGTGCGAGGTACGGCCTGAGCTGGCCCTCGTCGAGCGCGTACTGCTCGGCGCGCACCTGCTCCGCGTAGTGCTGCCAATCCCACGGCGCAATCGTGAACCCGCCCTGCTGCCGGTCGACGAGGGCCTGCATCGCCGCCGCTTCGGCCGCGACCCTGCCGTTGATGGCGGGCACCATGTCGGTGAGCAGCTTGAGCGCCGCGGTGGGGGTCTTGGCCATCTGGTCGTCGAGCACGAAGGCCGCGATGCTCGGGAAGCCCAGCAGTTTTGCCCGCTCCGCCCGCACTTCGGCGAGGCGCGGCACCAGCGCCCGCGTGTCGTTGCTGTCGCCGTGTTCGGCGCGCGTCGTGGACGCGCGGAAGAGCCGTTCGCGCACGGCGCGATTGGTGAGCGACACCTGGTACGGCTGCTGCGTCGTGTTCTGCAGCGGGAGCACCCACTTGCCCTCGAGCTTGCGCGCCTTGGCGGCATCTGCCGCGGCGTTGACGTCGCCGTCACTCATGCCCGCCAGCTCGGCCTTGTCGGTGACGACGACGCCGCCGGCCTTGGTGGCCGCGAGCAGGCGGATCTGGAAGTCGGTGCTGAGTTTCGACTCCTCCTCGTTCAGGGCGCGCAGCGTGGTCTTGTCGGCCTCCGACAAGAGCGCCCCGGCGCGCACGAAGTCCTTGTAGTAGCGCTCGAGCAGGAACTGCTGGACCGCGTCGAGACCAAGCGTCGTGCGCGCGTCGTACAGGGACTTGATGCGGGCAAACAGCGCCGCGTTCATGCGAATCGCGTCGGAGTGCGCCGCAAGCTTCGGCGCCAGCACCGTCTGCAGCGCCTGCAGCGAATCGCTGGTGTTCGCCTGCGTGAGGGCCCCGAAGACACTGTAGGCGCGGGTCAGGAGCTGGCCTGACCGTTCGAGCGCCACGATGGTGTTGTCGAAGGTCGGGCGGGCCGTATCGGCGGCGACCGCGGCGACCTCGGCGATCTGCACGCGCATGCCCTCTTCGATGGCCGGCTGGAAATGTTCGTTGCGGATCTTGTCGAACGCCGGCGCCTGGTACGTCAGCGGACTCGGGGTGGCGAATGGATTGTCGGCAGTCATGGGCATGGTCGCCTTCTGGGTGCAGGCGATGAGGGCCAGGCAGAACACAAGGGCCGGGCGTCGGACGAGCATCGCAAGGTACCGTGGGGGCTGGTGAGTCAGCTCCCGAAGGTCGGGAGCGTCAATGGCGACGGAACGCGCCGCACGGACAAGATGGCTCCGAGCCCGCGCAACCGGAACGGCATCGGGGGCCGCCGGGGCCGAATGCCGGACCGCCTCCGCAGGCACCGCGCGCGGTGGCGTGTCCCCCAACGCAGCGCCCTCGGGCGGCGTATGGTATCGTCACGTTTCGCCTCATTTCGCCCGGGGATCCATATGCGATTCAGGTTCGCTCTCCTTCTCTGCAGCGCCGCCGCGACGACGATCCATGCGCAGTCCCTCGACTCGGCCACCACCGCCGCGATGAAGTGGCGCAACCTCGGGCCTGCCAACTTCATGGGCCGCCTGTCCGACGTCGTCGGCATCCCCGGCCCCAGCAAGACGATGTTCGTCGCCGCGGCCGCGGGCGGCGTCTGGAAGACCACCAACAACGGACAGACGTGGCGCCCCGTGTTCGACGACGCGCGCGTTGCGTCGATGGGCGCGCTGGCCATCGCGCCGTCCGACACGCAGCAGGTGTGGCTGGGCACCGGCGAACCGCATTCGCGCAACAGCATTGAGCCAGGTGCCGGCATCTACAAATCGATGGACGGCGGCATCACATGGAAGCTGATGGGGCTCGAGAAGACCCAGCACATCGGTCGCATCGCCGTCGACCCGCGCAACCCGAATGTCGTGTACGTGGCCGCCCTCGGCGCGGCGTGGAAGAGCAACCCTGAACGCGGGCTTTATAAGACGACGGACGGCGGCACCACCTGGCAGCTGGTGAAGTTCATCAGCGACAAGGCCGGCTTTGTCGATGTCGCCATCGACCCGCGGAACTCCGACGTGGTCTATGCTGCCGCGTATGAGCGCCTTCGCACGCCGTATTCACTGAAGAGCGGCGGCATCGGGTCGGGCCTGTTCAAGTCGACCGATGGCGGCAAGACATGGACGGAAATCACCGGCAGTGGGTTCCCCACCGGCCCCAAGGGGCGCATCGGCCTTTCGATTGCGGCCAGCAACCCCGACATCATTTACGCGATGGTCGAGGCGGGCAAGCTGACGAAGGACGGCAAGATCGCGTCCGAGCGCGTGCCGGCCGACAACGGCCTCTATCGCTCGGCAGACGCCGGCAAGACGTGGACGAAGACCAACAGCGCCAACGTCCGCCCGTTCTACTACTCGCAGGTGCGGGCCGACCCCAAGAACCCCGACCGCGTCTACTTCTCGTCCACGCAGATGCAGGTGTCGGATGATGGCGGCAAGACGGCGCGCCCGGCCGCACAGGCTGTGCACGTGGACGACCACGGCCTGTGGATCGATCCCAGCGACCCCGAGCGCTTTGCCATCGCCAACGACGGCGGCATCGCCATCACGTTCGACCGGGGCGGCAACTTCGTGCAGCCGCAGAACCTGCCACTCGCGCAGTTCTATGAAGTGAGCTACGACATGGCCGTGCCGTACAACGTCTGCTCCGGCGCGCAGGACAACGGGACGTGGTGCGGCCCGAGCCGCCGCAAGAGCGGATCGGTGAACAACGCCTACTGGTATACGATTGCCGGCGGCGACGGCTTCTACACCGCGCAGGACCAGACCAACCCCGACATTCAGTTCGGCGAGTCGCAGGGTGGCAACGTGTCGCGCGTGAACGTGCACACCGGCGAGCGCGCCTCGATGCGCAAGCCGTCGTGGCAGGAGCAGTACAAGAAGTGGGAAGACAGCATCGCCACGGTGCGCGGCGACATCACCAAGCCGGCAACCAAGGACGTCACGGCCGCCGTGAACGCGCTCAAGGCGAAGCAGAAGGCCGATTCCACCGACCTGGCGCTGCGCTTCAACTGGAACGCGCCGTTCTTCCTGTCGCCGCACAACCAGCGGACGTTCTATTTCGCGGGCAACCGCGTGCTGAAGAGCACCAAGCAGGGCGACGAGCTGTTCCTCATCTCGCCCGACCTCTCCAAGAAGCTCGCCGCCAAGATCGACACCTCGATGAACCTCACCGGCGGCATCACGCTCGATGCCACGGGTGCCGAGACGTACGGCACGGTGGTGGCGCTGGCCGAGTCGTATGTCCGTCCGGGCATGCTGTTCGCGGGCACCGACGACGGCAACATGTGGAAGTCGCCCAATGACGGCGCCGCGTGGGAGAGCCTCAACGGGCGCTTCCCCGGCCTGCCCAACGAACTGTACGTCGCGCGCATCGAGCCGTCGCACTTCGACTCGCTCACGTTCTGGGTGGCGTTCGACAATCACCGCAACAACGACTTCACGCCGTACCTGTACGTGACCAACGACGGCGGCAAGAGCTTCCGTTCGCTCGTCAACAACCTGCCCAAGGACATGCCGGGCGACTACCTGCACGTCGTGCGCGAGGATCCCACCAACGAGAACGTGCTCTTCGTGGGCTCGTCGGTGGCCGTCTACGCGTCGGTGGACAAGGGCGCCACGTGGACGCGCTTCATGAGCGGCATGCCGACGGTGCCGGTGTACGACCTCAAGATCCACCCGCGTGACCACGAGCTGATTGCGGCCACGCACGGGCGCAGCCTGTGGGCGGTGGACATCACGGCGCTGCAGCAGGTGAACGCCAAGGTGCTTGCGGCCGACGCGCATCTGTTCGAGCCGCGCACGTCGTACCAGTACGGCGAGTCGCCCAACCTGATGGCCAGCGGCAACGGCAACGCGCAGGCGTTCTTTGCGGTGCCGAGCCCGGCCTACGGCGCCGACATCTTCTACCGCCTGGGCGCCAACGCCCCAGCATCGGTGCGCGTGAGCATCAGCAACGTGGCGGGCGAGGAGATTGCGAGCCTGCCGGGCGTCGGTGGCGTCGGCGTGCACTCGGTCACGTGGAACTACCGCAGCACGGTGCGGCCGCCGACCACGCCGGCGGTGCTTTCGCCGTCCGAAAAGCGCGACTCGATCATCAAGGCGACACGCGCCCCGGTGGTGCTCGATTCGCTGGTGAATGCCAAGTACGACAGCGTGGCAATTGCGCGTGCCAAGCAGCTGCTGAACCCGCCGGCCGGCGGTGGCGGCTTTGGTGGACGCGGTGGTGGTGGCGGCCCCGGCGGCCGCGGCGGCGTGGGATGCGAACGCCCGCTCACGCAGTGGGACACGTTCTGCGCCCGGCCGGGCGAAGGGACCGCGCCGCGTCCGGGTACGCCTGATGCGGCCGCCGAGGGCGGTGGCGCGAACCGTGGTGCGGCGGAGCCCGAGAACGTGCGGAAGATCTTTGAGCTCATTGGCCTCAAGGTGCCGGCCGGCCCAGGGGGGCGCGGCGGATTCGGCGGCGCTGCCGTCGGCAGCGACAATGGCACGGGTTCGTACCTGGTGACGCTGAAGATCGGCGATAAGACGTACAAGCAGGTGCTCAAGATCGAGCGAGTGAGCGGCGGCGACAGCGGCGGTTCGCCGTTTGGCGGCGACGACAACCGCGACCATTAGGTCGACGGCGCACCAATGCAGGGCACGGGGGATGGCTGCCACGCCATCCCCCGTGGCATGTCCGGCTCATGTGCCGCCTCGTGCTGGCACACGACGGCCGGATGCGCGAGCTTCTTTCCGTCCTCGTGTTCGCCACGTGATACCCGTTCTCATCCCGGCCCATCAATGACGCGCCATTTCATTTCCCTACTGCGAATCGTTCTTCTCGCTGCACCGCTCGGCCTGCTCGCCCAGGGGGCTGCGGCGCCCGCCAAGCCGGCGGCGCCCGCCAAGCCGGCGGCGCCCGCCAAGCCGGCGGTGTCCGACAAGCCGGCGGCGCCCGCCGACACCACGCCCAAGTCGCCATTCACCACCGAAGCGTTCGGCGGCCTGCGAGCGCGCAACATCGGGCCGGCCATGACCTCCGGCCGCATCGGCGCGCTCGCGGTGAACCCCAACAACCCGGCGATCATCTTCGCCGGTTCCTCATCGAGCGGCCTGTGGAAGTCCACCACAGGCGGCGCGTCGTGGGCGCCGGTGATGGACAAGGAAGCTTCGTATTCCATCGGCTGGATCACCATTGACCCGCGCAACCCCAGCGTCATCTGGGTGGGCACGGGCGAGAACAACTCGCAGCGCTCCGTGGCCTATGGCGACGGCGTGTACAAGTCGGAGGACAACGGCAAGTCGTGGAAGAACGTCGGCCTCAAGCAGTCGGAGCACATCGGGCGCATCGTCATCGACCCGACCAACAGCGACATCGTGTACGTCGCCGCCCAGGGGCCGCTCTGGAGCGCGGGGGGCGATCGCGGCCTCTACAAGACGACGGACGGCGGCAAGACGTGGGAGCAGGTGCTGAAGATCAGCGACAACACGGGCGTGTCGGACGTGGTGATCGACCCGCGCAATCCGAAGGTGCTCATTGCCACCACGTGGCAGCGGCGCCGGCATTTCTTCACGCTCATCGACGGCGGCCCCGAGTGCGCCATCCAGCGCAGCGTGGACGGCGGCAAGACGTGGACCAAAGTGAACACCGGGCTGCCGGGCGAGGAACTCGGCCGCATCGGGCTGGCGATCTCGCCGGTGAATCCCGACATCGTCTACGCCATCGTCGAGGCAGCCAACAAGAAGGGCGGCATCTATCGCTCGAGCGACAACGGCGTGACGTGGGAGAAGCGCACCGACTACAACCAGGGGTCGCCGATGTACTACGGCACCGTGTTCGCCGACCCGGTGGACGTGGACCGCATCTACATCCCCGACGTGATGTTCCAGGTGTCGGATGACGGCGGCAAGACGCTGCGCGCCCTCGGCCAGCGCGCGATGCACGTGGACAATCACATCCTGTGGGTGGATCCGAAGAACACCGACCACCTGCTCGTCGGCAACGACGGCGGCCTCTACCGCAGCTGGGACCGCGGCGGCACATGGACGTTCTTCGAGAACCTGCCGCTCGCGCAGTTCTACGATGTCGACGTCGACTACGACGCGCCGTTCTACAACGTCGCCGGCGGCCTGCAGGACAACTACTCGCTCTACGGCCCGTCGCGCACGCGCTCGGACCATGGCATCCTGAACCAGGACTGGATCGTCACGCAGGGCGGCGACGGCTTTGTCTCACGGCTCGACCCGGAAGACCCGAACACGACGTACGCCGAATCGCAGCACGGTGGCATGGTGCGCGTCGACCGGCGCACGGGACAGCGCATCGGCATCCAGCCGAGCACCGAGCCCGGCGAGGCGCCGGCACGCTGGAACTGGGACACGCCGATTCTCATCTCGCCGTTCTCGCATACGCGGCTGTACACGGCCTCGCAGCGGCTTTACCGCAGCAACGACCGCGGCAACACTTGGACGGCGATCTCGGGCGACCTGTCGCGCCAGCTGCAGCGCAACCAGTTGCCGGTGATGGGCAAGGTGTGGAGCCCCGACGCGGTGGCCAAGAACACGTCGACGGCGCTCTACGGCAACATCAGCGCCATTGCGGAATCGCCCAAGTCCGAGGGACTGCTGTACGTCGGCACCGACGACGGACTCATTCAGGTGACGGAGGACGGCGGCAGGAACTGGCGCCGCGTTGATTCACTGCCCGGCGTGCCGTCCAACGCGTACATCGCCCGCATCAGGGCATCGCTGCACGATGCGCGCACGGTGTACGTGGCCGCAGAGAATCACCAGAACGGCGACTTCAAGCCGTACCTGCTGAAGAGCACGGATGCCGGTCGCACATGGACGTCAGTGTCGGGAGACCTGCCGACGCGCGGCTCGACGTACGCGTTCGCCGAGGATCATGTGGACGGGAGTCTGCTGTTTGCGGGCACGGAGTTTGCCGCGTGGGCCAGCAAGGACGGTGGCAAGCACTGGTTCAAGATGCCGGGCGTGCCAACCATCCCGGTGCGCGACCTCGTCATCCAGAAGCGCGAGAACGACCTGATCATCGCGACGTTCGGACGCGGCATCTACGTGGTGGACGATTACACGCCGCTGCGCCGCGCGTCAGCGGCCTCGCTCAAGACGGCGGCCGTCGAGCCTGTGCGCCGCACGTGGCTCTACCAGACCACGCAGGCCTACGGCGGCCGCGGCCATTCATTCCAGGGCGAGAACTTCTACACGGCCGAGAATCCGCCGTTTGGCGCGGTGGTCACGTACTTCCTGCCCGAGGCGCTCAAGACGAAGCAGGCGAGGCGCGCGGAAGCCGAGAAGGCGGCCGACAAGGCGGGCAAGCCCATCACGTATCCGTCCAACGACGCGCTGAAGGCCGAGGCGCAGGAAGAGGCGCCGACGGTGATCCTCACGATCAGCGATTCCACCGGCGCGCCCATCCGCACGATGACGGGGCCAGTGGGCAAGGGGTTCCAGCGCGTGGCGTGGGACCTGCGCGTCGCCGCCGTGACGCTGGGCCGCACGCGCCCGGCCGGTGGTGATGCCGAGGCCGAAGGCGGCGGACCGAGTGGACCGAGCGGGCCGTACGTGGTGCCCGGGCGCTACGTAGTAAGCGTCGCCCAGCGGGTGGACGGAGTGGTCACGCCGATCGGCGGCACGCAGTCCATTGACGTGCTCAACGACCCGCTGGGCACGGTGACGGTGGCCGACCACGCGGCACGTGCCAAGTTCATGGCGCACCAGCAGGACCTGCAGCGCCAGGTGAGCGGAACGCTGGAGCTCGCCAACGCCACGCAGGCGCGGCTCGACGCCATGAAGCGCGCGGCCGACCAGGCACCGGCCACGCCGGCCGCCGTGTACGCCGACGTGCGCGCGGCGGTGCGCCAGCTGCGCGGCATCCTTGATGCGTTGCGCGGTGACGAGGCGTTGAGCGCCCGCAGCGAGGGCACGGCGCCGTCGATCAACGATCGGGTCAGTGTCGACATGGGCCGCACGCTGGGCCAGCCCACCACGACGATGGCGCGCGACCTGGCCATCGCCGAGGAGCAGCTGGCGCCGCAAGTCGCCGCGCTGCGCGCGCTGGTGAAGGAGACGATTCCGAAGATCGAAGCGGCGCTGGAGAGGGCGGGAGCGGCGTATACGCCGGGGCGGGTGCCATGACGGCAGATGGCAGCTGGCAGACATGAGAGGGCAGATGACTGCGGAGTGATCGTTTGACGCGCGAAAGGCGGGCACCGATTCGGTGCCCGCCTTTTGCCTGTGTCCGCCATCCGCCATCCGCCATCCGCCATCCGCCATCCGCCATCTGCCATCTGATATCTGCCAACTCCGATCTACCCTATCACCCCCCCATATCCCCGCCCCCGCGCATCCACCGGCCAACTCGTCACCACCTCTCCCCCGCGCACGCCGAAGATCACGTCGTTCAGGTGCGTCACGATGCACACGTGGTTGGGCACGACGCGCACGAGCTCGCCCACCCGCGGACGCCAGTCGGAGGTCGACAGGTCCAGGATGCCGTGCTCCTCGCTCATCCGCGACACCACCACCTCGGGACGGTCGACGAGCGCGCCCCACCCTTCCCCACTCGCGCCACGAATTGGCTCGCGCCCCAGTGCCTTTGCGCCGGCGTCGATGACGGCCTGCCCAGGCACGCTGGTGCTCACCACCGTTGCCAGCACCGTGAACGCGCAGTCGCTCCACGTGCACGCGCCGATCTCGGCCGTCGTGCGGTCGTTGTACGCGTAGGTGCCGGGTCGGATCTCCGTGACGCCAGCTATCTCGTGCGACCGCCACATGGTGGGCGTGGAGCCGCCGCTCACCACCTGCGGCGCCAGGCCGGCCTGCGAGAATGCCTCGATGGCTTCCGCCACCTTGTGGCGCAGCCGCTCGAGGGCGGCGTCCTGCGACGTGACGGGCTCGCGGATGTGCCCGGGATAAAACGCGATGCCCGAGAATTCGAGCGGCGGATTGGCGCTGACGTGCCGCGCCAGCGCCATGGCGTCGTCGAGGGAGGGCACGCCCACGCGGTGCATGCCGGCGTCGAACTCCACCGTCACCGCCACCGCGCGGTCGTGCCGCACCGCCGCGGCCGCGAGTTGGTCGATGGCCTCGGCCGAGTCGAGCTGCACGCGCAAGGCCACGTCGTCGCGCACCGTGAAGAGGCGCTCGAGCTTAGCGTGTCCGAGCACCGGGTACGCCACGAGCAGGTCGTCGGCGGCCTGCTGCATCACCGTCGCCTCGAACGGGGTGGCGCAGGTGAGGCCCGCGGCGCCGCGGCGGATCTGTTCCCGGCCGACGTGCACCGACTTGTGTGTCTTGGTGTGCGGGCGGAGCGCCAGGCCGTGCGCGTTGGCGTACGCCTGCATGGCGTCGAGGTTGCTGGCCATCACGTCGAGGTCGACGAGCGGCGCGGGAGTCTCGAGGTGGTCGAAGGTCACGGGGTTTACCGGCGGAACAGGTAACTGGCTTTCACGAAGAGCGCGTCGTTGCGGCGCGCCAGGTGCTGGAAGCGCATCGGCTCCGGCTCGGTCATCTGCGCGCCGTAGCCGACGTAGAACACCGTGCCCGGCTGCGGCTGGTAGCTCACCAGCCAGTCGGCCCGGAACGAGTTGGTGGTGTAGCCGGTGGCGCGCACCCACCGGCTGCCATCGAATTGCAGCAGCGGCAAGCCGGTGCGCGAGTCGTCGTACAACGTGCGCACCGACTCGGTGTAGTACTCGCCGATCACACGGGCAAAGAGCGCGCGCGACAGCTGGTACTCGACCTTCACGCGCGGGTCGCGCAGGATGCCCACCATGCCACGCCCCTGCTTGCGATCGTACTCCTGCATCTGGTACGTCGCATTGATCCGCAGCCGTTCGGACGCGCGCACATTGAGCCCGGCGGAGAAATAGTAGATGTCGCCCGACGACCACTCGTAGAAATTCTCGTCCTGGCCCCAGATGTAGAAGACATTCGCGGACCAGGTCTTGTACTGCGGCGTCTGCAGGCGCACCACGTAGTCGCGGTTGGGCAGGCGCGCGGTGCCGGTGAAGGGCAGCGTGTCGGTGCCGCCGCCGGGCAGTGGCTTGGCGATGCGGTACAGGGCGCCATAGTATGCCGGGTCATAGCCGAACGTCTCGAGCAGCAGCGCGACACCGCCATTCCATCCGCCGCGCAGATTGGCGTCGAGGTTGAAGTGCAGCTTCTTGTCGCGCGCGTCGCCGTGGTTGAAGAAGTTGTCGTAAAACCAGATGCCGTCGACGAGGATGTTGGGCGTGATGTTCTCGACGAGCGCGCCTTGGCCGCGGAAGATCGTGTACCGCGGCGAGATGCTGGCATGCACCTGCCCGCCGCGCGAAATGAACCCGCTCTGGGTGCGGAAGTCGGGGTCGATGCCGGTGATGGCCGCCGTGACGCCAAAGGCGCGGCCGTTGCGCGCCAGACGCAGGTCCCACAGCGGCCCGGTGGTCGTCACGCCATTGCGCACCGTGCGCGAGCCCACGAATTGCAGCGACGCCTGGTAGATCTTGTCGCGCACGAGCCGCACGTCGGCGTCGAGCACGCGGTTGCTGTTGTCGCCGTCCATGCGGTCGGTGTAGAGCAGGCCGGCGCGCCCCTGCTCGCCGACGTCGCGCGTGAGGCGCAGCAGGTTGAAGATGGGATGGTCGGTGCCGCTCGCGCTCGCCACGTTGTCGTCCACGGCGCTGAGCAGCCCGACGTTGGTGCTGCCGATCTTGCCGGTGAGCTTTGCCGCGGCCACCGGCTGCACAATGCGCCGTGTGTACACGAGGTTGTTGGGCGTGGACAACTGCTCGCTGCCGTCGAGGAAGAACGGTCGCTTCTCGGAAAAGCTCAATGCCGCGCGCGGGTCGAACGAGAACTGGCCGGCGTCGGCCTCCACTTGGGAGAAATCGGGATTCAGGGTGCCGTTGAACGTGAGGTTGTTGGTCACGCCCCAGCGCACATTGGCCCCGATGTCCGGGGCGCGTGTGGTGTACTTCCACTGGCCGCCCGGCCCGCTGGGCAGCCCGTCGGCGCGGTCGGTCAGTTCGGGGGTGAGGTCGAGCACCAGCCCGCGGCGCAGGTCGTTGAGCCCGACGAGCGTGCCCGACTGCGCCAGGAACGACGAGTTCGCCCGGTGGGCGGGCGCCCACGAGTCCTCGTACCCGGAGTGCTGGACGACGCGGGTGACGTTGATGCCCCACGTCTGCGATGCCACCGACTGGTACTTGAGCGACTTGAACGGGATGCGCACTTCGATCTCGTAGCCCCACGACGTCACGTGGCCGGCACTCTGGAAAACGAAATCGGGGTTGAGGTCGGCCGATTCGCGCGACGCCATGGCCGCCATGAAACCGCTGCTGGCCTTCTGTCCGGTCTCGTTCAGCACGCCGTCGGCCTGCACGCCGAGCGCGTTCACCATGAACACCGACGCCTGCCGCCCGTCATTGAACGTGCCGAGCAGGATCTGCACGTAGTCGTCCGTCTGGATCTTGTCGCGCTGGGCCAGCGTCGCACGCACGGCGCCGTGCGCTTCGTAGGCGCGGATGCCGAAATGGATGGCGGTCGGCGAATACCAGACGAGCACCTCGGTGCTGTCCTGCGCCGCGATGCCGTCCTGCGGCGAGAACTGCGAAAAGCCCGTCAGCACCGCGGCGCGCGACCAGACGGGCTCGTCGAGACGGCCATCGACGGTCACCGATGCCTCGATGCGCGGCGGGGTCACGGCCAGCTGGCCGTGGCGACCGTGGTACACGGGGGGCAGCTCGGGAACGATCCCGGGCACGAGCGTCGTGAGGGCGGTCAGCGCCGCGAAGACGGCAGTGAGCATGGCAAGGGGGCAAGAGGACGGCGCCCGGGAGGCCGACAGGCGCGCTCCGGGACGCCGGGGTAACTTAGCACGATATGGAGACCATGAACTACGCCGCGATCCCGACCCCCCGCGGCCCCGAGGAAAAGGGGGATCTCGGCTTCGGCGCCGTCGTCTCGACCGCCAGCCGCAAGCGGTTGCTCAACCCCGACGGTTCGTTCAACGTGCGGCGCGTGGGACTGCCGTGGGCCGAGGCGGTGAGCCTGTACCACAGCGCGCTCACGCTCAGCTGGCCGCAGTTCTTCGGCTGGGTGGTGCTCATCTACCTGGGCATCAACATCCTGTTCGGCGCCCTCTTTCTCCTCTGCGGGCCCGGCGCGCTCGTCGGTTCGGGGGCCGCGTCGATGGGCGGCGCGTTTGCACGGGCGTTCTTTTTCTCGGTCGAGACGTTCGCCACCATCGGCTACGGCAACATCAGCCCTGCCGGCGCGATGCCGCACTTCATCATGACCTTCGAAGCGCTGGTGGGCGTGCTCGCGCAGGCGCTCATCACCGGCCTGTTCTTCGCGCGGTTCGCCCGCCCCACCGCGGCCATCACGTTCAGCAGCCGCGCGGTCATTGCGCCGTTCAAGGACGGCAAGGCCCTGATGATCCGCATGGCCAACCGCCGCAAGAACGAGCTCATCGAGCTCAAGGCATCGCTGTCGTTCTCGTACGTGAATGACGAGAACGGCGTGTCGATGCGCCGCTATCGGGCGCTCACGCTCGACCGCGCCGAGGTGACGTTCTTCCCGCTCGCGTGGACCATCGTCCATCCCATCACGCCCGCCAGTCCGCTCTGGGCGCTCGACCACGACGCGCTCATGGCCAAGGACGCGGAGATCCTGCTGCTGCTCAGCGGCATCGACGACACGTTTGCCACGACGGTGCATGCGCGCACGTCGTACAAGCCCGACCAGCTCGACTGGGACACCAGGTTCACCAACATCTTCAACCAGCCCGACGCCGACGGGCTGATGTCGCTCGACATCAGCCGGCTGGACGAGACGCACCCGGTGGTGTGAGGCGCGCCGGACGCCGCATCAGGCGTCCTTGATCTTGTCGGTGTGCCGCGCCGCCGCATGGTGGGGCTTGCGCCGCGCCGGCTTGGTGGGCGCGAGGATCGTGCCGCGGCACCGCTTGGCCCCGCAGCGGCACGCGTAGCGTGCCACGTCCTCGGCCGTCTCGGTGCCGTCGCGCTCGTAGCCGTAGTCGTACGCCAGTTCCTGGCCCGCGGCGATGGGCGTGCGCGCGTAGATGAAGACGCGGCTGCGCTCGATGACCGCCTCGCAGTTGGGGTCACACGAGTGGTTGATGAATCGCGCGTCGTTGCCGCCCACCGACGCGTCGATCACCGTCTGCCGCGAGACGGAGAACAGGAACGTGTGGTGCGACCGCATCGACTCGTCGTGGTACTTGGCGTCGGCCACGGCGTGCGTAATGCGCTGGCCCACGTACTCGATGAGCCGTTCGCCCTTGCGGATGTCGCGCGTGGCAAACGCCCCCCGGCCGGCGATGACGGAACGGCGAACCTTGAACGCAGGCGTGGCGGACGGTGGGCGCGGGGGCATGGCGTGTGGGGGCTGAAGGACGATGGAAGGTAATCGGCCGACCGCGTTGATGAGGCGTTCGCCGACTGGCGCGCGCCGCAGGTCCGATGCATCGTGCGGCCATGCCACAGTCCAGCGTGAATCCCGCCACGGGCCAAGTGCTCGCCGCCATCGCCGACCATTCAGATGCGGAGGTTGAGCGTCGTGTTGCGCAGGCCGCCGCCGCCGCGGTGACATGGCGCGCCGTACCAGTCGCCGAGCGCACGGCGATGCTGCGCCGCATGGCCGATCGCCTCGACGCCGACCGCGTGACGCTTGCCCACCTCGCGGCGCAAGAGATGGGCAAGACCGCACGCGCCGCCGCGGACGAAGTGGCCAAGTGCGCACTCGCCTGCCGCTACTACGCCGACGAAGCGCCTGCCCTGCTCGCACCGGAACGCGTGATGCGCGACGGCCGCGAGGACGGCGCCGTGCACTTCCAGCCCCTTGGTGTGCTGCTGGCCATCATGCCGTGGAACTTCCCGTACTGGCAGGCCATCCGCGCCGCCGCGCCGGCGCTCGCCGCGGGCAACGTGGTGCTGCTCAAGCACGCCTCCAACGTCCCGCAGTGCGCGCTGGCCATCGAACGGCTCTTTGACGAGGCAGGGGCGACACCCGGCGTCTTCACCACGCTGCTGGTGGGCGCGGCGCGCGTGGGTGCCCTTATCGACGACCCGCGCGTCGCCGCGGTGACCCTCACCGGCTCCGAGGCGGCCGGACGCGACGTCGGCGCGCGCGCCGGGCGCGCGGTAAAGCCGTGCGTGCTCGAACTGGGCGGCAGCGACCCCTTTGTCGTGCTCCCCAGCGCCGACCTCGACGCGGCGGCGGCCACCGCGGCCCGCGCCCGTTGCATAAACAACGGGCAGTCGTGCATTGCCGCCAAACGGTTCATCGTGCACACCGACGTGTATGACGCGTTCGCCGAGCGCTTCACCGCCGCCATGGGCGCGCTGACCGTCGGGGACCCGCTCGACGACGCCACCGACGTCGGGCCCCTCGCCACCGCGGACATCCTGCGCGAAGTGGACGATCAGGTGCGACGCACGGTGGCGGCCGGCGGGCGCGTGCTCGCGGGCGGCGCCGCGCCACGCGGCGCCGGGAATTTCTATCCGCCTACCGTGCTCGGCGACGTGCCACATGACGCAGCGGCAGCGCGCGAAGAGGTATTTGGGCCCGTCGCTCCACTCTTCCGCGTGCCGTCCGCCGACGCGGCCCTCGCGCTCGCCAACGACACGCCGTTCGGGCTCGGCGCGTCGGTGTGGACGCGTGACGCCGATGAGGCGCGGCGCTTTGCCATGGGCATCGACGCCGGATCGGTGTTCATCAACGCGATGATGGCCAGTGATCCGCGGTTCCCGTTCGGCGGCATCAAGGCCAGCGGCGTCGGGCGCGAACTGGCGCGCGAGGGCCTGCGGTCGTTCGTGAACGTCAAGACGGTGCGCGGCGCGCCATAGCGGCCGCCATAGCGGCCGCCGGCGCGGCTATCGGGGCTTGGTGAAGAAACGCTTGACCGCCCGCAGCCAGCGCGCGCGGCGCGTGGCGCGGCGCTGCTGACGCGCGAGTTCGCGCGTGACGGCGCGCCACTCGCGCTGCATCGACGAGGCGTCGCGAAAGCGCTTGTCCGGGTCCGGCTGCAGCGCGCGCCGCAGCCACGCGGCGAGTTCCTCGGGGAACGGTGAGAGGTCCGCGCGCGCGGCGAGCTGCTGCGCCAGGATGGTGCGCGCGTCCCCGGTGCCAAAGGGGAGCTGCCCCGTGAGCGCGAAGATCACGATGCCCGCCACGGCAAAGAGGTCGCAGGCCACGCCCTGCGCTTCACCCAGCAACTGTTCCGGCGCGGCAAAGGCCGGCGTGCCTGATGCGCCGGTCTTGTCGTCGCCGAGCGCGTTGGCAATGCCGAAGTCCGACAGCCGCCACTGCCGGTAGCGGTCAATGAGAATATTGGCCGGCTTGATGTCGCGGTGGATGATGCCGTTGGCGTGCGCCAGTCCCAGCCCATCGAGCACCGCCTCAACCTGCGGGGCGATCTCGGCCACCGTGCGCGCGCCCTGTCGCGCCACGAGGTCGGCCACGGAACCCTCTTCCTGCAGCTCCATGATGAACCACGACACGTCGCCCTTGGAATCCCACGAGTAGATGGGGACGATGGCCGGATGCTTGAGCTGCGCCGCCATGCGCGCCTCGCGCCGGAACCGCGCCACCGCGTCCTCGTTCCGCGCGATGTTGGGGTGGAGCATCTTGAGCGCCACCTCGCGTTCGAGCGACAAGTCGCGCACGCGCCACACCGAGCCGAACTGCCCCGCGCCAAGGGCGGCGAGCACTTCGTAGTCATCGCCGGTCGCCCACCGCAGGCGGTCTTCCTCGGAGACGGCGCGATACTCACCGGACGTCTGGTCGACGCCCAGCACGAGCGGCGTGCCGGTCCCCGAGATGCGCTCGATGTGTCGCAGCATCGACGACAGGTTGGGAAACCGGTCGCCCGGATTTGCGGCGAGCGTGCGATCGATCAACTCGGCCACGCTCGCCGGGCAGTCGGGACGCACCCAGCGCACCGGCGGCACGCCCGTGCGCGGCGGCAATTCTCCAGTGAGGATCGCAAAGCAGACGGCACCCAACTGCCACTGGTCGCTGGCCGGCGTCGGCCGCCAGACGCCGCTCGACAGCTCGAGGGGCGTGGGCACCCACGACGGGTCGGGGCGCAGGCCGGCGGGCACGTCCTGGTATGGGACGGCCCACTGCCATCCCAGCAGGTACAGGCGGCCGGTGGGCGTCGAGTAGATGGTGTCGGGCGACACCGCACCGTGCTCCGTGCCGGCGTCGTGCAGGAACGCCAGCGCCGACCCGGTAGCCCGCAGGACGCGCAGCATGTACGGCACCGTCTCGGTGCCGATGCGACGCAGGCGCGCGCCCACCGTTTCGCCCGCCACCCACCGCCGCAGGTAGCCCGGACCACGCCGGCTGTCCCGGTAGGGTCGCCAGTAGTGGTACGTGGTGGGGATGCTGGGATGGTTGCGGTGCGCGAGCTGCCGAGCCTCGGAGAAGAGCCACGCCTCGTGCGCCGGATCGGGCGCGGTCACCAGCGCCAGTGAACGCCCGAATGCATCGATGACCTCCATCGAGTGGCGGTACGGCGTAAAGACGCCGTCGGTGCCCCAGCTCCACCCGGGAGGCAGCTCCCATCGATCCAGATGCGGCGGGATCCCGGTGGAGTGCTTTTGCGGCGGAGAGGTTGATAGCGCGTTCATTGCGTCCAAATGTGTCAGGATTGCGCGGCAGGGACTAGCCGCACCGTCACCGCCGTGCCTGCACCGACGGTGCTTGCAACTTCCACCCCGCCTCCCCAGCCCTCGATGAGCCGCCGACAGATGGCCAATCCCAGGCCGCTCCCGCTGGTTCGCGTGGAGAAGTGCGGCTCGAAGATGCGCGGCAGCACATCGGCCGGAATGCCGTGGCCATCGTCGCGCACCACAATGCGCACCGCACCGCCGCCCTTGGCAATTGCCACCCGCACGTGTCGGCTGCCAGCAAGGCGCGCGTTCTCGAGCACGTTCAGCAGCACCTCGCGCAGCTCGGTCTCGCGCGCCATCGCCACCACGGGCGCTCCGGTGCCATCGGCAGACCACGCCACATCGCCCGCGCCGAGCTGCTCCAGCCGCACCACGTCCTCGACGATGGCGGCGACGTCCACTGCGGCGGCGGGTGCCTGCTCTTCGGGCACCATGCCGTAGCGGCTGAAGGCGCGCGCGATCTCGTCGAGCCGGTCGATTTCGGCGAGCATGCGGTCGACGTTCTGCTCCAGCACCTGGTCGAAGTCCACGCGCGCGTCGCCGCGCGCCCGGCGCAAGTGCTGCATCCCCAGTCGCATGGGCGTCAACGGATTCTTGATCTCGTGCGCCACCTGCCGCGCCATCTCGCCCCAGGCGAGCACGCGCTGAGCGCGCGCCAGCTCGCTCAGGTCGTCGAGCGTGATCACCGCACCGCGCGCACCGCGCAGCAGGCGCGTGAGCCGGGCATGCAACTGCACGCCGCCCGGCCGCTCGATGTCGAATTCCTCCTGCTCCGCCGCGCCCGCCAGGAAGCGCCGCAGCCGCTCGGCGAGCGACGCGTCCAGCACACCATCAGCCATCGCACCCGGCATCGCGCCCGGCGGCAGCAGCGCCACCGCGCGCGGATTGACCAGCGCAATGCGGCCGTCGGCATCCACGGCCACGACACCGCTCGCCACATCGCGCAGCACGGCCGCCAGGCGCCGCTCGGCCGCCTCGAGCGCGTCGCGGCTCGCGCCCAGCTCCGATGCCATGCGACGGAACGCCTGAAAGACCGGCTCGAATTCCACGGGGGGCCGCGCGTCGGGAAGCGGTTCACGCACTCCGCTTGCCACGGCCAGCGCGCCAAGGCGCAGCGTGTCGATGGGGCGAGCGAACGTTTGCGCCGCGAGACCGCTGAGCCAGAACGCGGCCAGCGCACCCAGCGCGGTGACGACGAGCACCAGCACCGCCACATCGCGCCGGCGGCGATCGAGCGCCAATTCGTCGCTGCGCGCCGGCGCCGACAGCACCAGCCGCACGCCACTGGGGTCCACCGCCGCGCGATAGCCAAAGCGCACCGTGTTGCCGCCCACGTCCTCATCCATGCCCGCCAGCAGGTCGTCGTTGGAGCCGAAGGCACTCACCACCGCAGGCGGCAGCAACCGCCCAACCGGCGCCAGCGCCTCAAACAACGGATCGCTCGTCCCCACCAGCATGCCGTCGGCGTAGAGCAGCAACGGCGTCTCAAACCGCGTGGCCGCGTCGGCCAGTTGCACGCTGTCCGACGACGCGGCCACGCCGCGCAGTGTCTCGCGCACCAACAGGTCGCGGCTCTGGCGGTCGTCCGCCTGCAGGCGGCGGTATGTCCACGCCGCAAAGCCGCCCGCCGGCAAGACGAAGAACGCAAAGAGCGCCAACGACAGCCGCAGCCGGTAGCTGCGCGGCCATCCCCGCACGCGCGCCCGCACCCAGCGCTGCGCCGTGCCCTCGGCGGCGAACAGCAGCCCCCAGATGAGCGCAACACCCAGCAGGTCCAGCATCACCAGCAGGGCCCCGCGTGGCGCGAGCACGCCGAGCCCTCGCAGATCCACGCGTGCGTGCACGCGCGCCGTTCCAGCATCGCCGGCCGGCACCACGAAGTCGCCGTGCAGTTCGTCCACGCGTCGCACCCATTGTTCGCCGTCCACGCCAGCCTCGCGCACATCGCTCATCTGCAGCGTGTACGGCGGCTCGCTGCTGGGTGCCTGGCCCAAGCCGATGAGCGCAATGAACGGGTCGGCCGGCACCAGCTTGGTGCGCGGCGAAATGACGACCGTGGTCACGGCGCCGCCGACATGCGGCACCGCCAGCACCAGCTGTGACACGGGGGCCGCCGCCGTCTGACGCAGCACGGGCTGCCGCAACCGCCGAGCCTCGGCGGCAAAGGCATCGAGCCCCAGCGTGGACCCCCCTGCCATCGCCACGCGCAGGTCGGCGACGACGCGCCCGGCAGAATCCCACGATGTCAGTTCGGCCGGGAATTCCGCTGCGCCGAGATCGCTCTCGGCGTAGCGCGCCAGCAGACCCACGCGACTTGGCGCCGGCGCCTCCCGCTCCAGCTCGGCGGCGAGGCGCTGCAGCAGCGAGTTGGCGTAGGGATCGGGAACGCCCAGGCCGGCCACATCGCGCTCCGCCAACTGCACACGTTGCCGCACCGAGGCCGACCAGACCAGCGTCACGGCGCCGCACGCCGCCACGAATGCCGTGCGCAGAAACGCGCGACGCGCACGCCGTGCGAGCGCCAGTGCCCCGATGGCGGCAATCCACAGCACGGGATACCACCCCGGCAGGCGCCCGGGCGCCTCGAGCAGCACGGGCGCCAGCAGCGCCGACAGGCCGGCGATGGACGGCGCCACCCAGCCCGGCACGCCGCGCCGTCCGCCCAGTCCTGCCTGCCCCGCCGTGATGCCCAGCAGCAGGAGCGCAAATGCCGCAAGAAAGAGTGGCGTCTCCCACGCCATCCAGAGCGCCGTCGTCACGCCCTCGCTGGGCACGCGGATGCCCCGCGCGAGGTCGCGCATGAGAAATGGCCCCACGGCGGCAACCGCCACCAGCACGCCCACCCAGGGCCAGCGGGTGCGCACGGCGGGCGCGTGGCGCAGCACGGCAAAGAGCGCCGTCAGTGCCAGCGCGCTCACCACCACCAGCGCGGCGACGTTGGCCGTCAGCGGCCCGAGGGTAGGCGCAAAGTACAGGCCCGCATCGAACCAGGGCGAGAAGTTGGAGTACGCGCCGAGCGGCAGCACCGCCACCGCCGCGACGACCGTCGCCAGCGCTGCCAGTCGCGTGCCCAGCCCGCGCTCGCGGCGCCACGCGGTCGCAATGAAGAGCAGGGCCAGCAGCGCCAACATGGCGCCGCTGCGCAGCCGGTCACGTTCCATCGCCTCCAGCGCCACGACCTCCGGCGGCGCGACGACGGCGCGCACGGCCAGCACGGCATCGCCTTCCACGACGACGCGGCGCATCCCGTTGCCCTCCACGGTGGCCGGGGCGAAGGCGTAGCCCGCGATGCCCATCGGCCGCGACGCTTCGCGATCGAGCGGCGTCGTGAGGTGATCCGCCGGTCGCTCGGCGTGCAGCAGCGCGGTGGCGATGACGGCGATGTCGCCGCGCCGTTCGGCGACGTACAGCGCCAAGTAGAACGGCGTGATCATCACGCCATGCGTGGCCGGGAGCGAATCAACAGGGAGGTTCAGCCGCCCGGCCCACGCCTCGGGATGCCCCGCGCGCGCCCGAAGGATGGCACGTTCCGGATGGCCGCGCACCAGCTGAGCCATGGCCTGCCAACGCACGCCGCCGCTGTCCGCGCCGCCGCCCTGTGACGCCGTGCGCGCCGCCGCCCGCAGCTCCACTGCCGTCGATTCGATGCGGCGGGCAAAGTCCTCGGTGGACCGCGCGGCCGCCGCGCGGCTCCACGCGTCCGGGTCGGCCTCGCGCCGCACGCGTTCGAACCGCGCCCGGGTTCCCTCACCCACAAAGAGCACCGCCAGCGCCAGGAACAGCACCTCGCGGGCACGCCGCGGCGCGCGCCCAAGTACCGGCATGGCCAAAAGCACCGCAACGGCGCAACTCCAGAGCCAGACCGGCTGGGCCGTGCGAATCCACGCCGCGGCGGTCAGGATGACCAGCGCAGCAGACCCCGACCACGCCCAGCGCGTGAAGGCGCGGGCGGCGGTCAGAGGCGCCGAGCGGGCCGAGTGGGCCGTGGGCACCGCGCTGCGGGAGGTCGGATCGGTGGAGGTCACGCCGTTGGGATAATACCCCGCTGGCGCGGCGCCGGCGAACGACCGCCGGGCACGGCGCGGCCGATGCAGGGTAGACGCCAAGCATCTACTATTATTATCTGGACATGAAACGACTTTTTTTCAGCCTCCTCGCCATCGCCCTGACCGCGCATTCCGCCGCCGGCCAAACGACGGTCGTCGACGATGGCAGCTTCACGGTCAGCCGCGCCGGTGATCGCATCGGGCGCGAGGACTTCTCCATTCGCCACGTGCCGACCACGGCAGGGGCCTTCGAAACGCTCACGCGGGGCGTCATCGTGAGTGGTGGTCGACGGATGACGGTGGACCTTGGCGCAGACTCGACCGGGCTCCCCTCCCTGTATCAGGCCAAGTCGTCTGAGGAAGACCATCCGGGCGACACGTACCGTGCCGAGGTCAGCGGACACCGGTACAGCGCTCGCGCCACGCGCGGCGCGGGCGAGTCGGCGCGGGAACTGATGCTCCCCGCCGGGACGTTGGTCGTCGAAGACGGTGTGTTGCACCTGTTGCCGTTTGTCGTCGCGCGCGGTCCGGGAAAGGTCTCGGCCGTGGTTCCCTCGCGGGGCGTGGTCATCACACTCACCGTCGAAGCCGCCGGGAGCGACCATGTCTCCATTGCCCTCCAGTCGCTCGAGGCGCGCAAGTTCCTCGTGCGCGAGGGCACGACGGGGCCGGTCCGCGAGGTCTGGGTGGACGCCGCCGGGCGGCTGCTCAAGGTCGCCGTGGCTTCGGAGCGCCTGATGGCGATTCGGGATGATGCCCCTCGGTCCCCGGCGCGGTAGCACGCGTACACTCGGCGGCGCCCGCGTGCGGCCGAGGGCCGGGGCGCCGGGTTGCCGCGGTGAATTGAAACTCCGTACGGATCGGCCCCGTACTTCCCTCGGACTCAACGATTGGATGCCTCGGACATGCGCCAGCTACTGACCGCCCTTCTCGTCTCCGGAATCGCCCTGACCGCCACCGCGCAGTCGGCGACGCCGAGCACGCTGACTCTCGACGATGCCCTCGGCATTGCGAAGAAGAACAACCCCGTGTACCAGCAGCAGCTGACCGGCAAGACGCGCGCCGCGTTGGCATTGCGCTCGGCGTACGGGGCCTTCCTCCCGTCGGCCGACGCCTCGTTCGGCTCTGGCTATCGCCAGGGCAAGCCTGAGGTGTTCGGCGGCGTCGCCTTCGGCGCCACGTCAGACATCTTGTCGAGCAGCTGGGGGCTGAACTTCAGCGCCCGACTGTCGGCGTCGACGATGACCGAGCTGCGCCGCGCGCGGGCCAACTTCGACGCAGCCGAGGCGGACATCACGGCGGCCGACGTGGGACTGCGCGGCCTGGTCGTCAACCAGTTTCTTGCGGCGCTGCAGAGCACGGCAAGCGCCGCGTTGCAGGACTCCCTGTACAAGAAGGTTCAGCTCGACCTCGATCTCGCCAAGGCGCGGGTCGACGTCGGCTCCGGCACGTCGCTCGACGTGAAGCGCGCGGAAGTGGCGGTGGGTCAGCAGCAGGTGGCCGCGTTGCGCGCGCACAACACCGCGGAAATCGACCAGGTGAAGCTGTTCCAGCAGCTCGGCGTCGCTCGGCCCGGCCCGGTCGCGCTGGTGCCGCTGACCAGCGCCACCGCACCGACATTCGAGATCGGCCAGCTGATGGACATCGCGCGCAAGAGCAACCCGACGTTGCAAGGCTATCAGTCGCGCCAGACGGCGGCGGCGGAAGGCGTGCGGTCGGCCAAGGGGGCGTACACCCCCACGCTGTCGTTCGGCGCCCAGTTGGGCGGCTACACCACGCAGTACAAGAACGCCGACGTGCTGGTCGCGTCGGCGCAGGGCAGCGTCCTGTCGAGCCAGGCGAGCTGTTACACCACCGATTCACTGCGTCGCGGCGCCGGCATGGCTGGGATTACCGCCAAGTGCGGCGCGATGCAGTTCACCACCGCGCAGGCGCAGGCCATTCGCGACGGCAACAAGACGTTCCCGTTCGACTTCACCTCCAGCCCGTACAACCTGTCGCTCACCCTGTCGCTGCCGCTCTTCGACAAGTTCGGCCGCGAGCAGCGCGTGCAGGAAGCACAGATTGCCCGCGACAACGCGCGGTACGACGTGCGCAAGCAGGAACTGCAGCTCGCGGCCGACGTGACGTCGGCTTGGACCTCGCTGCAGGCGGCGTACCGGACCGTGGGGCTGCAGGAGCAGAACGCGGCCGCCGCGCAGGAAGCGCTGACGCTGGCGCAGGCGCGCTATCGCGTGGGTGCGAGCACCTTCGTCGAACTGGTGCAGTCGCGCAACGACTACGAGCGGGCCTCCACTGACCGGATCAGCGCCATCTATGATTACCACCGTGCCTGGGCTGCGCTCGAGAACGCCGTCGGCCGCCCCCTCCGCTAACAGAGACTGACCATGACCAAGCGTACCAAGTGGATTCTTGCCGGCGTTGTCCTGGCGGCCGTTGCCGGTGCCGGCTACCTGCAGGTGCAGAAGGCCAAGACGAAGGGCACCGAAGTGCGCATCGAGGCCGTGCAGAAGCGCGACCTCGTGGCGTCCGTGACCGCCAGCGGACAGGTGACGCCGCGCACCAAGGTCGACCTCTCCGCCGACATCACCGGCAAGATCGTGAGCCTGAATGTGAAGATGGGCGACATGGTCACCAAGGGGCAGCTGGTGCTGCAGATCGACCCGCAGCAGTTCGAAAGCCAGGTGCAGCGCGCCGAAGCCGCGCTCGCCAACGCCCGCGCCGGCCTGGCGCAGGCCAAGGCCAGCCTCGGCCAGTCCACCAAGAACTTCGAGCGGTCGGCCGAGATCAAGAAAGGCAACGCGACGCTCATCAGCGATGAGCAGATTGAACAGCTCAAGACGACGATGGAAGTCAGCCAAGCCATGTTCGAAGCGGCGCAGCAGTCGGTGAAGCAGGGCGAAGCCACGCTGAAGGACGCGCGCTGGCAGCTCTCGCGCACCAACATCTACGCCCCGATGTCCGGACGGGTGACACGCCTCAGCGTGGAAAATGGCGAAACGGCCGTGCAGGGCACGTTCAACAAGGACGCCGCCACGCTGATGACGATCGCCGACATGAGTGTGCTCGAGACCAAGGTGAAGGTGGACGAGACCGACGTCTCGCGCATCGCGCTGGGCGACTCGGCCATCATCCAGATCGATGCCTTCCCCGACACGACGTTCATCGGCAAGGTGGTGGAGATCTCGCAGAGCTCGGTGAAGGGCGCGTCGACGAGCGCCGGCGACCAGGCCATTGACTATGAAGTCAAGATCCGCCTGCTCAATCCGCCCACCGACACGCGGCAGGACTTCTCGGCCACCGCCAAGGTGATCACCGACTCGCGCACCAAGGTGCTGGCGATCCCGATCATCGCGCTGACCGTGCGCGAGAACGAGGCGCTGGCGAACAAGGACTCGGTGCCCGCCAACAGCAAGGCCCCGGCCAAGCAGGTGGGCAAGAAGGACGTCGAAGGGGTCTTCGTGGTGGACGCGACCAACAAAGTGACGTTCCGGCCCGTAAAGGTAGGGATCGCAGGAGAGAAGTACTTCGAGGTGCTGTCCGGCCTCAAGGAGAACGACAAGATCGTGGGCGGCACGTATCAGGCCATCCGCGAGCTGAAGGACGGCGCCATCGTGAAGGAAGCCAAGCAGCCGGAGCAGAAGCCCGGGGAGAAGAAGTCGTGAGTGAGTCCACCGAAACCGAACTCCCAGTCAGCACGACGGCCGAACGACAGGCCGTCACCTCCCAGGCGGGGGCCGTTCCCGGCCGCGACTGGGTGATCGTGACACGCGGGATCAAGCGCGAGTACGACATGGGTGGCGAAATCGTGCGCGCGCTGCGTGGCGTCGACATCGCCATCCGCCGTAACGAGTACGTGGCCATCATGGGGCCGTCGGGTTCGGGCAAGTCGACGCTGATGAACCTCATCGGCTGCCTCGACACGCCGACGGCCGGCGAGTACTGGCTGAACGGCACGCTGGTATCGTCCATGAAGGACGACGAGCTCGCCCGCATCCGGAACAAGGAAATCGGGTTCGTCTTCCAGACGTTCAACTTGCTGCCGCGCGCCACGGCCCTGCACAACGTGGAACTGCCGTTGGTGTACGCCGGCATGTCGGCCAAGCTGCGGCGCGAGACGGCGGCCAACGCGCTCGACCGGGTGCAGCTGACCAGCCGCATGCACCACAAGCCCAACGAGCTCTCGGGCGGCCAGCGCCAGCGCGTGGCCATCGCGCGGGCGCTCGTGAACAGCCCATCGATCTTGCTGGCCGACGAACCCACCGGCAACCTCGACTCGGCCACGTCGCAGGAAATCATGAAGGTCTTCGAGTCGCTCGCCGACCAGGGCCAGACGGTCATCATGGTGACCCACGAGCAGGACATCGCCGCCCACGCGCGGCGCGTGGTGGCCCTGCACGACGGCCAGGTGTCGAGCGACACGCGCCGCGAGCATTTCGTGGTTGCGCATGGCGCGGCGATTGTGGCGAAGGGCGGAGTGGTTGGGTAGGCCACGTGCTTGGCGGCAGGTGATGGCAGATGGCAGACGTCAGATGGCAGGCCCTGAAGGGCGGCTCCCGACTTGGGAAGGCCGCCCTTTCTGGTTTCGCCCGTGAGGCCGACGGTTCGCACTGCCATCTGCCATCTGCCATCTGCCATCTGCCATCTGCCATCTGCCATCTGCCATCTGCCATCTGCCATCTGCCATCTGCCATCTGCCATCTGCCATCCCTCGAAACACTGCACCGAACCCCGCCGTACATAGCCCATGCTCTTCTTCGAAGCGGTCCGCCTTGCGCTGTCCACCATCCGCGCGCAGAAGCTGAAGAGCTTCTTCACCCTGCTCGGCGTCTGCATCGGCGTGATGTTTCTCATCGCCGTCGTCTCGATCGTCGAGGGGATGGGGCGCTACATGGAACAGGACCTCATCGGCAAGCTGATCGGGGTCAACTCCTTTGAGCTGCGCAATCGCCCCAACATCCAGATGGGCGACATGGACCCGGCCGTGTGGGAAGAGATGCGGCGGCGCCCGCGCCTGTATCACGACGACATCGCGCCGGTGGTGGAAGCGCTCACGCCTGGCACGCGCTGGGCGGTGGTGAGCGACAACAACCTGATGATCTCGTCGCGCTACTCGGGCGGGCCGCGCAGCGCCCAGATCAGTGCCGTGGAGGGGGACTACTTCGCCATCAAGAAGTTCGTCATCGTCGACGGTCGCGAGTTCACGGCGCAGGAACTGTCCATGGGCACGCCCGTGGTGATCATCGGGCAGGACGTGGTGAAGCGCCTCTTCGCGGGCCTCAACCCCATTGGGCGCGAGCTCCGCATGGGCGGGCTTCCCTACACCGTCATCGGCGTGTTGGAGTCGCAGGGCAGCGCCATCGGCATCTCGTTCGACAACCAGGTGTTCGCGCCCTGGCAGGCGCCGGTGCACCGCCTGCTGAATCGCGTGCCGCAGATCATCGACGCCATCATCATCCAGGTGCCCAGTGCTGCGCAGATGGGTGAAGCGCAGGAGCGCGTGCGCCAGGTGATGCGCGCGCGGCACAAGCTGCGCCCGGCGCAACCGGACAACTTCTCGGTGCAGACGGCGGAGAGCGCGCTGGCGTTCTGGAACAAGATCAAGCGCTACCTCGTGCTGGCCGGCGTGGCGCTCCCGGCCATCGGCCTCGTGGTCGGCGCCATCGTGATCATGAACATCATGCTCGTGGCCGTCGCCGAACGCACGCGCGAGATCGGCATCCGCAAGGCGCTTGGCGCGCGACGCCGCGACATCCTCACTCAATTCCTCATCGAGGCGGCCACCCTGAGCACGGTGGGCGCGGCCCTCGGCATCGCCCTTGGCATCGGCCTCGCCAAGCTCATCTCGGCCGTCAGTCCGCTGCCGGCCACCGTGGCGCCGTGGTCCATCGCGGTGGGTGTCGCGCTCGGCGCAGGGGTGGGAATCATCAGTGGCGTCTATCCGGCGAGTCGCGCCTCGATGCTCGATCCCATCGCCGCTCTGCGCCAGGAGTAGCCGTGACCCCGCTTGCGCAGCGCGCCTACAACATTGTCGAGGGCGTCCGCATCGCCCTCGACGCGCTCAAGGCCAACCGGGTGCGTGCCGGCCTCACCATCCTCGGCATCGCCGTCGGCGTCTTCGTGGTGGTCGTCATTTCGGCAGCCGTGCACGGCATCAACGTGAGCGTCGCCAAAGACCTCGAGTCCACCGGGCCGACGACGTTCTACGTGCAGCGCTATCCCATTACCTTCGAGGCGTGCGACGGCACGGGCGACACGTGCAAGTGGCGCTCGAACCCGCCCATCACCTTCGCCGAAATGGACGCGCTGAACCGGCTCGAGGGCGCGGGCACCGTGGGGGCCGCGATGTTCTGGGGCGGCTCGCTGAAATACCGCGACCGCCAGCTCCCGTCGGCGGCGATCGAGTCGTACACGGGCAACTGGTCGTCGCTGGGCGCGCCGGAGATGATGGACGGACGCGCCTTTACGGAGCAGGAAGCGCGCAGCGCCGCTCGCGTCGTGGTGCTCACCACGGTCACCGCCGAGCGCCTGTTTGGCGAAGGGGATCCCGTGGGCAAGGAGATCATGGTGAACGGCACGCCGTTCTTCGTGATCGGCGTCTATCGCGACAACGCGAGCTTCCTCTCCGGCGGCGGCGACCGCGCCAAGGTAGTGATGCCCATCCAGTCGCTGAGCCGGCACCTCAACGTGCAGATCCGCGACATGGGGCTCGCCGTGAAGCCGCGCGACGGGTATCGGCAGGACGAGCTGATCGACGATGTGACGGCCACGCTGCGCGGCATGCGCGGCATGCGCCCGGGGCGCGAGTCGAACTTCGCAATCATCACGCAGGACAAGATCATGGACACCTACAACAAGATCTTCGGGATGTTCTTCCTGGTGATGATCGCGTTGTCGGCGGTCGGGCTGATCGTGGGCGGCGTGGGCGTGGTGGCCATCATGATGATCTCGGTGACTGAACGCACGCGGGAGATCGGCGTGCGGAAGGCGCTGGGCGCGACGCGGAGCACCATCCTGTGGCAGTTCCTCATCGAGGCGGTGACGCTCACCGGCATCGGCGGCGCCATCGGGCTTGCCGTGGGTTGGGGCGTGGCGCTGCTCGTGCGGCGGTACAGCCCCATTGCGGCCTCCGTGCCACCGATGGCGGTGGTCGCGGCGCTCGGCGCCAGTGCCGTCACCGGCATCCTGTTTGGCATCTTGCCGGCGGCGCGAGCGGCGCGGCTGGATCCGGTGGATGCGCTGCGGTACGAATAGGATGGCGGAAGGCGGATGGCAGATGCAGCGCCTCCGCCATCCGCCTTCCGCCTTCTGCCATCTCCTCGAAACCCACACCGACACGCCGCCGTACAGGGGGCGTGCCCTTCCTCGAAGCCATCCGCCTCGCGCTGGATACCATCCGGATCCAGAAGCTGAAGAGTTTCTTCACGCTGCTGGGCGTGATGATCGGCGTGATGTTCCTCATCGCGGTCATCTCCATTGTCGAGGGGATGAGCCAGTACGTGGAGAACGATTTCGCCGGCAAGATCATCGGCGTCAACACGTACAACTTCCGGCGCCGCCCGGACTTCACGCCCAACGAAACGGAAGACGCGTGGCGTGAGTACATGCGTCGACCCCGCATCTATCTGGCCGAAGCGGAGCTGGTGCGCCAGACGATTCCGCCCGGATCGCGTGCCGCCATCACCAACGAGAACTTCATCTACGCCGTTGGCGGCCAGGGACGCCCGCGGCAGGTGCAAGCGGTGGCCACCGAGTCGGACTACTTCCAGATCAAGAAGTTCGGCATCACGAATGGTCGCGCGTTTACGCAGCAGGAAGTGGGGGTCGGCGCGCG
This sequence comes from Gemmatimonas sp., assembly GCA_025361705.1. Lineage (GTDB taxonomy): Bacteria > Gemmatimonadota > Gemmatimonadetes > Gemmatimonadales > Gemmatimonadaceae > PNKL01. Next base: position 28,891 of record JANYJW010000010.1, read on the forward strand.
CGTGCTGGTGATCGGCGTCGAGGTGGCGGAGCACTTCTTCCCCGGGCTCGACCCCGTGGGCCGCGAGCTGCGCCTGCAGGGCACGCCGTACCAGATCATCGGCGTCATCGAGAAGCAGGGCTCGGTGTTCGGATTCTCCATGGATCGCCTCGCCATTGCCCCATGGACCACGCCGCTGCATCGCGCCCTGCGGCCGCGCGGCGACATCGAGTCGCTGCTGGTGCAGGCGCCGTCGCTGGAACTGGTGCAGGAGGGCATCGAGGCCGCCCGCGAGGTGCTGCGCGGCGCGCGCCACCTGCCCCCGGGCAAGCCCGACAACTTTGCGCTCGAGACGCAGGACTCGGCCATGGAGTTCTTCCGCGGGCTCAAGTCCAAGATGGTCGTCTTTGGCACGGCGCTCCCGGCCATCGGACTCATCGTGGGCGCGCTGGTGATCATGAATATCATGCTGGTGGCGGTCGCCGAGCGCACGCGCGAGATCGGCATCCGCAAGGCGCTCGGCGCGACGCGCCGCGACATCCTGTCGCAGTTCCTCATCGAGGCCGCGACGCTGTCGGTGATCGGCGCGGCCATCGGCATCGGGTTCGGCATTGCGCTGGCCAAGGTCGTGCAGGCCACGACGCCGCTGCCGGCCGCGGTGGCCGTCTGGTCGATCTTCGCCGCGCTGGCGCTGGGCGCCGGAGTGGGGATCGTGGCGGGCGTCTACCCGGCCAGTCGCGCCGCGCGCCTGGATCCCATTGAAGCCCTGCGGCAGGAATAGCCATGCGATTCTGGGACAAGGTCATGATGTCGCTGGAGGGCGTCGGCATCGCGTTCGATGCGATCCGCGCCAACAAGGTGCGCGCCGCGCTGACCATCTCGGGCGTGGCGGTCGGCGTCTTCGTGGTGGTGGCGATGGGGGCGACGATCCACGGCATTCGCCAGAGCTTCCAGCAGGACCTCGAGGAGTTTGGCGCCAACACCTTCCAGGTCCGCCGGCGCGGCATCGGCTTCAACACCTGCGACGGCACGGACGAGAACTGCCCCGACCGGCGCAACCCGCGCATCACGCTCGATGACTGGTACGCCGTGCGGCGGCTCCCCGAGGTGTCGTCGGCCATGGGGTGGCTGTTCGCGCAGCAGGACATGACGTACCGCAGCCGCACGGTGAAGGGCGTCGGCATCGACGCGCAGAGCGCCGACTGGATCCAGACCGACATCGCCGACGTCTCGCCGGGGCGCTCGTTCTCGGAATCCGAACACGATGCGGCCACGCCGGTGATCGTGGTCAACGATTCGCTCAAGAGCCAGCTCTTTGGCGACAGTGACCCCATCGGCAAGGAGATCATGGTGGGGGCGCTGCAGTTCACCGTCATCGGCGTCTATCACACCAAGGCCGGCTTCCTGAAGGCGATGGACGGGCGCGGTCCCGACCGGCCGCGCGCCGTGGTGCCGATGATGACCGGATGGCGCCGCATGCCCGTCTGGCGCAACATGCTCATCATGGTGAAGCCGCGCCCCGGCGTGACGCGCGACGACGCCATGGATGCCGTCACCGCGCTCCTTCGCGGACGCCGCGGGCTGCACCCGAGCCAGCCGAACAACTTCTACCTGATCGGCATGGAGCGGATGCTCGACGTCTTCAACCAGCTCTTCGGCGCGATCTTCATCGTCGGGCTGGCCCTGTCGGCCGTGGGATTGCTCGTGGGAGGCGTCGGCGTGGTGGCCATCATGATGATTTCGGTGACCGAGCGCACGCGCGAGATCGGCGTGCGCAAGGCGCTGGGCGCCACGCGGGGCACCATCCTGTGGCAGTTTTTGGTGGAGGCGGCGACGCTGACGAGCCTTGGCTCCATCATTGGCCTCATCATCGGGGCCGGGCTCGCCGCGGTGGTGCGCTCGTACTTCCCGTCGATTCCCGCGTCGGTGCCGCTGGCGAGCGTCGTGGCGGCCATCGTCGCGGCCGTCCTCACGGGCATTGTCTTCGGCATGCTGCCGGCGCTGCGGGCATCGCGGTTGGATCCAGTGGATGCGCTACGATACGAATAACGGCGATTGAGGATCGGGACTCCGGATTCCCGATCCTCAATCGCAGTTTCCAGAGTCCTGCCATACGCCTAGCTTGAAGGCATGGAGCCCTCCCCCGCCCCGCGCACCAACCGGCGCGCGCTGACGTTCATTTTCGTCACGATCCTGCTCGACATCATCGGCGCGGGCATCATGATGCCCGTGGTGCCGTACATCGTGCGGCCGTACAGCCATGACGCACTCACCATCGGCCTCCTCGCCGTGGCGTATTCGGTGGCGCAGTTCTTCGCCGCCCCGCTGCTTGGCGCCATCTCCGACCGGCACGGCCGGCGGCCCGTGCTGGTCATCAGCCTGTTCGGCGCGGCCATCGGCTATTCGCTGTTCGGCATCGGCGGTGCGCTGTCGGTCTTCTTCCTGTCGCGCATCATCGCCGGCTTCACCGGCGGCAACCTCACGGCGGCGCAGGCCTACATTGCCGATGTCTCGGGCCCTGACGATCGCGCCAAGAACTTCGGGCTCGTCGGCGCCGCCTTCGGCCTCGGCTTCATCCTCGGCCCGTCCATTGGCGGCGTGCTCGCCAAGATCAGCCTCACCGCGCCGGCGTGGGTGGCCGGCGGCGTCGCGCTGACCACGGCCACGTTCGGCTGGTTCGTGCTCCCCGAATCGCTGCCGCCCGAACGGCGGCGGGCGCATCCGCTGCACCTCGGCGACTTCAACCCGTTTCGCCTGCTGCTCAAGGCGATGAGCACCAAGGAACTGCGCGGCCTGTTCTCCGGCATCTTCCTCTCGCGATTCGCCATGATGGCGCTGCAAACCAACTTTGCCATCTACACGCTTGACCGGTTCAAGTACTCGCCCTCGCAGAACGCAGTGGTGTTCACGGTGCTTGGCATCACGTCCACGTTCATGCAGGGGTTCCTGATCCGGCGCATCTCCGGACGCTACTCCGACCGCGGCATGCTGCTCACCGGTCTCGCCATCATGGTCGTCGGCATGGCGTCGATCGCCGCCGTGCCCGTGGGGTGGATGCTGTCGCCGGCCATCGCCGTGCTCGCCATCGGCTCGGGCCTGGTGAACCCCACGCTGCAGAGCCTCATATCGAAGGCAGGCACCGCCGAGGAGCAAGGGCTGCTCTTCGGTGCCAATGGCGCCATCACGAGCCTCACGGCAATCCTCGGTCCCGCGTGGGCGGGCGCGGTTTTCGACCACGTGGCCTACACGGCGCCTTACTGGTCGGGCTCGCTCTTCCTCATTGCCGCCTGGTTCGCCGTCCGCCGCGCGGTGCGGGCGTAGCGCCCCGTGCGGTCCGTCGACGTGGTGGGCACCGCCCTCGGGCAGATCGCCGCCAGCAAGCTGCGGTCGTTCTTCACGCTGCTCGGCATCATCGTCTCGGTGGCGTTTCTGGTCGCCGTGGTCGCCATCATCGAGGGGATGAACGCCTACGTCAAGGAGAACATCGCGGGCGCGGTGATTGGCGCCAACGCATTTCAGGTGCGCCGCACGCCGCTGCAGATCGGCCTCTTTGACGACGAGCAATGGGCGCGCATGGCGCGCCGCCCGCGCGTGACGGCCGCTGACGCCGAGGCGGTGCGCGCCGCGCTCCCCGATGCGGAGGCGGTGGCACTCAGTTCGGGATGGCCGACACCGATGAGCGACGTCATTTGGCGCGACGAGGTGATTGGCGACGCGCTCGTGTTCGGCGTCACGCCCGAGTACCAGGTGGTGCAGGATTACCGCTTTGCCAAGGGGCGTCCCATCACCGACGTCGACGTGCTGCAGCGGCGCGCGGTCTGCGTGGTGGGGCACGACATCGCCGACAAGCTCTTCGGCGGCATCGATCCCATCGGCCAGTCGGTGCGCGTCGGCGGCCAGCGCTGCGAGATCGTCGGCGTCACGGCGCCCAAGGGCAAGGTGCTGGGCCAGTCGTTCGACGGCTTCGTGATGCTCCCGGTGAGCTACCACGAGACGATATACGGCCGTCGGCTGACGGCGACCATCAGCGTGAAGATGCGGGAGGCCGCGGACGTTGCCCCGGCCATGGCGCGCGCCGAGGAGGCGCTGCGGGTGGAGCGCCGCCTGCGGCCGGGCACCGAGAACACATTTTCGGTGGAGACGGCCGACGCGCTCGTGGCGTTCTGGAAGAGCCTCACCAAGGTGCTCTTCAGCATCATCCCCGCCATGGTGGCCATCGGCATCGTGGTGGGTGGCATCGTCATCATGAACATCATGCTGATGAGCGTGAGCGAGCGCACGCGCGAGATCGGCATCCGCAAGGCCATCGGCGCGCGCGCCCGCGACATCGAACGGCAGTTCCTCGCCGAGGCCATCGTGCTGTCGAGTCTGGGCGGCGTGATCGGCGTGCTCGCCGGGTGGTTGTTCGCCCTGCTCGTGGCGGCGGTGTCGCCGCTCCCGGCGCGCATCACGGCGTGGTCGGTGGGCGTCGCGCTGTTGCTGGGCGCCGGGGTCGGCATCCTGTTTGGCGTCTATCCGGCGCGGCGCGCGGCGCGGCTCGACCCCATCACGGCCATGCGGCAGGAATAGCATGCGCCTTCTCGACCGCCTCCTGCGTCACACGACACTCGACGAGAACATCGGGATCGCGTTCGACAATCTGCGCGCCAACAAGCTGCGCTCGGCGCTGACGATGCTGGGCGTGGTGATCGGCGTGGCGACGGTGATGACGATGGCCAGCATCGTGCAGGGCGTGCGCACCCAGATTCTGCAGACGCTTGAGGTGGCGGGGCCGACGACCTTCTACGTCATGAAGGTGTTCTCGCAGCAGCCGCTGAACCCCGAGGCGCTGCCCAAGTGGGTGCGCATCCGCCCGGACCTCACCGAGGACGAGGCCATCGCCATCGGGCGGCTGCCCGAGATCCAGTACTCGGCGCTCTGGGCCCAGATCATCGGCCGCCTCGAATTCGAGGGCGCGCGCACGCAAAACATGGCGGTCTTCGGTGGGGACGCCGGCTTCACCCTGATTCAGGGCGGGCAGCTCACGGCGGGCCGCTGGTTCACATCGCCGGAGGAGCGCTCGGGAGCAGCCGTGGCGGTCATCGCCGCGGTGCAGGCACGCCGGCTCTTCGGCCGGCTCGAGCCACTGGGCAAGACGATGCAGGTGGGCGGTCGCCCGGTGACGGTCATTGGGCTCTACGAGCCGCCGGAGAACATCTTCGCACCGCCCGGGCAGGAGACGGGCGCCATTCTCCCGTACAAGTTCGTCGACCGCGGCTATCGCCTCGACAAGGTGAACCAGGTGTTCATCTGCGTGAAGCCGCGCGACGGCGTCACGGTGGCAGCAGCGCAGGAAGCGGCGACGGTGCTGCTGCGTGAGCGGCGCCACCTGCGCCCGGCCGACGGCAACACGTTTGACCTGCTCACGCAGGACCAGATTCTCGACGTCTTCAACAACATCACCGGCGTCTTCTTCGTGGTGATGCTCGTGCTCGCATCGGTGGCGTTGCTGGTGGGCGGCATTGGCGTGATGGCCATCATGATGGTGTCGGTGACCGACCGCACGCGCGAGATCGGCGTGCGCAAGGCGCTGGGCGCAACGCGCCGCGATATCATGGCGCAGTTCCTCGTGGAGGCGGCCACGCTGACGGGCGTGGGCGGGCTGATCGGCATCGCCGTTGGACTGCTGGTCGGACGCATTGCCACGACGGTGCTGAACATCCCGGCGGCGGCGCCCTGGGGGCTCACGCTCATCGCCGTGGGCGTATCGGTGGGCATTGGATTGGTCTTCGGCGTGCTGCCGGCACGCCGCGCCTCGCGACTCGACCCGATCGAAGCGCTGCGGTACGAGTAGCGCGAGGCGGTCAGTCGTTGGCGCTCGTGAACCGGATGGTCGCCACGTAGTCGGTCTTTGCCAACGAGGCGTTCACGGAGGGCTGCGGCGAGAGCGCCACCTGCTCGCTCCCTCCCACCGTGAACAACACCGCCGCCTCGCCCGCCCAGATGCACTGCGCACCCGATGGGCACCGGGAGTCGGTCGTGACCGCGGCGAATTGCACCTGCACCGTGTCGCCGGGCATGCGCACCGACTTGCCGTAGCGCACCAGCTGGTCGTCCCCGAGCCGTGGTGCGGTGGACGCGCCGCTGCACGCGACCGCGAGCGCGACCGCCAGCGCGGCGACAACAAGACCCCGCAGCACGCGCAGGCCCCGCTGGTGCGGCGGCCGCTCCTCCACGGTCACTGCTTGCACGCGGCGTTCGGGTTCGGCTTGGCCTTGTCGACGACGATGCGGTGGTCCGCGTTCGCTACGGTCAGCGCAACGTCGTGCACCAGCTGGCTCACCGCTGCCATGTGCGGATAATCGATGTACTGGGCCTCGTCCGTCACCTGGTGGTAGTCGGCGTGCAGCCCCGTGGTGAAGAACGTCACCGGAATGCCGAAGCGCGCGTAGCTGGCGTGGTCGGACCGACAGTAGATGTTCTCGGGATGGCCGGCCGCATCAAAGGTGTAGTCGAACATGAACGGCGCCTTCTGCGCCGTGTTCACGCGTTCCACCAGGTCCCCGAGTTCGGTGGAGAGGCGGCGTGAGCCGACGAGCTGCAGGTACGCCGGCCCGCCGCCGGCGATGTCAGCCGCTGCGCCGCGCCCCACCATGTCCATATTGAGCTGCGCCACGATCGAGTCGAGCGGCACCGTGGGGTGCCTGGTGTACCAGTCCGACCCGACCAGGCCGATCTCTTCACCCATGTGCCAGACGAAGAGGATCGACCGCTTGGGCTTCACCGTGGCCTTCGCAAACGCCTCGGCGATTTCGGCGACGGCCACCGTACCCGAGCCATCGTCGTCGGCACCGTTGGCAATGGAGTCGCGCCGCGGACGGCGGATCACGCGAATGGAGTCGACGTTCACCTTGATGGCGGCGAGCTGCGCCGGCGTCGGCGACGTGCCGTCGGCGAGCCCGCGCTTGAGGCGTTCGACTTCGAGGTTGTACGCGCGCAATGAGTCGTGGTCCACCGCCGAAGCGGTCACGCCGTTATGGTCGTTGTGCGCGCCGATGGCGACATATTCACGCTTGAGCGCCGAGTCGGAGCCCTCGACGGCGGCCACCACGTTGCGGGCACTGGTCGGCGCTTCGCTCAGCGAGATCTTGCCCGTGTAGGCGCCCGTGGAACTCCCCCACTTGGCGGTGGCCAGCGGCCCGCCGACGAGCGCCTGGGCCATCGCGTTCGACACGATGATCGCGACGGGCATCACCATGCCGGGTCCGGTGGACGGCACGGTCACGCTTTCGCTCTTCATGAAGAAGCCGCGCACCCCAGACGGCGCGTCATCGAGCATGGGCAGCACCATGGCCGCCGCCCCCATCACCGGGCGCGACAGCGCCGTCATGAACTGCGCCTGCAGCCCCTTGGCCGCCACCTCGGGCGTGAAGCCGAACACGACCACCTTCCCCTTGGTCTGCTCGGCCGTGAGATGCACCGACGTGTCGCCCAGCAGCCCGCCGAACACGAGGTCCGCGCCGTCGACCGGCTTGGTGTTCCACTGCGAGAAGACGCCAAAGTCCCTCTGGTAGGTGAACGTGTTGCCGCCCGCGGTCACTGGAGACGCCATCCAGGTGCGTTTGACCAGCGGGACCTTCTGGAAGAACGTGCCGCTGTCTCCCATGGGCGTGAGCCCCATCTGCTTGGACCACGCTGCAATGATGTCCGTGGCCTTGTCGTGCGACGGCGTGCCCGACGCCCGGCCCTGCAGCGAGTCGTCGGAGTAGACGTACAGGCGCGACATCAGGTCTTCGGCCGTGATCGCCGGCTGGGTGGGCTTGGCCGGGCGCTTCACCGGAAGCTGCTGGGCCTCTATGGCGCCGGCCACAAGAGCGAGCGCGGCCAGTACGGCGGATCGAAGGAAGATCATCGGGGTACGGGTTGGGGAAGGCTCGATGGGGGGCCGCCTCGGCTGGTCTCGATGGCGACCCCTCATCATACCAAGGTCGCCGTCCCGGGGTTTCATCGCCAGCGACCCCGGGGGCGCACCGAGCCTAACGAATGGCTGGCGCAAGGCGTTTATTGGTACGATGCCCGGGCGATCGGCGCCGGGATACAACACTCGGAGGAAGGATGAAGGTCATTCGGTTTCTTGCCGCAGCCGCACTCGCGCTGACGGCCACGACGGCGATGGCGCAGGGCGGGCCGCCGGCCGGCGGTCAGGGCGGCGGCAATCGCCAGATGGAAGCGATGATGAAGGACATCACGCTCAGCCCCGCACAGCAGGCCAAGGTCGACTCGATCGTCGCCGCCTCGCGCGCGGAAAGCACGAAGATGCGCGAAGAGATGACGGCCTCAGGTGCCCCCCCGGGCCCCGAGATGATGGAGAAGATGCGCGCCGTCACCACCAAGCGGAACGACGCCATCAAGGCCGTCCTGACGCCCGAGCAGCAGACCGTGTTCACCACGAACCTCGCGAACATGCCGCAGCGCGCCCCGCGCCCGCCGCGCTAGTTCCACGGTCCTTCCAGACGAGCAACGGACCACGGTGAGCAATCACCGTGGTCCGTTTTCTGTCTCTCGTCCCCCGTCGTCCTTCGCTCGCCTCGGCCTACCGTCCGCTTGCCATCGCCCGCGACGCCATCCGGTCGACCAGCGACGGAAAGAACATCTTGAGCCACATCCCCCACCGCGCACGCGACGTCATCACGAGCTCACGGTTGCGATGCTCCGCCGCGTCCAGCAGCAGCCGCGTGCACTCGGACACGGGCATCATCGCCGCCTCGTCCACGGGGCTGCGCCCCAACCGCTGACCATCGGCCCCGAGATTGCGCGCACGCGACCCCGTGCCGACGAAGCCTGGGCAGACCACGGTCACCGACACGCCTGAGCCGTCGAGTTCGATGCGCAGCGAGTCGAAGAACCCACCCAGCGCCGCCTTGGCCGCCGAGTAGCCCGTGCGCATGGGAACCCCCGTCTTGCCGGCGAGGCTCGAGACCACCACAACGCGCCCCTTCGACGCGCGCAGATGGGGCAGCGCGGCCAACGCGCAGTACACCGCGCCGAGGTAGTTCACGCGCATCAGCCGGTCAAAGATGTTCCAGTCGGTCACGTCTTCGGCGCGCGCCCACATGGCCTGCCCCGCGTTGCAGATGAGCGTGTCGATGCGCCCGAACCGCGCCACGGCGCGTGCCACGAGCAGGCGGCACTGCGCCTCGTCGGTGACGTCGCCGACCACCGTCTCGACCTCGGCCCCGCGCTGCCGGCAGGCATCAGCGACTGCTTCAAGTCGCGCCGCGTCGCGCGCCGCAAGCACCAGCCGCGCACGCTCCGCCGCGAGCTGATGCGCCACCTCAGCGCCAATGCCGAGCGACGCGCCGGTCAGCACCACCACCTGGCCGCGCCACGCGTTCATGCGCTGCCTGCGGTGTCGTCGAGCGCCGCGACGGCCTGCACCTCGATGTGATAGCCGTAGTGCAGCGCATTCACCGGCACGACGGCACGCGCTGGGCGATGGTCGCCCATCAGCCCGGCGTACGCGGCGTTGAAGCGCCCCCAGAGTTCCATGTCCGACACATACACCGTCACCTGGAGCAGGCGGTCGAGGTCGCTCCCGGCCGCCCGCAGGATGGCCCGCACATTGGCGAACACCTGGGCCGTCTGTTCCTCGATGGAGCCCACGTGATGTGCCGTCTGGCCCGGGACAATGGGGAGCTGTCCCGCCACATAGACGCATCCGTTATGCACCATGGCCTGCGAATAGTGGCCGGCGGGGGTGGGGGCGGAGGCGGTGGCGATGGAGTGCATGGGGAGGATGGCGGGCGTGGAGGGAGCAGACAGATGGCACATGGCTGATGGGAGGCGCTGGATGTCGGACGCCGCCGCCCGCCCTTAGCTTAAGGTGTGGCATCGCTGGCCGCCTGTCGCCCCGGGATTCCGCGTCTTCCATCTGCCCTCTGCCCTCTGCCCTCAGGAACCCACCGCCCATGCCCACCCTCGACGTCCTCGCCATCGTCCCCCACCCTGACGATGCCGAACTGATCTGCGGCGGCACGCTCGCCAGGCTCGCGCGTGAAGGGCGACACGTCGGCATTCTCGACCTCACGCAGGGGGAGATGGGGACGCGCGGCTCGGTCGAGATTCGCGCCGAGGAAGCCGCGAACGCGGCCATGGTGCTCGGCGTCGCCGTGCGCGAACACCTCGGCCTCGCGGACGCCGGGTTCGAGAACCGACCCGCAACGCGCAAGCTGCTCGCGATGGCGCTGCGTCGACTGCGTCCGCAGGTCGTCATTGCGCCCGCGCCGCAGGGACGCCACCCGGACCATCGCATCGCGTCGCAGCTCGTCCGCGACGCCTGCTTCCTGGCCGGCATTCGCAAGCTCGATCCGGACAGTGAACCGCACCGCCCGCGCAAGCTGCTGTACGCCATCGCCTATCGCGAAGATCACGTGAAGCCGACGTTCGTCGTCGACATCTCGGCCGACTTCGATACCAAGCTGCAGGCCCTCGCGTGCTACGCGTCGCAGTTCGAGGGCGCCACACAGGCCGGCGAGGTGTATCCAACGGGCGAACCGCTCGCCGAGGTCGTGCGCCATCAGTCGGCGCACTACGGATCGCTGATTCGCTGCGCGTACGGCGAGCCGTTCTGGACGCACGAGACCATGCGCGTCGACGACGTGATGGCGCTGCAGGTGGAGACGTTCTAGGTGGCACTCATCGACATCTCCGTCACGCTCTCGCCCGCCACCCCCGAGTGGCCGGGCGACACGCCGTTCTCGTGCGGCTGGAGCTGGCGCATGTCGGAGGGGGCCAGCGTCAACGTGTCGGCAATCACCACGAGCCCGCACGTGGGAACGCACGCGGATGCCCCGCTGCACGTGCGTGATGGCGCGGCCTCGAGCGACCAGTTGCCGCTCGAGGCGTTCGTCGGGCCGGCCGTCGTGGTGGACGTCTCGCACATTGCCGGGGCCATCGACCGGCATGCCCTGCACGCCGCTGGCCTCACCGCCACGCCGGCGCGCCTGCTGCTCCGCACGGGCCACACCATTGCGCATGGGCCATTCCCTGATGCGTGGCCCGCGCTCACCGCCGCGTGCGCCGCCTCGCTCGCGGCCGACGGCCTGACACTGCTCGGCGTCGACTGCCCCAGCGTGGATGAGCGCGCGTCGACTTCGCTCGCCGTGCACCACGCGCTGTTCGACGGTGGCGCGTGCATTCTCGAGAACCTCGACTTGTCGCAGGTACGGCCGGGCGAATATGATCTGCTGGCTGCACCCGTCAAACTCGGCGGCCTCGACGCCGCGCCCGTGCGCGCCGTACTGCACCAACCCTGACCATGACCCCATAGGAATCACGTGCACATGACCACGCATCACGTTGGCCTTCGCGTACTCGGCGTCATCGCCCTCGGGACCCTTGCCGTCGTCGCGCAGCCGAGCGCGAGTCGCGCCGGTTCGCGGACTTCGGACCATGCCGCAACGACCGTGGGATCGCGACCGCTCCCGTTGCAAGGAGGCATCATCATTCAGGTGCGCGATTTTCCGTCGTCCAACGTCGTCTACGTCGTCGCGTGGAACGCCGGGGAGCCAGCATTCGGCATCAGCACCGATGTGCGGCGCACCGGAGCGCCCAACAGGTACCATCGGCTGTGGGTGAGCCTCGACTGGCCAGGCGGACGCGACGCGACGCAGGCGCAGGGCCTCGACCGGCCGCTCCCGGTGACCACCGTGACGGAAACGCAGAACTGTTTCAACGGCAAGTGCACACCGAACTCAACATTCGGCGCGCGCATTCCCGACGGCCCGCTCCGCGCAAGCAAGGACCCGCTGGTGGTGAAGTTCATCACGGGCAGTGGCAGCGAGATCAACTTCACGGCGCGCCGTGCGCTCGTGGACGCCTATCTCGCCACGGTCGATTCGGTCGTGACCGCACTCAAGAAGTAGCGCTCCAGTTCGCGGTTCGCCCGCCGGCATTGGGGCCCGCCGGCATTGGGGCCCGCCCGCCGGGCCCCGCTATATTTCTGCCATGCCGCAGCCCCCCATCTACCTCGACCACGCCGCCACGACGCCAGTGCGCCCCGAGGTGCTTGAGGCGATGTTGCCCTACTTCAGCGCGAAGTTCGGCAACGCATCGAGCACGCACCGCTGGGGCCGCGAGGCCCGTGCCGCCACCGACGCCGCGCGCGAGCGCATCGCCGCGTGCCTCGGTGCAGAGCCCGACGAGATCTGCCTGACCTCCGGCGGCACCGAAGCCGACAATCTTGCCGTCCTCGGCGGCTGGCGCGTGCAGCAGGGCCTGGGCCGACCGGGTATCGTCACGACGCCCATTGAGCACAAGGCCGTGCTCGCGTCGGCGCATCAGGCGGCGCGCGAGGGCGGTGAGGAGCGGCTCATTGCCGTCGATGCATCCGGCGTGATCAATCTCGACTCGGCGCGGCGGCACATCCGCGACGACGTCGCCGTGGTGAGCGTGATGTGGGTGAACAACGAGACCGGCGTCATCCAGCCCGTCGCCGAGCTCGCCGCGATGGCCAAGGCCGCCGGCGCCGTCTTTCACACCGACGCGGTGCAGGCATTCGGCAAGCTGCCGGTGGACGCACGGTCGATTCCGTTCGACTTCCTCTCGGTGAGCGGTCACAAGTTTGGCGCCCCCAAGAGCATCGGCGCCGTGTATGTGCGGCGCGGCACGGCGCTGGCCCCGCTCTTCTTTGGCGGCACGCAGGACCGCGGCCGCCGTCCCGGCACCGAGAACGTGCCCATGGCGGTGGCGCTCGCCACCGCCATGGAACTCGCGCTCACGGAACGCGAAGCGACGTGTGCACGCCTGCGCGCGCTGCGCGACCGGCTCCAGGCGTCGCTGCTGGCATGCGTCCCGGGACTCGTGGTCCACGGGTGCGCGCCCGAGCGCGTACCGCACATGCTGCACCTCTCGGTTCCCGGCACCGACAGCGAGTCGATGCTGATGGCGCTCGACCTGCAGGGCGTGGCCGCATCCAGCGGCTCGGCCTGCCAGAGCGGAAGCGTCACGCCATCGCAGGTCCTCAGCGCCATGGGTGTCGCCGAGGACCTCGCCAGCGCGGCAGTGCGCATGAGCCTCGGGTCGCTCACCACCGGCGAGCAGATCGATCGCGTGGTGGCCGTCTTTCCGGACGTCGTCCGCAGCGCGCGTGCGATGGCGGGGTCGTTCGGATGACAGGGCGCGTGCTCGTTGCCATGTCCGGCGGCGTCGACAGTTCCGTGGCCGCCGCCTTGCTCGTGCGCCAGGGCTACGATGTCGTCGGTGTCACGATGAAGCTGTTCGAGGATGGCGCCGAGCTGCCCGACCGTCCCTGCTGCTCGCTCGACGCCACGAGCGACGCGCGCCGCGTGGCCGAGCAGCTGGGGATTCCGCACTACGTGCTCAACATGGTGGACCATTTCAGCCGCGATGTCATTGCCGACTTCGTGGCCGAATACGCGCGCGGCCGCACGCCCATTCCGTGCGTGCGCTGCAACACGTTTACCAAGTTCAGCGACCTCGTGGCGAAGGCCGATGGCATTGATGCGCAGTACGTGGCGACGGGCCATTATGCCCGTGCCGTGGACGGCGCATTGCATCGCGGAGTCGACGACAACAAGGACCAGTCGTATTTCCTCTGGGGAATCAATCGCGGCGTCGTGAAGCGCCTGCTCCTTCCCGTTGGGGAGATGACGAAGAAAGTGACTCGTGCGCTCGCCCGCGAGCTGCAGTTGCCGCGCGTGGCCGACAAGCCCGAGAGCCAGGAAATCTGCTTTGTCCCCGGCGGCGACTATGTGCAGATCCTGCGACGCGAACTCGGCGATGCGGCGCCGGCGCTGTCTCCCGGCAACATCGTGACCGCCGATGGCGCGGTGATCGGCGAGCACGACGGCTTTGCGCGTTACACCGTGGGGCAGCGGCGCGGGCTGCCGGGTGGCTCGGCCGATCCGTTGTACGTGGTGGCGCTGCGCCCCGCAACACGCGAGGTGGTGGTCGGACCACGCGAGGCGCTGCTCGGCACGACGCTCACCGTGCAAGGCGTCAACTGGCTCGTCGACGCGCCGCCGCGCGCGGGTGACGAGGTGCAGGTGCGTGTGCGGCATCGCGCGCCGCTGGCGCCGGCCACCGTCGATCGCATCGACGGCGACGCCGTGTCGGTGTCCTTGGTGTCACCCGTGAGCGCCATCTCGCCAGGGCAGAGCGCGGTCTTCTACGACGGCACCAAGGTGCTCGGCGGCGGGATCATCGACTGACCGCCGCAGGCCATCTGGCATCTGCCATCTGCCATCTGCCATCTGCCATCTGCCGCCTGTCGTTCAGTACTTCAGCCCCGCCTTCGCCGCGAACGCTTCCATCGCGGCCTTGGCCTCGTCGCTCAGCTCCGCCGGCGCGTCCACGCGCACCTCGACGAGCAAGTCGCCCTTCGTGCCATCTTTTTCGATTCCCTGCCCCCGCACGCGGAAGCGCTTGCCCGACGGCGTGCCGGCGGGGATCGCAATGGTCACCTTCTTCTCGTCGAGCGTCTTGACGCTCACCTTCGAGCCGAGCGTCGCCTGCGCGACGTTCACCGGCACGTGGGCGATGAGGTCGAGCCCGTCGCGCGAGTAGAACTTGTCGGGCTCCACCTTGAACGTGATCATCAGGTCGCCCGGCGCACCGCCGCGCGCGCCGCGCCCGCCGTGTCCCTTCAGCCGGAGCTTGCTGTCGGTGTCGGTGCCCGGCGGCACCATGATCTTCACTGTCTTGCGCTGGCGCTTCTCGCCGCGCCCCTCGCACGTCGCGCACTTCTCGCTCGGCAACGCGCCCTTGCCCAGGCACATGGGGCACGGCCGCACGCTGGCAAAACTCCCCTGCCCAAAGGAAATGCTGCCGCGGCCACCGCATTCAGGACACGCCGACACCTTCGCCCCCAAAGCCGCACCGCTGCCGCTGCACGCCGCGCACTCCTCGTTGACCTCGAGCTCGATGGACACCTTGCCGCCCACCACCGCTACGCGAAACGGCACGTCGAGCGTGGTCTCCACGCTCTGGCCCTTTTCGGGTTCACTGGCCCGCTGGCGCGGTGCGGCACCACCAAACATCGAACTGAACAGGTCGCCCAGCCCGCCGAAACCGCCGACGTCGAAGTCCTCGAACTTGTAGCCCGGCGGTGGCGTGCCCGCGCCTGATCGCGCGCCCGGCCACGCCGCGCCGCGATAGCCGCCCGTCGGGCCGCCTCCCGGCCGCCGCGCAAAATCGCCGAACGCGCCGAGCCGGCGCATCTCGTCGTATTGCTTGCGCTTCTTGGTATCGCCGAGGACGTTATTCGCCTCCGAGATCTCCTTGAAGCGCTCCGCTGCCTTGGCTTCCCCCTTGTTCGAGTCGGGGTGGTATTGCTTCGCCAGACGGCGATACTGCTTCTTGATCTCGTCGGCCGTCGCCTTTTCGGAGACGCCGAGGACGGCGTAGAAGTCCTTGCCCTGTGTCATCAGCGGGTCAGCCGTTCCACTGCGACACGACAACGCGCGCGGGACGCAGCAGCTGGCCGTTGAACGTGTAGCCCACTTGATACACCTGCGCCACCCGTTCGTCCTGCTCCGGCAACTCGGCCGGCATGGCGCTGATGGCTTCGTGCACCGCCGGGTTGAACGCCTCCCCCTCGGGGTTCACGACGTCCAGTCCGTGGCCACCGAGCGACTTGAGCACCTTCTTTTCCACCATCGCCACGCCGTCGACGATCAACTGCGCCGGCGTGGTGGCCGCATCGAGGTGTGCCACGCGGCCAAGATCGTCGAGCGCGTCAAGCAGCCCCGCCACGAGGAAGCCCATCCCCTTGGACTCGGCCTCCTGCCGTTCGCGCACGCTGCGCCGGCGGAAGTTCTCGAACTCGGCGTACAACCGCAGGTACTTGTCCTTCGAGTCGGCCAGCAGGCGCAGCGCCTCGGTCTCCGCCGCACTGACGCTGTCCACCGGAGCTTCGCTTGGGTCAACAGGCAGCGCGGGCGGTTCGACGTCCTGGGACAACGCGGGCGATGTGGCGTTCGGGTCGGTCATTGAGGGATCGGTTCGCCGACTCCCGGACGCCACGGCGGCGCCTCGGGGCCAGACATTGAATTTCACGGGGTGGAGTCCTGCTGTGCAACCATTGTGCCGGTGAATTGTGCCGGATTGGCGGGTGGCTGTCCCTACGAGCGCCGCGCGGTCGACGTTTCGCTGGCCGCCCGGCCGAGGAGACGCGCCGTCAGGACAAAGCCGCGAGCATCCGGCGCACCAGATTCAGCGCCGCCTGCGCGCTGCGCTGCCGCACCTCGTGGCGGTCTCCCACCAGCGACGCCCGCACGCTGCGCACGGTGCCGTCCACGTCCGCCGCAAAGCAGACGGTCCCCACCGGTTTGTCGGGCGTCCCGCCGTCTGGGCCTGCCACGCCAGTGATCGCCACACCCACCGACGCGCCGAGCCGCACACGCACGCCCGTCGCCATCTCGCGCGCGGTCTCCTCGCTCACGGCGCCGTGCGCCTCGAGCGTGGCGACCCGCACGCCGAGTTGCGTCACCTTCACGTCGTCGTGATACGCGATGATGCCGCCCAGCACGGCGTTGCTCGATCCGGGGATGGCGGTGAGTCGCGCGCCAAGCATGCCGCCCGTGCAGCTCTCGGCGACGGCAATGTGCAGCCCCGCCGTGCGCAGTCCGGCGAGCACGATGGCAGCCAGATCATCGTTGCCCGCGCCGTACACATGATCGCCCGCCGCGCCGCGCAACGGGCCGGCCGCGTGCGCCAGGCGCGCATCGGCGTCATCGGGCGCGAGGCCGCGCGCGGTAAGGCGCAGGTCGACCCCCTCCCAGCCCGGCAGGTAGGCAAGCGTCAGTCCCTCGACGTCCAGCCCCGCCAGCGCGCGGATGCGGTCGGAAAGTGCGCTCTCGGAAATCCCCGTCGTCCGGACGGTGAGCGAGCGCACCACGGTGGGCGTGCCAGCAAGGCGCGCGCGAATGCGCGGCAGCAGCTGATCGGCACACATCCCGCGCATCTCGCGCGGCACGCCGGGCAGCATGGCCACCCACCGGCCGCGCGCATCCTCGAGCCAGATGCCCGGCGCGCTGCCGTGCCCATTGGCGAGAACTACCGCGCCATCGGGAACCTGCGCCTGTTGCAGGTTGCTCACCGGCAGTTCCCCCGCCCATCCGCGCTCCTTCCAGCGGCGGCGCAGCGCCTCCACCACCGATGCGTCTTCGTGCAGCGCGCGGCCGAACAGCGCGGCGATGGCCGGCTTGGTGAGATCGTCGCTCGTCGGGCCAAGTCCGCCGGTGGTGATCACGGCACCCGTGCGATCAAGCGCGTCGCCCACCGCCGACGCAATCTCCTCGGCGCCATCACCCACCGAGGTGCGGCGCGCCACCATGACGCCCACCTGCGCCAGCTCGCGCGCCAGATGCGCGCCATTGGTGTCGATGGTGAAACCGAGCAGGAGCTCGTCGCCGATCGTTACGACTTCGATGTGCATGGGCCGACGATCGTTGGAGTGCGCGTGCCTGTCATCTGCCATCTGTCATCTGCCATCGGTCATCTGTCATCTGCCATCTATCTGAGCACGCTCCCATACCGCCGCACATAGATCGCAAAACTCCACACCGTCAGGATCACCGCGACGACCATCGAGACCGTTCCGATCGTCCCTGCGCTCAGGGCCAGCTGATCCCACGCCGGCGAGGTGAAGCCGTGTTCCTCCACCCACGTGCGGAACGCGAACCAGAAATAGGCGGCGCCCACCCAGATGTACTGGAAGGTCGCCTTGGCCTTCCCCGGTCCGAGCGCGGAGATGACGACGCCGCGCTTGTTGGCGGCATAGCGGAACCAGGTCATCGCGGCCTCACGGCCGAGCACAATGCACAGCACCCACCACGGCAGCGCCACGGTGCCGAAATGCCACGTGGCAAACGGGTACCCCGACGACTCCGCCACGCGCGGCAGCCAGCGCGTGAGCCACTCGCCGCGCGGCGCCTGCAGCATGTACATCGGGATGAACGTGGCCAGCAAGAAGATCTTGTCGGCCAGCGGGTCGAGCAGCCGGCCGAGGTTGGTGACCTCGTTGCGCTCGCGGGCCAGCTTGCCGTCGTAGTGGTCGGAGATGGCGACCACGAGATACAGCACAAAGGCGAGGCCGCGCAGCGTGGCCGAATGCATGAACGGCAACCACGCGACGAGCGGCGTCAGCGCGATGCGCCCGACGGTGATCCAGGTGGGAAGGTTCACGCGCCCGCGCGCTGGCTCAGGCGAGCGCCTTGAGGACCAGCTTGGAAACCGCCTTGAGGGTATCGAACACGCCCTCCCCGGTCACCGCCACCGCCTCGAAGTACGTCGCGCGCTCGATCCACTCGCCCGTCGGCAGCTGTTCGATGAGGTTCTCGCCCGGGTGGAACGGATCGGGCGTCACGCGCTGGCGCGCGGCGTCGGTCACTTCCCAGCCGGGGTTCAGCGCCGCCTGCATGTCGGCCAGCGGGGCGGCGTTGGGCAGGTCGCGTTTGTTGTACTGCAGCACGAACGGCATCTTCGTCAGGTCGTACCCATACTCGGCCATGTTGTCGTACAGGTTCTGCATGGCTTCCTGATTCGCCTCCATGCGCTCGACCTGCGAATCGGCCACAAAGACGATGCCGTCGACACCCTTGAGAATCAACTTGCGCGAGGCGTTGTAGTACACCTGGCCAGGCACCGTGTAGAGGTGGAAACGCGTCTTGAAGCCGCGGATCGTCCCCAGGTCAACCGGCAGGAAATCGAAGAACAGGGTGCGCTCGGTCTCCGTGGCCAGCGAAATCAGCTTGCCGCGCGTGTCCGGCTTCACCTTGCCGTAAATGATCTCGAGGTTGGTGGTCTTGCCACCGAGCCCCGAGCCGTAATAGACGATCTTGCAGTTGATCTCGCGCGAGGCGTAGTTGATCATCGACATGGCCGTTCTCTCCTAGCTGAACAGCTGGTCGATCTCGTCGTCGGCGCCGGCGAGAAGGTGGGGTTGCTGCGGCTGGCCGCTGCTGCCGCGCGAAAAGACCGCCTCGAAGAGTCGCGTGAGTTCACCCACGGTTTCCTTCATCTTGAGCCGCACCAAGCCAAGCGTGGTGCGGTTGTCGAAGAGCGTGACGAGGATGACGCGCCGGGCAATGTCCGCCAGGTACATCGATTCTTTTTCGCCCTGATGGAAGAGCGAGTTGAAGTCCGTCTCGCCAATCAGCCGCGCCAACTGGTCGTTGGCGCTGAAATCGGCGGCCGTCAGCGTCGCAAACGCCGTCGGGTCGAAGTTGGGCTGCTCCCCCACGGTCGCGACCAGCTGCCCCGTACGATCTACGAGGAGCGCGCACCTGGCGTTGCTGTCGAAGAGGAACTTCTGGAGCGTCTGCGTGATCGCCCCGAAATCATCTTCGGTAAAGGACCAACTGGCGGCACCAACGGGCATGGCGGCGGGCTGAGGATGGCGTGAAAGATGGTCGATGGAGGACAGGGGGAACAGTCCCCTGCGTGGACCCCAATTGGGGTTTGGGGACGGGGTGCGGGGGCGTGGTGGAGGGGGACCGAGCCCTACAACGCCCGCCGAGCCGTAATCGACTGCGCAATCGTGACCCCATCCGCATACTCGAGGTCGCCTCCCACCGGCAGACCGCGGGCGATGCGGCTCATCGCGACCCCCGACGGGGCCAGCTGCTGCTGCACGTACAACGCGGTGGCCTCGCCCTCCAGCTTGGCATTGGTGGCCAGAATCACCTCGCGCACGCCGCCGGCCGCAATGCGCGCCACCAGAGGCGCGATGGCCAGGTCGTCGGGCCCAATGCCGTCGAGTGGGGCCAGCCGGCCGCCCAGCACATGGTACATGCCGCGATACTCACCCGACCGTTCGATGGCGCCAATGTCGCTCGCTTCCTCTACGACGCAAATGAGCGCCGCGTCGCGGCGCGGATCGGCGCACATGGCGCACAGCGCCTGTTCGGTGAGGTTGAAGCAGCGCGGGCACGCGTGGACCTGGTCGACCAGCGTCACCAGCGCCTGGGCCAGACGGCGCGACTGCTCCACCGGCTGCTTGAGCAGGTGGTACGTGAGCCGCATCGCCGACTTCTTGCCGATCGTGGGAAGCCGCGACAGCTCGGCGACGAGATCGTCGATGGCCGACACGTCAGAACGGAAGCGGGAACGGCAGGGTGAGCCCGCCCAGCAGCGTGCGCATTTCCTGCTGCGACGCCCCGGACGCCTTCTTCTGCGCGTCCACGATCGCCACCGTGACGAGATCCTCGAGCATCTCCACATCCGCCGGATTCACCACAGCGGGGTCGAGGCGCACCGATTTCACGTTGCCCTTGCCGTCGGCCTCGACGGTCACCATGCCACCACCGGACGAGCCGGTGACGGTGAGCTTGAGCAGCGCCTCGTCCACCTGCTGGGCGCGCTGCTGCATCTGCTGGGCCTGCGCCACGAGGTTCTTGAGGTCCATGGTCATGGCATCAGGCGAAGATCGAGCGCGCCGATGGCGGCGTCGAGGATGGGATCGCGCTTGCGCAGCTGCTCGACCCGGCGTTCCATCACCCGCTCCTCGGTGAGCCGCTCCATGGGGGCGGCCTGCTGCGCCTTGACCACCAGGCGTTCGACGCCGCTGAAACGCGACCGCAACGCAGCGAGGACGAGGTCGGCGCCCTGCGCGATGGCATCGCCATGCGCCTCGGTGTCCACCGCCAACGTCACGGTGCCATTGCCCGCCACCGCCTGCGGCGTGGCGTAGTCGAGCATCGAGGCCAGCGTACCGCGTCCGTTGCGGCGCACGGCGTCGACGATTTCGTCCCAGAACTCGGCCAGCCGGTTGATTTCCGCCGGCATCAGCGCCGCGGGAGCCGCGACATCTGCCACGGGACCTGCCGCAGCACCCGGCGCCGTGGCCTGCGGCGCGCGCGCGGAGGGACGCGGCGGCGGCGCCTCGGCCACAGCCATCGGGCGGGCCTCGCCGCTGTCGCGCAGGCGCGGCGCGGCGGCCCGCGGCGCATCGCTCTCGCGCGCGGCCGGGGCGGCGCGCATGACGTCGGGCCGCAATGGCTCGGCACGCGACGGCGCAGCGCGCGATGTCCCGCCACCGCCGGAGGACGGCGAGCCGTGAGGCGCGCTCATCACGCCCGTCAGCACCGCTTCGAGGTCGAGCGTGCGGTCGAGCAGCGCGAAGCGGACGAGCATGGTCTCCAGCAGCAGCTGCTGCTGCGACGACCGGCGGAAGTGCGGCTCCAGATCCACGAGCATCACGAGCATGCGCACCAGGTCGCCCGATGCCGCGCGTCCCTTGCGTGCGTCGAGTGCGGCGTGCAGGCGGTCGCTGATGTCTGGCGGCGTGCCGCCCAGCGCAATCGCCAGCTGCGCGCGCAGCAGGTCGCTGATGTTGGACAGCAGCACGTTGAAGTCGACGCCGTGATCGGCCAGCCGCGCTACCGCCGCAAAGATGTCGCCGGCCTTGCGGTCGAGGATGAGGTCGAACAGCGCGAGCGTCTCGTCCTCGGGCACGAGGCCCAGCGCATCGCGCACGCGCTGCGGCGTGAGCGTGCCGTCGCCCCACGAAAGCACCTGGTCGGTGAGCGACAGCGCATCGCGCATGGACCCATCGGCGGCGCGGGCGAGCATCGCGAGCGCCTCGGGCTCCGCCACCACCTGTTCCTCGGCAAGCACAGCGGCCAGCCGTTCGCGCACGTCAGCGGGTCCGATGCGCTTGAGATCGAACCGCTGCAGGCGGCTGAGCACCGGCGCCGCGGCCTGCGCGATCTTCTGCGGCTCGGTGGTGGCAAACACGAACACGACGCGCGGCGGCGGCTCCTCGAGCACCTTGAGCAGCGTATTCCACGCCTCACGCGTGAGCATGTGCGCTTCGTCCACGATGTACACCTTGTACCCGTGCTCCCCCGACGGCGCGTACTGCGCGCGCTCGCGCAGGTCGCGCGCATCATCGACGCCGCGGTTGGACGCGGCGTCGATCTCCACCACGTCCAACGAGGCGTTGCCGCTCCAGATGCGCGTGCAGCTGGGGCACTCGCCGCACGGCTCGCCGTCGGGCTGCTTCTTCGCGCAGTTGAGCGCCATGGCCAGCACGCGCGCCAACGTCGTCTTGCCGGTGCCGCGTGGACCGCACAGCAGGTAGCCGTGCGCCACGCGCCCCCGCGCAATCGCGCCCTTGAGCGTTCCCGCCACGTGCGACTGCACGGCAACCGTAGCAAAGGTCTTGGGGCGGTACTTTCTGGCGAGGGCGAGCGACATGGGATAAAACTGCAGACGGTGGACGGTGGACGGTAGGCGGCCGGTCAGGTATCGGCGCCTCGCATTCGCCACCGACCCTCTTGACGCGGCGCCACGGACCCGACTACTCTCCGGCCATGCTGATCAGCCGCCGCGCCTGCGTCTATTCCTACCGCCGCTACCCGACACGGGCCGCGGGGGCAGGTGTTCGCGCATAGCTGACACCAACCCATCGCACCGCAGGCCCGTGGACATGTCCGCGGGCCTGTTTTGTTTGGCCCACTGGAGAATCTTGTGATCATCATTACCGAAGCCGGCATTCCCGAAGCCACCCTCGACGCGCTGCGCGAGCACCTTGAGCAGCACGGCGTGCGGACGCACGTGTCGCATGGCACCGACCGTGTGGTGGTGGGATGCATCGGCGACACCTCGCAACTCGACGCCGGCGCCGTGCGACGATGGCCAGGTGTCGCCTCGGTGGTGCCGGTGCGCACGCCGTACCGGCTGGCGTCGCGCGAGTTCCGCGCCTCGTCCACCCTGGTACCGCTCGGCGACGCCGCCGGCACCACACTCGGCGGTCGGCAGCTCGTCATCGCCGCCGGCCCCTGCTCGGTGGAGAACGCCGAAATGCTCGTGGAAACCGCGCTCGGCGTGCGCGCGCACGGCGCCACCATGCTGCGCGGGGGCGCCTTCAAGCCGCGGACCTCGCCATGGGGCTTTCAGGGACTCGGCGCCGAGGGCCTGACGCTGCTCGCCGAGGCGCGCGCGGCCACCGGCCTGCCAGTGGTCACTGAGGTGATGGACCCCCGCCAAGTAGACCTCGTCGCCGAACACGCCGACATGCTGCAGATCGGCGCGCGCAACATGCAGAACTACCCGCTGCTTGCCGAAGTGGGACGCGTGCGGCGCCCCGTGCTGCTCAAGCGCGGCCTCTCGGCCACCATCACCGAGCTCCTGCTGGCCGCCGAGCACATCATGGCGCGTGGCAACGAGATGGTGGTGCTGTGCGAGCGCGGCATTCGCACCTACGAAACCGCCACGCGCAACACGCTCGACATCGCGGCCATTCCGGTACTCAAGCGCGAGACGCACCTTCCCGTCATCGTCGATCCCTCGCACGCCGCTGGCCGCGCCGACCTCGTGCCGGCGCTGGCCTATGCCGCCATCGCCGCCGGCGCCGACGGCCTGATTGTCGAGGTGCATCCACGCCCCGGCGAGGCGATGTCGGATGGCGATCAGTCGCTCACTCTCGAGGCGTTTGGCGCAATGATGCGCATGCTCGCCCCGTTTGCCCAGGCGGCGGGACGTACGCTCACCGCCGACGCGTTGGTCGCCTCATGACGCCCGCTCCCAAGGGTTCGACGGCTGCCAAGGAACTGGCGCACCTCCGCGAACAGCTTGCTGCGCTCGACGCGGAGTGCGTCGACCTGCTCGCGCGCCGTTTCGAGCTCGCCCGTCAGGTCGGCACGCAGAAGCGCGCCGCCGGCCTGGCCATGCTCGACGCGCGCCGCGAGGCGCATGTGATCGCGGCGGCGGCCAAGCACGCCCGCCGCGTGGGGCTCCCCGAAGAGGACGTCCGCAACATCTTCTGGCAGATTGTCTCCATGAGCCGCCGCGTGCAGCAGAACGACGCCCCATGACGTCGCGTGGCCCGATTGCCGTGCTCGGACTGGGGCTCATTGGCGGCTCGCTCGCCCGCGATCTCGCCGCGCGCGGTGACACCGTATGGGGCTTTGACGCCGACCGCGCTGCCGTGCGCTCCGCAAGGCGCAGCGGCGTGATTGCCCGCGCCATCGACCACGACCTCACGGCGTTGCGTGATGCGCAGGTGGTGGTGCTCGCCGTGCCCGTCGATGTGGCGCCCGCATTGCTCCAACGCGCCAGCACCCACGTGCGGGACGCCGCGCTCATCACGGATGTCGGCAGCACCAAGCGGCGTATCGTGCAGTGCGCGGCAGACCTGACGCTGGGCGCGTCGTTTGTCGGGAGCCATCCGCTGGCCGGCGATCATCGCGCCGGCTGGCGCGCGTCGCGGACGGGGCTGTTCACCGGGGCACGCGTCGACTTGTGCCGTTCGCCGCAGACGAGCGACACTGCGTGGCGCCGCGCCCGCGCGTTGTGGCGCGCCGTGGGCGCGCGGCCCGTCGAGCACGACGCCGCGCGGCACGACGCCGAGCTGGCGTTCGCCAGCCACCTGCCGCAGCTGCTGTCGCTCGGACTCGCCGGGGTACTCGCACACCGCGGCATTGCACGGAAACGGCTCGGCACCGGCGGCCGCGACATGACGCGCCTGGCCGCCTCGTCGGAGAAGATGTGGGGCGCAATCTTCGACGAGAACGCGGAGCCGGTGCTCGACGCGCTCGACGCCTGCCTGGCCGCGCTCGGCGCACTGCGCGGCGCTGTGCAGCACCACGATCGCGAGACGCTGCGCACGGCGTTCACGACGGCGCACGCGTGGACGGACGACGAGACCCGGAATCCGGACGCTCACCAAACTCGCGGGGGGCGTGCGCCGTGATGGCGCATACCCCCCGCGAGAGTGCTTCAGGCCTGACGATGCGAAATGGGACACCACGTACCGTTGCTGCCTTTCGGCCCTGGCGGAGTTGGCGGGCCCAAGCCCACCGGGGCCTGAAGCACCCGTAAGTTAGCGAGGGGAGACAGACCGGCACAACTGAGCGCGAGGAGAGGGAATGCGGATTCCCTCTCCTCAATCGTTCCTAGGCCAGCACCCTCCGCAACACCTCCGTCGCCCGCTGCATCTCCTCCATCGTCCCAATGGAGATTCGCAGGTGCGTCGTCAGCGGCGGGAACGGCCGCCCGACGGCAATGCCTTCCTTGCGGCACGCCTCGCGCACGGGGCGCATGTCGCGCTTGATGTCGACCATCAGGAAGTTGGCGTCGCTCACGCCGGCGTCGTAGCCCGCCTTCTCGAAGAAGGCGCGGGTAAAGGCCTTGGCCTCGCGGTTTCGCTTCTGCTCGAGCGCGATGTGCTCGCGGTCGCCCACCGACGCGGTCGCCGCGGCCAGCGCCAACACGCTGATTCCCGAGCCGAGCCGCCAGCCCTGCAGGCGGCGCACAGTGTCCTTGTGCGCAATCGCGTAGCCAGCGCGCAGACCGGCCATGCCGAACACCTTGGAGAACGTGCGCGACACGATGACATTGGCATCGGCCAGCGCCAGCGGGATTGCCGTGCGGTACGACGGATCCTCGACGTACTCGTGGTACGCTTCGTCCATCAGGATCACCGTCGCCGGTGAGTCGCGCCGCACGCGCGCCACAAACTCGCGCACGGCAGCGTCGCCGTGCACGGTCGCCGTGGGATTGTTGGGATTGCAGAAGAAGACGAGGCCCGCGCCGCCGGCCTTGTCGCCCATCGCGCCGAGGTCGAGCCGCAGCTTGGCGTCCACCGGCACCGTCACCACCGCGCGCCCCATCGTCTTCGCAAAATTGGCCGGCAGCTCAAACGTCGGCCCCGCCGTCACAAGGTGCTGCGCCGTGTTCACATATGCCTCGACGCACATCCGCAGGATCTCGCTCGACCCGCAGCCGAGGAGCACGTTCTGCTCGGCGACACCGTGCTCCTTGGCAATCGCCGCCACCAGCGCGCGCTCGGGATCGTCCGGGTAGCGATTGGCCTCGCCGAACATCGCCTTGATCGCCTCGAACGCCCGGGCGCCCGGTCCGTTGGGATTCTCGTTGCTGTCGAGGCGGATCAGCCCCGCGGGTCCCTCAGCGGACGAGAGCCACGTTGCCAACCGGGCCTCATGGCCGCGGCCGCCAAGCAGCGGCGGCGAGAGCAGGCCAGCGCCCCCAAGGCCAAGGGCAGAGACAAAGTGGCGGCGGGAGACAGTCATCGCAGGCTCCTGAGAGGGCGTGCCCACAAGGTACCCCACGATCCTCGACGAGGCGAGCGTCGCCGCGTCGCGGTCTGCCGTCTGCCGTCTGCCGTCTGCCGTCTGCCGTCTGCCGTCTGCCGTCTGCCGTCTGCCGTCTGCCGCGACAGCCTGCCTTCCCCCGTCCCCCGTCTCGCCGCTAGCCGAGCGCCTGCACCAGCATCCGCCCCGCCGCCTCCACCTGCTCGGCCGACGCATCCAGATGGCACACCGCCCGCACCCGCTTGGCGTGCCACGGCGAAATCAGCACGCCCAGGTCCTTGGCGCGCGCCGTCACCAGCGACGCATCGATGCGTGCCGGCAGGTCGATCATCACGATGTTGGTGTCGGGCGGCACCACCTGCACGTCGGCAACGCCGTCAGCGACGATCGCCGCCAGCCGCTTGGCGTTCGCGTGGTCTTCGGCGAGCCGGCTCAGGTGATGCTCCAGGCCATGCAGTGCTGCGGCAGCCACGATGCCGCTCTGCCGCATGCCGCCGCCCAGGCGCTTGCGCGCCATGAACGCCTCGTCGATGTGCGCCGCCGAGCCCGCCACGCACGCGCCGAGCGGCGCGCCAAGCCCCTTGGAAAAGCTCACCATCACCGTGTCGGCGCAAGCGGCGAAATCGGCCAGCGGCGTGCCCGTGGCAATGTGTGCGTTCCACAGGCGCGCGCCGTCGAGGTGAATGGGCAGCTTGAGCGTGCCCCGGGCAAACTCCGCCATCGCGCGCAGATCGCCAATGGGCGTCACCATGCCGCCGGCGCCGTTGTGCGTGTTCTCGAAGCAGACGACGCTTGCCGTCGGCGCGTGCTTGCTCGCCGGACGCACCGCGGCGCGCAGCGTGTCGAGCGTCATCACGGGCGCGCCGCGCACCATCCGCGGTTGCAGCCCGCGCAGGCCGGACAGCCCGGCGATTTCCCAGTTGACGATGTGTGAATCGTCGTGTGCGTACGCCTCGGTGCCATGCCGCCCGTGCACCCAGAGTCCGCACGCATTGCCCATCGTGCCAGTGGGCACAAAGAGCGCGCGCTCCTTGCCGAGCAGCGATGCCACGCGCTCCTGCAGGGCGGTCACGGTGGGATCGCCGTCGAGGACGTCGTCACCCACCTCGGCGTCGGCCATGGCGCGGCGCATGGCCGCCGTGGGGCGTGTCACGGTGTCACTGCGCAGGTCGATCATCATCCCTCCATGGCTTCGGTCCGGTGCACGAGGCGCCGACGTTCATCGTAGACGTGTGCCACTTCGCCCCCGAAGACGAAGAGCAGCGCCGCATAGTACGCCCAGAAAACGACGACCACCAGCGCGCCGAGCGTGCCCGTGTACAACGAGGCCGGGTTGAACTGCCGCACCACCAGCACGAACGCGTTGCGCGCGATCTCGAACAGCACGCCCGTGGTCATCGACGCCACGAAGGCCTGCTTCCACGGCACGCGCCGTGCCGGCAGGACCTTGTAGATGCTGTAGAAGATGGCCACCACGACGCTGAAGGCGAGCAAGCGCCCCAATGCGTACTCCACGCGCCCCATCACCGTCGCGTTGACGCCGATCTCGCGCAGAATCGCCGTGCCTCGGTTCCCCATGATGGCGAGGTAGGCCGACAGCGTCAGGTAGGCGGCGAACAGCGCCGACGCGACCAGCGTGTACCCCATGTCGTACAGCTTGCCGGCGACGATCCCCCGCCCCTGCCCCAGTGCGAAGACCCGCTGCAGCACCGTGCGCAGCGTGCCGAAGAGCCGCGTCGAGAACCAGGCGAAGGCGAGGGCCGACACCAGCCCCACGCGCCCGCGCGTCCGCACGACATCCCGCAGGATGGGATCGAGAAAACTCTTCCCATCGGCCGCGCCCTCTGGCAGCAGGCGGCCGAGGAACTCCACCACGTCGCGCGTCGAGTCGGCCGCCGACTTGTTGAGCGCGTAGCCGATGCCGGCAATCAGCAGCAGGAAGAACGGCACGCCGGCGAGGAGGATGTTGTAGGCCACCCCGCCGGCGAGAAAGAAGATGTCGTCGTCGTTGCCCTTCGCCCAGATACGGAGGGCGTAGTCAGCGACGGTGTCACGGAGGCGCGCCGCCCCCCATGGCGGCGGCGCACTCATCCGCGAATCGCTCCCGTCATCAGTTCTGGACGATGATCAGGAACTTGGACGCCGCCCAGAACTGCTCGGCGTTGGTGATCTTGATCGCCGTCTTGTAGCCGCCCTTGGCGGGCTGCTCGGTGGCGCCGAGGTCCTGACGCGACAGCACGCGGTACGCCTTGTCCGCGTTCGGCAGCGTGATCTCCGCCACCTTGGTCTTGTCGATCGACGTGAAATCGGCCGGGTTGAGCGTCGTCGCCGGAATGTCCGTCGCCGCGATGCCCAGGATGCCGCCCTTCTTCACGATGATCCCCTTCTTGCGCAGCTCGTCCTTGGTGCCGACCACGTAGTAGACCGTGTTGCGCTCGACCGTCAGCGCCGCCTTCTCGCCCGTCAACGCCGTCTTCTCGGTCGTCAGCGTCGCCTTGTCGGCCTTGAGCCCCGTGTTCTCGCCCTGCAGCACAGCCACCTGCGTCGTCAGCGAGGCGATCTCGGCCTTCTGGTTCTCGATGATCGACTTGAACGCCGTGATCGTCGAGTCGTACTGCGCGAGCTGCTTGGTGAGGTTCGCGTTGTCCCCCGACATCGCCGCCACGCGCTGGCGGCTGGCGGCGAGCCGCGACTCGGCGTCATTGACGCGGGCGGTCAGCAGCGTGATGCGTTCAAGCATCTTCGCGCGCTGCTCGGCCGGCGACGGATTGGGCAGTTCGCCCGCCGCGCCCTGCACGGGCTTGCCGGCCTTGGCGTCCCGCACCTTGCCCAGCTCGGTGTTGACATCCGCAATGAACTGCGACGTCGACATCACGTCCTTGAGCAGCGAGTCCTTCTCCGCCGAAATGAGCTTCACCTGCTCGAGCTGCTTCTGCAGCTCGGCCTTGGAATTGTCGCACGCCGTGAGCACGAGGGTCGCAGCAGCGACCATGAGGAATGTCTTACGCATGGATTCTCCGTTTGAGGTAAGCGGGCCGCGCCCATCCGCGGACCCCACACACTGCCTTGGTCCTACTCGCCAGCGTCGGCGTCGTCCGGCGCCGCTTCCACCGCCGGTCCGGCGAGCGACGGCGCAAGCCGGCGCTGATCGGGCACATCGATATACCGCTCGAGATACGGAGAAGTGCCAGCGATGCCCAACTGGGTGAACAGAAACTCGAACTTCGCATCGTACGCACGGGCCAGTTCGGCCTGCGTGCTCGACGGCAGCGACCAGAGCGCCTTCTTGAACGGTCCCAGCGCCTTCTTGCGCGACTTGTAGAAGAACTGCTCATCCGTGTCACCCGCCTTGCGCTCGTCCTTCGCGTTCTCGCGCAGCCACGCGTAGATCTCCTCACGCAGGGCGTCCGGCAGGTGGTCGTACAGCATCGTCTGGAAGCCGGTGGCGAGGTGGATCTCCGCCGTCTCCGTCTTGGGGAAGTTGTGGAACAAGTTGTCCGGCAGGGTGGACGCGCCGTGCTGCACCGCGCCGGCCAGCCCGTACTCGGTGCGTGACACGCGGCCGAGATCCTCGAGCGTCCCGAAGTCGAGCTTCACGTCGGCAATCGACCCATCGGCCTTCACCGTGCCGCCGTGCGATGTGCCCGACTGCACCGAGATCTTCGAAAGCCCCACCGTCCCCGGCGCCCTCGCCAGCAGCGTCTGGTTGTACCCGCTCATGAAGGCGCGCAGTTCGGGCACCGTCGAGTTGGCCGTGCCGACCTCGCCAATCTCACCACCCAGCGAGATGGTGATGCCAGCCGGCTCGAGCGAGCGCACGTGCAAGCCAAGCTCCACCCCCACCTCGTAGTTGGGGCGCTGCTGCTCTTCGAGCGTCGGCTGCGACAGGTCAACCAGCGTCGACGTGTCGACGTCGATGTTGTAGAAGCCGGCGGCAATCGCCTCCGTGGCAAGCTGCTTCACCGCCGCCATCTCGGCCACGGGGTCGGCCGCGTACTTCTTGGCGTTGATCTGGAAGTGGTCACCCTGAATGAAGACCGGGTGCCGGTAGCCCTCGCGCAGCGCCGCGGCAATGATGACGGCCACGTACTCGGCGGGGCGCTGGTCGGTGTACGCAATCTCGCTGCGGGCGATCTCGAGCAGGAACGCGCCGCCGTTCAGCTTGATGGCCGACCGGAAGATCGCGCGCGTCGTGTCGTACGTCATGCCGCGGATGTTCATCGCCGGCACGGTGAAGCCGGTGATCTCGCCGCGGCCGCGCGCCATGTACAGCTCGTGAATGGACGCCGGGCGCACGCCCACCATCTGGCCGAGTTCGAGAATGGCCCAGCGCGCCCACTCCTTCTCGTCCGCGTCGCCAAAGACGGCAAGCTTGGCAAGCTCGTCCATGCGCGTGGACGCCAGCGAGGCGGGCTCCTTGAGGATCATGCGATTGTTCTCGACCGAGGCCACGGGCCCGAGAACGCGATGCAGGGAATCAATCGGATTCGACATGGTGGGACTCTATGGATTGGTGGCGCCCGCTCAGCGCCTGATGGTGCGTGAAGGCTTTAGCCCGATGAATTTGGCCGCTTTGGCGGCGCGAGGCAACACGACAGCGGCAACTCAGCCCACGCGCAGCCGCCTGTGCGGGATGGCCGCGTCTTGTGGCAACGTCCCTTTGGCCTCGGACAGGAAGTTAGGATGCCCTAAATCCTTGTTTGCCAAGCGCTTGCCAAGTTCTACCCCGGGCTGGTCCAGTGGGTCCACCCGATACAGTGCGCCAGCCAGCGTGGTGGCCTGCATGAACCACATCATCAGGCCTCCGACATGCCACGCGTCCGAGGCACCCACGGTCATCGTCATCGACGGCCGCCCGGCCCGCGCCAGCGCACTGGCGGTCGCCCGGCACTCGACGTCGAGCAGTTCGCCCAGGGTGTGCCCGCCGAGGAATGCCAACGCCGGCTCGCCCGATTCGAGACGAGGAATCTCCACGTCGTCCGCCGCCGCGTCGACGCGCAGGAACGTCACGGTCTTGTCGGCAGGTCCTTCCATGAACAGCTGCACCTGGCTGTGCTGGTCGGTGGCGCCGACACTCGCAATCGGCGTCGGCCCCACGTGCGTGCCGTCCCTGTTGATCTTGCCCAGCGATTCGGCCCAGAGCTGCACGAACCACGGCGCGAGGTCGCGCAGTGCGTCGCTGTAGGGCATCATCACGTGCAGCCCCTGCCCGGCACGCTCGTGCGCGCGCCACTGCAGCGTGGCAAACAGCCCCGCCGCATTGTGCTCGAGATCGTCACCCATCGTCGCATCGCGCATCACCGTCGCGCCCGCACACAGGCCCTCGACGTCGATGCCGCAGAGTGCCGCAGGCAGCAGACCCACCGGCGACAGCACGCTGAAGCGCCCGCCCACGTTGGGGGGCACCGCAAACACGGGAATGCCGTCGCGCGCGGCAATGACGCGCAGCGCGCCCTTGGCCGGGTCGGTGACGAACGCGAGGTGCCGCGCCGCCTCGAGCCCGTCGCCATCCAGCCGCGCGCGCACCACGAGATACTGCGCCAGCGTCTCGATGGTGCCACCCGACTTGGAAATCACCACGAACAGCGTGCGTGGCAGCGTGACAATGGACAGCACGCCGGCAATGGTGCGCGGGTCGACGTTGTCGAGCACGTGCAGGCGCGCGCGGCCGCCGCGCTGCGCGTCGGTGCGCGCGTTCCACGCGGCGGGGAGCAGCGCCGTGCGCAGCG
This sequence comes from Gemmatimonas sp., assembly GCA_025361705.1. Taxonomy (GTDB): domain Bacteria; phylum Gemmatimonadota; class Gemmatimonadetes; order Gemmatimonadales; family Gemmatimonadaceae; genus PNKL01. Next base: position 60,656 of record JANYJW010000010.1, read on the forward strand.
CCATGGCGCCCAGCGACGAACCGCCGATGCCGAGGACCACGATGTCGTCGTACTGCCCCTGGACGCCGGCGGCAAATGTGGTGACGCGGGCACGCTCGTCGGCCTGCGCCTCGAGCTCGCGGTATCCATATACACCCGTAGCGGCAATGCCAGCCACCGCCGCGTGCGCCTCACGGAAACGTGCCGCCAGCGTGGGCCATTCGGCAGCGGGGACGCCGGCGCCGACCACCGGCTCCGTCATCGAGGTCACATCGAGCGTGAACGCCATCAGAACTCCACCGCAAGGCCGTCAAAGGCCGGTTGAATGTCGGCTGGCAGCTCGGCCGCCAGCGCGGCGTGCAGGTTGTCGTGCGTCAGGTGCGTCAGCCACGTGCGGCGCGCGCCAATGCGGCGCGCCATGACCACCGCCTCGTCGACGCTGAGATGCGTGGGATGCGGCGTGCGGAACAGCGCGTTGAGCACCAGCACCTCGGCGCCCCGCAGCAGCGCGAACGCCGCGTCGGGAATCGTCTTGGCGTCGGTGATGTACGCGAGGGCCCCGATGCGGTAGCCGAACACGCGCCAGCGGCCGTGCGGCACCTCCACGGGTGTGACCTCCGCGTCGCCGATGCGCACCGTCACGCCGGGTTCGAGGACGGTGAGCGACCCCTCGGGCTTGTACGTGCCCGGCTGCGCCTTGACCGCGTCGTCGAAGATGTAGGGAAACCGGACGCGCAGGCCCTGCATCGTTTCGGCCGGGCCGTACATGGGCAGCGCACCCACGCGACGCACCGAGATGGCGCGGATGTCGTCGATGCCGTTGGTGTGGTCGGCATGGTCATGCGTGAAGAGCACCGCGTCGACGTCGGTGATGCCCGTTGCGAGGAGCTGCAGCCGCAGTTCGGGCGGCGTGTCGAGGAGCAGGCGCGTACGCCCCACCTCAACCACCGCACCCACCCGCGTCCGTTGGTCGCGCGGATCCCTCGACCGGCAGACCGCGCAGTCGCAGCCGACCACCGGCACGCCAAAGCTCGTCCCGGTGCCGAGGAACGTGAGCTTCACACCGTCTCCACCTTGAGCGTGTTGGTGGTGCCGGGCACATCGAACGGCACACCGGCCGTGATCACCACGCGATCGCCCAGCTTGGCGAAGCCGAGGTCCACCACGATGCCGCGCGCACTCCACGCCATCTGCTCGTACGTGTCGGCATGCGGCACCAGCACGGGGGTGACGCCCCAGACCATGGCAAGCTGGCGATAGGTGCGCGCCTGATCGGTCATGGCGATAATCGGCACACCGGGGCGCCGAGCCGCGACGATGCGCGCCGCGAAGCCCGACTTGGTGAACACCACGATGGCGGCCGCGCCAAGCATGCGCACCGCGGTAGCCGTGGCGCCGGCGATGGTCTCCTCGACGCTCGCGTGCCCGGGCTCCACCCGGTCGGCGCCGAGGCCGCGCGGCACGGGATGCCGCTCCGCTTCGGCGGCGATGCGCACCATCGCCTCGACGGCCAGCTTGGGGTAGGCCCCGCTCGCCGTCTCCGCCGACAGCATCACCGCGTCGGTGCCGTCGAAGATGGCGTTGGCCACGTCGCTCGCCTCGGCGCGCGTCGGGCGCGGGTTGGTGATCATCGATTCGAGCATCTGCGTCGCCGTGATCACCGGGCGGCCGTACCGGTTGGCAAGCGCGATGATGCGCTTCTGCGCAATCGGCACTTCCTCGAACGGCAGTTCCACGCCCAGATCGCCGCGCGCCACCATCACCGCGTCCGAGGCCTTGAGGATCTCCTCGATGTCGTTGAGTGCCTGGTCCTTTTCAATCTTCGACACCAGCAGCACGCCCTTGGGCACCAGCGCGCGCAGCGTGTCGAGGTCCGACGGCTGCCGCACGAACGAGAGCGCCAGGTAGTCGAGGTCATGCTCGACGGCAAAGACGATGTCGGCGTGATCCTTTTCGGTGAGCGTCGGCGCCGAGACCTTCACGCCGGGCAGGTTCATGCCCTTGTGCGACTTGAGCAGCCCGCCGTACACCACGCGGCAATGCACGCGTGGGCCGACGACCTTCAGCACGTCGAGCGCGAGCAGGCCATCGTCGAGCAGAATGCGCGCGCCGGCCGTCACGTCGGTGGCGAGGTCGTCGTACGTCACCGGGATGTCGCCCGCAGCGGCGACGCCCTCGTAGGCCAGCGTGATGTCGCTCCCTTCGACGAGCGTGATGGGACTGTCGAGGTTGCCGACGCGAATGCGCGGCCCCTGCAAGTCGCCGAGAATGGCCACCGGGCGGTTCATCTCGGCTGCGATGCGGCGAACGTCCGCGATGCGCGCCGCGTGCTGCTCATGCGTGCCGTGCGAAAAATTGACGCGGGCAACGTCGAGGCCGGCGAGCATCAGCCCGCGCAGCGCCTCGGGGGAGGTCGAGGCGGGGCCGATGGTGCAGACGACCTTGGTGCGCGTGTGCTTGGTGTGCATGGGATGAGTATCGGTCAGCGACGGGCCGTCACCGCACGGCCCAGGGCGCTCGCCTTGGCTTCGAGGCCGGCGAGCAGGGTGTCGAACGCTTTCTGGAAGGACGCGAGGCCTTCACCAAGCAGCTGGTCGGTGACGCCCCGCACGGAGATGCCAGCGGCCTCGACGGCTGCGAGAGCCTGTTCGGCGCCGGCCAGGTCGGCGTCGATGCTTCGACGCACGTCGCCGTGGTCACGGAACGCCTCGAGCGTGGCCGGCGGCAGCGTGTTCACGGTGTGCGGCCCAACGAGCTCCTCGACGTAGATGACGTCGCGGTACGACGGGTTCTTGGTGGAGGTGCTGGCCCAGAGCGGGCGCTGCACGCGCGCGCCGCGCGCCGCCAGCGCATTCCAGCGCGGCCCCCGAAAGCGCTCGGTGAACAGCCGGTACGCCAGCTTGGCGTTGGCGACGGCGGCCTTTCCCTTGAGCGCGGTGGCCGCCGCGGCGTCGATGGTGCCCGCTGCCGCTTGGGCGTCCAACCGCTTGTCGATCTCGCTGTCCACGCGGCTCACAAAGAACGACGCCACGCTCGCCACGGCGGCAAGGGGGGCGCCCGACGCGGCGCGCGCCTCGAGGCCCGAGAGATAGGCCTCGATGACGCGGTCGTGGGCCTCGACGGCGAAGAGCAGCGTGACGTTCACGTTGATGCCGTCGGCAATGAGCGTGCGCAGCGCCATGCTGCCCGCGTCGGTGCCCGGCACCTTGATCATCACGTTGGGCCGGTTCACCAGCGCCCACAGGTGCCGCGCCTCGCGCACCGTGCCGTCCGCGTCGTTGGCGACGTTGGGCGAGACTTCCAGCGACACGTAGCCGTCGAGTCCGCCCGAGCTGTCGTAGACGCCGCGGAAAAGGTCACACGCGGTCCGCACATCGTCGGCTGCCAGTTCCTCAAACAGCTGCCACGCGGTATGCGGGCCGGTGATGGACGCCACCTGCGCATCGTACGCCGAGCCTGAAGCCAACGCCTTCTCGAAGATCGCCGGATTGGACGTCATCCCGGTGAGGACATCGTCGCGAATGCGACGCGCGAGTTCCCCGTTGTGCAGCATGGGGCGGTCGATGTAGTCAAGCCAGAGCGACTGGCCGGCATCGTGCAGGGTCTGAAGGCGCGGAGCGGGCATGGCGTGCTGGGTGGGGTCAGAGAGCGGGGGGCGGCATCAGCCGCCCCCCTGAAATCTACTTGACCGACCAGTTGGTGGAGAGTTCGAGTTTCCCCCACGCAATGGTCAGGAGTCCCTGTGGCGACTGGTCGCCCGCCGGGACCAGGGCGATCTGCAGCGATTCCCGCACCTCCCCGAGTGGCCGCGCCCTCAGGGGAACGCGCACCACGTCCTTGGACTTGTCATACTGCATGCCCGACTGCCCGGTGACGGCGTTGATGATGAGCTGGTAGCCAGACGCCGTGCGAACCGTGTAGAGCGAGTAGGCGCCCTTGGGGATGGTCGCGCCGCCAACCACCAGGTCGACGTCGCTGGTGAGCGCCGTCTGCATGTTGGCACCAGTGCGCCACACGGTGTCGACCGTGGTCAACTCGGTGGGCACCTCACGGCCGCGCGCGTGCGGCTGGCCGTAATCAACCTTGACCACCAGCGCCTTGGGTGCGGGTTTGCCAGCCTCGCGCGGCGGATTCAGCGCCACTTCGGTGCTCGCTCGGCCACTGAGTGCGGCTTTGAGCGGGATCTGCGCCGCAGCGAGCGAGGGTCCAAATGCAAGCAGGGCAATGAGGGTGCGACGGTTCATGTGGGGCTCGGTGGGAGGGATGACAGATGGCAGGTGGCGGATGGCAGACCGTGGGTTCCTAGAGCGGTGTCGCCATCACCAAGTCGTTCTCGGCGTGGCCATCAAACTGGTAGGTGGTGCGGCCGACGTCGGCAAAGCCGCACCGCGTGTAGAAACGAATGGCCCGTGAATTCTGCTCCCAGACGCCCAGCCACGCCACATCGCCGCGGTGCTGGCGCGCCGCATCCAGCGCGGCCTCCATCAGCGGTGCGGCGACGCCGCGTCCGTGCCAGGCGTGGTCCACGTAGAACCGCTCCACCTCCACGGGACGCGTGCCCGTCAACGCGACGGGCGCCTGGCCCGACCGCACGAGCGCGTACGCCACCCAGCGCCCCTCGTGCGTGACGGCCAGGGCGGTGCGCAGGGGATCGGCAAGCTCGGCCCGCAAATGCGTGTCGTCAAAACGCTCGGCCACGTGACGCGCGACCACTGCGGCCGCGTGCGTCGCGCCATAGGTGTCGCCGAACGTCTGGCGACTGATTTCGCCGTAGGGCACGAGGTCGGCGGGGCGCGCGAGGAGCAGGGCGCAGTCGTGTGGAAGTTCGGGCACGAACGAATCCTCTCCATCCAGTCGCGTGGACGCAACCCGGAGGGCAAATTACGGGAGGGAGTCGCCCCTGCCCCCCGCACCACGCTCTGCCCCTTCCCCAGCACCTCGCCATGTCCCATCGCATCCTGGTGACCGACGACATCGACCGCGAGGGCGTCGCGCTGCTGCGCGCCGTGCCGGCATTCGAGGTGGATGAGCTCGCCACCCTGCCACCGGCCGAACTGCTCGAGCGCATCGACCAATACGACGCGATCATCGGCCGCAGCGCCACGCGCATCACCGAGCCGCTGCTCCGCCGCGCCACGCGGCTCAAGGTGGTGGGACGCGCCGGCGTCGGCGTCGACAACATCGCCATGGACGTCGCGACCGAACTGGGCATCGCCGTCATCAACGCACCGGCGGGCAACACGGTGGCGGTGGCCGAACTCTTCTTCGGTGGCGTCATCTCGCTGCTGCGCCACCTGACGCGCGCCGACTCCTCCATGCACGCAGGACGCTGGGAGCGCTCCGAACTGCTCGGCACCGAACTGCGCGGCAAGACGCTCGGCATCGTCGGGCTGGGGCGCATTGGCGGCGAGGTGTCGCACCGCGCCCATGCGTTCGGCATGGAGGTGCACGCGTATGACCCGTACGTGAGCGAGGAGCGCTTTGCCGCGCTGCGCGTCAGGGGCGCGCCAACGCTCGACGCCCTGCTCGCCGTGGCGCAGGTACTCACCGTGCACGTGCCGCTGACCGACGAAACCACGGGGATGATCGGCACCAGGGCGCTGGCGCACCTGCGCGGCGGCGCGGTGGTGGTGAACATGGCTCGCGGCGGCATCGTCGACGACGACGCCCTGCGCGCCGCGCTCGACACCGGCCACGTGGCGGGCGCCGTGCTCGACGTCTACCTCAGGGAGCCGCTCGTCGGCGACCATCCGTTCCGCGGCCACGCCAACGTGGTGCTCACCCCGCACATCGGCGCATCGTCGGCCGAGGCGCAGCACAATGTGGCCGTCGACGCCTGCGAGGCCGTGCGTGACGCCCTGCTGCACGGGGACCTGTCGCGCACGCTCAACGGCGCGCTCGCCGGCGAGGATGCCGTGACGCTGGCGCCGGCCCTGCTGCTCGCGCGTCGCGCGGCGGCGGTGGCGCGTGCCCTGCTGGCCGAGCGTGGCGCCACGGCCATCGAGTCGGTGACGCTCAAGACGGGCGACGACCTGACCGCGAGCGCGGGCGCCCTCATGGCGGCCGCGGCCGCCGGAACGCTCGAGGGCGTCGTGGAGTCCGACCGTCTCAACCTCATCAACGCCCGCGCGCTGGCCACGGCGCGTGGCCTTGTGCTGGCGCACGGCGCGGGCGGCTTTGCGCCGCATTCCCGCGCGGTCGAGGTGCGGCTGGTCGCCGGCGCACAGAGCATGCGCGTGGGCGGCGTGGCTGCACTCGATATGCCGCCGCGGCTCACGCGCATCGGCGACTTCCACGTCGACGTCGCGCCGCGCGGCACACTGCTGGTGCTCACCAATCACGACGTCCCCGGTGTCATTGGCCGCGTGGGCACGGCCCTTGCCGAGGCGGGCGTGAACATCGCCGAGTACCATCAGGCGCGGCTCGCCGCAGGCGGCGACGCGCTGGCCGTGGTGACCATCGACGGCGTTCCGCCGGCGCACGTGCGCGGCACGCTCACCGCGCTGCGCGACGTGCGGAGCGCCACTGTCGTGAAGTTCGGCGGCGACGCGTGAGCCTCTCGCTCCTGCGCGATCCGTCGGCGCTCGAGGCGTACGCACGCGACGTCTCGGGCCTGCGCACCGTTCCCGAGGCGGTGGCGCGCCCGGAATCGGCCGCTGACGTGCAGGAGCTGCTGCGCATGGCGGCAATGGACGGCGCGTGCGTCACCGCGGCCGGCGCACAGACCAGCACCACCGGCGCCTCAGTTGCCGAGCGCGGCTGGCTGCTGTCGACGCGCGCCATGGCGCGCATCATCGACATCGACCCCGTCGCGCGCATCGCGCGTGTCGAACCTGGCGTGCTCATTGGCGACCTGCAGCGCGCCTGTGCGCCGCACGGCCTCTTCTTCGCCCCCGACCCGACGAGCGAGGAGGAATGCACCGTCGGCGGCGCCATTGCCTGCAACGCGTCGGGACCGCGCACGCTGCGCTACGGCCCCACGCGGGCACATGTGCGCGCCCTCACGGCGTTCCTTGCCGATGCGAGTGAATTCACGGCGCGCCGGCCGGGCGTGGAGAAGAACACCGTCGGCTACCAACTGGCGCACGATCCCGTCGACTGGTTCGTTGGCAGCGAGGGGACACTCGGCATCGTCACCATGGCCGAACTGTCGCTGCTGCCGCTGCCACCGCGTGTGCTTGGCCTCGGCGTGCCGTTCCCCGACGAGCCGCGCGCACTCGCTTTCATCGTCGCTGCGCGCCAGTCGGACGCCGTGCACCCGCGCTGCCTCGAGTACTTCGACGCCGATGCGTTCGGCATCGTCCGCACCGCCATGGACGATGCCGCGTGGGCCCCGCGCGCCGGGGCCATGGTCTACCTCGAGGACGCAGGCGACGACGAGCCCCCACTCGACGCCTGGCTTGCGCTCGCCGAGCGTTGCGACGCCAACGCCGGTGAGGTGCGCGCGTTCGACGGCGAGCACGCGCTGCGCGAAGCACGGCGCATGCGCCACGCCGCGCCCGCCGCGATGCACGAACGCGCCGCGCCCTTCCTGCCGCAGGGCGGGCGTCGCATGAGCACCGACTGGGCCGTGCGGTATCCCCTCGCCGCGCAGGCGCTCGCCGAAGCGCGCCGCATCAGCACCGCGCACGGCGTGGCCCCCGCGGTCACCTACGGGCACCTTGGCAACGGGCATCCGCACCAGAACTTCATCGCCCGCAACCCCGACGAAGTGAAGAAGATCGAAGGCGCGCTGGCGGAGACACTGCGCGCGATCATTGCGATGGGTGGCACCGTGGCCGCCGAGCACGGCATCGGCAAGGTGAAGAGCAAGTGGCTCGGCCTGCAGGTCGGCGTGCACCAGCTGGCAGTGATGCGCGCCCTCAAGCGCGAGTTCGATCCCGAGGGCCGCCTCGCACCGGGGAACATCCTGTGAGGCGCTATGCATCCGTCGTGCTCGACGCCGACAGCACGCTGGCCGGCATCGAAGGCATCGACTGGCTGTCGGCGCGCCGCGATCCCGAAGTCCGGCGCAAGGTCGAGGCGTTCACCACGCGCGCCATGAACGGCGAGCTCACGCTCGACGAGGTGTACGCGCGCCGCCTCACGCTCATCCAGCCGACGGCGCTGGATGTGCGCGCACTGGCCCACGCATACGTCAACGCGGTGGCGCCTGGCGCGGCCGACGCCGTGGCCGCCCTGCACGCGGCGGGGGTCGAGGTGCACGTCATCAGCGGCGGACTGCGCGCCGCGCTCCTCCCGATGACGCGGCTCCTCGGCGTCGCCGACGACCGGGTGCACGCCGTCGAACTCCAGCTCGACGCCGATGGCCGCTTCGAGGACATCCTGCCCACGCCGCTCATGACGCAGGACGGCAAGGCGATCGTCCTCGAGCACCTCGCCCTGCCGCGGCCCATCCTCGCGGTCGGCGACGGCTCCACCGACCTCGCCATGGCCCCGGCGGTCGACGCCTTTGCCGCGTACATTGGATTCGTGCGCCGTGACGCGGTGGTTGCCAGCGCGTCGCTCGTGCTCGATTCGTTCGCCGCCCTCATCGCCCACGCGCTCTCCGCATGACCATGCCCGCCTTCGGCACGTTCTTCCTGCCCGGCCCCACTGAAGTGCGGCCGGAGATCCTCGCCGCGATGCTGCACCCCATGATCTCGCATCGCAGCCCGGAATTCGACGCGCTCTACACCCGCTGCGACGAGGGGCTGCGGCGCGTCTTCCGCACCACGCGCCCCGTCTTCATCAGCAGCTCGTCGGCCACCGGCCTCATGGAAGCGGCCGTGCGCAACGCGCCAGCCGGCCCAATGCTGTCGCTCGTCAATGGCGCGTTCTCCGCCCGCTTCGCCGAGATCGCGCGCGCCTGCGGGCGCACCGTGCAGGCGCTCGAGGTGCCGTACGGGCAGGTGGTGCCTCTCGAGACCGTGGAGCAGGCGCTGCGCGCGCGCCGGTTCGCCGCCGTCACCGCCGCGCATTCCGAAACATCCACCGGGGCCGCCCAGGACGTGCAGGCCATTGCCGAGCTCGCACACGCCAATGGTGCGTTCTCGCTCATCGACTCCGTGTCGGGAATGGGCGGCATGCCGGTGGAGACCGACGCATGGGCGCTCGACTTCGCGCTCACCGGATCGCAGAAGGCGCTGGCGCTGCCGCCAGGCCTCGCGTTCTGTGCAGTAAGCGACCGCTACCTCGCGTCAGCCGCCGAGCAGCCGGCGCGCGGCCGCTACTTCGACATCGTCGAGTTCGCGCACTACGCCGCCAGGCACCAGACGCCCAACACGCCGGCCGTCTCGCTCTTCTTTGCACTCGATGCGCAACTCGCAGCCATCGGACCCACGGGCATCGAGTGCCGCTGGGCGCGCCACGCCGCCATGTCGGCGGCGACCCACGCCTGGGTGGAGCATCAGCGTCAGGCCGGGCGCGCCGACGGTATTCTCGCGCCGTGCGGATCACGCAGCGCCACGGTGACCGTGGTGAAGACCGCGCCCGGCGTCGATGCGCGATCGGTCGTCGACGCGGTGGCCGCGCGCGGTTTCACGCTGGGTGGCGGCTACGGCAAGATGGCAGCCACGACCTTTCGCGTGGGGCACATGGGCGATCACACGGTGGAGACGGTGTCGCGGCTGCTGGATGTGGTTGGCGAGGTGTTGGCCGCGGGGTAGCGCGATGGCAGACCGCAGACGGCGGAAAGCCGGCGGCTGGCCGATTCACGATTGCACTACCCGTCCACCGCCGCACGCGTGATGACAATCGGCGCAATGAGCCCACCGACCGTGCCGACGCTCAGGAGATCCGACACCGTCTCCTGCCGATGCGCGAAGATGCGACGCAGCATGCGATGCACCAGTGGCGCCACCACGTTGCTGGCCGGCGCGAGCGGCAGACGAAAGGTGACGGCATCATCGATGCGCGTGCCGCCGTCCACTCTCGTGAACCGGTGCTCATGCACCCACAGCGCGTACGGGCCGCGGAGCTGTTCGTCCACGAACAGGAACGGCGGCTCCCACCGGCTGATACGAGTGCGCCACCGCAGGGGCACGCCCCATACGCCGATGGTGTAGTCGATGAGCGCGCCCGGTCGCATGACGATCGGCGGTGGCGTGCGGATGGTGAAGCGCAGCTCCGGCGGCGTGAGGCGCCCGAGGTTCGTCGCGTCCGCGAAGAACGGGAAGACGTGCTCGAGCGGCAGGGGCAGCGTGAGTGACGTCGAGAGACGCCACGATGGGGTGAAACGCATGAGGGAACCGAGCCGGTCAGGTGTGCGTTGACGAGTAGAGTACGCGCGTCCCCGTTCAACGGCTGGCGGCCTCGCGGCGGTTCCCCGCACCGCCCGCGGGCACGCTGTCCTGCCGGTTCGCCAGTAACGTCCCTACCTTTCGCACCGTGATCGATCCCACAAACCGCCCCGACCACCTGTTGCCGATGCGCATCGTCTCCGAGCGCACCGGGCTGTCGGCCGACGTGCTGCGCGTGTGGGAACGCCGCTACCAGGTGGTGACCCCCGGACGTTCGCCCGGCGGCCAGCGGTGGTATACTGCGGCCGACGTGGCCCGGCTGCGGCTCCTCGCGCGAGCCGTCGAGGTGGGACGCAGCATCTCGTCGGTGGCGCGCCTCGACACGCCCACGCTCACCGACATCGTCCGCAACGAAGAAGCGAGTGTGCTCGCGCGCGGTACGCCGCACGCGCTCGCGGCACAGCCGTTCCTCGCCGAAGCGCTGGCCGCTGTCGAGACGCTCGACGGCATCGCGCTCGAGGCGACGCTGCGGCAGGCGATGCTGCGGCTCTCGATGGACCAGCTGCTCGATGGCGTCGTGTCGCCACTGGTGCGCACCACCGGGGACCGCTGGCATGCCGGCGCGCTTTCGCCGTCACATGAGCACCTCGCCACGTCGTCGGTGCGCCGCCTCCTCGGCTGGCTCACCGACCAGTATGCGCCCACCTCCGATGCGCCCAAGCTGCTGGTCACCACACCCGCCGGTCAGGTACACGAACTGGGCGCGGCCCTCGTCGCCGCCACGGCCGCCGCCGCCGGATGGCGCGTCGTCTACCTCGGCCCCAACCTGCCGGCCGCCGACATCGCATCGGCCGCCGCGGTGACTGGCGCGCGCGCGATCGCACTCAGCCTCGTCTTTCCCGAGGACGATCCGTTGATGGACGGCGAATTGCGCGCGCTGCACGCCGCGCTTCCACCCGACGTGCACCTCGTGGTGGGAGGCAGCGCCACCACCGCGTACCGGCCGGCCCTCGATGCCATTGGAGCGATGGTGGTCACTGACCTCCCGTCGCTCCGGCACTGGCTGGCCGCGCAGGTCGGCGCCGAGCGACCCGGCGCGTAGCCAGCACACGGATCGCCGGCCGCCGTCTCACATCTTCGGGCTGCGATCCAACTCGTCGATGGTCCTGGTGCTCGGCTTGCGCGCCTTCTGCAGGCGAGCGGCCACCTTTTCGTTGTCCGCGAGCACGCGCAGGATGTTGCCGTTCGTCACCTTGCGCAGTTCGTCGTCGGTCCAGCCGCGGCGCGCCAGCTCGGCGAGCAGCGTCGGATACGTCGACGCATCCTCGAGTCCCTGAATGTGCTCGCCGCCGGTGCCGTCAAAGTCGCCGCCAATGCCGATGTGGTCGGCACCCATGAGCTTCTTCATGTGGTCAAAGTGGTCGGCCACATCGTTGATGGTCACGACCGGCTCCGGGTTCGCCTGCTCCCACGCCATCATGGCCGCGTGCAGGCGTGCCGTGTCGCCGCCGAAGCCCATGGCGATCTCCCGTCGATGCGTGGCTGCCGCGGTGCGCCAGTCGAGGTTCTTCTGGGAAACGAACTCGCGCACGAACGTCACCATGACGATGCCGTTGTTCTTCCTGACACGCACGAGAATCGAGTCCGGCACGTCGCGCTTGTGGTCGGAGAGCGCGCGTGCGGACGAGTGCGAGAACATCACCGGCGATTCCGTGATGTCGAGCACGTTGCTCATCACCGCCGGCGAGACGTGCGAGAGGTCGACGATCATCCCCATGCGGTTCATCTCGCGGATGACTTCCTTGCCGAATGGCGTCAGCCCGTTGTGCACCTGCGCGCCAAGCGCCGCGTCGGCCCAGTCGAGCGTGACGTTGTGCGTCAGCGTCAGGTAGCGCGCGCCCAACTCGTAATAGATGCGCAGCGCGCCAAGTGAGTTCTCGATCGCGTGGCCGCCCTCGAGGCCCAAGAACGACGGGAACTTCTTCTGCGCCATCGCGCGTCGCGCATCGTCGGCCGTCCGCGCGAAAACCATCTCGGGGGAATACTTGCCGATCATCCGCCGCGCGATGTCGAACTGCTCCAGCTGGATCCGGGCATACCCCGAGTCCTTGACCTCACCGGGGATGTAGATCGACCAGAACTGCCCGCCCAGGCCGCCCTTCTTCATGCGGGCCAGGTCAGTGTCGTGGCCTTTGAGATCAGTCCGCAAGTCGTAGTGGTCGACGTCGCGCGGCAGCTCCTTGTTCTCGCGGATCTCCCACGGCGCGTCGTTATGCCCGTCGATGACGGGCGACGTGACGAGCAGCTTCTTGACGCGCGCGAGATACGGATCGGGCGCCTGGGCAAGCAGCGGCACGGCGACGACGAGAAGGACGAGGGAGGCTACGCGACGCATACGCTTCACCGGGGCTGTGGGAAGGAGCGCACTGCGAACAGGGGCACCGTGTTGGAACAGGCACAGGCACCGTGCGGTGCATGGCGCACGGGAATGTACTTCGTCGCCCGATCGCTCACCACACCGTGCCCGTGCCCTTTCGCCAAAGACAAGCGGCCGGCGCCACATGGCACCGGCCGCACGGTCCCGCACGTGCTGGCTACGCCTTCTTCGTCCCGCACGTGTTGATGCCGAACACCGAGTACAGCGGGCAGATGCCCGTCGCGCCCGTGAGGAGCGGCACGACGCCAATCCAACCCCATACGTAGCCCTTCGTGAGCGCCAGGGCGATCAGCGCGATGCCGAGCACCACCCGGAGGGCGCGATCAGCGGTTCCTTCATTGACCTTGAACATGGGATCCTCGTGGTGGGGGGAACAGCACGGTCGATATATCGCTATATCAATATATGGCACTATTCACGGGCTCGCCAGCGGGGGCGATGCATCGGCCAATCGACGGTGGCTTCTGCCGCTGCATCCTGCCATCCAACACGGTCGAACCGTCTACCGTCCGCCGTCCCTCACCCCCACCCGCACCGCCCGCCCCGTCCGCGTCCCGCGCTCGCCGTGCAACAACGCCATCGAGCCGTTCACGAACACCGCCGTGACGCCCACGGCATACTGGAACGGATCGGTGAACGTCGCCGTGTCGGCCACCGTCGCCGCGTCGAACACCGTCACGTCACCCATCGCCCCCACACGCAGCTGCCCGCGCCCGGCGAGGTGCAGCCGCGCCGCCGACAGCGCGCTCATCTTGTGGATGGCCGCGCCGAGCGTCAGCACCTTCCGCTCGCGCACGTAGCGCGCGAGTACGCGCGCAAACGTCCCCGCGCCGCGTGGGTGCGGATGCCCCTGGCGCGCCGGCCCGCTGCTGGCGATCGACCCGCCGTCCGAGCAGACCATCGCCTGCGGATGCGACAACAGGCGCTCGAGGTTCGCCTCGCTCATCGCAAAGCCCACCATCCCCACGCTGCCGCGATTCGCCTGCAGCAACGCAACGGCCGTCTCGTACGGCGCCAGGCCGCGCGCCGTCGCTACGTCGTCGACCCGCATCCCTTCCGTGGGCTTGTCGGCCATCGCGCTCACCCCGGAGATCTGCACGTTGTGCCAGCCGCCAATCAGCGCCGCGCGCTCCTCGGCGTACGCGCGAATGCGCGCCGCCGTCGCCGGCTCGCCGAGGCGCCGCAGGAAGTCCTCCGGCGCGCCGTCGCGCGCCCAGACCGGAAACAGGTTCGACAGCCCCGTCTGGTAGGCGAGATACGGATAGCGGTCGAACGCCGCATCGATGCCCGCCGCGCGCACCTCGGCGATGCGCGCAAAGACCGCGTCGAGCTTTCCCCAGTTCCGCGGCCCCTGCGTCTTGAGGTGGGCAATCTGCAGCGGGCACTTCGCGCCGCGCGCCACCGCGATGGCCTCATCGATCGCCTCGAGCAGCTGGTCGTCCTCGTTGCGCATGTGCGTGCTGTACGGCAGGCCGCGGCGCGCCAGCGGCCGGCTGAGCGCAATCAGCTCATCCACTCCCGCGAACGCGCCCGGCGTGTACTCCAGCCCGGTCGACGCGCCACAGGCGCCCTCGGCGAGCGCGCGCTCGACGCGTGCGACCATCTGCCGCAGCTCGGCGGGCGTTGCCGGGCGATTGGCATTGCCAAGCACCGCGCCGCGCACCGTCCCCAGCCCCACCATCGACGCGACGTTCACCGCCGGCGGCAGCCGGTCTACCGCATCGAAGAACGCGTGCAGCGACTCGTGCTCGCTCTCCTCGTCGCCGGCCACGCGCGGCCCGTGCGACGAACCATCCTGCCCCACGACGACGGTGGTGACGCCCTGCCGGATCATCGACTCGGTGTTCGGGTCGGCGAACAGCGTGTTGTCGCCATGTGAATGCACGTCGACAAAGCCCGGCGACACCGCGAGTCCGCGCGCGTCGACTTCGAGCCGGCCGACGGACGCGAGGCGCCGCCCGATGGCCACTACGCGGCCGCCGTCCAGCGCCACGTCGGCTTCGACGCCGGTGGCGGCCAGCGATCCATCGAACACCGTCCCGCCACGAATCAAGACGTCCACCCGGTCGGCCTTCGGGCGCAGGGAGGGGACATAGGCGGCCAGCGTGGCCGTCGATGCCGACACGAGGAATGAACGGCGAGAGGGCATGGCGGCTAAGGGACGAGAGACGAGAGACGAGAGACGAGAGACGAGAGACCGAAGACGAGAGCCAACACGGCGTGCGACACCCGCGCCTCGCAATATGCCCCACGCAAAATGGACCGGACAGAGGCACGCCCCGCAGAGGTGGACTTGCCCCGATTTGATGGACGCGTACGTGATAGGCACTACGCGGCCTGCTCCTGCTGCGCCTGCTGCTGCGTCTCGTACTCGACCGGACTGATGTACCCCAACGTGGAATGACGCCGTTGCCGATTGTACCACGTCTCAATGTAGCGGAAGATCGCGCGCCGGGCGTCGGCCTTGGTCGGCCACTCGTGCGGCATGATCAGCTCGAACTCGAGGGTCGCGAAGAAACTCTCCGCCACCGCGTTGTCATAGCAGTTTCCTTTGCCGCTCATGCTGGCGATCATGCCATGCGCCGCCAGGGTCGCCTGGTACTCCTGCGCCGCGTATTGACTGCCGCGGTCCGAGTGATGAATCAGGCCCGTCGGGGGGCGTCGCGCCTCCTGCGCCATGCGGAGCGCACTGAGGGCCAGTTCGCCCGCCAGCGTGTCGCGCATCGCCCACCCCACGCAGCGACGGGACCCGAGATCGAGCACCGCCGCCAGATACAGCCATCCCTCGCCGGTCGGGATGTACGTGATGTCACTCACCCAGACGCGGTTCACGGCGAGGCCCTGCACATCGAACTGCCGGGCCAGCCGATTCGGGGCAATCGGATAGGCATGCGTCGAATCGGTCGTCGTGACCCGTCGCGCCGTCGGGCGACGCGCCACGAGCCCGTCTTCCTGCATGAGCCGCGCCACGCGCTTGGTGCTGACGGGCAACCCCTCGGCCTGCAACTCCCGTTGCACGCGCGGGGCCCCGTAGGTGTCGCCACTGGCGTGGTGCGCGAGGCGCACGTGCGCCATCAGGACCTCGTCGATGAGCGCATGCCAGCTGGGCGGGCGTTTCAGCGAGGCGTAGTAGCCCGCGGGCGACACTTCGAGCACCCGACACATGAGTCGCACCGCGAACTCGCCGCGATGGCGCGTGATGACGGCGTACCTCACCGCGACTCTTTCGCGAAGTACACCGCCACTTTTTTTGCGAACGCCTGCTCCTGGCGCAGCACCGCCACCTCGCGCCGCAACCGGCGGACCTCCTGCTCGGTCGATTCCGTGGGCAGCGGCCCGCCGGTGCCGGCCTCCCGCGCCCGCCGCACCCAAGCCCGCAGCTGGTCCGGCCGCACATCCAACTCCTGGCCGAGTTGGATGAGACTCACGCCAAGCGCGCGCCGCTCCCCGATCATCCGCACGGCCTCGGCCTTGAACTCGGGACTGAACTCCCGCCGCACTCGCCGACCGGCTGTTCCTTCCTTCTTCTTCGTCATGAACCACCTCCACCCCGAAAGTAGGGTGTGTGAGGCGTCCACGAAATCGGGTCAACTCCAG
>JANYJW010000015.1 GCA_025361705.1 Gemmatimonas sp.
GCGGTCGAACTGCTCGCTCACGAAGTGCACCGTGGCGCCCGAGACACGCGCGCCGGCGGCCAGCACGGCCTCGTGCACGCGATGCCCGTACATGCCATGGCCGCCAAAGGCGGGGAGCAGGGCGGGGTGGACGTTGAGCATGCGCCCGACGAAACGGCGCACGACGGCGGCGGGCACCAGCCGCAGGTAGCCGGCCAGCACCACGAGGTCGGCCTCGTGGTCGGTGAGCAGCTGGTCGAGTGCGCCCTCCGGCGCAGTGCGCGGCAGGTGCACGGCGGCGATGCCGTGGCCGCGTGCCCGATCCAGCGCGCGCGCCTCGGTGCGGTCGCTCACCACGAGAACGACCGTCGCCGGCGCGCCGGTGCCCAGCGCCTCCAGGTGCTGCAGGAGCGCCTGCAGGTTGCTGCCACCGCCCGACGCCAACACCGCGATGCGCATCAGGTCAGGGCTCCGGCGTGTGCGGAATGTCGAGCACGATGGCCGCTGCCTCGGCAAGCGACGACGCCAGACGAAACCCTTCGGCGAGCGCGCGCTCGACGTCTTCGGCTGTGGTCTCGGGCGACGGCACCAGGATGCCCTGTGCGCCATACGCCTTTGCCGGCAGCAGGTCGCGCAGCCGATCGCCGATGAAGAACGACGCGCCGGCGTCCACCTGATGTTCCACGATGGCCTGTTCAAACAACGCGATGCCCGGCTTGCGGCATTCGCAGGGGCCGGTGATGTCCGGGTGGTGCGGGCAATGGTAGTGGTCGTCGATGAACGCGGCGGACTCTTCGAGCAAGTCGTCGATGCGTGCGCGCACCGTGCGGTAGTCCGCTTCGCTGAGGAAGCCGCGCGCGATCCCCGACTGGTTGGTGACCATGAGCACCGGCATGAGCGCGTAGTTGAACCGGCGCACCGCGTTGGCCGCGTGCGGCACGAGGGCAACGTCGCGCGGGTCGCGGAGGTAATGTCGGTCGACGATGACCGTGCCGTCGCGGTCGAGGAAGACCGCGCGGCGCACCAGCGCCTTGCTTGTGCGGCGCGTGGCCGGCGTCTGGTGCTCCGCCGGGTCGTGGGCCGGCATGTCGTGCGCGGGCGCGTCGTGTGTCGGCGTCGCGTGGGGCAGGGCGTCGTCCGTCGTCACGGGGCGCACGCCTCGCACATGGCGGCAGCCAGCCGCGCATCCTCGGCGTGCGGGATGCCGCGCAGGTCGAGCAGCAACGTGCCGTCGGCGATGCGTCCCACGACTGGGAGCGCGCCGTCCCGCAGCGCGCGGTCGTGACGGGTGGCATCGCCCGCGAGGGCCAGCGCGCACGACGGAATGCGCGCCGAGGGAAACGCGCCGCCGCCCACCGTGGCCTCGCTCGCCATCACGCGTGCCGTCACGCCCCGCGCCGCGAGAAGCGCGACCAGGGCGTCGGCGCGCGCGCGCAGCACGTCCACCGCCACGGTGAGCATGGCCAGCGCCGGCACCTCGCGCACGGCGCGCGCCGGTTCGCGATAGAGCTGCAGCGTGGCGTGCAGCGCGGCGAGCGTGAGCTTGTCGACGCGCAGCGCGCGCGCCAGCGGATTGCGGCGCAACGCGTCCACGAGCGCGGCGCGTCCGAGGATGATGCCCGCCTGCGGGCCGCCCAGCAGCTTGTCGCCGCTCATCATCACGAGCGAGGCCCCCGTCGCCACCGCGTCGCGCGCCGTCGGCTCGCCGTGGAGTCCCCATGGGGCGAGGTCGAGCAAGAGGCCGCTGCCGAAGTCGTGCAGCAGCGGGACGCCCGCGCCGTCGGCGAGTGCCGCAAGGTCGCGCAGCGGCACCGCGGCCACAAAGCCCTCGACGGTGAAGTTGCTGCGATGCACCGCGACAATAGCCCCCGTGCGCGGCGACAGGGCGCGCCGAAAGTCGTCGGCGTGCGTGCGGTTGGTGGTGCCCACCTCCACCAGGCGCGCACCACTGCGGGCCATGATGTCGGGCACGCGAAACGACCCGCCAATCTCCACCAGTTCGCCGCGTGAGACCACGGCCTCCTTGCCGTCGGCCACGGTGTTGAGCGCCAGCACCAGCGCCGCCGCGCAGTTGTTGACCACCAGCGCGTCTTCCGCGCCAGTGAGCTCGCGCAGCAGCGCGGCGCAGTGCACATGTCGTGAGCCGCGGGTGCCCGTGGTGAGGTCGTACTCGAGTGATGAGAAGCCGCGTGCCACGTCGGCAATGGCATTAATTGCCGCGGCGGCCAGCGGGGCTCGCCCGAGGTTGGTGTGCAGCACCACGCCGGTGGCGTTGAGCACGGGCTGCAGCGTGGGGCGTTCGCTGGAGGCGAGCCGCGCCGTGATGTCGGCCACCCACGCTGCGCTGCTCATGGGCGCGCCCTCAGGTGCCGCGCGCGCCGCGCCCACGGCGGCGCGCACTGCGTCGGCCACCACCCCGCGCGGCACGCGCTCGGCGAGGGCGCGCACGCCGTCCTGCTCGAGGAGGACGTGCACCGACGGCAGCGCGCGGCGCGGATCGTTCATCGAGGGGGCGGTGTGGCCGGCGGGACCGGCTTGGAAGGCACTGGTTGCGTTGGCGACGCACCCGCCGGCTTCACGGGCGGCGTCGCACCGGCCTTGCCGGGCGCTCCGGTCGGAGGCGCGGCCCCCTTGGGCGCTGCGGCATCGTCCTTCTTCTTCTCCACCGGCTTGGCACGCGAAAAGGTGCGTTCGCTGGTGCGCACCAACCGTGAGGCGCTCATCACGTCGCGCGTCGTGATGCGATAGTTGCCCGGCGGCAGCGGACTTTCGAGAACGGCCACGAACTCCGACGTCAGCGGCACGCGGGTCGCCACCGGCGGGAGCACGCGCGGGACGGTGTCGCGCGCCGCGCGCCGGGCCTCCACGCGCAGGCGTTCAATGGAGTCGCGCTGTGCGACCACCTTCATTGAGTCAGCGCGCGCACGGGCGCGCTGGCCGGCCACGCTGGTGTCGGCGCGCAGGGCAGAATCCCTGGAGGCCGCATCGCGGGCGCGGTTGAGCGAATCGTACTGCGCCGCCCTCCCGATGAACCTGACGTTGACGCGGCTCGAGTCGGCGCGGCGCACGTCCACCTGAGTGGGCTGCAGCACGGCGTCGTTGGCCAGCGGGCGGTCGAACGTGAGGCGCAGCGTCAGCGAGTCCTTGACGTCGACGCCCACGATGCGTGCGCCCAGCGTGTCGTGCACAAACGCGTAGAGGTCGATGCGTGCCGAGTCGACGACGCTCACCGTGAGCGAATCCCACAGCTCGCGCGGCTCGATCTTGCCATTGCTGTTGGCGTCGAGGTGCGCGCGCAGGACGTACGCACCCGGCGGCAGGAAGGGCAGGGTGTAGCGTCCCATCGAGTCGGCGCGCGCAATCCACCGGAACGTGGTGTCGGTGCCGATGCGCGCATCGATGAGCGCGCCCGACGCCGGGCGCACCGTGAGCCAGTCGAACACCGCGCCCTGGATGCGGCCACGCGGAATGACGGCGCCGGTGCTGAACACGAACGTGCGGCCCCGCGTCGTGGCGTTGCCGGTGAGGTCGCTCAACCCGGGCATCACGGTCAGTGCATACGCGGTGTTGGCGTGGAGCGCCTTGCGCGGGCGCACCGTGATGGCGTCGCGATGCCAGTCGATGCGGGCCGGGCCGTCGGAGGGCGACAGCACCACGATGGCCGAGAGGTCGGCGCCACCGCGCGGCCGTTCGCTCACGACCTCGTTGAACTGCACCGTCACGCCCTTGGCCTTCACGCCCGTCGCCCCCGAATCGGGCGTCACCTTCACGATGACGGGTGCGGTGCGGTCGGGCGGGCCGCCTGGCGGCGCGCCGGGCGATGCGCAGGCCGCGACATACGCCAGCGCGCACGCCACGGCGCACCGCGCGGCAATCATCGCCGCCAGACTGCGGGGCCGGGACGAGCTCACGCGCCGCCCATGGCCTTGATCTTGGCACGCAACAAGTCCACGCGCGCCGACCATTCGGCTTCCTTGGCGCGCTCGGCGTCGATCACCGCCGCAGGCGCCTTGCCGGTGAAGCCTGGATTGGCGAGACGACCCCGCAGTCCGGTGAGCTGCTTGTCGAGCTGCGACAGCTCCGATGCGAGCTTGCCGCGTTCCTTGGCCACGTCGACGATCCCCTCCAGCGGGATCACGACTTCGAGGCCGCCGGCGAGCAGCGCATGCGCGGCCGCGCCCGTCGCCCCGTCACCCACCGTCAACTCGGCGCGGCACATGCGGTGCACGAACGCCGATTCGGCCATCGCGATAGCCGCCGCCGCCGCGTGCCCTGCGAGATGCGCGGTGAGTGGATGCGTGGGCGGCAGCACGTAGTCGTTGCGAATCTGCCGCACCGCGGTGATCACGTCCTTCACCACTTCAAAGTCGCGCGCGGCATCGGAGTGCACGGGCGCCACGGGCCACGACGCATTGATGATCCACGTGCCGTCCACGTGCCCGGGCAGCTTCTGCCACATTGTCTCGGTAATGAACGGCATGATGGGGTGCAGCAGCCGCAGGCCCTGGTCGAAGCAGTGCACCAGCAACGCGCGCGCCACCTCGCGGTCAGCGCCCGGTTCGGCAAGGCGTGATTTCGACGCCTCCACGTACCAATCGGCGAGGTCGTTCCACAGGAAGCGGCGTGCCGCCTCGGCGTACGCGTCGAGCCGAAGCCCCTGCTGCCGCATTGCCTCCGGCCATACCCCGTTGGGCGGACGGACCGGGCCGAGGGCCGAGTTGCAGTCGGCCACCGCGTCGGCGAGCCGGTTCACGATCCAGTGGTCGGCACTGCGGAACGCGGCGCGGTCGAGTGACGCGAGCGGCTGCACCGGCTCGCTCCCCACTTGCATCAACAGGAAGCGGCCGATGTTCCAGAGCTTGGTGGCAAAGTTGCGTCCCGGAGCAAACGACTTCTCGAGATCTTCGGGGTCGAGCAGCACGTCGACGCCCAGTCCCATGCCGGCGATCATCGTCCAGCGCAACGCGTCGGCGCCGTACTTCTCGACGACCTCCAGCGGATCGATGCCGTTGCCGAGCGACTTGGACATCTTGCGATGCTGCATGTCGCGCACGGTGCCGTGCAGGTAGACCGTGTGGAACGGTGCCTTTCCGGTGAACTCATAGCCCGCCATGATCATGCGGGCCACCCAGAAGAAGAGGATCTCCGGCGCCGTGACCAGCACATCCGTCGGGTAGAATCCCTTGAGGTCGCCGCCCGTCTTGTCGGGCCAGCCGAGCGTGCTGATGGGCCACAGCCACGAGGAGAACCAGGTGTCGAGCACATCCTCGTCCTGCGTCCAGGGCGCGTGGCACTTGGGGCAGTCGGCGCCCGGATCCTCGCGCAAGGCCGCCTCGTGTCCGCACGTGCAGCGCCAGACCGGAATGCGGTGCCCCCACCAGAGCTGGCGCGAAATGTTCCAGTCGCGGATGCCTTCCATCCAGTTCACGTACACCGCTTCCCAGCGCTCCGGGACGATGCGCACCGTGCCGGTGCGCACCGCCTCGAGGGCCGGCTTGGCGAGTGGCGCCATCTGCACGAACCACTGGTCGCTGAGGCGAGGCTCGACCACCGTGTGGCAGCGGTAGCAGTGCCGCACGGCGTGGTGATGCTGGTCGATCTTGTCGACGAAGCCCTGCGTCTCGAGCATCTGCACGATCTTCTTGCGCGCGTCGAACCGCTCGAGGCCGCGCAGCGACGCCGGCACGCGGCCGGCGGCATCGGACCCCTCGTCCATGTGGCCGTCGGGCGTGATGACCACGGGCATCGCGAGGCCCAGGCGCTTGCCGGCCTCGAAGTCGTTGGGATCGTGCGCGGGTGTGAGCTTCACCATTCCCGTGCCGAACTCCTTGTCGACGAAGGGGTCGGCCACCACCGGGATGCGCACGTTGGCGATGGGGAGCAGCAGCTCGGTGCCGATGAGGTGTGTGTACCGTGCGTCGTCGGGGTGCACGGCCACGGCCACGTCACCCAGCATC
The DNA here is from genome assembly GCA_025361705.1 of Gemmatimonas sp. GTDB lineage: Bacteria > Gemmatimonadota > Gemmatimonadetes > Gemmatimonadales > Gemmatimonadaceae > PNKL01. The sequence goes on from JANYJW010000015.1 coordinate 5,937, forward strand.
GTCTCGGGGCGCGTGGTGGCGACGGTGATCGAGCGCGTCGGATCGTCGGCCAACGGGTAGCGCACGTGGTAGAGCTTGCCGTGCACGTCCTTGAACTCCGCCTCTTCGTCGGAGAGCGACGTGAGGCAGCGCGGGCACCAGTGGATGACGCGGTGGCCGCGGTAGACGAGGCCCTTTTCGTACAGGCGCACAAAGCACTCGCGCACCGCACGCGACAGGTCGGGCGAAAGCGTGTACGCCGTGCGCCGCCAGTCGGCCGACGCGCCGATGGCGCGCAGCTGCTGCAGGATGACGCCGCCCGTCTCGTGCACAAAGTCCGCGGTCCGAGCCACGAAGGCGTCGCGCCCCAGGTCGAAGCGCGTCTTGCCTTCCTGCGCGATGAGTTTTTCCACGACGTTCTGCGTGGCGATGCCGGCGTGGTCGGTGCCCGGCACCCACAGCGCGGCATCGCCCGCCATCCGCCGCCAGCGGATGATGACGTCCTGCACGGCATTGTTGAGTCCATGGCCGACGTGCAGCACGGCGGTGACGTTTGGCGGCGGCATGACGATCGTGAACGGATCGCGCGTGCCACCGGCCCGGGTGCTCTGAGCCGCCTCGGCCTGGAAGAGCCCTGCGGCTTCCCACGCCTCGTACAAGGCACGCTCGGTGCCGCCCGCGTCGTACTGCGCAGGAATGTCGGAAGAAGTCGGGGTGGTCATGTGACTCTAAAGATACGGGCGGGCGTGCCTTGCACGGTAGACGGCGGCCGGCAGATGGCGGACTTCAGCATGGCAGGTTCACGTGGCAGCCTTCAGATGGCAGAGGGCTCGTCGCTGCCGGGTCGAATTCGCCCCTGGAACTCCGTCTGCACGCTCCCATCTGCCATCCGACGGCTGCCATCTGTCCCGACGTCCATACAATCTGCTAAGTTCAGCACATCCAACCGTCACCCGTGCCGGACCTCCGGCCTGGGGGCATCTTCTGCGTGGTGTCCATGGCCGAACCCCACACCAATCCAACGCCGGTCGCCACGGCGCAGCGGCTCGCTCCGTGGGCCGCCTTTGCCGTCATTCTGCTGGTGGCGGTCGTGTGCTTCTTCGTCTTCGCCGATCGCGTGCCAAGCCTGCTTCAGGCCCTCGCTGATCGCTGATCGCCTTCCGTGCCTTTCTTCCCTGCTCACGAATGTCGTCGATGCTGACCCTGACCCTTCCCGATGGCGCCGTGCGTGAGGTCGCCGCGGGCACCCTGCCCAAGGACGTCGTGGCGTCCATTGGCCCGCGCCTCCTGCTGGCGGCCGTTGCCGTGTCCGTGGACGGCGAGGTGCAGGACCTCATGACGCCGTTGCGCGCCGGTGGGGCGTTCACCGTCATCACCGACAAGGATCCGCGGGCGCTGGCGGTGCTGCGCCACTCGGGGGCGCACGTGCTCGCCACGGCCGTCCGGCGCTTGCGTCCCGATGCCAAGATCGGATTCGGGCCGGCGATCGACGATGGCTTCTACTACGACTTCGAAGTCGCGAAGCCCTTCACGCCCGAGGACCTCGAGTCGTTCGAGGCCGAAATGAAGAAGGTGGCCGCCGAGAAGCTGCCGTTCGTCAGGGCTGAGGTGACACAGGGGCAGGCACAGGTGGTCTTTGCCGATGATCCGCTCAAGCTGGAGCGGCTGGCCGACTTTGCCGGCACGGACGAAGTCATCTCGACGTACACCGACGGTGCATTCACCGATTTGTGTCGCGGACCGCACGTGCCCGACACGTCGCACCTCAAGCACTTCAAGCTGCTGCACACCGCCGGCGCGTACTGGCGCGGCGACGAGAAGCGGCAGATGCTGCAGCGCATCTACGCCACCGCGTTCTTCAAGAAGGAAGAACTCGACGCGCACCTGCACCGCATCGAGGAGGCGCGGCGTCGCGACCATCGGGTGGTGGGCAAGGCGCTCGAGCTGTTCCAGTTCTTTCCGGTCTCACCGGGCGCGGCATTCTGGACGCCCCGCGGCACCACGCTGTACAACACCGTCGAGGCCTTTGTGCGCGAGCGGCAGCGCGAGGAGTTCCTCGAGGTCAAGACGCCGCTGCTGTACACCAAGAAGCTGTGGGAACAATCGGGGCACTGGGGCAAGTACAAGGAGAACATGTTCCTCGTGCTGAACAGCGAGACCGACGATCACGACATGTCGCTCAAGCCCATGAACTGCCCCTCGCACCACATCCTGTACGCGTCGCACAAGCACTCGTATCGCGAGCTGCCCATCCGGTACGTCACGTTTGACGTGCTGCACCGCAACGAGGTGTCGGGCGCGCTGTCGGGGCTGACCCGCGTGCGGCAGTTCGCGCAGGACGACTGCCATGTGTACCTGCGCGAGGACCAGATAGCCGACGAGGTGAAGTTCCTCATGGACTTCATCCTGGGCTACTACGACACATTTGGGCTCACGGCCAATCTCAAGTTCGCGACGCGCCCCGAGACGCGCATCGGCGCGGACGACCTGTGGGATCGCGCCGAGGCGGCCCTGCGCGCCGCGCTCGACGGCACCGGGCGTCCGTACGAGTTGAAGCCGGGCGACGGCGCGTTCTACGGCCCCAAGATCGACTTCGATGTCACCGATTCCATTGGCCGTCACTGGCAGCTGGGCACCATCCAGCTCGACTACAACGCGCCCGAGCGCTTCGACCTCGAATACGTGGGCGACGACAACGCGTCGCACCGGCCCGTGGTGATCCATCGCGCGGTGAGCGGATCGTTCGAGCGGTTCATCGCGATTCTCATCGAGCATTTCGCGGGGGCGTTCCCGGTGTGGCTGGCGCCGGAGCAGGTGCGCGTGCTGCCCATCTCCGACGAACTTGCCGATGTGGCCGCAGCGGTCACGCGGAAGATGAAGGACGCGGGCATTCGCGCGCAGCTCGTCACGGACGAGTCGCTCAACTACCGCATCCGGCAGGCCGAGGTGATGAAGGTGCCGTACATGGCCGTCATCGGAAAGCGCGAAGCCGAGGCGGGGACGATTGCGGTGCGTGTGCGCGGCGAGGGGAAGAAGCAGGAGGTGGTGAGCGTGGATGAGTTCATTGCACGGGTCAGCGGCGACATCGCGTCGCGCGCGCTGACGCCGTCGAGCGAAGGGCAGGTGGCGTGATCGGATTGGGCGCCGTCCGCCTGCTGGTGCTGCTCGCGCTCTGCGCGAGCGCGGCCCATGCGCAGCGCGTGCTGGCGACCGTCGGGGCGCAGGACGGGACGCTGCCCCAGGGGCGACCGGAGCTTCGGTACGAGCGGGTGGGCGCCGAGGTGGCGGGCGGTACGTATGCTGGCGTCGCGGGCTACTTCATCGGTCGCGGCGTCGGTACGGTGGCGACGTCGATGATGTCGCCGGATCGCGACCGCCTGCGCGACCAGATCGTCGATGCGGTGGGCTGGACCGGCGCGGCATTCGCGATCGGCGGCACCGTCTACGCCATCGGCGACATGGGCTCTGAGACCGGGAGCTTCCGCACCACCATGGCGGGCGTCGCGGCCGGCGCCACGGTGAGCCTCGCGCTCTCCAAGCTCGTCTTTCAGGGTCGCATTCCCGCGGACGAGGGCTCGGCCAAGCGCAAGTGGCTCATGGCGACGCTCGAGTGCTCGCTACCGGCCATCGGCGGCACGATTGCGTTCAACTCGTCGCGAAGGTGGCAGCGGTAGCGACGAGCGACGGGGCGTCGGATGCGGGTCGCCAGTCGTTGATCGTCGTCGGCGCTGTTCCGCACGGCGCGCGAGGGAAAAGCCTGATAGCTTATGCGGACGGATCACGTGCAGGTTCACCGTGGTCGGTTGACTGTATTCCGTGATAGGTGCAGTGCCGTCTTCCGCCGCAGGTCTCCCGTCCCTCGTCTCCCGTCTCCCGTCTCATAAATGCCCACTCCCGTCATCGTCTCTGCGGCCCGCACGCCGATTGGCCGCTTTCTGGGTTCGCTTGCCGCCCTGCAGGCGCCCGAACTCGGCGCCGTCGCCATCACGGCCGCGCTCGAGCGCGCCAAGGCCGATCCCGCCGACATTGGCGAAGTGATCATGGGCAATGTGCTGCAGGCGGGCGTGGGACAGGCGCCAGCGCGGCAGGCCGCGATCAAGGCGGGCGTGCCCGCCACGGTCTCCGCGTACACGGTCAACAAAGTCTGCGGCTCCGGCTTGCAGGCGGTGATGCTTGCCGCGCAGGCCATCCGCGCGGGCGACGAGCAGCTGCTCGTGGCGGGCGGGCACGAGTCGATGTCCAACGCGCCGCATCTCGTATTCGGCATGCGCAACGGCATCAAGTTCGGCGCGCAGACGATGCAGGACGCGCTCATCAAGGATGGTCTGTGGTGCGCGTTTTACAACCGGCATATGGGGGGGCATGCCGAGTATACGGCGAAGAAGGCCGGCATCACGCGGCAGCGGCAGGATGAGCTGGCGTATCAGTCGCACATGAAGGCCGTCGCGGCCATCGAGGGCGGCCGGTTCGCCGCTGAGATCGCCCGGGTGGAGATTGCCGGCAAGAAGGGGCCGACCGTCGTCGACACCGACGAGAGCCCGCGCAAGGACACCACGCTCGAGGCGCTTGCCAAGCTGCGTCCCGCGTTTGGCGCCGACGCGCCGAAGGACATGAAGCCCGAGGAGCTGACCGTCACGGCGGGCAACGCGCCCGGCCTCAACGACGGCGCCGCGGCGCTTGTGGTGGCGTCGGAGGAGTACGCCAAGGCGCACGGCCTGCCGATTCTGGCGCGCATCACGGGCTACGCCTCGGGCGGCGGTGATCCGCAGGAGCTGTTCTTCGCGCCAATCCTCGCCGTCCAGAACCTGATGAAGAAGACCGGCATGACCATCGCGGACTACGACCTCATTGAAGCCAACGAGGCGTTTGCCGCGCAGGCGCTGGCCGACGGTGATGGGTTGGGCTGGGACTGGGACCGCGTGAACGTGAACGGCGGGGCGATTGCGCTGGGCCATCCGATTGGTGGCAGTGGCGCGCGCATTCTCACCACGCTCCTCTACGCGCTGCAGGCGCGCGGCCTGCGCACAGGGCTCGCCACGCTCTGTCTGGGGGGCGGCAACGCCGTGGCGCTCTCGGTCGAGCGGGTTTGAGCGACCGATGACGACGACGCGCCCCGTGCCGGCAGCTCAAGGCGTCACGGGGCGCGTCGTTTCGCGCCTTGCCGTCTTTGTCGGCCTGTCGATGGCTGCGGTGGTGGTCGTGCCGGCGCTGCTCTATCCGATCTTTCGTTTCACCACCGCGGTGACGGGCACGCGGCTCATCGCGTTTGGCGCCATGTCGTGCGCCGCGATGCTGGCAAGCACGGCCGTCACGGTGCGCGTGTTCGGCGAGTCGTGGCGCGATGCCACGCGGCTGGGCCTCGACGGGCTGGCCCGGCGGCCGCTGCTCGGCGGGCTCGCCGCCGGGTGGTTCGCGATGGCGATTCCCACGGGTCTCCTGCTGTGGATGGGCGCGTTGCGCGTCGTTCCCGCGGACGCAGGAGATCTCTGGGCGGCCGCCGGGCTCGCCATGGCGATGCTCGCGCCGGCGGCGCTTACTGAGGAGTTGATGTTTCGCGGCTACGCGTTCTCGCTGCTCCAGCGCGCCTGGGGGGCGCCGGCAGCGGTCGCGGCGACGAGCGTCGCGTTTGGCGCGATTCACGTGGTCAACCCGGGCGTGTCGGTGCAGGCGCTCGTCATGGTGACGCTGGCCGGCGCGTTTCTCGCGGTGGTGCGGCTCGCGTTCGATTCGCTGTGGGCAGCGTGGGCGGCTCACCTTGCGTACAACTTCGTGCAGCTCGCGGTCTTCCACACCGCGGTCAGTGGCATCGCCGTGCCCCAGCCGTCCTACCGCACGGAATCGGTGGGCCCCGCGTGGCTGTCGGGTGGCGCGTGGGGACCCGAGGCGGGCGCCGCCGCCGCCGTGGGGTTGGTGGGCGTTAGCTTTCTTCTTGCCATTCACGCCGGGTGGGCGCGGATCCACCGCCACGGATGGCGCATCGACATTGAGGGGCGGCCATCGGGCCGCGGGGAGCCATAGAAATGTCCGACCGGATTGCGGTGATCGGCGCTGGCCAGATGGGTAACGGCATCGTGCACGTCTGCGCGGTGGCGGGACACGACGTGACGATGATCGACGTCAGCCAGCCGGCGCTGGACAAGGCCAAGGCGACGATCGACAGGAACCTCGACCGCCAGGTGAAGAAGGGCGCGCTCGACGAGGCGTCCAAGGCGGCGGCGATGGGACGCATCACCACCGCCACGTCGCTCGACGCGATTGCCGATGCCCAGTTCGTCATTGAAGCCGCCACCGAAAACGTCGCACTCAAGCACAAGATCTTCACCGACATCGACCGGTTGGCGCCGGCCGGCGCGATCCTCGGCACCAACACGAGCTCCATCTCCATCACGGAGATCGCTGGTCGGGTGCAACGCCCCGAGTTCGTCATCGGCATGCACTTCATGAATCCAGTGCCGGTCATGCAGTTGGTCGAGGTCATTCGGGGCCTCGCGACGAGCGACGAGACGACGGCGCGCACCGTGGCGCTGGCCAAGGGTGTGGGCAAGACGCCGGTGGAGGTGAACGACTACCCGGGCTTCGTTGCCAATCGCATCCTGATGCCGATGATCAACGAGGCGGTGTACTGCGTGATGGAGGGCGTGGGAACTCCCGAGGCAATTGACCAGGTGATGAAGCTCGGCATGAACCACCCCATGGGCCCGCTGACGCTTGCTGATTTCATCGGCCTCGACACCTGCCTTGCCATCCTCGAAGTGATGCACGCCGGGCTCGGCGACCCCAAGTATCGCCCGTGCCCGCTGCTGCGGAAATACGTGGCGCAGGGATGGGTGGGGAAGAAAGCCGGGCGCGGGTTTTATACGTACTGACGGGAGACGAGGGACAGGAGACGAGGGATGGCGCCGAGTGTCCTGTCTTGCGATCTGCCGCCCTCGTCTCTCGTCTTCTGTCCCTCGTCTTCCGTCGCCATGAACCGACTTCTTCACCTGTCCGAAACCCAGCGCGCCATCCTCGACACGGCGCGCGAGTTCTGCGCGGCCGAGATAACGCCGCACGCCGCGCAGTGGGACCGGGACGCGCACTTTGAGCCATCGCTTGTCGGCAAGCTGGGGGCGCTGGGCTTTCTCGGGATGATGATTCCCGAGGCGTACGACGGCCTCGGGCTCGACACCACCACCTACCTGCTGGCGCTCGAGGAGATTTCGGCGGCCGACGCGTCAGTGGGCGTGCTGATGAGCGTGCACAACTCGCTTCCCGTGCAGTTGCTGCTGAAGTACGGGTCGGAGGCGCAGAAGTCCGAGTTCGTGGGACCTCTGGCGCGCGGCGAGGTGCTGGGGGCGTTCGCGCTGTCCGAACCCGACGCTGGCTCCGATGCGGCATCGATGCGCGCGCAGGCCGTACGCGACGGCGACGACTGGATCCTCAATGGCACCAAGGCGTGGATCTCCGCCGGTGGTCACGCCGGCGTCATTCTCGCGATGGCGCGCACCGATGCGCCGGACGCGCGGAAGGGCGGCAAGGGGATCGGCGCGTTCATCCTCACGCCCGACCTGCCGGGCTTCACGGTGGGCAAGAAGGAGAACAAGATGGGCCTGCGCGCGTCGGAGACGGTGCAGCTCGTTTTCGACAACATGCGCGTGCCGGGCAACCGGCTGCTGGGCGACGCCTCCAAGGGCTTCACCTATGCGTTGGCGTCGCTCGAGCACGGGCGCATGGGCATTGCGGCGCAGGGGCTCGGCATCGCACGTGCGGCGTACGAGCACTCGGTGGCGTATGCGCGGGAACGCGAGCAGTTCGGCAAGCCCATTGGCGAATTCCAGGCCATCCAGTTCAAGCTGGCCGACATGGCCACGCGCATCAACGCGGCGCGCGCGCTGTTGCACGCCACCGCCGCCGCCAAGGACCGCGGCGAGTCGGTGGGCGAGTACGCGTCGATGTGCAAGCTGTTCGCCACCGAGACGGCGATGTGGGTGACCACGCAGGCCATCCAGATCTACGGCGGCTACGGGTATACCACCGACTATCCCGTGGAGCGGCTCTTCCGCGATGCCAAGGTCACGGAGATCTACGAGGGGACGTCGGAGATACAGCGGATAGTCATTGGCAGGGCGGCCTTGAAGAAGTGATGGCGGAGGGCGGAGGGCGGATGGCGGAGGGCGGAGGGCGGATGACTGGAGTCCGTGCTGCGTTTGTATCGGGCCGTCAGCTATGATTCACCGTTGCGCGTAGTGCTATCAGTAGAGTATCCGCCATCCGCCATCCGCCCTCCGCCCTCCGCCCTCCGCCATCCCCCAACACCCGGCCACCTGGATGCAACTCTTCGATACGATGTCCGCCATGGGCCATGAGCAGATTGCCATCTGCCATGACAAGTCCGCCGGGTATCGCGGCATCATCGCGATCCACGACACGACACTGGGCCCGGCGCTCGGCGGCACGCGCTTCTGGAACTATGCGTCCGATGAAGAGGCGATCACCGACGCGCTGCGCCTCGCGCGCGGGATGACCTACAAGAACGCCGTGGCTGGCCTCAATCTGGGCGGCGGCAAGTCGGTGATTCTGGGCGACAACCGCACGGCCAATCGCGAGCTGATCTTCCGCGCCCACGGGCGCTTTGTCGAGTCGCTGGGCGGCCGCTACGTGACGGCCGAGGACGTCGGCACGAGCACCGCGGACATGGACTTCGTGCACATGGAAACCGACTATGTGGCGGGCCTCGCCACCAAGTCGGGCGACCCGTCGCCGGTGACGGCGCGCGGTGTCTTTCGCGCCATCGAGGCGTCGGCGCAGTTCCGCTGGGGATCGGCGACGCTCGCCGGCAAGACGGTCATCGTGCAGGGACTCGGCAATGTCGGCAGCTACCTGTGCCGCGAACTGCACGCCGTTGGCGCCAAACTTGTGGTGGGCGACATCCGCGCCGAGAAGGTGGCGAAGATCGTCAAGGAGTTCGGCGCGACGGCCGTTGAGGGCGACGCCATCTATGCGGCCAAGGGCGACATCTTTGCCCCCTGCGCACTGGGCGCAATCCTCAACGACGACACCATTGGCGCGTTGCAGGTGGAGATCGTCTGCGGTGGCGCCAACAACCAGCTGCACGTTCCCGACACGCACGGCGCCGCGCTCGCGAAGCGCGGCATCTTGTACGGCCCGGACTACGTGGCCAATGCCGGCGGCGTGATCAACGTGTACGGTGAAGTGGCCGGCTGGACGCAGGAGCGCGCGCTGCGCAAGGCCGACGAGATCTTTGACACGACGCTTGGCGTGTACGAGATCGCCAAGGAGCAGGGCATCCTCACGTACGCCGCAGCCGACACGCTCGCCGAGCGCCGCATCGCGGCGATTCGCGGGCTGGTGAAGACGTGGCCGCAGTGGCCGCGCAAGTCGTGAGCGCCGAGCGCATCCCCATCGGGGCCGACCACGCGGGCTACGAGCTGAAGGAAACGCTCAAGGCCGCGCTGATCGGGCTCGGCTACGACGTGGAGGACGTCGGCACGCATTCGCCGGCGTCGGTGGACTATGCTGATTTCGCGCACCCCGTCGCGCGTGAAGTGGAGACGGGTCAGGCCCGGCGCGGGGTGCTGCTGTGCGGCACCGGGCTCGGAATGGCCTACGCGGCCAACCGGCACCCGCATGTGCGCGCCGCCGTGGCGTGGACGTCCGAGATTGCCGGGCTTGCCCGTTCGCACAACGATGCCAACGTCCTCGTCCTCCCCGCGCGGTTCGTGACCGCGGCGGACGCAGTGACCATTCTCAAGACCTGGCTGGACACGCCCTTCGAGGGCGGCCGGCATGAGCGCCGTGTCGAGAAGATCGAGCGCAAGGAGGAGCAGTGAGCCAGTCGTGGATGTCGTGGGACCGGTGCCCGCCCGGCGAGGCGTTGCGCGCGCAGGATCCTGAAGTCGCCCAGTACATCGAAGAGGAGATCGCGCGTCAGAGTGACGGGCTCGAGCTCATCGCCAGCGAGAACTTCGTGTCGCCCGCCGTGCTCGAGGCGCTCGGGTCGCCGCTGACCAACAAATACGCCGAAGGATTGCCCGGCAAGCGCTACTACGGTGGCTGCGAAGTGGTGGACAAGGTGGAGCAGCTGGCCATCAACCGCGCCAAGCAGCTCTTCGGCGCCGACCATGCCAACGTGCAGTCGCACGCCGGCGCGCAGGCCAACGCGGCCGTCTACCTGGCGTTCCTCAAGCCCGGCGACACGGTGCTCGGCCTCAACTTGTCGATGGGCGGCCACCTCACGCATGGGTCGCCGGTGAATTTCTCCGGGCTCATGTACCACGTGGTGAGCTACGGCGTGAACGAGGAGGGGCTCATCGACATGAACGAGGTCGAGGCCCAGGCGATCGAGCACAAGCCCAAGATGATCATCGCCGGCTACTCGGCGTATTCGCGCGTGCTCGACTTCGCGCGCTTCGCTGAGATCGCCAAGTCGGTGGGTGCGATCCTGCTCGTCGACATGGCGCACTTCGCGGGCCTCGTGGCCGCGGGGGTCTATCCGTCGCCGGTGCCCCACGCCGACGTCGTCACGACGACGACGCACAAGACGCTGCGCGGCCCGCGCGGCGGCATGATCCTGTGCAAGGCCGAGCACGCCAAGGCGATCGACAAGGCGGTGTTCCCCGGACTGCAGGGCGGCCCGTTGGAGCATTGCATTGCGGCCAAGGCGGTGGCGTTCGGCGAGGCGCTGCAGCCGGACTTCAAGGCGTACGCCCAGCAGGTGGTCGCCAACGCCAAGGCGCTGGCGGCCGCGCTGGGCGAGCGGGGCTACCACATTGTGAGCGGCGGCACCGACAACCACCTGCTGCTCGTGGACCTGCGCAACAAGCACCTCACGGGAAAGCTGGCCGAGCAGTCGCTCGACAAGGCCGGCATCACGGTGAACAAGAACACCGTGCCGCGTGAGACGCAGTCACCGTTCGTCACGAGCGGCATCCGGCTGGGCACGCCGGCGCTGACGACGCGCGGCATGGGGACGGCCGAGATGGTGCGCGTGGCCGCACTCATTGATGAAGTGCTGCTGGCGCCCGAAGACGCGGCGACGCACGCGCGGGTGAAGGCCAAGGTGCAGGCGCTTGCCGCAGAGTTTCCGCTCTACCCGGGGGCGAAGGCCGCCGTGTAGGTCGAGCGTGTCGTCAGTGGGACGCGTCGAGGCGCGTCACGTCCGCATCCAGGGCGCGTTCCACGGCGGCCGCGAGCTCAAGCACCGACCCGGCCTTGACCACCACCTCGCGCACGCCTGCGTCGCGCGCGGCGGCTTCGTCGGCCGGCAGGAGGTAGCCGGTGAACATGACCATCGGGATGTCCGGCCGGATGGCCCGCAGCCTGCGTGCGAGGTCGAGACCCGACATCTGCGGCATCGCGAGGTCCGTCACCACCAGGTCGTACGCGTCGGGATGCGCGTCGAATGCGGCCAGTGCCTCAGCGGGCTGCTGGAAACCCGTCACCGTGTGTCCGCGGCGGGTCAGCATGCGCGTGGCCACCGCGAGCAGCGATGGCTCGTCGTCCACGTACAGCACGCGGCGCGGCGTCACGAGGGGCCGGGGTGCGTCAACGTCGGCGCACACCGCCGCGATGTCGTGCACGGCGGCGGGGAAGTACAGGTGGAAGCTCGTCCCCTGCCCAGGAGTGCTGTCGACCGCGACGGCCCCGTTGTGGTTCTGCATGATGCCATACACCATCGACAGTCCGAGGCCCGTACCCTGACCGACGGGCTTCGTGGTGTAGAACACGTCGAAGATCCGAGCGATCGTGGCGGTGTCCATGCCGCAGCCCGTGTCGGTCACGGTCAGCCGGGCATGCCGCCCCGGCGCCAGTCCGAGGGTGGGACCCGCCTCAAGGCCGATGTCGGCCGTCTCGAGCACAAAGGTGACCGCGCCCACGGCACTGCCAATGGCGTGCACGGCGTTGGTGGTGAGGTTGACCAGTGCCTCGTGCAGTTGGGCCGCGTCGGCCAGCACGCGCGGCACGCTCGCGTCAAAGTGCACGCGCATCTCGATGCCCGCCGGCACCGTGGGGCGCAGCAGCTTCATCACTTCCTGCACGACTGCGGGTAGCTCGACCACCTCGCGCAGCGGCTCCTTGGGACGGCCGAACACGGTGATGCGGCGCACGAGCTCGCTCGCCCGGGCGCCCGCCTTCAAGATTTCCTCGAGACTCTCGGCGGCCGGGTGGTCGTCGCTCACGTCCTCGGCGGCGAGTTCGGCGTTGCCACGAATGGCGGACAGGATGTTGTTGAAGTCGTGCGCGATGCCGCCGGCGAGCGTGCCCAAGGACTCGAGCTTCTGCGACCGAAGCCGCGACTCGCTCAGCAACCGGCGTTCGGAAATGTCGCGCACGAAGCACAGCATGCGCTGGGTCGATGGCACATAGGTACTGCTCATCTCGACGTCGATTTCGCTGCCGTCCTTGCGCCGGTACACCAGATCCACCGGCCCGCCGGCGGTGGTGGTCGTCGCCACGAGCGGCATCACGGACGAGGTCAGCCCCTCGCGCGCGACGAGCTGCGCGACGGGGGTGCCGATCAGCTCAGGGCGCGTATGGCCCGTCAGGTGGCAGAACGCGTCGTTGACGTCCAGAATCGCGCCGTCATCGCCGACCACGATGAATCCATCGGTCGTGGCCGCAATCATGCTGCGGAATTCTTCGGCACTGTGGAGCACGGCCAGCTCGGCTTCCTTGGCCATCGTCACGTCTTCGGCCAGCACGATGATGCTCGTGACCAGTCCCGCCGGGTCGAAGGCCGGCGTGACGCGTCGCCGCAACCACCGGTTCCGCAGGCCGGCAACATGCATCTGTGTCTCGAACTCGACGCTCTCGCCCGCCAGCGCCCGCTCGGTGAACGGGCGCACCTGCTGCCAGTCCTCCTCGCCAAGCACATCGCGGATGTGCCGGCCGATGATCTCGGTCTCCGGCCTGGCGAGCGCGTCCAAGTACCGGCGGTTGACGCGGCGATAGCGCATGTCACGATCCATCTGGGCCACGAAGCCGGGCATCGTGTCGGTGATGATGTGGAGCTGCTCCTCGCTCTCCTGGACTGCCGTTTCCGCGCGCTTGTGCTCCGAGACGTCCCAGAAGCTGATTTGAATGGCCGACGCTCCCTCGTACATCACCGGCACGCCCTTCACCTGCGCGTCGAAAATCGTCCCATCGCGCCGCACAAAGCGCTGCTCGGTCACGCGATTGAGGTCGGCGCCGCCCTCCACCTCCCGGATGCGGGCGCTGGTCCATTCCCGATTGGCCGTGTCGACAATGTCCATCACTGGAAGGCCAATGAGTTCGTCGGGGGACCGCGCACCCAACAGGGCCGTCGCCGCCGGATTGGCGAACACGAAACGCCGGTTGCGGTGCACCATGATGCCGACGGGCGACAACTCCACCAGGGCGCGATACCGCTCTTCGCTCTCCCGAAGCGCTGCGACGGCGCCCATCTGCTCCGTGATGTCCGCGTGCGTGCCCGTCATGCGCAGGGGCGTGTGCGCGTCGTCGTACTGCACCACGCGCGCAATGGAGCGGATCCATTTCCACTCTGCGCCGTGCGTGCGCAGCCGGTAGTCCATCTGCCGCGTCTCGCCGCTGGCGAGGCAGTTGTCAAAAACGCGCATGACGGCCGCACGGTCGTCGCGATGAATGCTGTCTATCCACGACTGGAGGGTCATCATCGGCTCATGCGGGCCCACGCCGACGATTTGCGCGAAGCCCGCGCTGGCGGTCACGCGTCCCGTTGGGACGTCGAGGTCGAACCAGCCCTGACGGGTCGCCTCCATGCTGAGGCGCAGCCGTTCCTCGGTGCGGCGGATCGTCGCTTCGGCGGCCGTCCGGTCCTCGATCTCGCGCTGCTGGCGCTCAATTGCGGCCTCGGCGACGATGCGCGAGTAGTGCACGACGGTACCGATCAGCACAAGCGAGACGGTGAAGACGAGCCAGTGAAAGAGCCCGATGGGGCGGTTGACGGAGGTGATCCGGCCCGAAAGTTCCGCGTAGACCACCGCGCCGATGACGGCGGACGTGGCGAGAATTGTGATTGTCAGCGCGCGGCGTCCCAGGAAGACGCCGGCAACCACCACCGCCCCGACGAACGTCAGGTTGGTCGCCGACCGGATGGAGCCGTACGCGACGACGCCGACGATGCCCGTGCCGAGGAGCGCGAAGACCAGCAGATAGCTGGCGGCGGCGACCCGGCGTGCGCGCACCAGCAGGAACGCGCCGACGATGGCCAGGCTCAACACCACCGGCACCGCGACCTCGGCGGCCTGGATGGTCACCACGGCCGGCCAGATGATGAGTGCGAGGCCGATGGCCATGGCAATGAGCAGCGGCACCAGGACGGCGCGCTGCTTGTCGGACAAGTGAATTGGAAGGAGCGGGTCTGCCATCCAGCGAACGCCTCCAGCGATACTACCAAGTGTCGTCCTCGGTCGTGAGGACCACACTATCCTGCCGCCGGCAGCCCGCGCGGTTGATCCGCGGAGCGCGGCACGCCATCCACCCAATTATTACGCAGAGCATCAGCTTGCCGTTCAGGCGACGCCACCCCAGTATTTCCCGATTCCTTCGCCCCCGGACGGTTGCCATGCGTGTTGCGTCCATTGTCCGCCGCTTCGCGGCCGTCGCGCTGGTCACGGCGGCGATGCCCCTTGGTGCCCAGGCGCCGAGCGCGGCCAAGCTCCAGCTCGACTCGCTCTACGACATGCGCGAAGAGATGATTGCCGCGCGTGACGGTGTGCAGCTGCACACGCTCATTTTCACGCCCAAGGCGCACACGGCGCCGCTGCCGGTGCTCATGGCGCGCACGCCGTACGGCATCAACGGCAACAAGGGAGGCGGCTTCCTGCTCGGCAGCCACCGCGAGCTCGCGGCCGATGGGTACATCTTTGCGTTCCAGGACATCCGCGGAACCGGCGGCTCGCAGGGCAGGTTCGTGATGAACGCGCCCGGGCTCATCGAAGCCACCGACACGTACGACAGCATTGACTGGCTCGTGAAGAACATCGCCGGGAACAACGGCAAGGTGGGCGTCTTCGGCGTCTCCTATCCCGGCTGGCTGGCGGGCATGGCGGGCGTCACTCCGCATCCCGCGGTCAAGGCCATCTCGCCGCAGGCGCCGATGACCGACACCTGGCTCGGCGACGACTTCTTCCATCAGGGCGCGTTCCGCCAGACGTTCGGGCTCGAGTACGCGTGGGCCATGGAGTCGGCCCTGGTGAAGGCGGGCCCGCTGGTCATCGACCGCTACGATCGCTACGACTGGTATCTCCAGTACCTGAGCCTCGGTGATCTCGAACGCGCCACGGGCGCGGGCAAGATTCCCTCGTGGCAGGACTTCCGCACGCATCCGGCGTACGACGCGTACTGGAAGAGCAAGGCGATGACCACGTGGCTCACCGAGCCCACCGTGCCCACGCTGATGGTTGGCGGATTCTGGGACCAGGAAGACCTGTACGGCCCCATCAAGGCGTATCAGGTGATCGAGCCCAAGGACACCAAGAAGCAGAGCTTCTTCGTCGACGGGCCGTGGTACCACGGGGAGTGGTCGCGCCCCGGCGCCGACTCCATCGGCAACATCTCGTTCGGCGGGAGCGCGGCCGACTGGTATCGCGCCAACGTGCAGGCGCCGTGGTTCAAGTACTACCTGAAAGGCGAAGGCAAGGGTGCGTTCCCCGAAGCGTGGGTCTTTGAGAGCGGAGCCAACACGTGGCGCACGTTCGATGCATGGCCTCCCAAGGGCGCC
This sequence comes from Gemmatimonas sp., assembly GCA_025361705.1. Lineage (GTDB taxonomy): Bacteria > Gemmatimonadota > Gemmatimonadetes > Gemmatimonadales > Gemmatimonadaceae > PNKL01. The sequence continues at coordinate 21,640 of JANYJW010000015.1, forward strand.
ACGCCACGCGCGCTCTACCTGCGCGCCGGCGGCCTGCTGTCGTTCGATGCGCCGACGACCGACGAAGGCGCCGACGATTATGTGTCCGATCCGCGCCATCCCGTGCCGTACATGCCGCGACCCATCGACGGGTCGCGCTGGCGCCAGTGGATGACCGAAGACCAGCGCTTCGTGCACAACCGGCCGGACGTGCTGGCGTGGGAAACACCAGTGCTCACCGAGGACGTGGTGATTGCGGGCAACATTGCCGCCAAGCTGCTCGCGTCCACCACGGGCACCGACGCCGACTGGGTGGTGAAGCTCATCGATGTCTACCCGGATGACGCGGCCCTCAATCGCATGGCGGGTTACCAACTGATGGTGGCCAGCGACATCCTGCGCGGTCGGTATTACAAGAGCTTCGAGGCGCCGCAGGCCATTCCGGCCAACACCGTGACGCCGTTCACGGTGGACCTGCACCAACAGCTGTACCGCTTCAAGAAGGGCCACCGGATCATGGTGCAGGTGCAGAGCAGCTGGTTCCCGCTCTATGACCGCAACCCGCAGACGTTCGTGGCGAGCCTGTTCGAGGCAAAGAACTCGGACTTCAAGGCGCAGACGCACCGCGTGTGGCACACGCCCACGTGGCCGTCGCGGATCGAGCTGACGACGCTGGCGCCGTAGGGCGCATGGTGCCACCTCGGGCGCCGGCCTGCCGCGAGGCGGGCCGGCGTCCTGTTGTCTGGGCCCCGGCGGCCGATACATCTTTGAGGGGCACAGGCACGGGCAGGGGTACCGGCACGGAGGAGTGCTGCAGTGACGGAACTGGCATTTCGGGATGGCGTGATGGACCGCATTCGCGTGCGCGAGCCGCGGTTCGATGAGCACGCCTTTCTGTTCGTGCTGTCGGCGCTCGAGTTTGCACAGACGCGACAGACGGAGCGCCGCCACCTCTCGGGGCGCGAACTCGCCGAAGCCTGCCGCGACCTCGCGCTGGAGCGATACGGCGTGCTCTCCCGGCTTGTGCTCGCGCACTGGGGCGTCACCGACACCGGGCACTTCGGCGACATCGTCTTTGCCCTCGTCGATCTCGGCCTCCTCCTCGCGCAACCCACCGACAGCCGCGCCGACTTCGTGGGCATCTTCGACTTCGCGGCCGTCTTCGACCGCAACTACCCGTGGAACGCTTCCGCGGTCTCCTGACCGTGGCCCTCCCGTGAGTGCTGTGCGGGTGGTCACCGCGGCGCAGGCCGCCGACCGCGACGCGCACGCGATCGCCGCAGGCGTGCCGTCGCGCGCGCTGATGCAGGCGGCCGGGCAGGCCGCCGCCGCCGAAGTGCAGCGCCATGCCGGCGCGCGCCTGCAGCATGGCGTCGAGTTGTATGCGGGCGGCGGCAACAACGGCGGCGACGCGTGGGTCGTGGCCGCGATGCTCGCCGCCGCCGGATACGCGGTGCGCGTGCACGAGGTGGAGGTGCCGCGCACGGCCGACGCCCAGGCGGAGAAGGCCGAAGCGTCGCTCGCGCTGCAGGGTGCTGCACCGCCGCGCGGACGGCCTGGCGTAGTCATCGACGGTCTGCTCGGCACCGGCGCACAGGGGGCTCCACGCGGCGTCATTGCGCAGGCATGTGCCGACATCGATGCTGCGCGCCGCGACGGGGCATACGTGGTGGCGCTCGATGTGCCCAGCGGACTCAATGCCTCGACGGGCGCGCACGAGGGGGCACCGCGCGCCGACCTCACCATTACGTTCGGCAGCGTCAAGCGCGGCCACTTGCTGGCACGCGACTGGTGCGGCACCATCGTTGCCGTCGACATCGGACTCGGCGCGCACGCCGACCTCGGCGACGGGGCCCCGGGGCTGGTCGATGCGACCTGGGCGCGCGCCGTGGTGCCGCGCCTCAGCGCCGACGCGCACAAGGGCGTGCGGCGCAAAGTGGCGATTGTCGGTGGCGGGCACGGCATGGCGGGCGCGGTGCTGCTCGCGGCGCGCGGAGCGCTGCGCAGCGGTGTGGGGCTGGTGAAGGTCGTCGTCGATGCCGGCAACGTGGAACTGGTGCAGCGCGCACTGCCCGAGGCGCTTGCCGCCGAATGGCCGACGAGCGACGCCGAGGCTGACGGCATCACCCAGTGGGCCGACGCGATGCTCATTGGTCCGGGCCTTGGCCGCGGCGAGGGCGCGCGCTCTCTCGTGGAGCGCCTGCTGCACGCCGGCACCGTGCCCGTGGTACTCGATGCCGACGCACTCAACGCGTTCGAAGGCGATGCCCCGGCGCTTGCCACGCTGCTCGGCGGTCGCCGCGCGCTGCTGACGCCGCATCCCCTGGAGTTCGCGCGGCTCTTTGGCGGCTCGGCACGGGATGCCAGCGCGCAGCGGTTCGACCTCGCGGGTGAACTGGCGCGCCTCACTCACGCCACGGTGCTGCTCAAGGGTGTGCCGACGGTGATTGCCGCACCGGATGGCCGCTCGGTGGTGAGCGCGAGCGGCACACCGGTGCTCGGGCAGGGTGGCAGCGGCGACCTGCTTGGCGGCATCGCCGTCACGCTGCTCGCACAGATCGGCGACGCGTTGCAGGCCGGCGCGGCGGCGGCGTGGGTACACGGCCGAGCGGCCGAACTGGCTGCGCCGCACGGGGAGATTCGCGGCGTGACGCTCGATGACGTGCTCGTCGCGCTGCGCGAGGCGTGGCAGTTTGGCGAGGCGCCGCGCGCGCCGCGCGTGCTCGCCGAACTCGCCGTCGTCGGGGAGCAGTGAGGGCGACGCACGTTGCCGCGGTGGCATGCGGGGCGGTCACGGTCGTCCTGGCCGCGTGCGGGCCGCCGCCGGGCAATGTGGGCGGCATCGCCCCGAGTCGTGCGTTCGCTGGGGCCATGCTGCGCGAGGACCGCGTGACGCTGTCGCGCGGCACGGTGGTGCGCGCGGTCGGCGTGTCCCGACGCTGGGTGTATGCCACGACCCTCGACGCGGTCATCGTGTACGACCGTGATCGTCGCACCTGGCTGCCGCCGTTCACGCGCGACGGCGGGTTCGACCCCGCGCTGGTTCGCGCCATCGCCGTCGATCCCGACGACGAAAGTGCGTGGCTGATCACCGCCTCCGGCGCGTGGACACTGCAGCCGTTCACGGCATTCGTGATGCGCGCGCCGGCCGGGCCGCTGCCGGCGCGCCTGCAGGCCGGATCGCTGGACGCCGTGTATCGCGAGTTCCCGTCGCTGCAGTCGTTTGGCGCGCTGCTCACGCGCGACGCCGAGTCGCTGCAGGGCTTTCCCGTGGTCGCCGGCGCGCGCGCGCCGGATCGCTCCGACGTGTGGCTGGGCACGGCGGGGGGCGGGCTGTTTCAGGTCGATCCGCTGTTCAACAGCGCCGCGCCGCGGCCGTACGGACTCGCGTCGTCTGGCGCGGGCGCGATGGCGCGTGCGGCGGATGGCATCTGGATTGCGCCCGCGTCGCGGGCGCTGGAGTCGCGCAGTGCGGTCACCTTCGTGACGCGCGACTTGCAGCAGTGGCGGTGGTTGGACGACGCGATGCGCCGCGGATTCGGCGGCGGCCGTGCGACCGCGCTCGAGGTGCGCGGCAGCACGATGTGGATGGGCACCACACGCGGGCTGTACCGCATGGCACTCGACGGCGCGGCGGGGCGCGCCGTCACGCCACTGACGGGCCTGCCCAGCGACGTGGTGCTCAGCCTGCTCGCGCGGGCCGACGGCGTGTGGGTGGGCACCGACCGCGGCCTTGCATTCCTGCCCACCGACTCGGCCCGTGCGCAGGGCGACCTCGCGCCGCAGCGGGATGTCGTCGGCGTGCCCGTGAACGCGCTGCTCGCTACGGGTGACACGCTGTGGGTTGGCACCGACGGCGGCCTGCTGCTGCTGCGTGCGCCGGGCGGCGAGGGTCGCGCCGTGCGCCCTGCCGAGTCCGCGGTTGCTGCACGGCTGCGCCAACCCATCGACGCCATCGCGCGCGCCGACTCGATGGTCGTCGTGGCCCTGCGCGACGGGGTGCTGGCGTTCAACCTGCAGCGCGGCACGTGGAGTGAACCCTGGCCGGCCGTCGCGTGGCGTGACGTGGGGGGCATCACCACGATGGCGATTGACGCACGGACCGTGTGGGTGGGGGGCGCGTTTGGCGTGCTGACCATCGATCGCGCCACCGGGGTATCGCGCATCCTGCGTACAGGTAGCGATCTTCCAGAGGCCGTCACGGGCGTAGTGCTCGATGGCGCCTATGCGTGGATCGCTACCCTCGGTGGCGTGGTGCGCATCCGGCGTACCGCTGACGGCCTCTCACCCTGAGCGGCCCGCACCTCACGATGCACGGTCCACGGCACATTCCCCTCGGATACGGCGGCGAGTTCGACGCCATCTCGGCGGCGCTCCATCGCTGGGGACCGCTCGCGGCCGGCGTCGGGGATGATTGCGCTGTCGTCGAGGTGCCGCCGGGTGCACGCCTCGTGCTCAGCGTGGACAACGCCGTGGAGAACGTGCACTTCCGGCGCCCGTGGCTGACGCCGGAGGAAATTGGGTATCGCTCCACCATGGCCGCGATCAGCGATCTGGCGGCCATGGCGGCGCAGCCCATCGGCGTGGCGGTGGCGCTCACCCTGCCCGAGCGCTGGCGCGGCGACTTCCTGCAACTGTGCGACGGCATCGGCGATGCGGCTCGCGCCTCGGGGTCGCGCATTCTGGGCGGCGATTTGTCGCGCGGATCGGAACTCGCGCTCGGCGTCACTGCCATCGGTCATGTGACCTCGCCGATGTCACGGCGCGGTGCGCGACCCGGCGATGCCGTGTGGGTGACAGGCCGGCTTGGCGGCCCGCTGCTCGCCGTGCGCGCCTGGGAGCGCGGGGGCACGCCGGCCGACGATATTCGCACGCGATTCGCGCGACCGGTGGCGCGGGTCGAAGAAGCACGCTGGCTTGTTGCGCACGGTGCCACGGCCGGCATGGACGTGAGCGACGGCGTGGCGTCCGAAGCCGGCCACCTGGCCGCGGCCGGCAGCGTGCGCATTGTCCTCGATCTCGACCGGCTGCCCGCGTGGGCACCCGCGACGTTCGACGACGCGGCGCGCAGTGGCGAAGAGTACGAGTTGCTGGTGACGGCCCCTGCCGACCTTGACGCCGCGGCGTTTGCATCGCGGTTCGGAATCGCGCTGACGCGCATCGGCGTGGTGGAGGCGCCTGTCCCCGGCGCGGCCCCGGTGGAAGCACGCATCGCCGGCGTACGCACGGACACGCCGCGCGGCCACGATCACTTTCCGCGCGCATGATCGTCATCCTGCGCACCGTGCTCGTCTTCGTCGTGCTGATCTTCGCGACTCCGATCATTGCGTCCCTGGTGATCATTGCCGGCATCCTCGGCTTCACCGACCGTCCGGGCTCCGTGTTCGACTGGGCGCCGCGCGTCTGGTCGCGCCTCGTTCTGGGCGCCGCCGGCGCACGCGTCGTGATTCACGGTGACGAACACCGGCGCGGCGCGCAGCATATTTTTGTCGGCAACCACGTCAGCTGGTTCGACGTCTTCGCCATGGCGGGCCACCTGCGCTGGTTCAAGTTCGTGGCCAAGGCCGAGCTCTTTCGCATCCCGCTGTTCGGCGGTGCCATGCGCCATGCCGGGATGATTGCCATCGAGCGCAGCAACCAGGCGGCAGCCCGCACGTCGATCCAGCGCGCGGGGGAGGCCATTCGTGACGGCGCGAGCGTGATCCTCTTTCCCGAAGGGACGCGGGGGAACTCCTACACCGTGCGCGCTTTCAAGAAGGGGGCATTCGTGCTGGCCGTCGAGACACGCGCGCCCATCGTGCCCGTGGCCATCCACGGCACGATTCACGTGCAGGCCAAGGGGTCGTTCGTGATGCGCCCGGGCGTGATTCATCTGCATTTCCTTTCGCCCATAACCACCGACGGCTTCAGCTACGACGACCGCGATGCGCTGGCGCGGCAGGCCAGGACACAGATCGCGGAGTGTCTTGAGCGAGAGTACGGAGTGCCGCGCGGCGCGTAAGGGCAGCGCCCCCGTGGGGCGCTTGCGTGGAGCGATCGCGTGGCGCGTTGCTTATGCAGCGCCGATGAGCGCGCGGCAGGCCCCTCACGCGCCTGTAGAGGCTTCCCGGAGGGCGCAATCCGTGGAAATCACGTACGTTTCACGGGCGGTAGCAGCGGCGCGTTACGCCATGCGGCGCACAACGCCCGGCAGTTACCCTGCACTCCGTACTCTGCACCCTGCACTCCGAGCTCACCAACATGTATCCCATTCTGGCAATCCACGCGCGCGAGATCCTCGATTCGCGCGGCAATCCGACGGTTGAAGTCGACGTCACCCTCGAAGACGGCACGATGGGGCGCGCGGCCGTGCCCAGCGGCGCCTCCACCGGCGAGAACGAAGCCCTCGAATTGCGCGACGGCGATGCCAAGCGCTACCTCGGCAAGGGCGTCAAGAAGGCCGTGGCGAACGTCGAGAAGTTCATCGCCCCCGAGCTGCAGGGGATGATCTGCACCGAGCAGGTGGCCATCGACCGCGCCATGTGCGCCCTCGACGGCACGCCCACCAAGAGCAAGCTTGGCGCCAATGCCATCCTTGGCGTCTCCATGGCTGTCGCCCGGGCGTCGGCCGATGCCCTGGGCGTGCCGCTGTACCGCTACCTCGGCGGGCCGCTGTCGCGGACGCTGCCCGTGCCGATGATGAACATCCTCAACGGAGGCGCGCACTCCACCAACACGGTGGACTTTCAGGAGTACATGATTGTCCCCGTGGGCGCGCCGAACTTCAGCGAGGCGCTGCGCATGGGCGCCGAGGTGTTCCACGCGCTCAAGAAGGTGCTGGTGAAGCGCAAGCTCAGCACCGGCGTGGGCGACGAAGGCGGCTTTGCCCCCGACCTCAAGAATGACGAGGAGGCCATCACGGTGATCCTCGAAGCCATAGAGGCCGCCGGCTACGTGCCGGGCAAGCAGGTCTGCCTCGCCCTCGACTGCGCCGCGAGCGAGCTGTACAGCAAGGGCTCGTACACGTTCAAGAAGAGCGGTGCGGGGACAAAGAGCGCGGAGCAGATGGTCGAGATGTACGCCAAGTGGCTGGCCAAGTATCCCATCGTGTCCATCGAAGACGGTCTCGCCGAGGGCGACTGGGACGGCTGGTCCACGCTGACCGATGCACTGGGCGACCGCGTGCAGCTCGTGGGCGACGACATCTTTGTCACCAACCCCACGTACCTCACGCGCGGCATCGACGAGGACGTGGCCAACGCCATCCTCATCAAGCTCAACCAGATTGGCACCGTCACCGAGACGCTCGAGACCATCGAGCTCGCGCGCCGCAACGGCTACCAGAGCATCATCTCGCACCGGTCGGGCGAGACGGAGGACACGTTCCTTGCCGACCTCGCCGTGGCGACCAACGCCGGGCAGATCAAGACCGGCTCGGCCAGCCGTACCGACCGTGTGGCCAAGTACAACCAGCTGATGCGCATCGAGGAAGAACTCGGCGAGTCGGCGGTGTACCCGGGTGGCGCGATTTACGGGTTGAAGAAGAAATAGCCTTCGGTTCGTTGGCCACGGACCACTGATCACGGACCACGGATCAGTGGTCCGTATTGCGTGGTCCGCGTCCAGCCTTCTTGCGTGGCACTTCGAGGCGTTCGTGCCTTTGTGGTGAGGCCGTTCGTCTGTTGGATGCCCATGCCACCCAAGAAGCCCAAGGCCAGGAAGCCACCCGTCGTCCTTGCCGTCATTGCCGCCGTCGCCCTCGGTGTCGGCTACTTTGCCGTGCAGGGCGGGGAATACGGCACCACCGACCTGCTGCGTCAGCGCGGTCGGCTTGCGGTGCTGCAGCACGAGGTGGACTCGCTGCAGCGGCAGGTTGACAGCCTGAGCCGCTGGAAGCGCGCCATCGAGACGGACCCGCTGGTGCAGGAGCGACTGGCCCGCGAGGAGTTCGGCATGATCAAGGGCGACAAGGAGATGCTGTACCGCTTTGCCGAGGACCGACGGTAGGCAGCCGGGTCGTTCCGCTCGGAACGGAACGATGCCAGCGGTCAGCCGTGCGCCGTGCACCGGGATTTCGCCATACTCGCCTTGCCTCCCCCCGGCGCACCGCTTACTATTCGTCCATCGACGCGGGGTGGAGCAGCCTGGTAGCTCGTCGGGCTCATAACCCGAAGGTCGCGGGTTCAAATCCCGCCCCCGCCATCAATGCAGACGGCCGGTCCCTTGGGACCGGCCGTTCTGTTTTGGGTGCACCATCTGCCATCGGCAGCCTTCGCTTCGGCATCCGCCATCTCGCGGCGGGGTGCCGCGCGCGCCGCCGCGCCTACCGCCCAGCCGCCGACGCAATCAGCGCCGTAAACCGGTTGCCGCTCACAATGAACGCCATGCCATCGGGTGCGCGCTGGGCCATGGTCTGGGCCAGGCGCGGGTCATCGCCGAAGACGCTGATGCCCACCACGCGGGCGCCCGTGGTGGTGTCGGCCGCATACTCCCACGCCAGGCGATACCGCTCGCGCCCGAACGACACGTCACCCGGGAGGAACGGCAACATGCCCGTGGGCGCCTCGCCTGGACGCCCCGGCGCCGGCCACACCTGCTGCGCCGACTGGTAATACAGCAACGCAGCGGTGCGCACGGCGTCAACGTCGCGGAGCGCCGTCGATGCATCACTCCAGCGGCGCCACCCCTCGGGCCGCGGCGCGACGAGCCGAATGCCAATGAGCGCGACGGCCAGCCACGTCACTTGCCGAATGCGCCCTGCATGTCGTTCGAACCACGAGGGAGGCGTCGTGCGCGCGGGGCGCAGGCGCTCGGGGTCGCTCGTCCTTTGCTCCGCAGGCTGTGCGCCCCGTCCCTCGGGTGGGCGTGGTGTGCCCGGCACCGCACGAGGCCCTGTCATCGCGCGCCCGCGCGGCCGCTCAGCAGGCCGCCAAGTGGCTGCGTGCTCTCGTAGGTCAGCGACGCAATACCGTCCGAGGCAGAGAGCGTAAAGTGCTCAGGGTCGGTAACGACGTAGCGCACGTTGCGCGCATCGCCGCCCGCCTCGGCCAGCGTGGCGGGCAGCTGCCCCTCGGCGTCTCGATACGCTGTCACGCGTGCTGCCTCCATGGCCAGCACCACGCGGAGTCCCTGCGCGCGCTGTTCTGGCGATCGCCAAAGATCGGAGGACTGCGGCAGCCAAGCCGGCGGCGCAGCAAACATCCAGAGCGCGATGCCCACGGCCAGCCCGGCATTCAGGGCGCGCAGCAGGGGCCCGCGGTCGATCTTCGGTCGCGTCGCAGCGGGCGTGTCCTGCTCGGTGGTGATGGACCGGGCGATCTGGTACGCCTTCTGGAGGGCCTGCTTGCGCAGGTCCGCTTCATTGGGCGGTACATAGTTCTCGTCCGGGAAAGGACGCTTGAACGGATCGTCGGGACTCATCGACTAATGACGACTGGCTGGGGGTTGCCGTTGCGGCACGGGGGGATCCTGGTGGCGCCGCACGCGGTCTTTCAACGTAAGGGGTGGGGCTTTGAGCCGATGCGGTGCTCACGTATATTAAGAGGTTCTGTGGCTGGGTAGCTCAGCTGGTGAGAGCGCACGACTCATAATCGTGAGGTCGAGGGTTCGATCCCCTCCCCAGCTATTGTGTAAGTAGCAGCCCCGGTGGCGATTATCGCCAGCGGGGCTGTTGCGTTTCGGTGAAGTACCGCAGTTGGTACCGCAGTTAGATCCTGTTCAGCCACTGCTTCATGCCCTCGCGCTGCTGATCGATCGTCGGACGCTGATAGTCCTTCACCGCCACGTGCGGGTTCTTCCACCCGCCGAGCGCGGCGACGATCGCGCCGGGTGCCAGGGCGAGATCGGTCTCCTGGACAGTTAGGGTTGGCAACAGCAGCAGGGGACTGCGGGGTACCTTTAGCTCGCGCAATATCATCGTTCGTGAACGATCATTTAGGCTTGACAAATCATTTATTGACAATGTATTATCAAAAATCGTTCTGCGTTCACGAACGCACAAGAGGACCATATGCAGTCAAGCCTTCGCCCGTCCGATATCGCGGTCCTGCTCTATATCTGCGTTCACCCCGGTGAGGCGTACGGGCAGATGGCGTCCATCCTTGGTATCAGCAAGAGTACGGCCCATGGCGCAGTCGCACGGCTGCAGCGAAGCGGCCTTGTCCACGCGGATGACGACAAACGATTGGAAGTCTCGCCGAGGGCCACGGTCGAACTGCTGCTAATGGGAGTGCCGTACGTGTTTCCGGCCGTCACGGTCCCCAAGGCGCGCGGAATCCCAACGGGTTTGGCGGCCGCGGGGCCAAGCGACGCCGAACTCGTGGATGCCACGGTCATGGTGTGGCCGTCTCGTCTGGGGACGACGATCGGCGTGGGGGTGCCCCCGTTGATCGCCACCGCGCCGGACATTGCGTTGCGCGACCCGGCGGTCTATCGCCTGCTGGCGCTCGTGGACGCTGTGCGCGCCGGCGACGTTCGCGAGCGGGAGACGGCCGCGACTGCCCTCCGCAACGCCGTCATCGGCGTACTGCGCGCATGACGATGACCGTGCGCGCGGCCGCCGAGGCGCGGATACTGCGGGTCGCGCAGGCGCTGCCGCCGAGCATCGCCCCCGCCGACCTGGTCTTCATGGGCGGAACGGTGCTGCCACTGCTCGTGACGGTCGAGCATCGCTTCGAGAGTCCGCGGCCAACGACGGACGTGGATGGCGTGATGGCCTCCGCGTCGTACTCGATGATGGGCACCATCGAGCAGGCGTTGCGCAGCGCCGGCTTCACGCACGTGGTCGCCGATCCGGCGGAACAGAAGTCGATTCCGATAAGCCGGTGGAAGACGCCGAACGCCGAACTATTCGACCTGACGTTCTGCGGGAATCACTTCGGCGCCACTGGTTCCGCGGTCGACATGCTGGCTATCGACACTGCCGTACCCATGGCCGGGCACCCGGCGCTGCGCCATCTGAGCCATGTCGGGTTCTTCGTGACCAAGGCTCAGGCGTTTCGAGACCGCCACCACCGCACCGGCAAGGACCTCGCCGATCTGGGCGTCCTCCTCACGTGCCACACCACGCTGGAGCATGATGTCGCGGGTCACGCCGCGAACGTGCAGGAGGTGGTGCGCGAACAAGCGGCGGCGCTCTTGGCGTTCCCGGAATTTGCCGACCGCCTGCGGGGGACGTTTCCCGGTCGTCGGCCTATTCAGCCCGACACGGCGCAGGGGCTCATGACGGAGGCGATGGGCATGCTGGCCGCGCTCGCGCGATAGACGGCAGTCGAGTGGTCCATGTTCCCTGCATGCGACGGCAAACCGTCGTTGGCCAGCATGCGGACTTAGCCTTCACCTTCCGTCTCCCCTGGAGCGCCAGCTCTTGCGGCGCGGAGCAGAGAATCAACGTCGAGCTGGCTTCCAAGGTGCATCAACTCCAACCGGGGCGTCATGCCACGGAGGTACCGCAGTTGTACCGCAGTTGGAACCAGACATGGCGTCCGGTTCGGGGTTCCAGAGAGGTCGGAACGTGCGTGATTCGTCTCTGAAGGTTAGATTTATGGGAGTAAGGGGGGGCCGGGGGCGACCACGACTCATCATCGTGAGGTCGAGGGTTCGATCCCCTCCCCAGCTATTCATGAAATACGGCCCCGCGGGCGTCCTGCGCCAGCGGGGCGTCATGTTCCGGGGCCGATCTGGCGCGCAGCTCATGACGCGGCGGAGCGCCGCCGACAATTCTGTACACCCCCCGAGTACCCGCGCCTTCGTGACCAAACCCACCCC
>JANYJW010000019.1 GCA_025361705.1 Gemmatimonas sp.
GCACGTCGTGGTGCCCGTGCAGCCGCCACCCGTCCAGCCCGCAAAGGTCGACTGGCCGTTTGGCGTCGCGGCCAGCGTGACGACGGTGCCAGCGCCAAACGGGGCGCTGCACACTGGCCCGCACGTGATGCCTGCCGGCGTCGAAGCCACGTCACCACCGCCAAGTCCGGCCTTGGCAACCGTGAGCACCCACGTCGTCGCGCCACCCTTGTTGAACGTCGCGGTGACCGCGCGCGCCTGGGACATCGTGACTGTGCAGGTCGCGGACGCGCCGACGCACGCGCCGCTCCATCCCGCAAACACCGAGCCGCCGATGGCGGCCGCTTCGAGCGTCACCACCGCGCCCTGGTCAAAGCTCTGCCGGCAATTCTCGCTCGCGTCATCGTCCTGCTCGGTGCCGTCGCGGTGTTCCGCGCTGACAACGCCGCCCTCATGCTCGCCACTGGCGTTGCCACCGCGGCTCGCGCTGCCGCCACACGCGATGCCCTTGGGAGTCGACTTCACCATCCCGTTGCCAGTGCCGGCCAGCGTCACGGTCAGCGCAAACGTCACTCGGCGCGTGAAGGTGGCCGTCACGCTCTTTGCAGCGTCCATGGTTACGGTGCACGCGCCGGCGCCGGAGCATGCGCCGCTCCACCCCGTAAACAGCGAACCGTCCTCGGTCTTCGCCGAGAGCGTGACCACGGCGCCAGTGGCAAACGTCGCCTTGCAATCGTGATCGCAATCGAATCCGTCGGGCGCCGACTTGACGCTGCCCGATCCGGTGCCGCCGATGGCGAGGGTCAGTGTCTGCCCCGACTTCTTCGCCGATGCTTCCTGTGATGTCGGCGAGAACTGCGCCACATCTGGAGCAAGCGGACCGCTGCTTTCCTTTCCGCACGTGGTCAGTATGACGACGGCGGCAATGGAACGGGCGAGTACAGCAGGCACCCTGCGCGTCCGGCCCGGCATCGGGTCAGCGAAAGCCATGATCAAGCTCCGAAGTCAAATCGGGGAGGTCGCTTCTCAGGGGGGGCAGGACAAAGTGTCCTGCAGAAGCTGGACTAAGTTGTCGTCCAATACCCGACTGTCAAGTCGCTAAAGGGCCGGCAACGCCCCTCCCTCAGTTCGCGCGCCTCTCACCCCGCCATCCCTGCCAGGCTGAACGCGGGCCGGCCGGCCGCCGTAATCAGGACGTCCGTCGACCCGCGTGTGGTCAGGCGGCGTGCCCTCGCCACACGAGGATTTCCCGTGATCCGCTCTTTCCGTTTCGCTCGCGTTGTCGCCCTCGCTGCCCTGACGGCGCCCGCCCTCGTCGCCCAGGCAAGGCCCGCCTCCACCAAGGTGGTGTGGCCCGACGAAGGCCCTGCCACGTGGACGCCGCGTCCGACGGTGAGCGCCATCACCGCGAACGACCTGCGGACGCGCCTCTACGGCTTCTCCGACGATTCGATGCGCGGGCGCAAGATGGGTGAGCCGGGCAACTTCAAGGGCACGGACTACATCGCGCGCGAGTTCAAGCGCATGGGGCTCACGCCCGCCGGCGACAACGGCACCTACTTTCAGGTGATCCCATACGGTCCCATGGGCTTCGACAGCTCGACCGCCACCCTGCAGGCGGCGGGCTCGGCGTTCGCCCGCAGCACGGAGTGGGTGCCGATGGCGCCCATTGCCGCGGGCGGCATTGGCGGCAAGGCCAATCTCGCCGGCATTGCGACCGTCTTTGCCGGGCGATGGGGTGACACGGTCACCCTCGACCCGTCACTCTACCGCGGCAAGGTCGCCGTCTTCCTCGCGCCGCCGCCGGCAGTTCGGCCAGCCCCAGTGGTCCTGCGCTGCGATTCAGTCCCCGACAAGTTCGGCGCGCAAGCGGCCGCGCTTGTCGAGGCCACCACGCCGCGTGCGGCTGGACGTCCGGGCGCAGGGGGTGGCGGCGTGCAGCGCGACGTGCGCGCCCACGCAGCGGGCGCCGTCGCCGTGCTCCTCATCGGGCAGGACGCCATTACTTCCGCGGCAGCGACCGCCGCATGGTCGCTGCGTCTCGCGATGCAGCCAGTGCCCGACGCGCCGACCGCCATCGCCGCAGCCACGGTCTCTCGAGCTGCCGCCGCCCGACTCTTCGGCAAGGCCGTCGACCAGCTTGCCGCCGGCGATGCCGGCCAGCCGGTGACGGCGCGGTGGAACTACGACTGGAAGATCTCGGACACACCGGGGCGCAACGTCGTAGCCATCAGGCCAGGGTCCAATCCGGCGCTCGCGGCGGAATATGTGCTGCTGGGCGCGCACAACGATCATATGGGCACCACCGCCACCGTCGAGCACGATTCACTGCGCGCGGTCAATTTCGTCACGCGCCGCCAGGGCGCCAACGATCCGGTCTGCCGACCGACGGCCGACCAGCAGCACCGCATCGACTCGCTCATTGCCCGAGCCCGCACCATTCGTCCGGCGCGCCGCGACTCGATGATGAATGGCGCCGACGACGATGGATCAGGCACCGTCGCCCTGCTGGAGATCGCCGAGCAGTTTGCCGCCGAAAAGCCGGCGCGCTCCATCATCTTCGTCTCGCATGAAGGCGAAGAAGCAGGCATGCTCGGCTCCAAGTGGTTCGTCGACCATCCCACCGTGCCGCTCAAGGACGTGGTGGCGGCGCACAATATCGACATGCTGGCCAAGGGGCGCGTCGATCAGGTGAAGTTCGGCGGTCCGGCGAGCCTGCAGACCCTGGGCGCGCGGCGCCTGTCACGCGACTTCGGCGACGTGATCGACAGCGTCAACGCCGTGCGCGCCGAGGTGATGGCGCTCGACAAGTCGTGGGACGTCACGGCCAATCCGATGAACCGCTTCTGCCGCAGCGACCAGGTGAACTACGTGGTCAACAACGTGCCGGTCACCTATTTCTCGACCGGCTACTCGGTGGACTACCATATGCCCACGGACGAGGCGCGCTATGCCGATTACGACCACATGGCGCGCGCGAGTCGGTTTATTCACGACGTGATGATGGCGGTTGCCACGCGTCGTGACCGACCGGTGATCACGGGCAACGACCCGGCGTATCCGCGCTGCCGGTAGCGTGCGCGGGCGGGCGTCGCCAGGGCGCCCGCGGCGTGGCGCCAAGCGGTAAATGCACAAACACGAGGCGCGGCCAGGACGGCCGCGCCTCGTGTTGCTTCGTGCGGCCGGCCGCATGTGCGGCCAGCCGGTCTCGCCTGCTACAGCCCTGCCGCCTTTTTGTAGCTGTCGCGAATGGTGAGCAGCGCACCCGGCGTGTCGGCGTTCTTCTTGATGACATCCTCGAGCAGCGTCAGCGCCACCTGGTCGTCCTCGACGAGTGTCGGCTCGGGGCCGAGGCGATGGCCGAAGCCGAGGTGACGGCCCGGGTCGAGGACGAGGTCGTTGGCGAGCACCACATCGGTCGCCCCGAAGCTGACGCGCACGACGCAGAATTTCTTCCCCTGCTTTTCCATGTAGCCGAAGCGCAGGCCGTCCGCGCTCGCCGGCCACGCGGGGATGGCGTGCACGTTGCCGTCGGTTCCCTCGAAGCTGGTAGAGCCAGACGTGAAGCGGCCGAAGTTCCGTTCGTAGCCGCCGTGGTACATCAGGGCATGTCGCATGGTGTAGGGGGGAAAAGGTTGAACAGAAGTTCGCTAGCAGCGCGTCCGATGGCAACCCGGGCGGGATGTGCCGTCGCGGCGCACCGGCGCTTGACGCACCGGCATCACGGGAGCGGGTGCCGTTCCACGGCGCCGCTCAGATTCTCGCCGCCGATGTCGATGAACAACTGCCGGTCGGTGATCGAGAGTGTCATGGCAATTCGGCGATCCAGGTGCGAGACCAATTCGGACAGCAGCGCGCGGTCCATGGCGTACAGTTCGATGGCAGCTGCCTTGTGGATCTTCTGCCCCTCGTAGGCGCGCAGGAGCAACCGCGGGTCCTTGTGGGTGTAGACGGCCACGCGCGGCGATGCCTTGCTCGCCTTGTGCAGGCGCGCGGCGTCGGGGCTGCCGATTTCGATCCACGCCTGCAGCGCCCCGGTGAGGTCGCGCACGGTGATGGCAGGTTCGTCAGCCTCGCTCAGGCCCTTGGAAAAGGCGATGCCCTCCCGGTATTCCAGGCAGTAGGCGAGCACCCGGGTGACGAAGTACTCCTCGGTTTCCGAGGGGTGGCAGGCCGCCTTGAGGGCGAGCTGCTCGTACACGCCGCGGTCGACGTCGTTGAGCGCGATGTCGAAGGTGTACATGGTGGAGGTGAGGGCCATCGCGGAAAGATAGTCCCCGCACGCGATGCACCGGGGCGGAGTTTGAGTAGCTTTCCCCGACCCTCTTCCGCACCCCATGAGCGATCGCGCGTCATCCCCATCCCCTGACGGCATCGACGCCGCCCTCCGCGCGCGGCTCTCGGCCGTGTGCGCCGACGGGTGGGCGTTCTTTGAACGCTTCGACCGCGAGGTGCGCGAGCGCGAGTTCCACCCGTTCATCGCATCGGAGTACGAGGTGGTGCTCGACGCGCTGGTGGCGCACCGCGCGCCGGGACGGCGCTTCCTCGAGCTCGGGTCGGCCTCGGGCGTGATCACCATCATGGCCGACCTTCTGGGCTTTGCCGCGTGCGGGATCGAGATCGACGCGTCGCTCGTGACGACGGCACGCGCGCTGGCGGCGCGCTTCGACTCGAAGGCGCGGTTCGTGGCCGGGAGCTTCTTCCCGACGGGCTACACCTTTCGCGCGGCCAGCGGCGACGTGCGCACGGGCACGCTGGGCGAAGGCACCTCGGGCTACCTGGAGCTCGGGCTCGCGCTCGATGACTTCGACGTCGTCTTCGGCTATCCGTGGGGCGGCGAAGAGCCGGTGCTGCTCGACCTCATGCGGCAATACGGCAGCCCCGCGGCGACGCTGCTCATGCACGGCGTCAACGACGGCGTGAAGGCGTACCGCGGCGGCAAGCTCATCACGCCGTGAGCGGCGCCGCGCCCCTCGACGAACTCTTCCTCGCCTTTCAACAGGCGGTGGCCGGGCGGTATTTCATTGATCGCGAGATCGGGCGCGGCGGCATGGGCGTGGTGTACCTCGCGCGCGAGGTGCAGCTCGACCGCATGGTGGCCATCAAGTTGCTGCTGCCGCACCTGGCCGCGCGCCCCGAGTTTCGGGCGAGGTTCCTTGACGAGGCGCGACTGGCGGCGCGGCTGTCGCACCCCAACATCGTCCCCATCCACGCAGTCGACGCCACGGGCGGGTTCGTCTACTTCGTGATGGCACTGGTGGACGGCGCGACGCTGACCGAGCGCGTGCGCTCGCGCGGACCGCTGTCGGCGTCCGACGGGGGGCGCGTGTTGCGCGAGGTGGCCTTTGCGCTGGAGTACGCGCACGGGCACGGCGTCGTGCACCGCGACGTGAAGCCCGACAACATCTTGCTCGAGCGCGCCACGGGCCGCGCGCTCGTGGCCGACTTCGGCATTGCCGCCGTGGTGGGCGCCGACGCGGCCAAGGGTGGGGCGGGGACGCCCGCGTTCATGAGTCCCGAACAGGTGCTTGGACACGACACCGACGCGCGGAGCGACATCTACGCGCTGGGCGTCACGGCGTACTTTGCGCTCTCGGGGCGCCTCCCGTTCGAGGGCGCGACGCTGGCCGAAATGCTCGCGCGCCAGGTACACGAGCAGGCACCGCCGCTTGGCTCGCTGGGACTGGCCATCCCGCGCCGGCTTGCCCGCCTCGTCGACTGGTGCCTGGCCAAGGACCCGGCGGCGCGTCCACAGGGCGCGCAGGAGGTGGCAGAGCAACTGGGCGTGGCGCTCGAACAGAAGCGCGAAGTGCCGGCCGTGCTGCGCGGCTTCGTCAAGCGGAATGGCCGCATGAGCGATGGCGAGACCGTGATTGCGTTTGGCGCGCTCGCCGGCGTGAGCATGGTGATCGCGGCAACGCCCGCGTTCGATGCGACCTACCTGGCGCTGGGGGTGCTCGTCGGCGGCAGCGTGGCGGGCCAGGTGGCATTCCTCGTCACCCAATCGCGCCGGCTGCTCGAACTCGGCTTTTCACACGGCGACTTGCGGCCCGCGTTCACGGCGGCGCTCGAGGTATCGCGTGAGGAGTGGGACGAGAGCGTGGGTGTGGCGAACTTGCGACTCGCCCGGATCGCGAACGGCCTGGCCCGGCTGGCGGGCACCTTCCTCGCTGTCGCCGTGCCGGTGTCGGCCTACGCCTGGATGACTGGAGCCGGACGCGATACCGTAGCGTTGATTCTGCCGGTCCTGTGGTCGGCTGGGGCAATCGGCGCCATCGGCATCGGCGTGGACCACGCGATGCGGCGCCTGCGCAGCGACGTCGATACCAAGTTCTGGGCGGCGCTGTGGAACGGGCGTGTCGGCCAGTGGGCGTTCAAGGTGGCGCGGCACTTCCGTCGCGGCACGCCCGTGGTGTCGGCCATGACGCACCGCGCCACCGAGTTGTCGCTGGGCCTCGCGGCCGAGCAACTGTACGAGTCGCTGCCGCGCGCAGTGCGCCGCACGCTGCGCGACCTGCCCGACCTGCTGCGCCGATTGCAGGGCGACGCGCAGGCGTTGCGGGCGCGCTTCGATGCGCTCAACGAGGCGGTGAGCGGTGGTGGCGCCGCGGGATCGGACGCCGCGCGCGAGTCGGCGCGCGGCGCGCGCGACCTAGTGCAGGCGCGACTGCGCGACGCCGTGGGTGCGCTCGAGACTATCCGGCTGAACTTGCTGCGTCTGCACGCCGGGCAGGCGACCGTGTCCACGCTGACGACGCACATTGGTGTCGCCAATGCGCTGTCGGACGACGTGCGGCGGCTCATTGCCGCGCGCGAGGCGGCCGACGCCGTGCTGGAATATCCGCGGACCATCGCGCCCACACCGGTATGACCTGATGACCGAATCCCGGGTTGGAGACCGCGAACGCACGGCGCACGCGTGGTATGGGGCGCCGCAGGAAGGGCAGGTGCCCGCGCGCGCCGACGCGGCGGGTGGCGTCGAGGGCGGCACGGCGCCGACGGAGACGGGCGTGGCACTCTGGGCGCGGCGCATCAAGCGCGTGCTGCGCGACGCGATGATCTGCACGGCACTCATTGTCGCCGTGCCGGTCGGCCTGACACTTGCGCCGGCGTGGTCCGGATGGGCGATGCGCTCCCCGGGGTGGGGCAACACCGTGGAGCGGTTGCATTTCGCCGAACGCATCCGGCACCTCGCCGTCGCCAAGGACCCGGCGATCCGCCCGGCGCAGGCGGGCCTGGCGCTGGCCGCGCTCGGGCCGACGGTGCGCAACAACCTCGACTTCCCGCAGCGACCGGCCGTGGCGCGCTTCGCACGGCCGTGGAACAACACGCCGATTCCGGCGACGCTTCAAGTCGGCAGCAAGGTGTCCTCGTGGTACGGCCCGAACAGCCTGTCGATCATCGGGCACGCGTCGCGCGGCCTGTCACCGAAGGAGATCGCGTACCTCAAGGTGATCGCCACCGCCCCCGTCTGGCCGGCCTACGACCTCGTGGCGCGCGCGCCAATGGTGGACGTCCTTGGCGGCCGCTTCCTGGTGCCATTCCCTGACAACGCGCAAGTGGCGCTGATGCCGTCGCCGAGCTTTTCGGCCAGCAAGGAGCTGGCGTACGCGAGCGTGTCGCGGGCGGCGTACTACCTGGCTATCGGCAAGCCGGCCGAGGCGGACGCGGTGCTGCGCGGCACCATTGGCTTTGGCTTCGTCTTCATTGACAACGCCACCGATATGATCGACGCGCTCATCGGCCGCGTGATCGTCGGCATCGGTCGCCAGGGGCTGGAGGATCTGTATCTGGCGACGGGCGACCCGCGCCTCGCCGACGTGCGCGCCGGCATAGACCCCGGCAACCTGAAGCCATATCCGATGCGCCAGGCGACGACCACGCAGGAACTGCGCGAGAACCGCATCGCCAACGCCGCCGATCGCGCGCTGCCGCGGGCGGTGCGCCTGCAGAACCTGTACCTGCTGGCGCAATCGGTGTGCACCAACCCGCGCGAGCTGTTGCTTGGCCCGGCCCAGGACGTCCGCGATGCCTTTGCCCTCGGCGCGCGCGAGCTCGCCCGGTTTCCGTCGGAGCGCGCCCTGCTCGACCTGATGCTGCAGTCGCCGAATCGCCCCGTGCCGTCGGCGTCGATGCCCGACGTCGGGCCGCTGCGCGTCCTCATCGGCACGGCGACCATCGCGAGCATCATCACGGACAACCCGCGCATGGCGTATTGCACCCGCTTGCCCTTCATGAACCGGTAGGTCGCAGGCGGCCATCGGCCGGGCGCCACGGTCCGTCCGTCGCGGCCGGCACGCGCCGGCCGCTCCCGTCACTCCGCGGCGGCCACCATGCGCACCGAGTGATTGCGGGCGAACTCCTCCCACGGGCCGTTGATGCGCGCGAGCAGCGCCCGCGTGACGTCCTGGCCGCGCGCGACGAGCATGATCCCGTTCGGCATCGAGACGTTCTCGGCGAAGACCATGCCGACGGCCACGTCGCACAACAGCAAATCGATGGCCCAGCGATCGTGGGCCTGCACCGCGGCGGCAAGATCGGCCGCATGTCGCTGCAGCCGAACGCCGCGCCCATACGCCGACGGGCAGCTGAGCGCGAGGAGCCCCGACAGGGCATTTACCGCGCCGTGCAGCGTGTCGCGCAGCAGGTCGCGCTCGGTGGCCTGCAGGCGGTGCTGCTCCACCGCCCGTTCCACCACCATGCGCAGCGCCGGCACCGTAAACGGCTTGCGCAGGAAGCTGAAGATGTGTCCTTCATTAATCGCCTTGGCCGCGTCGTCGAGGTCGGCATGGCCTGAGATCAGCAGCCGCGTGACGAGCGGGTCGAGGCGCGCCACCTGCACCAACAGGGAAACGCCGTCCATACCCGGCATGTCGAAATCCGAGATCACGACGTCAAACGGCTCGCTGTACTGCAGCGCCGCCAGCGCATCGCCGGCCGCGCGCACGCACACCACCTGGTGGGTGGCGCCGAGGGCGCGTTCGATCATCTCGAGAATCGTGGGATCATCATCGACGCCGAGCACGCGGCCACGATGCACGGGGGTGCGCTACGCAGGCATGGGGGCGGCGGCTGTCATGCCTGTAAGTTTCGAGAGGAGCGGTCGAAAGCTTAATTGTGGCGTCCCGAGGCGGTTGTTGACGAAGGCGATGTTGACGAAGGCGATGTTGACGAAGGCGATGTTGACGAAGGCGATGTTGACGAAGGCGACTGGCGCGTAGTCCCCAACGACCGTAGACTCGTGCGCGTTACAAGACGAATCGACCGAGTACCTGCTGTTGCCTTTGCATTATCGTGACCTGTCCGGGGCGCTTGCGCCGCGTATCTCGCATTCCCTCGCGGTGTTCGCCGCCGACGGGCGCCCTGTGGCGACCCATCAGGTCGCCCGCGTACCGCATGACGGCCGAAAACGTCTGCGTCGACGACCGCCCGGCGCTGGAGATCGACGGGGCATCGAAAGGTGAATTCGTCGTGCTGCGAGTGACCGATACGGGGGACGGCATTCCACTGGAGATCATCGACCAGGTCTTCGATCCGTTCTTCACCACCAAGACGGAAGGCCAGGGGACTGGGCTTGGGCTCGCGACGGTGGCGGGCATCGTCAAGCGCCATGGTGGGTTCGTCAAGGTGGAGAGCCGGATCGGCACGGGGACGCAGTTCAGCGTCTACCTGCCCGCCCTTCCGGCCGCGCCGGAATCTGTTGAGCAGGCCCTCCAGCAGAAGCCGCCGCACGGAAGCGGGCAACTGGTGCTCGTGATCGACGATGAGGCGCCGCTCCTGGAGCTCATCCGGACGATCCTCGAGCTCAACGAGTATCGCGTGCTGACGGCGCCCGGTGGCGCCGAAGCGCTCCGACTGTACGTTGAACACCAGTCAGACATCGCGCTCGTGCTGACCGACATGGCGATGCCCAACATGGACGGCATCGCGACGATTGACGCCTTGCGACGCATCAACCCGGACGTCAAGGTCGTCGTGGTGAGCGGCACCTGGATGACCTCGAAGCAGCTGGGGCAGAGCGGGCTCGCGGTGAACGACCGCGTCGACAAGCCGTTCACCATGGATACGCTGCTGCGTGTCGTGGGCCGGGTGATCGCGAGCACGCCGTAGTCGCCGCCGCCTGGACTACTCTGGCACCGAAAACCTGGCGCGCACGCCGTCACTCACCCGGGTGAGCCTGCCCGTCTTCCGGTTGATGGGACACCAGACCGTGCGCGCCTGCGCGAGCAGCTTGCCATCGGTAGCGCGCACGATCTCGGTGAGGCGCTCGAAGCGATGCGAGTCGGCCGTCCCGACCCACGTGCGCGCCACGATGCCGTCACCGGGCAGGGCGGGGTGCTTGTAATCGATCTCGTGGCGGATGGCCACCCACGCCACCTCGGCCTGCTGCGCGACCGTGGCCGCCGCCGACCAGTGGGCAATGGCCACGTCCTGCACCCAGCGCAGGTAGACGACGTTGTTGACGTGGCCCAGCTCGTCGATGTCGCCGGGCGCAATGGTGCGCGGCAACGCGAAGACGTCGCGCGTCATCAGTAGACGCGCTCCAGCCATGCGACGGCGTCGAAGTGCGCGTCGTAGCTCAGGACCTTGTCGATGCGGTGCCGCTGCATGACGGCCACGTGCAGGGCGTCGCGTGCCGACATCCCGCCGCGCGAGAGCAGGACGTTGCGCGCGTTGGTCACGTCGACGGCGTCGATGGGGAGCACCTCGTCCACCACCCCCGCCAGCGCATCGAGCGCCGGTTGAATGGCATCGGGCCGCTTGATCGCGACGTACCGGTGCAGGATCTCCTGCATCACCTCGGCGCTGGTCACCATCCGCTCACCGCGGTTGATGCACCGCTCAACGGCCGCGCGCGCCGCATCCTTGAGCGGATGCGGCGCGCC
>JANYJW010000047.1 GCA_025361705.1 Gemmatimonas sp.
CAGCGCGCACCGTCGCGGTGCAGGTGAACGCCAACAACGAGTCGGGCGTTGGCACCGGCACGCTGCGCACTGCCATCGCGCGCGCGCTGGCCGTCGGCCAGTCGCTGGTGCTCACCTCGGCCAGCGAGTCGCGCTGCAACGAACTCGCCCTGACCGGTGGATCGTATCTGGTCACGGTCTTCAATGCGTCGCGCGTCATGTCGGGCAGTGATGCGCCGTTTACGTTCCGCGGCGCCGCGTCGGGCGCGAGCGCCGTCGCGGCGACGGCATCGGTCGCCGGTGCGCTGCGCGCGACGGCCACGCCCAGCGCGACATCGGGCGCTGCGCCGTCGTACCCGTCCATCGGGTCCAGTCGCTTTGCCCGCTGGCAGGCGATGACCCAGGAACAACAGGATGACGCGGCGCACGCGCGCCTCATGGAGCGATCCATGGCATTTGCGCGCTCCGCCGGTTCGCCAGTCGCGGCGTTGCGCCGCATGCGCGCCAGCACGGAAGCCGCCGTCCCGTTCGCCGGCGCGCCGGCCAACCAGGTCACGACCCTTGGCGCCGTGACACCGCTCAAGATCCCCAACCTCGACGCGCCGAACTTCTGCGCCAGCAACGTCCCCGTCGGCGCGCGCACCGCGTGGGTGGGCCAGCATGCGGTGATCGTCGAGGACACTACGTCGGTGCTCAACAGTGCGCCCACGCTCAAGGGCCAGCTTGACTCGCTGTACGCCATCATCGGCCAGGAGTTCGACACGGCGATGTGGCCAATCCTCACGCAGGATTTTGGCAACCCGCTGGCCATGGACGCGCAGCTCAAGGGCACGGGCAAGATCGTCATGCTCTTCTCCCCGCGCATCAACCAGATGCGGAGCGGCGGCGTCGCCGGCTTCGTGGTGAGCTGCGACTTCTACCCGGTGTCGTCCGCGCCGAGCAGCAACGTGGGCGAGTACTTCTACGCCATTGCGCCGACGTCCCTCGCCAGCGGCTACACCTCGGGAACGCGCGACCAGTGGCTGCGTTCCATCCGGTCGACCATCATCCACGAGTCCAAGCACATCACCTCGTTTGGCGAGCGTTTTGCCCGCGGCACGGACTTTGAGGAACTGTGGCTCGAGGAAGGGCTTGCGCGGCACGCCGAGGAACAGTTCGCGCGCGGCATCTATGGCGTGGCGTGGAAGGCCAACACGGGCTACCAGGCGTCCGTGTACTGCGATTGGCGTCCGGCCAATGCGTCGGCGCCGCAGTGCACGGGCCGCCCCATCCTGATGCTGCGGCACTTCGACGCGCTCTACGGCTACCTGCAGAACCCGGCGCCCTATTCGCCGTTCGGTGCTGTCGGCGCGGGCGACGCCTCGTACTACGCCACGTCGTGGTCGTTGGTGCGCTGGATGATCGACCAGTACGCCACCACCGAAGCAGCGTTCCTCACGCAGCTCATCCAGTCGCCGCAGGTCGGCATCGCCAACCTCGAGGCCCGCACGGGTCGGCCGTGGGAGGAAATGCTCGGCGAATGGGCCTTGTCGCTGTACACCGACGACTATCCTGGTGTCACGTTCGCCAATGCGCGGCTGCGCTTTCCCTCGTGGAACCTGCGCGACGAATTCCGTGGGCTCTGCGGCGACTTCGGGCCGTGCACCAACCCCAACAGCACAGCGCAGAACTACCCCGTGGCGTTCCCGCTCGCGCCGCGCATCGTCACGTTCGGCGCCTTCAGCGACGCGGTGAGCACGCTGAACGGGGCGTCGTTCACGTCATGGATCGTCGTTGGCACGCAGCAGGCGCCGCAGCTCATCGACCTGCGCGGCGCCAACGGCGGTGATCCGCCGGCGCAGCTGCGGCTGGCCATCGTCCGCATCCAATAGGACGCGTACAGCATACGGCGTGGAGCGTACCGCCCACCGCAACCGTGAGCGGTACGCTGGACGGCGTCAGCTAAACATCTCGGAGTGCCGCCATCGGCGTCTCGCGGTACACCTCGCGCGCCGTGAGCAGTCCGATGCCCACCGACATGCCGAGCATCGCCGCGGCGATCGCAGCCGCAGGGCCGAATGCAAACTGGAAGGGCGCCGAGAAGATGAAGGTCACCAGGGCCCATCCGCCGGCCGTCGCGAGTCCCATGCCGCACAGCCCGCCCAGCGTGCCGAGCAGCGCGTATTCGGTAAAGAGGATCTGCAGCACTTGGCGCTGCGTCGCACCCAGCGTCTTGAGCAGCACGCTTTCGCGCAGGCGGTCGCGCCGCGTCGCCGCGACGGCGCTGAAGAGCACGGGCACGCCCATCGCGAGCGAGAACAGCGCGAGGAAACGCACCGCCATCGACACCTTGTTCACGATCTCGGCGATGGTGCGGCGGACGAGGGAAATATCCAGCGACGAGACGTTGGGATAGCGTTCCACGATGCGCCGCTGCAGCGGTGCAATGGCCTTCGCATCGGCCACCGCCGCGATGGCGGCCCACTGCTTGGGCGCGCCGCTGATCGCCGCACGGTTGAAGACGGCAAAGAAGTTGGGCTCGAAGCGCCCCCACTCGATCTCCCGGAACGAGGTCACCTTGGTGTGCACCAGCACGCCCTGCACGTTCCACGTGATCACGTCGCCGATCTTCACCTTCAACTGTTCCACGCCGAGGTCGCGGTCCAGCGACACCTCCTGCAGCGTGTCGCTCGCCTCGTGCGGGCCGAACCACCTCCCTTCGACCAGCTTCTCGGTGGCCACCAGCGAGTCACGGAACGTCGAGCGGTACTCCCGCCGCAGCCCCCAGCTGCCGTGCCCCTGGCCGACGCGACTGGCGTGCTCGTTGATCTCTTTCCCGTTCAGCCGGGCGATGCGCATCGTCACGATGGGCGTCATCGAGATCAGCCGCTGCCGGCTGTCGCGCACCGCCTGCTCCACCCCCGCGCGCTGGTCATCCTGGATGTCGAACATCACCAGATTGCCCCTCGACGCCTTCGCCGTCACGTCGAACTGCTTCACCAGGTTCGCCTGCACCAGGTAGATGGTCGTCACGAGGAACGACCCGAAGCCCAGCGCAATCACCACCGAGCGCGTCTGGTTCGCTGGACGATACAGGTTGGCGACGCCCTGCCGCACGACGTACGCCCACGTGGGACGCACCAGCCGACGCGCGCCCTCGCTGAGCAGCACCGACGCCACATACAGCACCACGAGGCTCGTGCCGATGCCCACGGCGAACATCAGGCCGCGCGGCACGGTGTCGGCGCGCCCGATGGCCAGCAGGATGACGCTCGCCACCAGCGTGAGGTTCACCAACTGCGTGGCCGGGTCGCGCAACGAGGCGCGCACCAGGGCCGCGTCGTCGCGCCGCAGCGCCTGCAGCGGCGACACGCGCCGCAGCGCGAGCAGCGGCCGCAGCGCAAACACCAGCGCCACGCACAGCCCCACGGCGAGTCCCGTGCCGAGCGCCACGGGGTCGAGTGCGACGGCGACGTCAAACGGCAGGAAGTCCTTCACGAGGTACGGCAGCCCGAACTGAATGAGCACGCCCAGCACCGCGCCCATCGCCGCGCCAAGCAGTCCCATCACGGCGGCCTGCATGACATAGATGTAGAGTACCTGCGAACTCGTGGCGCCCAGGCAGCGCAACACGGCCACGGTGTCGACCTTGCGCGTCACAAACGCGTGCACGCCGCTGGCCACGCCCACGCCGCCGAGCAGCAGCGCGATGAGGCCCACCAGCCCGAGGAAGCTCGCCAGCTGGCCAATCTCCTGCGTGAAGTTCACTTCCTGCTGCACCACGGTGCGCATGCGCACGTTGGCCTTCAGCATGATCGGACGCAGTGGCGCGGCCCACTTGGGCGAGTTCACGCCCAGCGGAAGCCGCACGAACGCCTCGTACTGCGCTCGGCTGCCGAAGCCCAGCAGCTGCGTCTCGCTGAGCCACGTATCGGCAATGAAGACGCGTGGCCCGATGGCGCTGGCAATGCCCGGGTCGCCCGGAATGCTCGTCACCACGCCCGCAATCTCGAATTTGGCGTACCCGATGGACAGCGTGTCGCCCACCGTGGCATCGAGCGCCACCAGCAGCGTGGGGTCCACCACGGCCACCTGCGCCGACCGCAAGCGGGCCCACGCGCCGGCCGGTTCCGTGACCACGGTGCCGTACAGTGGGAACGTGGGCGTGATGGCGCGCACCTGCGTGAGGCGTGTCCCGCCGGTGCGCGCGACAAACGCCATGGAGCCGAAGGTCGTCACGCGCGCCATCGGCAGGCCGCGCGTCGCCAGCGAATCAAACAGCGAGTCGATGCCGGCCGGGAACTTCTGGTTGGCGCTGAACGACACGTCGCCGCCCAGCAGGGCGCGCGACTGCGTGCGGATGGAGTCCTGCGTGTTGGTCGCAAACGAGTCGATGGCCACCAGCGCGGCCACGCCGAGCGAGATGGACGACATGTACAGCAGCAGCCGGCGGCGCGCCGTGCGGCTTTCTCGCCACGCGAGGCGCGAAAGCATCCCGAGCTTCACGGCGCTCACGCCGCCGTCCCCGTCTCGCCTGATACGCCCGCGTCCGTGCCCGTCTCCCGGTCTTCCACCACCACGCCGTCAGCCAGCCGGATGAGGCGCTGCGCGCGGCCGGCGAGTGCCGCGTCGTGCGTCACGAGCACCACCGTCGCCCCCTCTTCGCGATTCAGCGCGGTGAGCAGGTCCACGATGCGCGTGCCGGTGGCGCCGTCGAGGTTGCCCGTGGGCTCGTCGGCAAAGAGGATGCGCGGCCGATTGCTGAAGGCGCGGGCAATGGCCACGCGCTGCTGCTCGCCTCCCGACAGCTGCGTCGGAAAATGGTCCAGCCGGTCGCCGAGGCCCACCCGCGTCAGTAGTTCGCGCGCGCGCGCCGGTGCGCCGGACTCGCCGCGGAGTTCCAGCGGCACCTGCACGTTTTCCAGGGCCGTCAGCGTCGGGATCAGCTGAAAGCCCTGAAAGACGAACCCGACTTTCTGGCCGCGCAGCAGCGCCCGGGCATCTTCCGACAACTCGTGCAGGCCCACGCCGTCGATTTCCACCGTGCCGCGGCTGGGCACGTCGAGCCCTGCCAGCAGGCCGAGCAGCGTCGTCTTGCCGCTCCCCGACGGACCGACAATCGCCACGAAGGTTCCCTGCGGGACGGAAAACGAGACATCTTTCAGGACGGCGAGGGTCTGGGTGCCGCTCTGGTATTCCTTGGTCAGGTCACGGGCTACAAGCATGCGTCGGATTGGCGAGAAGTTGGTGGGCGTGCTGGCACTGGTCGCGGCGGCGATGGGCGCCGTGGCGTGCGGCTCCCCTCAGGAGAACACCAGCGCGCGCACCGCCGTTGGTGTGGAATCAACCACGGCAACGCGCGTAGCCGCAATACAAACAACGGCGCGGCCCCGCATCCTGTTTCTGGGCACTTCTCTGTCGGCCGGCCTGGGCCTCGACCCCGACAGCGCCTTCCCGGCCGTGGTGCAGCGCCTGGCGGTCAAGGACGGGTTCGATATCGAGGTCGTCAACGCCGGACTCTCGGGCGAGACGTCCGCCGGCGCGCTGCGTCGCGCCGACTGGCTGCTGAGCCAGCGCGTCGCGGTGCTCGTCATCGAGACCGGCGCCAACGACGGCCTGCGCGGGCTCGATCCCGACAGCACGGCCGCCAACATCGCGGCGCTGATCGTCAAGGCGCGGACCCTGCAGCCCGGCATGTCCATCGTACTTTCGCAGATGGAGGCGCCGCCCAACCTCGGCCCCGCGTACACTCGGCGCTTCCACGCGCTCTTTGCCGATGTGGCGCGCAGGGACCGCGCCCGGCTGCTGCCGTTTCTGCTCGATGGGGTCGGCGGCAAGCCCGAGCTGAACCAGGACGACGGCATTCATCCGACGGCCAAGGGGGCGCGGCTGGTGGCGGCGACGGTGTATGGAGGGTTGAAGCCGGTGTTGGACTCCCTGGCGCGAAAGAAGTAGAGCTGGGCGGAAGTGCCGAGTGTGGGGGCTTGGGAGGGGTAATGATCTGGCC
>JANYJW010000060.1 GCA_025361705.1 Gemmatimonas sp.
CGGCTACGCCTCGACGGCGGCGACCACGGGTGATTCGGCGGGCTTCTTGCCTACGCCAAACACCCAGCCAAACCCCAGCGCAAGCGCAATGCCAATCACCAGGTCCACCGGGCGATGCTGCCACGTGGTGACGATCGCGACGGCGCCGAGCAGTTCGGCAGGCACCAGCCAGTACAGCCAGCGCGGCCGGTCAATGGAAAACGCCCAGACAATTATCACGGGCATGAGAATGTGCCCCGCAGGAAGCACACTCACTGGCCGGTCGAGGCCAGCCATGATCGAGTATGGCCAGTTCCACCAGCCCGGCGGCACCGCCGGGCGATACATGATGGTCGGGTACAGAGCCCAGATCAGGCACGTCACCGTGTACGACGCGAAATACGCGTAAAAGCAGGCGCGCCGACGCACCGCATCGCCCACCGCCAGCGCCAACACGTAACTCCCCGCCACCTGCAGCAGGTACGGAATCGCCAGGATGGGCAGGAACGGCACCCAGTCGGGGTTAAACACCTCGACGGGAGCGGCAACCGTGCTGCAGATGGTGAAATACACCACCGACGACAGGGCGAACAATCCCAGGTAGACGACTTTTTCGGTCTTGCTGAGCGTCATAATCGCGCGCCGAATAATGAACGAGAACGCGGGCCAACCAGACAGGTCGGCCCGCGTCGAGTTGCCCCTCCTGGGATCGAACCAGGACTCTTCTGCTCCAGAGGCAGACGTGTTGCCAGTTACACCAAGGGGCAGTGCTTTCCCCCGTTTTCACGGGAGACAGGAATTATACCCGGCAAAGGGGTACGATCAACCCCTCCCGACCGACTTCTGGGGTGTGAGTTCATGGGCTGGGGGCCAAGATTGGCGGCCCAAGAGCGGCGCGGGCGCTGGACGAGGCCTCCCGGTCCCCGCTCTCCACCGCCACCCGCCCCTCTCCACCAGGCCCCCGCACCCCGAACTCATCCCCGACTAAGTTCCTCCAGAGCACCACCAGCGAGGACCGACATGCAGGACCTGGAACGCTACTTCGACCGCTTTCGGCGCCACATCCTTGGCTACGACCAGCGCTTCGAGTCGCCCTACGGCGATCAGCGCATCGTCTACGCCGACTGGACCGCCAGCGGCCGGCTGTACGGCCCCATCGAAGACCGCCTGCGCGACCGCATGGGCCCCTTCGTCGGCAACACCCACAGCGAAGCCACCGTCACGGGCTCGGCGATGACCCTCGCCTACCAGCAAGCCCACGACATCCTGCGGCGCCACGTCAACGCCGCGCCGGACGACCTGGTGCTCACCCCGGGCGCCGGCATGACCGCCGCCGTCAACAAGCTGCAGCGCATCCTGGGCCTCAAGGCCCCCGAGGGACTGCGCAAGTACATCGTGCTGCCCGCGCACGAGCGGCCGGTCGTCTTCGTCACCCACCTCGAGCATCACTCCAACCAGACGTCGTGGGCCGAGACCATTGCCGAGGTGGTGGTCGTGCCGCCCGACGATGAGGGGATCGTCTCGCTCAGCGGGCTCGAGGAGCAGTTGCACACCTACCGCGACCGTCCCGTGAAGATCGGCGCCTTCAGCGCCTGCTCCAACGTCACGGGTATCGTCACGCCGTACCACGAGATGGCGCGCCTGATGCACCGCGCGGGCGGGGTGGCCCTCATCGACTTTGCCGCATCGGCACCGTACGTGCACATCGACATGCATCCCGCCGGCGACCCGGAAGCGGCGCTCGACGCGGTGCTCTTCTCCCCGCACAAGTTCCTCGGCGGGCCTGGTGCCTCTGGCGTGATGATCTTCAACCGCGCGCTGTACACGAACACCGTGCCCGACGAAGCGGGCGGCGGCACCGTGGCGTGGACCAATCCGTGGGGCCAATACTCCTTTCTCGACGACATCGAGCGACGCGAGGACGGTGGCACGCCAGGCTTTCTGCAGGCCATCAAGACGGCGCTCGCGGTGCAGCTCAAGGACGAAATGACCGTGGATGCCATGCTGGCCCGCGAACACGCCATCGTGCCATACGCCATCGACAAGCTCGCCGCGATTCCCGGCGTGCACGTGCTGGCTCAAGGCGCGCGTCACCGCCTGGCCATGCTGTCCTTCTGGGTCGAAGACGTGCACTACAACCTGATGGTGCGCCTGCTGAATGATCGATTCGGCGTGCAGGCGCGCGGCGGCTGCTCGTGCGCCGGGACGTACGGCCACTACCTGCTGCACGTGGACCCGTCGCGCTCCAAGTCGATCACCGACCGCATCGACCACGGCGACCTGTCCGCCAAGCCAGGCTGGGTGCGCTTGAGCTTCCACCCGAGTACCACGATGGCCGACATCGACCATGCGATCGATGCCGTCGCCGAAACCGTCGCGAATGTCACCGCGTGGCAGCGGGATTACGTCTACTCCAACATCACCAACGAGTACGCCCACAAGGACGGCGACGCCGTCCTGAAGGCACGGGTGCAGGAGTGGTTCGCGCTGTAACCCTCGACCTCTGACCCGACGCGCCCCCCTCACCAGATCCCCGCACTCCGAACCCCGCACCCATGTCCGACCTCAAGTATCCCATCGGCAAGTTCGACATCGCCGCCCCGATCACACCCGCCTCGCGCGCCGCGTCCATCGCCGCCATCGATGCCCTCCCGGCAACGCTGCGTACCACGGTCGACGGACTCACCGACGCACAGCTCGACATGCCGTACCGCCCCGATGGCTGGACGGTGCGCCAGCTCGTCCATCATCTGGCCGACTCGCACCTCAACGCGGTGACGCGCGTGCGGCTCGCCCTCACCGAGGACGCGCCCACCATCAAGCCGTACCTCGAGGCCAAGTGGGCGGAGCTGGACGACGCGCGCACCATGGCGCTCGAACCCTCGCTCCGCATCCTCGACGGCGTGCACCAGCGCTGGGTGGCGCTGCTCCGCACACTGGGCGACGCGGACTGTGCACGCACCGTCGTCCATCCCGAGCGCGGCCGCACGATGTCCATCGACCTGCTCACGGCGCTGTACGCGTGGCACGGTCGGCACCATGTGGCGCACGTGACCGCCTTGCGCGAGCGCGAGGGGTGGTAGCCTGACGGCCGCACCCTCGGGGTGCGGCCCGTCGGTTTCCACGCCCAGTCAGGCGCCGGCCGCGCACTCCGTGCGTGCGTCGAGCACCACCTGCTCGTAACCCGCAATCATCGTGTCGAGCGCAAAGCGGGTGGTCGCCCGCGCACGTGCGCCTTCGCGCAGTCGCTGAGCCAGCGCGGGGTCGCCCAGCACGTCGCCGACCGCGCGCGCCATGGCATCCGCATCGTCCGGCGCCACGAGCAGGCCGGCGCTTTCGTCCTCGCCCACGACCTCGCGAAGGCCGCCCGCGCGAACGCCCACGACCGGCGCGCCGCACGCCATGGCTTCGAGCACACTCAACCCGAAGGTCTCGACGGCGCAGGCGTGCGCCACCACCGATGCAGCACTGTACGCCCCGCGCAGATCGGCGCGCGGCACGCGCCCTGCGAACCGCACGTCGACGCGCAGCGACGCTGCCTGCGCCCGCAGCACCTCGGCCAGCGGCCCCTCACCGCAAAGGACAAGCGGCGGCGCCTGCTCCGTGCGGTGCATCGCATCGACGATCATGCCGATGCGCTTTTCGTTGGTGAGCGAGCCAACGGCGAGCACGAACGGCGCATCACCCAACCCATGCGTCGCCCGAAACGCCGCAGCGTCCGCCGCGTCGGGACGAAACGCCTCGAGGCTGATTCCTTCGGCAATCACGCGGTGCGTCACGCGGCCCATCCACGGCGCCATGGCGAGAATGCGATCCGCCATCTCGTGCGTCAGAAAGACCGTTTCACGCACGCGCAGGCGATACCCCAGGCGCGTCAGCACGTCGCTGGGCGGACGCGGCGCGTGCGAGTTGTAGCGGTTGACGATGCCCACCGCGGTGCCGAGCGTGGCGAGCGTGCCCAGCCGCAGGTTGCGCGGCCGGTCGACCATCAGCACCTCGGCGCCGAACGCGCGCAACGCGGCGCGAATCCGCAGCGCGGTGCGCAGGTTCGTTGCGCGCAGGTCAAACTGGGCGACGTCGAGTCCGTCAGCGCGCAGCGGCTCCGTCACCGAGGCGTGAGCGGTGAGCACCCGCACTGCCGCGCCGCGCGCGGCCAGTCCGCGCGCGAGGTGCTGGAAGCTCACGGCCGACCCGCGATACGAGTCGGCCGAGCAGAGGATGACGATGCGCGGTGCGCGGTGCGTCACGAGCGGCGGAACTGCAGGCGGAACAGATCCCAGCGAATGCGCCACGTCGAGTCGAGGTACGTCACCGGGATGCGGTGCAGCACCATCAGGTCGGTGTCGTCGCGGTTGAGCCGGCGCCGGATCTCGACGCCACACGCATACCCCGCCTCTCGCGCCAGACGTCGCACCCCGGCATCGTGCTGCGCCCACGGGTAGCAGATGGTGGTCACCGGCTCTCCGAGCAGCGCTTCGAGCGCCTCGCGCGACGCACGCAGCTCGTGCAGTGCACGGTCCGGCGCGACGGCGGTGAGTCGCGCGTGCGTCAGCGTGTGCGACCCGAACGAAAATCCCTCGGCGTGCAGCGCCCGCACCTCGTCAGCCGAGAGCAGCGGCTCCTGGGGTTCGTCAGCGTCCCAGCGGTTCGTCTGCCCCAGCAGCCCGGGAATGACGAAAATGGTCGCCGTGAATCCATGCGTCCGCATGATCGGCACGGCGATGTCGGCATTGGAGCGGTAGCCGTCATCGAACGTCAGGATGATCGGCTTGCGCGGGAGCGTGGCTTCGCCGCGCCGATGCGCCAGGTACTGTGCAAAGCCGATGCCCTCGTATCCCGCGCCCTTGAGCGACTTCAGGAGTGCATCGAACTGCTCCGCGCGCACCGAGTTGCGCGGATAGCGGGAATCCGGGGGCACCGGACCAATCTTGTGAAAGACGAGGATCGGAACTACCAAGAACCTGCCTCTGAAAGTCCTGCGCGCACCCGATGCATGCTGGCAATTTGGGTGCGCCCACATCGGAGTCAACCAGCGCCCGCGCGCGACGCGACGCACCCGGATACGGAAAAGGCCGCACCGTGCAGGTGCGGCCTTCAGAAAGAGTGGCCTCGCGCGCCGTCATTGGAACTCTACGTCCTACCGAGCGGCGGCGGGCACAAATCTCTGTCGAACCAGTGGAGCTGAGGGGGATCGAACCCCTGGCCTCTGCAGTGCGATTGCAGCGCTCTCCCAGCTGAGCTACAGCCCCAATATCAGTGAGGGCGACGCTGAAAGTAACGCAACCGGTCGCACCCGGGTCAGAAACAACTCGGCCCCACCAGAGGCGGGGCCCCACAGACAACAGGAAGTTAGTCGAAATCCCCGTGCTGTCAACCTCTGGGAGCTGAAAACTGCGGGTAAGCAGTTGTCGGGTATCCGTTTATCGATGGGTGATCGCGACGGCAGGTCGTGCCCGCCAGGTCGGAACACCACCGCCAAGGCGTTCGTTCATAAAGGGTATCAGCGAGGGAAGCCGCAGCTGCCATCGCATCCGCCATCCGCCATCTAGCAAATGCCCCACCTCCTGTCCTCACCCTACGTCGCCGCCCAACTCGCCCAGCGCACCCGCCGCGCCAACACGCATCCCGCGCGCGCCACGGGCGAGTTCGTGTTGTATTGGATGCAGGCCACGCACCGGTTCGAGGACAACTGGGCGCTGCGCCTCGCCGTCATCGAAGCCGACCGACTCGGCGTGCCGCTGGTGATTCATCAGGGGCTCGACCCCACGTACGAGCACGCGAACGACCGCATCCACTCGTTCATCCTGCACAATGCGCGCCAGCTGACGCACCGCGCAGCGACCCTCGGCCTGCACTATCAGTTCGTCCTGCGCCGGCGGCGCGACGACGACCGCCGCGTGCTGGACCGCGTGGCGGCGCGCGCCGCGATGGTCATCACCGACGATTACCCGACCGCCGGCATCGCCGAGCGCACGCTGCGCTTTGCCGCGCGCTGCGAGTGCCGCGTGGCAATGGTGGAATCACACGCCATTGTGCCGGCGGCCCTGTTCGTCAAGGAAGAATGGGCGGCGCGCACGCTGCGTCCCAAGGTGATGACGCACCTCGAACACGCGCTCGAGCCGGTGGTCGACGCACCGCCGCGCCACGCGATGCCGGACGCCCTCTGGCACTCGCTCGACGTCGACCGGCTCGACGTGGCCGGTGACCTCGGCGCCGAGATCGCGCGGTGCGACATCGACCACACCGTGCCGCCGGCACCGCTGGTCAGCGGTCGCAGCGCGGCCTTCGCGCGCCTCGAGGCATTCTGCAATGGCGCCCTGGCCGACTACGATACGCGACGCAGCGACCCAACGGACGCCGACGGTTCGTCGCGCATGTCGCCGTATCTGCACTTCGGCCAGGTGAGCGCCGCCGAGGTGGCGCGCGCGGCGATCGCCAGTGTCGGACGCGCCGGCGCCGACCGGTTTCTCGATGAGCTGGTGACGTGGCGCGAGCTCTCGCTCAATTTCTGCCTGCGCAATCCGCGGTTCCGCGAACTGGCCGCCCTGCCCGACTGGGTGCACCGGACGATGGCCACGCACGAAGCGGATGCACGCGAGGCGGTCTATTCGGTCGAACAGCTCGAGCGTGCGGAGACCCATCACCCGCTGTGGAACGCCGCGCAGCGCGAACTGCGCGCCACCGGCACGATCCACAACGTCATGCGCATGTACTGGGGCAAGTCGGTGCTGATGTGGACCGCCACGTACGGCGATGCCTTGCGCCACCTGATTCACCTCAACGACAAGTGGGCGCTCGACGGACGCGATCCGGCGAGCTATGGCGGCATTCAGTGGTGCCTGGGCAAGTTCGATCGGCCGTGGGGCGAGCGCCCCGTCTGGGGCACCATCCGGTCGATGTCGCTGGAGCGGGCACGCAAGAAGTTTGACGCAGATGGCTACGAGCGGCGATGGGCCGATGAACTGCAACTGACGCTGTGAGCCATACGCGGTACGCCGTACGGACGGCGTACCGCGTACCCCGCACCGCCCACGGCTGCAGTAGCAGTTGAGAGTGTTCACGCGCCATCTTAGATGGCATGACTCGCCTCCTCCCCTCCGCTCAGGAAATCCGCGAGGCCGCCGGCCGCCTGCGCGGCGTCGCCGTGCACACGCCGCTCCGCCGCTCCGCCGCGCTGTCGGCGCTCGCCGGCGGCGACGTGTTCCTCAAGCTCGAGTCGGCGCAGCTCACGGGGTCGTTCAAGCTGCGCGGCGCGTTCAATGCGCTGTCACTGCTCACGCCCGTGGAGCGCGCGGCGGGCATCGTGGCGTCGAGCGCCGGCAATCACGGGCTTGGCGTGGCGGAGGCCGCGCAGCGGCTGGGCGTGCAGGCAACCATCTTCGTGCCGTCCAATGCGCCGGCGGTGAAGAAGCAGGGCATCGCGCAGCGCGGCGCACGCGTGGTGGACGACGCCATCGACTACGACGACGCGATGGTGCGAGCGCGGGCGTACGCCAAGGAGACCAACGTCACCTTCGTGCACCCGTGCCTCGGCGTGCCGCTCCTCGCCGGTCAGGGCACGGTGGGCAGCGAGGTGCTCGAGGAACTCCCGACCGTACAGACGCTGCTCGTCTGCGTGGGGGGCGGTGGCCTGCTGGGCGGCGTGGGCGCGTTCATGCTGAGCGAGGCGCCGCACGTGCGCGTGGTGGGCGTGCAGAGTGAACACACCGACGCGATGTCGCGCGCCATCGAAGCCGGCTGCGTGGTGGAGATTGCAAACCTGCCGACACTCGCCGACGGCCTCGCGGGGCAAATTGACGACGACGCGCTGGCCATCGGGCAGGCGACGCTCGAGTCCATCGTGACGGTCAGCGAAGCGGACATCGCGAGTGCCATCGCCTGGCTCTGGCTGGCCGAGGGCATCAAGGCCGAGGGCTCGGGCGCGGTGTGCGTGGCAGCCCTGCGCACGGGCCGGTTGAAGCACCTCACGCCGCCGATTGTCGCCATCGTGAGCGGAAGCAACATCGACGAGGGCAGATTCGAGGCGGTGCTGGCTACTGCCGCCAGATGAGACCGCGGGCTGTACGTCATAAGCCGTAAGCTGTGCGACGTCGTGACGCGCATGGCGTAGCGCGTATAGCTTACAGCCCACAGCCTCGTTTCAATCCCCGATCACATGTCTCTCTCCCTCACGTTTCTAGGCACCAGCGCCTCGCGTCCCACGGTGGAACGCGGGGTGTCGGCCGTGTCGCTGGTGCGCGAAGGCGAGACGATGCTCATCGACTGCGGCGAGGGCACGCAACGCCAGATGATGCGCTACGGCGTCTCGTTCAACTTCGGCGACTTGTTCTTCACGCACTTCCACAGTGACCATGTGATTGGTGCGCTCGGGCTGATGCGCACGCTGTCGCTGCAGGGACGCACCGAACCGTTGCGCGTGTGGGGCCCGCGGGGCGTGGCGCAGGTGCTCAAGCGCGCCGACGCGTTTGGCGAACGGCTCACGTACCCCGTGGAAGTCGCCGAGGTGACGCCCGGGCTGGCCATCGCACGCAAGGAGTACGTCATCCTGCCGTATCCCGTGGACCATCGCGGCGCGATCGCAGTTGGCTACGCGCTCATCGAGGACGAACGACGCGGGCGGTTCAATCCCGATCTCGCACGCGATCTTGGCATTCCCGAGGGGCCGCTGTGGGGAAAGATCCACAAGGGCGAAGCGGTGACGCTCGACAATGGCCGCGTGATTGAACCATCGACGCTGGTGGGTGCCACGCGCACCGGCCGCCGCGTCGTGCTCACGGGCGACACCCGCCCCTGCGCCGCGACCATCGAACTGGCGCAGGGCGCCGACCTGCTGGTGCACGAGAGCACGTTCGGTGACGAGGAGGCCGCACGCGCGGTCGAGACGGGGCACAGCACGGCGCGCGAGGCTGCGCAGGTGGCGGCGGCGGCCGGCGTGCGCCAGCTCGCCCTCACGCACTTTTCCGCGCGCTATTCGCGCGACCCGTCCGACCTGGATCGCGAGGCGCGCGAGGTCTTTCCGCACGTCACTATCGCGCGCGACGGCATGGAGATCGACGTCCCGTTTGCGGACGCGGAGACCGTGTAAAGGCAAACGGACAACCTGTCCTGGTTGTCCGTTCCATGCAGTCCAACGGGCCCGTGACCGTCAGCCGTGCGTGGCCAACTCGGCCAGGGGCACGGGCTGCCGGTTGCTGAACCCGGTGTCGTGGTCATGCCAGTGCGTCACCGCACTTTCGCCGAGCATCCAGCAGAAGTAGACGTCGCGCCCGTTGAGCGTGCCCGGAAAGTCGACGAGGCCCACGTCAAGGCCGCGTACCTCGACGCCAAGTTCCGACAGTTCGCGCACGCATCCTTCGATTTCCGCGGCCAGCCGCTGCGCCTCTTTCTGCCAGCGTTCAGCGTCCGCGTTCTCGAGCATATTGTCGTGACTGGTGAGATCCACCTGGCGCACGGCGTCCTCCCAGTGCCGGAAGTGGGCCACCAGGTCGGCGACAATGCGTCGGACGAGCGGCAGGGCGCGATTGGCCTGCGCCGCCGTGTAGGGCAGCGTGACCTTCAGCGTCGGTTCCGGGCGCGGAGCGCTCACCGTCCATCCTCCCCGAGGGACTCAATGCGGCGCGCACCACGCGCCGGAGCAGCGCCGACACGACGCCACCCCTTGGAAATATCGGGTCTCGACACCCGCATCTCCAGCCCACGGCGCGGCACGCGCGGCACGCGCGGCACGCGCAGCGCGCGCGGCCCGTGTGCCGCCTCGCGGAAGGTGGGCTGCTCACGCCGGCGCGGCGCACGCACGACGCGCGACTGCTCCGAATAGAGCGATGCATCGTCAAAGGCGCGCACGAGCGCCTGACGTTCCTCGCGCGAGAGCGCCGGGCTGTCGAGCCAGAAAACGCGCCGCACGGGCCCCTGCACCACACCCACCGGCCACTCGTGCGTGCCGTCGCGCAGCGCCAGCGTGGCGCGGTCGCCGCCCCCCGTGTCACTGCGCGCCACGAGCTCGAACCGCTCGCGAGGCCAGCGGCGCAACGTCGCAGCCCCGAGCGGCAGTCCATCGCGCACCTCGCGCCACCACGATGGGGGCGCCACGGCCTGCGGCGGCAACGGCAGCGTCACGCCGCCCGCGCCGCCCCCCGACCCGGGAACCACGAACTGCACTTGCGGGACGCGGTCCTGCGCCAGGATGGTAAAGCTGCCCGGGGTGAAATCGAAGTGCGCGATCGCTGATCGCGCCGCCTCGCCACGTGCCCCTGCGCCAGCCAGCAGCGAGTCGCGCGCGTTGCGCCAGGCCGATTCCGCCGCCGGCACCACGCGCGCTTCCTCAGCGCTGCCAAAGAGGTCACGCACCGAACGCTCCTCACCGGATCGCAGGTCGATGACGCCCCCGTGCGCCGAGTGCTGGCTCGATCCACCCCGGATGTCGATGTCGGTGAGGTGTTCGTACGACGCATACGGACCGTGGACATCCAGGACGCGCAGCTCGGCCAAGGCCGACGTGCGAGGATGCGCCGCGCCGTCCTCGTCTGCGGCCAGCGGCCGTTCCTCGGGATGCTCCCGCGCAAAGCGCTCGGCCATGTCGGCCACCTGACCGTCGGAGAGCAGTGCCGTGGAGTCGCCCGTGAGCAGGTCGCGACGATACAGCCGCTGCCCCACAAAGACCGCGTCGTAGTACGAGTGATCGTCGTCGGCTACGTAGAGCTCGTGAAAGCGGCCCCCTTCGCGCGCGAGCACCATCGGGGCGCCGCGCATGCGGATGCCGCGCGCGTCGGCCGTGATCCAGAATGTCGAGTCGGCGTTGGCCACCAGAAACTCGGCCCGGGGGGCCGGGCGCTGGGGGCTGCGGTCGCATGCGGCGATCGCGACGAGCGGAATGAGGATGCGTCGGAACACGCCGCAATATAGCAGGGCCGGGGGGTCGCTCCACGCAGGCGCCGCGGCTTACCTTGCACGCCATGATCCGTCGCCTCGTGTTCCCCCTCGTGCTTCTCGCGTCGCGCGCCACTGCGCAGACGCCCGCCCAGCCAACCGCTCAAGCGCCCGCCCAGCCGTCCACGCCGGCGCCCGCCCGCCTCATCGACTCGCCCATCGTGCGCGGGATCTACGTCAACCGGTTCGCCGCGCAGAGCATCAGGCGCATGCGGCAGCTGGTGGCGATGGCTGACGCCACCGAGATCAACGCCTTCGTCATCGACATCAAGGACGAGTTCGGCATCAACTACAAGTCGGCCGACGCCGTGGTGCAGCGCAATGCGGGCAACGCCGGCAGCATCGGCGACCTTCGAGGACTGCTCGACACGCTCAAGGCGCACAAGATCCTCGCCATTGCGCGCATCGTGGTGTTCAAGGACTCCGTGACCGCGCGCGTGAATCCGCAGTGGACCATTCGCAAGGCGGACGGCACGGCGTGGCGCGACAAGCAAGGACTCGCCTGGGTAAACCCATACCACCGCGAGCTGTGGGACTACAATGTGCGAATCGCCGAAGAGGCCATCAAGCTCGGATTTGGCGAGATCCAGTTTGACTACATACGTTTTCCAGAACCTTATAAGTCGCTGCCTGTACAAGTGTTTCCTGACGCCAATGGCCTCCAAAAACCAGCAGCGCTCGCCGAGTTTCTCACGTACGCGAAAGCACGCATCGGCAAGCTCGGCGTGCGCACCACGGCCGATATTTTTGGGCTGGTGACAACCATCGCGGGCGCGCTCGAGGTGGGGCAGCAGTGGGAATCGTTGTCGCCGCATGCCGACGTGCTGCTGCCGATGGTGTATCCGTCGCACTACCCGCGCGGCGCGTTCAACCTGGCGCGCCCCAACGCCGAGCCATACAAGGTGATCGTGGCGGCCGTGACGCGGGCGCGCGAACGCGACGCGAAGCTCGGCATTCGCTCATCCGAGCACGTGCGGCCGTGGCTGCAGGCGTTCTCGCTGGGGCAGCCACCGTACGGCGCCGCCGAGCTGCGCGCGCAGAAGCAGGCGGTGTACGACGCGGGCTATGACGGGTGGGTCCTCTGGCATCCCGGCTCGAAGTACGAGCCGTTCGTGCCGGGACTCGAGAAGGACCTCGTGAGCCGCAAGAAGGCGCCGCCAGCGCAAAAGTAGACCGGCCCTACGTCGTCAGCCCCGCAACGCCCGCGATGAGCCGGTCAACTTCGTCGTCCGTCGTATAGCACGAGGCGCCCGCGCGGATCATCCCGTGCGGTTGCAGGCCGAGCCGATCCACCACGGTCGACGCGTAGTAGTCCCCATGTGACACGTAGATGCCCTGCGTCGCCAGCGCTCGCGCCGCATCCTCGGGCGTCATGCCATCCACCGTGAACGCAATGGTGGGCGTGCGCGGACGCCCCGGCGGCGGCCCGTACCGCGTGACGCCGCCGACATCGCCCAGCCCTTCCCACATGCGCGCAAACAGCTGCTCGCCACGCGCGTGCAGGCCGGTCATCGCGTGCACGAGCCGCGCGCGTTGGTCGGCGCCGCTGCCGAGCGATGCGAGAAAGTGCACGGCTGCCGACGCACCGACAATTCCCTCGTGATTCTGCGTCCCCGTCTCGAGCCGTTCGGGCACGGTGTTGGGCGCCGGATCGAGCTTGGGCACGTCGAGTGCGGCCAGGCGGTCGGCCTTGCCGTACATCACGCCGATGTGCGGGCCGTAGAACTTGTACGCCGAGCACCCCAGAAAATCACAGGCGAAGGCCTGCACGTCGACGACGCCATGCGGCGTGTAGTGTACGGCGTCCACAAAGCAGAGCGCCCCGGCGGCGTGCGCGAGGTGCGCCGCCTTGGTCACGTCGGGCTTGGTGCCCAGCGCGTTGGAGCCTGCCGTGATGGCGAGCAGGCGCGTGCGAGGCGTGAACGCGCGTTCGAGCGCCGCCCAGTCGAGTTCGTACGTCGCGAGATTGATGGGCACCACGCGAATGGTGATGCCGCGTTCCTTCTCGATGGCGCGCCACGGCGCCTGATTGGCGTGGTGGTCGAGCTCGGTGATGATCACCTCGTCGCCGGGCCCCCAGGCGCGGCCCAGGGCGCGGGCAAGATGAAACGTGAGCGTCGTCATGTTGGCGCCGAACACCACCTCGTGCGGCGCGGCATGCAGCAGCGCCGCGAGGGCGGCGCGCGCGCCGGCAATCGCGGCGTCGGTCTCCTCGCTGGTGGGGTACGCCCAGTGCGTGTTGGCGTTGTGGTTCAGCAGGTAATCCGTCATCGCCTGAGGCACCTGCCGCGGCACCTGCGTGCCGCCCGGTCCATCGAAGTACACGACGTGCTGCCCGTGATGCAGGCGCTGGAGCGCCGGGAAGTGCGCGCGGATCTCGTCGGGCGTGGGGAGGGACGTTGCCGTGGTCACTGGATCTCC
Source organism: Gemmatimonas sp. (assembly GCA_025361705.1). GTDB lineage: Bacteria > Gemmatimonadota > Gemmatimonadetes > Gemmatimonadales > Gemmatimonadaceae > PNKL01. The sequence goes on from JANYJW010000060.1 coordinate 13,327, forward strand.
CCCCCGGCCATCTGCTCGAGGTATTTCACGGCTTCCACGTGGTCGGCTTCTTCGCCCAGCGCGCCGTGCGCCGCGCGGAACAGCTCCGCCGTGAGCTGAATGAGCGGTGACGGCACCTTCTCGTCGCGCGCCACCTGGGCGGCAATCCCCACATCCTTGTCGAGCAGCGCCAACCGGAACGTGCGCGGGAAGGCGCGCGTGAGCACGCGCTCCGGGAAGAGGTTCATCGACGAGTTGGAGCGCCCGCTCGACGCGTTGATGACATCCAGCGCGACCGCCGGCTTCACCCCGGCCCTCGAGAGCGCCAGCAGCCCCTCGGCCGCGCTCCAGATGTGCACGGCGAGCAGCGCATTGTTTACGGCCTTCAGCGCATCGCCGGCACCCACGGCGCCGCAGTGCACAATCTTCTCGCCCATCGCCTTGAGCACCGGCATGGCGCGGTCGAGCAGTGCGGCATCACCGCCCACCATGATGGTCAGCTTGCCGTGCTCCGCACCCACGACGCCGCCCGACACGGGCGCGTCGATGAAGCCGATGCCGTGCTCCGCGAGGCGCGCGGCCATGCGTTTCGACGTGGCCGGATCGCCCGACGTGCAGTCGACGAGGAGCGTGCCGCGCGCCATGCCGGCCAACAGTCCGTCTGGGCCGTCCAGCAGCGACTCCACTTCGCGCGAGGTGGGCAAACAGGTGACGACGATCGCCGCACCGCGGGCCGCATCGGCCGGCGTGGCGGCGGCGCGCACCGGATGCGCCGCCGCAAAGGCGGCCGTCTTGGCGCCGGTACGGTTCCACACCGCGAGCGAGAAGGCGGGGATGGCGAGGTGGCGCGCCATCGGCGTGCCGATGGCCCCGAGGCCGAGGAAGGCGATTGCAGTCGTCATTGGACGGGGGATGGAGGCTGGGGGGCACCGAAATATCGGCGCATGCACCGAAAAACGAAAACGCCGCCTCCCATGAGGCGACGTTCTCGATCCTTGGAGATGACTCGCGGTCGTCGGGGAGAGCCGGCCCCCCACCAGCACCGGCTGATCCCGTACCACCGGCCGTCCGTCACTCCCTTAGTACGTTGCATCCGGGAAAACGTTGCACCGGGGGCGCGCGCCGGGCGCTGTCACAGCGCAAACCAGTACGCCGCCTTCACCAGCAGCGTGTTGTCGGGCCGCGCCCGGAAGAGGTCGCGCAGGTCGCGCCCGGCCTCGAACGTGCCCGGGTTAAGCGCATCCTGCTGGCGCCCCTGCGACCAGACGAAGAACAGGGTCGAGCCCGGGCGGTACTCCCAGCGCACCACCGTGTTGGAGCGGAACTGCTTGAAGTTGAAGCCCTCGAGCGCGGCACCGTTGCCGTACGGCTTGAAGCGTGCGGCATAGCGTGCGGCGGACGGATCGGCGATTTCCTTGTGGTTGCTGTACGACCCGGTGGCCACGAAAGGCGATGCGTAGAGCTGCAGACTGAGCGCGCGCGTCGCGGTGATGTCGAGGCGCGCGGTGAGCGCGGCCACGTGTTGATCAAGCCGCGCAAACGTGTAGTGCGTGGCGCCGGCGGCGTCCACGATGTTGCCGTACCACTGCGCGTCGTCCACCGCGTGCTGGTACGACACGCCGAACTGCGCCTGCAGGCGGCTCGCGACGCGGATGGCCACCTGCGGATCGACGCCCACCGACGAGCTACCGGACGCGTCGCGGAACCGGAACTGCGCCGACAGGCTCGGCTGCACCTTCCACCGGCGGTCGCCCTCGACACCCATCCACGCGGAACGGCCGAAGACCTGGCGCACCGATGGCCCGCCGCGCGAGGCGCGATCGTCGTACGGACTGCCCACGGAGTTCAGGTTGAACCCCACGTGTCCCCACCACTGGTTCGTGAACTCCGTATGCGCATTGATGTTGCCACCGCGCTCGAGGAGCTGCCCGCCCGTGTTCCACGAATTCCACTGGTTGAAATTCACGCGCGTGCTGCGATACCACGTTGTGGGCGTGAGGTACGCCACCTGCAGCCAGTTATAGAAACCCTGCACGTCGGCGCGCGACTGGAAGCCGAGGTCGTTGATCTCGAAGCCGGGCGTGCTGCGCTGGATCGCCGACATGAACCGCGTCTTGCCACCGCCCTGCTTGCTCAGCGAGAGCTGCATGGTGGCGCCCGACATGGACGTCGCCGACGGATCGTAGCCGAGCCCCGCGCCGGGGCGCTGGTAGTTGTGCACACCGTTCCGCTGCACGACATCAAGGGCAGCGGCAGTGCCGGTGATGTAGCTGCCGGCGAGATAGCCGCTCACCTGATAGTTGTTGCTCCAGAACTTGTGACGGAAATCGGCGCCCAGCGTGCGCGCACCGCGCCGCAGGTAGGCGGACGACCAGTCGTCGAGCTGGCGATCGGTGGACGTGAACATGATGCCGACGCCGGAGTTGCCCTGGCGCAGGTCCTGCTGCAGGCGCACCACGCCATAGTTCGCCGCCGGTTCGATGGTGCGGCCGCCCGTGCCCACTTCGCGCTGCGTCATGGCGTCAATCACGCCGACCGAGAGGCCGTTGGCGAGCCGTCCAGTCAGCTTGGCCGCGCCGAGGATGGTCGTATTGAGCGGATTGCTTGCATCGTAGTACTGATCGCCCAGCTGCGGCGACCGGCCGATGCGCCGCGAATAGAAGAGCCCGCTGCACTGACCGTCGTTACAGCTGAGGTCGTAGCTGAAGATCCCCTGCCCTTCCATGAAGAACGGCCGGCGCTCCTGATAGAACTGTTCGAACGCCGAGAGGTTGAGCACCGACGGGTCGGCCTCCACCTGGCCGAAGTCGGGATTGATCGTGGCATCGACAGTGAGATTCGACGTCAGGCCGTACTTGACGTCGGCGCCAGCCGAGACAACCTGCTGGCGTCCGAAACGCCCCGCGGCCTCGGGATGCGACACGTTCTTCGTCACGGTGTACGGCGTGGCCTCCAGCCGGCGCGGGGCACCAATGCCATCGATGCCGCGCAGTTCGCCCAGCTGCGAGGCGAAGCCGGACTTGGACCGCCGGAACACCGGCCACGACACCCGTTCGCCGAACCGCTGGATGTCACGGAAGACGCCGAAACCGAACGTGTGCCGGTCGGCCTTCGGAAAACGGAGCTGCGACAGCGGAATGCGGAACTCGGCCGTCCACCCAAGCGAATCGACGCGCGTGGCGACCTCCCAGATGCCGTCCCAGGAGCCGTCCTCGTTGCCGTCATTGCTGATCAGGTAGTCGCGCTTGACGCCGGCAGGATTGGTCGCAAACTCGTAGCCGCTGCGCCGGTCGCGATACGAGTCGATGACGATCTTCACCTGGTCGCTCTCGGTGCGCACGTCGCGGCGCGCAAGCAGCGGCAGGATCGAATCGGGGCGCGGATCGAACATGCGCACGAAGACATACAGGTTGCGGTCGTCGAACACCGCGCGCGCCTCCGTGCGGAACCGGGCCGCCCCATCCTCACCGGGCTCGTACTGCCGGAACGCGTCGATGACCTGCGCGTTGCGCCACGCCTCGTCGTCATCGCGCCCGTCGATGAGCACGGCCGCCGTGGCGCGCGTCGCCTGCGCGACGGTCGCCGTCGCGCGGGGAGCCGGCAGCCGGTCGCGTGCCAGGACGGTCGCCGCCGCCGCGGGCCCTTGGGCAACGACGGCAAGCTGTGCGACAGTCAGAAGGGTGGACAGCATGGGCAGCGGCGCTCCGGGCGGGCGTGTATGGAGAGGTACGCAAGTAGCCAATCGTGAGTTTCGACAACGACACCGTGCAAAGGGTTGCATGGCGCGCCCGTCGCCCGGTACCTTGCCGCCACGCGGATCGCAGCCGCGCGCCCCCGAGCCACGGACGGGTTTCATCACGCCACAGCAGACGCCCGACCACCCGGGCCTCGTCAGCGGGCAGGCCGCGGGCATGGGGCGCGCCACGCTGTTGGTGGCGCTCGCCGCATGCGGATTCGGATCCATCACCGTGCTGATGGTCGTCGGCAGCCGGCACGGCCTGACGCTCTGGAGCGCGATGGCCTGGCGGTACGCCATCGCCACGCCATTCCTGTGCGCCATCGCCGGACGTGGCCTGCGCGCAGCGTCGTGGCGGCGCGGTGCGGCCCTGCTCGTGGGTGGCGGCCTGGGCCAGGTGGCGATCAGCGCCATTTCGCTCTCCGCACTGCGCTGGATCGACGTCGCGACGCTTGGCTTTCTCTTCTACACCTTCCCGGCGTGGGTCGCCGTCATTGCGGTGGCGCGCGGCCTCGAGCGCATTGATGCGCGCAAGGGCACGGCGCTCGTGCTCGCCCTCGGCGGCCTCGTGATCATCATCGGCGCGCCGCGCGCGGCCGCGCTGCCGCTGGTCGGCGTGGCATGCGCGCTTGGCTCGGCCGTCATCTACGCCGCGTACATCCCGTTCCTGCACTGGCTGCGCGGCCCGCTCTCCGCATCGGCCGCGTCGGCGTTCGTGATCGCCGGGGCCGGCATCATCTACGTGCTGACGGCCGTCGCCCGCAGCGAGTTGCACACCGCCATGCCGGGCGGCGCGTGGGCCGTCGTGGGCACGCTCGCCCTCGTGTCGACCGTGGGGACGTTCATCGCGTTTCTCAACGGGCTCGCCGTGCTCGGACCCGTGCGCACGGCCATCGTGTCCACCATCGAACCGTTCTACACGACCCTGCTCGGCGCTATCGTGCTCGGACAGCACGTGGGACCCGGCACCGTCGTCGGTGGCGCGCTCATCGCCGCCGCCGTGTTGCTGCTCCAACGCCAACCCTTGGTGCCATGACCGGCCTTGCATCGCCCGCCATCGACCGCACGTCGCGCACCGGCGTGGGACTCACGCTGCTCGCCGCGAGCGGCTTTGCCGCCGTCTCGATTCTCACCAGTGTCGCGATGCGCACGGGGCTCTCGCTCTCGACCGTGCTCGCGTGGCGGTACCTGCTGTCGGCCGTGGTGCTGGTCACGTGGGTGGGCATACGCGGGCAGCCCAGGCGCATGCGACCCAATGAATCGATGGTGTGGATGGCGGTGGGTGGCGGCGGCCAGGCGCTGATGGTGTATCTCGCGCTGTCGTCGCTCGCGTACATCAGCGCCGCCACGCTGGCGTTTCTCTTCTACACGTATCCGGTGTGGGTGACGCTCGTCCAGGCGGCGCGCGGCGCCGAGCCCATTGACGCGCGCCGCGCGGCCGCGCTCACGCTGTCGTTTGCCGGGACGGCGCTGATGGTCGGGTCGCCTGCGCTGGCCGGCACGGCGTGGCGGGGATTTGCGCTCGCCTTGGGTGCAGCGCTGCTCTACGGACTGCTCATTCCCGCCATGCAGTGGATGCAGAAGGACTGGCCCGTGACGGTGACGTCGGCGTGGTCCAAGATTGGGGCCGCGCTCTGCTTTCTCGTCCTCTCGGCGAGTGACCGCTCGTTTCAGTACGCCATGCCCGCATCGGCATGGGCTGCCATCATCGCGCTCACGCTGTGGAGCACCGTGCTGCCGTCGGTCTTCTTCCTGATGGGGCTCATGCGGCTGGGACCCGTGCGCACGGCAATCGTCTCGACGGTCGAGCCATTCCTCACCGCGCTGCTCGGTGCCGTGGTGCTCGGCCAGCCACTCACGTTCCGCACGCTGGCCGGTGGCGCGGCCATTGTCACGGCGGTCGTGGTGCTGCAGTTCAAGCGGACGCGCGTCGCCTGACGAGTTCCTCGCGGGCCAGCATGGCGCAGCCGAAGAGCGCGACCAGCGCAAACGAAAACCACTGCACGGCATACCCGCGATGCGACCCCTCGGCGAGCGACGGCTCGCCGAGGCGGACGGGACGCGACGGCGAGGGCGCGCTGTCGGACGTCTGCACGATGTAGTACGGCAGCACTGGCGTACCCACCCGCGTGGCGACCGCCAACGAGTCGAGCGTGCGGACGATGTGCTGGGACACGGGCACCGGCACGGTCTCTGTGCCCGACCATGTTTCGGCGTAGCCTGTAACGGTCACCGTGTCGCCCTCGTGCTCACGCCATCGCGCGGCGTCGACAGTCATCGCGTCGGGCGCGTACACCCAGCCGCGATTGACCATCAC
>JANYJW010000062.1 GCA_025361705.1 Gemmatimonas sp.
CGGCTACGCCGCAGCCACAGGATGCTGCGCGTGTCGAGCGGAATGTCGCCGTACCGCGCGACCATTGCGATCTGCTCCATGAATGACACGCCGTACAGCACGATCACACCACGAAAGAGCCACGTGGTGTCCATCACGAACGACGCGAAGACCGCGAGAACCACCAGCGCGCCGGCAAGCCGGCTCAGGTGCGTGTGCGGCAGGAGGACGCGTCCGACCCGCACCTTGGACACGACCATCAGCGTGGCATACAGCACCAGACAGCCGCCGACGTACGGCAGGCTGGGGGTGACGTACGCCGGAAAGAGCCGCAGCGCGAAGTACGCGGTGGACGCGTAGTAGGCGATGTCGGCCACCGCGTCGAGCATCGCGCCAAATTCGGACGTCTGGTGCCACGCGCGCGCGAGCTTGCCATCGAGATAATCGGTGACGCCAAGGAGGGCGTAGAGCGCGGCAAACCAAGCGACGGGAGCACGCTGCACGAGCACGAAGAGCACCGGCACGCCGAGGAGGCGTGTCGCGGAAAGCGCATTCGCGACGTTCCAGCGGGAAGGCGTCACCATTCACACATACCGGTGGACGATCAGCAAGCCTTACGGCACCGCGCCAGAATCAGCGCGGCGCCTTGACCGGTGCCGCCGGCATCGGCGGAAGCTTCACCTGCTTGCCCTCGAGCTGCTTCATCAGTTCGACGACGGTCCGTTCCAACTGCGGATCACGGCCGGCCATGACCGACTTGGGATCGTTCTCCACGTTGATGTCGGGGTCGACGCCGTAGCCCTCGATCACCCACTCACCCTTGGCGCTCGCCAGCCCCGACCCGGGGACGCTGATGGAACCGCCGTCGATGAGCGGCACGCCGCCGCCGATGCCCACCACGCCGCCCCACGAACGGCGGCCGACGATGGTGCCCAACTTGGATTCACGGAACATGTAGGCGAAGATGTCGCCGTCGCTCGACGACCGTTCATCGAGGATCGCCGCCATCGGGCCGATGAAGACGGCATCGGGATAGGTGTTGCCGAGGCTGCTCCCCACGCGCCCGTAGTTGACACCGAGAAGCTTGCGGCGCAGTCGCTCGATGATCTGGCGCGACACGTTGCCACCGCCGTTCGCGCGGACGTCCACCACGAGTCCTTCCTTGTCGAGCTGCGGGTAGAACCACTTGATGAACTCGCGGATGCCGGGCGCGCCCATGTCGGGAATGTGCAGGTACGCCAGGCGCCCGCCGGAGAGCTTGTTGACCATCTGGCGGTTGCGCTCCGTCCAGTCGAGATAGGCAAGATCGCTCTCGCTTGTGACCGGGTTGAACGTGACGCTCCGCGCGCCCTCGGATGATGGCGTGCTGTTGACGGTCATCTGCACGGGCCGGTCGGCCTTGCCGCGCAGCAGCCGGTACGGATCCTCATCCGCCCGCAACGCGGTGCCGTCGATGGCCAGCACATACTCGCCGGCGGCGATGGTCACGCCCGTTTCGGTGAGCGGGGCGCGGTAGATGGCCTCCTCATTCTGCCCTTGGTAGATCTTCGCAATCTTGTACTTCCCACTGGCCGCGTCGAGCGCGAAGCGCGCGCCGGGCAGCGCCACCGGCGTGCGCGGCGGAATCTCGAAATCGCCGCCCTCGATGTAGGTGTGCTGCACGGTGAGTTCGGAGATCATCTCGCTGATGACGTAGTTCAGGTCGGAGCGGTGTGCGACAAACGGCAGCCAGCCCTCGTAGCGCTTGCCAATGGCGGCCCAGTCGAAGCCGTGCATGTTGCCGACGTAGAAGTAGTCGCGGTAGCGTCGCCATACTTCGTGGAAGATCTGGTTCCACTCCTGCGGCGGGTCGCGGTCCACCATGAGGCCGGCTGTGCTGACGGCCTTCCTGGAGTTCGCGCCGGCCGGCGATGCGTCGTACAGCGCAAACTGCCCGCCCGAACTCGCGACGATCTTCGTGCCGTCGCCGGAGATTGCCCACCCGCCGACGTTCTCGACGAGCGTGGTGGACTTGCGATCCTTGAACGTGAACAGCTTCAGCAGCCGCGGGCGGTCGCCGGCGCGTCCGTTGAACCCGGCCGGGTTGACGCCGTACACCAACTGCCCCTTGATGGCGCTCAATCCACCGAGGTTGTCCGCCTCCACCGGCACGCGCGTGACACGGCCCGCAAGACCATCAAAATCGATGCTGAACTCAGCGGGTGCTGGTTTCGCCGACGGCGCTGCGGCAGGCGCTGCCGTCGGCGCTGCAGCCGGCGGCGCGGCAGCCAGCGCCTCGACCGCCACTTCATCACTCTGCGGCGGGAATGGATTCTTGACCGACGTGCGCAGTGCCGCCGCGAAAATGCCGGTCGTCCGGTTGGTCGCGTAGTTGAACTCCGCACGCGACGTCTGTGGCGCGTATTCGCGGTCGCTCAGGTAATACAGGTAGGTGCCGTCCGGATCCCACGCCGGGCTGTACGCGTTGAACTGCCCGTCCGTCGCCGCGTGCAGCTGCCCGTCTTTGGGGCTCCAGATGAAGACCCGACCCATGTTGTTCTCGCCGCGGATGCTGAAGGCGAGATACCCGCCCTTGGCCGACCACGTGTAGTCGCCAATCTGCCCACGCAGCGTCGAGGCGATGGTCGCCGTCTTGTGGTCGTCGAACGAGTAGAGATAGAGCTTGCCGTCCTTGTCGCGGTATGCCATGCGCTTGCCGTCGGGCGACCAGAGCAGGCCGAAGCGCTGCGCCGTGCCGCCACGGGTGAGCTGCTCCGCCGGGCCGGTACCGGCCTGGTCGATGATGTACAGCTCTTCTTCGCCGCTCTTGTCCGAGATGAACGCGATGCGCGCGCCGTCCGGTGACCACGCGGCTTCACGGTCGTGCGCTCCACTTGAGTTCGTCAGGTTGCGGGTCGGGCCCTTTTCGATGGGCACGGTGAAGATGTCACCACGGGCCGTGACGACCATTCGCTCGCCCTTGGGCGAGAGGCCAAAGGACTCGATGTTGCCCGCGGCCGCGATGCGCGACGGCCGCTTCCACAGGCCATCGTCGGGCACCGCGATGCTGATGCCGGTGCTCTTCCCGGTCTTGGTGTCGAGCAGCTGGAGTTCGCCGTTCAGCTCGTACACAATGCGGCCAGCATGGTCGCTGCTCGGCCAGCGCACGTCCCACATCGTGTTCTTGGTGACCGGCGTCGTCTTGGCCGTGGCCAGGTCGTAGGCGTAGAGATTGAACGTGCCGCTGCGATCGGAGTTGAAGTAGATGGTGCCGCCCATCCACATCGGATCGCGGTCGGAGCGCACGTCATCGACGATGCGCTTGGCATCGCCGGTCTTGATGTTGAACAGGAACAGGTCGTTGGCCGTGCCGCCGCCGTAGCGCTTCTCGGGACGGAAATCACGGAACATCGGCGAGTAGACCACCTGCGTGCCGTCGGCCGACAAGTCGCCGGCGCCCGCTTCGGGCATTGGCATCGGCTCCGACGGGCCTCCTGCCACGGGCACCGTGAACAAGCGCGTAATGCCGGTGGTCCACGATTCGCGACCCGAGCGATAGACGATCTGCTTGCCGTCCGGCGTCCAACCGTACACCTGGCTGTCCCATCCCCAGCGCGGCGCCACAGGGCCGCGGGCGGGATAATACGTCAACTGCTTCGGCACGCCGCCACCGACCGGCACGACGTAGACCTGCTCGTCCCCGTCATACTGTCCCGTGAACGCAATCCACCTGCCGTCGGGAGAGAAATGGGGAAAGACCTCCATGCCCGGATGTGCCGTGAGGCGGGTGGCGGTTCCGCCGGCCACGGGGGCGGTCCAGATGTCGCCCGCGTACGTGAAGGCAACGACGTTGCCGTGGATGGCCGGGAAGCGGAGCAGTTTCGTCTGGGCCTGGGCCGTGGCTGCGGTGACGAGCAGGGCAAAGGCGACGAGGACGCGTTGGACGACGCGAGTGATGGTCACGGGACTCTCCATGCGGATGCCGCATATGGGGCCGCGCCCGCGCGGGCGGCAGCCTGAAAACGCAGGGAGAGAACGTAACGTGTGCCGAGAGGGGGCCGCCACCAATCCACCCTTCAGCCTATGCCTCGCTCAACATGCCCCAGCTGGTGCGCGCGGCCTGGCGCGCGGCCTGGCGCGCGGCGTAGCGCACGGTCGACCGTGCGGCCGTCAGCGTTGCGCGGCCGCGCTGCGACTGAGCACCACGAGACCGACCGCGATCAGCAACACGAGTCCTTGCAGCACAAAACCCACCGGGCCGGCTTGGGCCGCGGCGCCGCTCAATCCAAAAAGCCATATATTCTGGGCAATCACCGCCACCAGCGAGGCGATCAACAGAGGCGAGGCCCAGCGTCGGCGCAGGATCAGCCCGACGCAACCCGCTGCGCCGAACCAGACGGCTATCGCGGTCGCGGCAATGGACCAGGCGGGCCGCGCGGCATGCATGGCCTGCTGGGCGGCGGTCAACTTGGCGATCGCCTCGGGGGTCAGCATCACGTCGCTCAAGTAGGCGACGCAACCAAGCAGGTTCCACAGCAGCGCCACGACGGCGACGGGCGCGTACCACTTTGGGGCTCGTTCCACGGGAAGTCCTCGGGGGGATGGACCGAGCGAGATTATGACGTCTCGTGTTGTGCCGCAAGCCTGCGCGACGGTAGATATCCCCTGCGCGACCGCGACAGACATTGTCACGCGGGGGACTTCAAGTCGCGGATCAGGGGAGTGCAATGGCCGGGAAACCGCTTGACGACGACCAACTGCGGGAACTGATTGGCGACGTGCCGCTCGTGCACGGCGGCGGGGACGCGGTGCATGAAATCGCGGTTCCCATGCGCTCCCCGCAGGGGGTGGAGGCGCTCGCCGCCGCCGCGATGGCTGCCATCGAGGCAGAACGCGGGCCACGCCGCAAGTACAGCACCAATGAGCGGCCCCCGGACGTCGTCATTCGACGTCGGCGCACCTCATACGTCGTCCTTGCGATGGTGTGCGCGATCGCCGTGTTCGCGTGGTCGCGCGTGCTGCACCGGCCGCTTCCTGTCCCGAGCGATCCAGTGGAGCTGGTGACGGTGCTCTCGCCCGCCGCAGCGGCCAGTCCGGCGCGCCCGCCAGAGTGGAGCGCGGTCCGCGGCGTCTCGGACTCGCTCAGTGAGCGCGGACGCGCGATGCGCGTTGGCGCGCTACTCGTGGAGTTTGAACGGGCGTGGGTGCGCGGCGATTCGTCCGCGCAGGCGCCTGGAGACGCCATCGCCGCGCTCCTCGCCGACCAGCCCGATGGCGCCGACGTGGGAGCGTTCTTTGCCGGGGGCCCAGCCGAGGCGCGCCTACCGTCGGCACGCCATGCTCTGGCGCCGCTCGTGCGCGCCGCACCGATGGGCATCGGCGGCTGGCTGCAGGCAGCGCGCGTGGCCGCCGCCGCCGGAGACGCCGGCTTCTTTGCAAGCACGCGATCCAAGGAATCGCTGGCGCTGCTGCTCGCCGTCCCCGGCGTCACCCCGGAAACGCAGGCCGCGCGCGACCGACTCGACACGCTACTGCACCGTCGCGGCCGACCCAACTTCACGGCGGTCTCCGACGCGCTGGACCTCTTGCAGCGTGACCTGGCCAACTAGGCCGATCGGTCGCCCCGCCAGCGGCGGGGCCCTTGGGCCACCGGTGAATAAGGGATGCGCTCGGCCGATGCTCCGGTTGAAGCCCCCACCATGGCGCCCCAAGTGGCTTGGGTCGGCAATCTCCCCTCATCGATTGTATCGGTCATGCAGAGACCTACCCTAGTTCCAGTTGACTCGGCGCGGGAGTTTCGGGCGGACGAGCTCTTCTTCTCGACCACCAACCGCAAGGGCATCATTGGGTCCTTCAACCGGGTGTTCGTGCGCGTCGCTGGACATCCCGCCGCCGATCTCATGGGAGCGCCGCACAACATCATCCGGCATCCGGACATGCCGCGCGCGGTCTTCAAGCTGCTTTGGGACCACCTGCTGGCCGGCCAACCCATTGCCGCGTACGTCAAGAACATGGCAGCCGATGGGCGCTACTACTGGGTGATGGCGCTGGTGGCACCGATCGCCGACGGTTTCCTGTCCCTCCGCTTTCTCCCGACGAGCCCTCTGCGCGCGCAGGTGGAGGGGCTGTACAAGGAGTTGCGGGCCATCGAAGGCGCAGCGGCAGGACCGGGCGTTGATCCGAAGAAGGGCATGCTGGATGCCGAGGCGCGCCTCGGTGAGGTCCTGCCGGGCCTCGGGTTTGCAAACTACGACGTCTTCATGCGACACGCGGTGCATCAGGAACTGCGTGCGCGTCGGACGGCGCTGCAACGCGAAGGGCGACGCCTGCTGCCGAGCCTCCCCTTCCCCAAGCCTGACGAGAGCGCCGACGCGCGTGCAGTGCGCGGGTTCTTTCAGGACGGCCAGGAGATGCATCAACGCGCCACCGCTTTTGAGTCGGTCCTCAATACCTCCGTGCAGTCCATCGCGGACTTGGATACGCATGCCAGCGCCATTCTCGCCTTGTGCACCGAGTTCCGCTTTGGCGCGATCAACATCACGGTGAAGTCGGCCCGGCTCGGGGCCGAAGGCGAGGTGCTCGGCGTCCTCTCGGCCGCCATGGCCGGGGCATCGGCACAGGTGACCGAGATCATTTCCGTGCTCCGGGAGCAGGTGACGGCGGCCTCCGACCTGCTCAGCCGCGCGCTCTTCGAGATGGAGTGGACCGGACTCCAGCTCGAGATGGTCGTGGCCTACTACGGGGAAATGTGGGAACACCTGGCACATCGCGGCATCGACACCACAGGCGCCGACTGGCAGCAGCAGTGCAAGGACCTGGCGGGGCGGCAGATGGCGTTCGGTGATTCGAGCGTTGCCACCACAGGTCGGTTGGGGCAGTTCGGTGAGGCGCTGCACAAACTCGCCGGCAACGCCGAGACGCTGCGCAAGGCCATGCTCACCATTCAGATGACGCACATCAGCGGGCTCATCGAGACGCAGCGCGTGCAGGACGACGGATGCGCCGCGATCTTCGCGACCATCCGCCAGCAGACCGACGGCATCAAGCACGATCTCGACGTCTTCAGCGAGACGCTGAAAGCACTCGAGGTGGTGGCCCAGCAGACGCCGGACATGATCAAGGTGTATGGCGAGGCCGTGTCGCTGTTGCAGCATGTCTCCGCGCGCCTGCCTCGCATGAACCCGCAGGACGACGACGGGGCGGCGCTATTTCCGGCCGCCGCCGCGACGCCGGCACTGCGGTTCCTGTCGGGCGCACATGCCGACGAGGACGCCGACGTCGATGGCGCCGCTGTGGCACATGGAGGTTTCGAACCTCGGCGGTAGTGCGAGGGGTCAGGCGACTGCCGGGCGGCGGCGGGCGCCGCCGTGCACCCTCAACGCGTCATCGCCACGCCCTGCGCAGGGTCGGCCTTGGCAAACACGTTCCCATCCGGGGCGACAAAACGGATGGCGCGCTTCCGCCCCTGGATGATCTCGTCGGCGCTGGTGTACCGTCGCGCCAGCGCAAGCTGTCCCTCGGGACGCTCCGGAAACATCGCGGTCGCGATGTGCACGATCAGCTCGCCATTGCGGACCTCGAGCTGCGCCGATGCATTGACCGTCGTCAGGATGTTGCTCGCCTCGGTCTGCGTCGTGGGGAGGGCAATCGCGACAGGCCCGGCGAAACCGGCGGGCGCCGTGCTCTCACTCCCCATCAGGAAATACCCCGCTATCAGTACGGCGCCGAGCGCGCCAACGGCGCCCCATCGCCGCGCGCGCGCCCGCTGTTCAATCGCATTGCGCGGATCGCCGGCCTCGCGGATGGCGGGCGTCGCCTTCGACGATCGAGGCGCCACCGGCGCGCGCGCGCCGCGTGCACCGCGCACCTGGCCGGATCCATCCAATGGATACGGCGTCTGGCAGTGAGCGCACACTCGGAGGTTGCGACTCTCCTTCCCGCACGTGGGGCATAGCATCACACTAAGAATGCCGGGCGCGCACGGGCACGGCAAGCGACGAACCGACCCGTCATGTGACGCCCACGCGCTGCGATTCCATCGTATGGCGATAGCGAGGGCTCAGCGTTCCTGACCCGCCAGCAGATCGACATACGCCCCTTCCACCAGCTGCGACGCCTCAACCCCGAGCGCGCGCATCACGTTGTGCGCCTCGGCCACACCCGCGGCCGACGTGTCGCCATCCTCCAGCACCACCTCGAGCTCCAGATACGCACCAAGCCCTTCGACGTCATCGAGGTGGATGCGCGTACGACCGACCAGGTACAACGTGCGCCGCTTCCGCACTCGGCCGCCCTGCCCGTAGGCGTGTGTCAGCACCTCGCGCAACGCGGAGGCATCGGCCGTGCGCGAGATGAGGTAGAACGACTCCTTGGGCCCGTGGCGGTCGGCGCGCACGTAGAAGATCAGCTCACCATCCCCGGACGGGAACGCGCGCAGCTTGAGCCGTCCGCGGTCGCAGACGAAGAACGTGTCGTCCTGCACGATGTCGCGCGGGCCGTCGGTCGCAATCGCCGCCGCCCGCGGCGCCAGCGCCGCGATGCTCTCGATGCGCGCCTTGATCTCGGTGTTGCGTGCCATGCGCTGATCAGCCGCGCACGAGAACGACATGCGTGGCGGCCGGTGTCGCCACGTGTTCCTTCACCCGATAGCCGAGCGCCGTGAGGTCGAGGCCCTCGAACAACCGCTCGCCCGAGCCCAGCAGCACCGGCGCGATCACCACATGCATCTCATCGAGGAGCCCGGCCCGCATGTACTGGCGGATCGTCGATACGCCGCCGCCCAGCCGCACATCGCGGCTGCCCGCCGCTTCGCGGGCGCGATGCAGCGCCATGTGCATGCCATCGGTGACGAAATGAAACGTCGTGCCACCCGCCATCTCGATCGGCGCGCGTGCGTGATGCGTGAGCACGAACACCGGCACGTGATACGGCGGCTCATCGCCCCACCACCCTTTCCACGTGTCGTCGGGCCACGGGCCGCGCAGGGGCCCGAACATGTTGCGGCCGAGAATCCACGCGCCAACGTTGCGAAAACCGCGCGCCGCAAACTGGTCGTCAACGCCGGGGTCGCCACCTTCGGCGCCGAATACCCGCGACCGAAACGTCTGCGTGGCCATCGCCCACTGATGCAACGCCGTGCCACCCATGCCCAGCGGATGCTCGAGACTCTGGCTCGGGCCCGCCCCGAACCCATCGAGTGAAATCGTGAAACTCTCCACGCGCACTATGGTCATGACGTCCAGCTCCCGCACTGAGGTCAGTCGACGATGAACAGCGTCGCGCCATCAGGCGCCTCGCTGCGGTGCGGCTCCGCACCGTCCGCCACTTCGTAGCTCATGCCGGGCAGCAGGACCACCACCCGCCCATCCCGCAGCCGCGTGTGCAACTCACCCGTCACGCAGAGCAGAATGTGCCCCTTCTCGCACCAGTGGTCGGCCACGTACCCGGGCGAATACTCCACCATCCGCACGCGCACGTCGCCGTGCATCTTCACCCGCCACGTCGCCACGCCAGCGTCGCCGGCGTGCGCTTCGCCCGGCACGTCGGCCCACTGGGTTACCTGAAACGGAATGCCGGTCAGCTTCACTTGCCCCACGCCCTCCGCGGCAACGCCGACGTGATGGTGAGCGCGTTGGCATAGTACACCTTCTTCAGCACGGCGTCCGGCAGGTCGATGCCGTACAGCTTCCAGAAGGCGTGATAGTGGCGGTAGTAGTCGAAGTATTCGTCGGCCGTCTCAAAGACGCGCCAGTAATACGGATACTCCTCGGGTTGGTACGAGTCCTTGCCGAAGAGGATCCGGTCCTGGTACTTCACGAAGAAGTTGTGCGCCGCCCTCGGCTGCCGCCCGATGTCGTACAGCACGGCGCCGACCTCGGCGTACACGTTGGGCATCGCGTCGAACATTCTTGCCAGTCGGCCAAGGTCGTTGGCGTGCCAGCCGAGGTGCGCGGCCACGAACGTTGTCCGGGGGTTCCGACGGAACAGGTTGTCGCGCTCCGTCATCAGCTGCTCGAACGATGGGTTGCTCGCAGCAGGGTAGCGCCGCCCCGGAAACAACCCGAGTTCAAGCCATCGCTCGTTCTTGTAGTCGATCTCGTTCCAGAACTCCTGCGGATCAGCCGTATGGATGAAGACCGGAATCTTCAACCGTGCGGCCGCCGTCCACACCGGGTCGAGGGCGGGATCGTCGATTTGCAGGCGGCTGCCATCGGCCTTCCTGTATGAGAGGCCCAGCGACTTGGGAATCTCGCCCACGCCGACCGCGCCGGCCGCCACGTCGGCCTCGAGCTGCGCCACGGCCTTCTCGGCCCACCCAGGCCCGACACCGCGAAAGTCGATCCCCGCGAGGATGCGCACGCGGTCACGCATCGTGGGCGACGCCTGCACCAGTGCGAGCTGCCGCGTGAGTGACTCGCCACTCACGTTGTTGGCCGCAACCATCATCCCGATGTTCAACGCGTCCATCTCCGCGCCCATCTGCTCGAGCTCCGCCGCGTTCACCATCTGCGAGCCAGGATGGCCGTGGAAGTCGATCACGGGAAACTTCGCCTTCGGCACCAGATGCTCCGAGGTCACCAGCGTCGACTTTGGCCGGTAATCGACAATGCTCGGCGCCGGCATCTCGGGGGCGCGGCAGTTTCGCGGCCGCACCTCGGTCATGCCAGGCGGGCACTCCTCGCCGTCCTTGATCGCCGTGCCGGCGCGCGCACCCGGAGGCCCGCCCTGTGCGAATGCCGCGGAGGCCGAGGCCGCAAACACGGCAAGCAGGGCAGCGCGACGCAGCGCCATCACGCCCGGCCTCACAGGCCCAGGTCCGTCAACTGCGCCGCGTGCCGCGCATCGTGATGCGCCACCAGCTCCACCCAGGCGCGCAGCGTGAGTGGGCCGACAAACGGGTGCACGAACATGATGCCGCCGAGCACTTTGTCGGCCGTCTCGTAGAACGCCGCCAGCAGCGCCTCGCGGGACTGCAGCAGCGCCGAGATGGCCGATTCGGGCGCCACCGCCCCCGTGGGCAGGGTGCGCTCAGGCGCCTCCACTTTGGTGCGCCGGTCGCGCACGATGGCAATCTTGCGTGGCGTGATCTGCGCGGCCGCGATCTCCTCGGCCGTAGCCGTCAGCGGCATCGCGGCGCCCTTCTGGAGCATCTTGGCCACGCCGGTCTCCACGCGCGCCACGTGCTCCACGACCTGCACCGCCGACCATCCGCCTGCGGCCGGCGCCTCGGCGCGACGCTCCGCTGGAATGAGCGCGTACTGCGCCATCAAGTTGACACGCTCGCGCGCCAGCAGTTCCTCGATCTCCTCGTGGTTGTGCACGGGGGGGCTCATGCCGCTCGCTCCTCGGTGATGCCAATCAGGTGATGCTCGGGGTCGCGCAGGAAGCACATCCAGACCTCGGTGGTCCCCATCCGACCGACCAGGTGCGGTTCGTCGTCGAACAGCGCACCGCGCGCGCGAAGCGCCGCGTGTGCCGCATCAATCTGCGTCACGCGGAAATACAGCACCGACGCCGGATGGTCGAACTCCGCCTGCTCCGGCGGCGTCATCATCAGCCGCACGTCACCCATCGCCAGAAAGGCCATGCCGCCCGCCTCGAACAGCAGCGGCAAGCCCAGCACGTCCCGGTACCACGCGACAGCGCGCGGCAGGTCGTGCACAGTGATGGCCACCTGGGCCAATGCGCCAACAATCGGTGTCGTCATGGGGGGTCCTCTCAAACTACATCGCGTGCGGCGTCGGCCGTCACTTCTTCGCGGAATCCACGATCGCCTTGATGCGCGCGGCCAGCGTGGGCACGTGATACGGCACGCCGCCCGCGATGGTCCACTCGAGCCCGGTGCGCACTTCCTTGCCGTCACGCAGCTGCACCTGATTGGTGGGATACAGCGCCTTGATGTCCTCGAGCGGATTGCCGTCCACCACCAGAAGATCGGCGGCGAAGCCGGCGCGCACGCGCCCGAGATCGTCTTCGCGGCCGAGGATCTTGGCGTTGTTGCCCGTGCAGTGCTCGATGATCTTCAGCGGCTGGAAGCCCGCCTCGGCGTGCAGTTCCATCTCGCGCACCAGACCGTAGCCGTACATCTGGTAGATGAAGCCCGCGTCGTCGCCGCAGCCCACCAGCCCGCCCTTGCGCTCGAAGCTGCGCAGCGCCGCCATCCAGAGGCGGTAGTTCTCCTTCCAGTACACCTCGTCGGTGGAGCTCCAGCCAATGAAGTACGACCCGTGGTTGGCCGGGTCTGGCTTGAAGTAGTTGGCGAGCGACGGATGCAGGTAGTCCTTGAACCACGGCTGATTCTGCGCCCGCTGCAGGTCGCGGCTGGCCTCGTAAATGTCGAGCGTCGGCACCCACGCCACGTTCCCTTTCACCATCGCCGTGAGCACCGAGTCGAGCCGCGTGGGGTCGGCCTCGCGCCACAGGCGCCCGGCCCAGCGGAAGCGGTCGGTTTCGTCGAGGTAGTTGTAGGTGCTCGGAAAGTGCTGGCGCCCGTCGATGATGGCCGCGTCGGGAATGCCATACCAGTGCTCGATACTGCGCACGCCGAACGCGATGTCGTCCCAGGCGTTGGTCTCCTCCACGCCCACGTGATGGGCAATCGGGAGTCCCACCTTGTGCGCCTCGTCGGCCATGGCCCGCATGAGGTCGCGGTCGATGCCGAGAATCTTGATGCCGTCGACGCCGAGCTTCTTCATCTCCTGCACGCGGGCGCGGGCGTCGGCCGCCGTCTTGACGTGCCCGTTGCCGAACATCGGGTAGACCAGAATGCGCGGCCCCACCAGCTCGCCGCGCGCCTGCTGGTCGCGCATCCGGATGCTCTGCACCTCGTTCTCGGCGCCGACCTCGCGCACCGTCGTCACGCCGTTGGCGAGTTCGAGCAGCATGTAGTACTCGAAGCCGCCCATCGACTGGCCCGAGCGGTTGCTCTGCATGTGCGTGTGGGCGTTGATCAGCCCGGGAATCACGAACTTGCCGGTGGCATCGATCTGCACGTCGCCCGCCGGTCGCCGTCCCTCACCGCGGCGCATCGCCACCGGGTCGAGCGTGACGATGTCGGCGATCTTCCCGTTCTCGATGACGATGTCCACCGGCCCGCGCGCCGGCGTCCCGTTGCCATCGACCATCGTCGCATTGCGGATGACGAGCCGCGGCACCTTCTGGCCGGAGGTCACGCCCTTTGTTTGCGCCGCGAGCGGCACGGAGCAGGCGAGGGCGGCCGCAACGGCGGCAAGGGTCGACAGTCGGCGCATGGGGAATCCGGGGTGAGGGCCGTTGTAGGCTACGCCAGATGTCGCGAAAAGGGTAGCGACCCCACCAGGGCCCCCGTATCCGGTCCCTCGTCTCCCGTCCCTCGTCTCCCGTCCCTCGTCTCCCGTCCCTCGTCTCCCGTCCCTCGTCTCTTGTCGCCGGTCCGCCGCCCCGCTACGCCGCGACCGGCACCCCGACGGCCACGGCCTCGAGTTCGAGCGACAGCTTGACGTCCTCGCTCACCATCACGCCGCCGAACTCGAGCGCCGAGTTCCAGGTCAGGCCCCAGTCCTTGCGGAGCAGCCTGCCCTCGAGGGTCAGCGCCGTGCGAGTGTTCCCCCACGGGTCCTTTACCACCGCGCTCGCCTCTCCCTTGAGCGTCACCGGCCGGGTGACGCCGTGCATGGTGAAGTTGCCGGTGATCTCGATCTCGGGGCCGTCCTGCTCGATCTCCGTCGACGTGAACGCCATCGTCGGGAACTGCTCGGCGTCAAAGAAGTCCGCCGAGCGCAGGTGCGCGTCACGCTGCTCCTGGTTGGTGTCGATGCTCGCGGCGTCAATGCTGAAGGTCGCGTGCACGAGCTGGCCGGCCTCGTTGGTCTCGCCGGCGCCCTCGAACTTCGTGAAGCGGCCGCGCACGGTCGAAATGGCCATGTGCTTCACCGAAAAGCCGACCTGCGTGTGCGTCGCATCGAGTGTCCACTGCATGGTGCCGTCTCCTGATCTCACGGGGAATGTCGCGGCCGGCCACTGCGCGCCGGCCTGTATATGTTTGTACTAAGCATCTCACTACTAAGATAATAGATCAAGCAAACGGGGGCGTCAAGCCCCCCGGCACGTTCGGCGGTCGCACGCCTACCGCTTGGCGTCCGCCGCTGCCGCCAGCCCCAGCTGCTTGAGCAGCGCCGTCGCCTTCTTCTGGTCGGCCCGCGACAATCCCGCCATGGCCTCGCGAATGGCCTCGGCGTGGCCGGGAAAGACCTCGTCCATCAGCGCCTCGCCCTTGCGCGTGAGCGCCGCATACCGCGCGCGGCGATCGGTGGCGCACAGCTTGCGCTCCACCAGCCCGCGGTCGGCGAGCTTGTCCACCAGAAACGTGATGCCGCCGCTCGACACCAGAATCTTGCGCTGCACCTCGCCCAGAAGCAGCGGCCCCTTGTGGTACAGCGCCTCGAGGATGGCGAACTCGGTGATCGTCAGCCCGTGCGCGGCAAGATCGGTTTCGGTGTGTTCGCTGATCGCGCGCTGCGCGCGCGCGAGCACGACGTAGAGCTTGAGGGCGGTGGCGGCGGCATCGCTCGCCTGCACGCGCCGGGGGGCGGAGAGTGTGATTGTCATCTCAGTACTAAGATATACATCAGGCGGGCTCCGACAGCAACCCCGCCCCCTCCGCCGCCAGCCCATCGAGCAGGGCGGCCACATGCGACGCCTGCGTGCGCGGGTTCATCATCGTCACGCGCAGCACCCGATGCCCGTCGAGGACCGTCGAGGTGATCCACCCACGCCCCGACGCGTTGTAGCGCTCGCGCAGACGGAGGTTCAGCCAGTCGAGCGTGGGCTCGTCGTCCACGCCCGGCGCCAGCCAGCGGAAGCACAGGATGTTGCTTTCCGGCACATGCAGCGCGGCAAAGTCCGGGCGCTCGGCGATCATCGCGTGCAGCGCCGTGGCCAGGCTGCACAGGTGATCGTAGAGCGCGCCCAGTCCGTTGGCGCCATGGCGCTGCAGCGCCACCCACACCTTGAGCGCGTCGGCGCGACGCGAACACATGAACGACCGCGTGCCCTGATCGACGCTGCGCGTGCCCTCGGCACCCTGGAACAGGTACGGTGCCTGCTGCGAGAACGCGGCCGTGAGGTCGCGTTCGTCGCGTGCCAGCAGCGCCCCGGCCGCGAGCGGCAACAGCATCATCTTGTGCGGATCCCATGTGACCGTGCGCGCCCGGCCGATGCCGCGCAGCCGATGTGCGTGCGCCGCCGACAGAAGGGCCGAGGCGCCATGTGCACCATCGACGTGCAGCCAGAGCTTGCGCGCTTCGCAGAGCGTGGCAATGGGGTCGAGCGCATCGAAGGATCCCGTGGCCGTGTGTCCCGCCGTCGCCACCACCGCCATCACGCGGCGTCCTTCGGCCTTCACCGCGTCGAGCGTGGCTGCCAACGCCGCGACGTCCATCTTCCAGTTGGTGGACGGCACGGCGCGCACATTGTCGGTGCCGATGCCCAGTTCGCCGCCGGCGCGCGCAATGGCGTAGTGCGCGTGTTCGCCGCAGATAATCACCGGCGGGACGCCACGGATGCCGCGCTTCCACGCCTCGGGGTCGAGCGCGGCGCGGGCGGCGAGCAGCGCCGTATGCGTGGCTTCGAGGCCGCCTGAGGTGATGGTGCCGCCCGAACCTGCACCATACCCGGCGAGGTCGCACATCCAGCGCACCACGCGTTCCTCTACGGCAGTGCCCGTCGGCGACATCTCCGACACGGCCAGCGAGTTGTTGAGCGCGGCGATGACCGCCTCCGTCCAGACGGCCGACGGCAGCGGCGCGGCCACCTGGTGCCCCATGTACATCGGATGCGACAGGCGATTGGCGTCGGAAAAGAAGTCGCGGTCGAGCCGCGCGACGATCTCGGCCAGCGGACGTCCGGTGGCGGGCATCGGTTCATCGAAGCGCACGCCGCGCACGACCGATCCGGCGGTCGATGACACAGCGCCTTCGCCACGCCCCGTCTGCTCAAAGTAGCGCGCAATCAGGTCGACAAAGAGCGCCCCGGCATCGCGGGTGCGGTCGGAGGCGAGGGCAGCGTGCAGGTCGTCCGGGAGCATGCGCGGAATCTAATGACGTCCCGGCGCCGGTCGATCAGACCCGATGTCGAAGACAAACCGGTATTGGCCGTCGCGCTCGCGACGCCAGATGGTGAGGTACTTGGAGTACGACACGTTGCCTGGCGAGGACGTGATGACCGCTTCGCCGATGGTGAAGCCTAGGCTGCCGTCCTGGGACGCCACCGTGAGCGAGTCGATGGGCCACCACTGAAACGCACCCGTGGCCGGAAATCCCGCGAACGCGGCGCGCGCCTGCTCTGGCCCGCGCACGGGCACCGCGCGCGCGCCAAGCATCATGCCATCGGCGGCGATCCACCGGGCAAAGGCGCCCGCCGGGCCCCCCGAGTCGGCGCTGAAGCGCGCAAAGGCACGGTCGGCGGCGGCCATGTCGCGCGTGGCATTCGCGCCACGCGCGGCAGTCGTGCCGGTGGAGCCCGGTGCCGCCGGCAAGGAATCGGGAAGCGTCGACACCTGCGCTGGCGCGTAGACCTGCGAGAGCGCCAGCAGGCGCCACGCCCCGTCGCGCCCGCGCTGCCAGCAGTTCGCGTAGCGCCCGGTGCGCGGCTGCGTGGAATCGGAGGCAACACGATGCAACACGCCGGAGGTGCACCCAAGGCTACCGTCGCGCGACACGACCGCCTGCAGCGGCGTCCAGGCGGTGGCGCCGCGAGGCGCCGCCGTGCCCAGGGCAGCCATGTGCGGCGTGAGCGCCGCTATGCCGCGCAGGATGTCGAGGCCGGGGAGCAGCGCCGTCGCCGTCGGCGCGAACGCGGCGGCAAGCACGCCGGCCTGCGCAGCTACCTGCGCTGCGGCGCGATCGGCCGCGAGCAGCGATGCCTTGGCCGCCGTGGTGTCCGGCGCGCCTTGGGCGACGCCTTGGGCGACGCCTTGGGCGAGCGGCAGAGCAGCGGCAAGCAGCAACGCGCGGCCGATCATCGCGGTGGCTCGCGCCGTGCGCAACCGTGCAGCGCCAACGCGCCAAATCTCACCTCGGCGCGATACGGATACCACGCATCGCTCATACCGTCGCGGCAGGGCTCGCGCAGGATTCCCAACTTGAGCTCATGCACCTTGCCCAGCACGCGATGCGCAATGATGGTCGTCAGGGCGCCTCGCGTTTCTGATGACGATGCCGTGAACACGAGTTCAAGCGGCGGCTCGGGACGCTCGAGCACCAGCAGCGTGCTGTCGAGCGAGACGCGCCAGAACGGCTCATTGCCCACGGCCTCCACGTCGAACCGCGGCCGCGGCCGGTCGCAGCGGGATCTTTCGGCGAGTGATGCGGCAAAGAGCGTCTCGCGCGCCATCAGTGTGCCGCCCGTGGTGTCGGCCATCAGCTCCACGTACATCGAGTCGCGGTCGCCACCCACCACGGCCACGAGCGCGTCGCGCAGTTGTGAGGTCGGCGCGGCGGCCAGCGGGCGTTCGGCGGTGGTACCGCATGCGATGAAGACCCGCACCGAATCGCGCACGACCAGCGTGCCACCAAGTCGCGCCGGACCCGCAGGGGCAGCGGGGACGCCCGGAGCGGCGGGCACCACCGTGGATGGCCGGCCGCCGCACGCGGCAGCCAGGGCCAGCACCATCACCGCGGCGCGATTCACCGGTACATCGTGGCCGGATCGCCCTGCGCCAGTTCGACGAGGAACTGCGCAATGCGATCGGAGACGGCGTCGACGTAGCGCGCCCCCTTGTCGGCGGTGGACGCGCGCGGATTGCCGATGCCCGTGTCGGCGCTCACGGAGGTCCACGGGCGCTGCGCCCACACCCAGCGGTCGCGCAGGCCAGTCATTGTCGGCTTCTTCTCGGCGCCATCCCCCGCCTCGGCCAGCGGTCGCACCGCATCGGGATGCAGGTGCATCATCACGCTCGTCTCGAGTTCGCCGGCATGGTCACCCGGTTCGTCGAAGTACGCCGAGGCGTCGACCACCTGCCACCAGTTGAGGGTGCAGAGGAAGACCGGCGTGGCGGGTTGCAGCTCGCGCAGCATCTGCTTGAAGTCATTGCCGCCGTGCCCGTTGAACAGCACAAACTTGCGGATCCCCGCGCGTTCCACCGAGGCAATCACGTCGCGCAGCACCAGCGCCTGCGTGCTCGGATTCATGTTGATGGCCAGCGGGAGGTCGAGTTGCCCTGTCTGCACGCCAAAGGGCACGGTGGGAAGCACCACCACGCGTGCGCCTCGGGCAGCCGCGCGCCGGGCCGATTCGGCGGCAAGGGCGTCGCATTGCGCATTGTCGGTGGCATAGGGCAGGTGCCGGTTGTGCGGCTCGGTGGCACCCCACGGCAGGACGGCCACATCGTACGACGCGCCAGTCACGGCTGGCCAGTGGGCGTTGGCGAGGATGACGGGAGGCGGTGTCATCGGGCGGCGGATGTGGGCGTCATTTGGCGCACAGGTGCTTGAGCGCGACGTCGGCAAAGCTACTCGACAGCGCCGGCCCAAAGCCCGGCTTGGCGATGTCGCGGCGGCGATACTCGGTGCCCTTCCGTTCGTCGAAGTACATCACGTTCTGCCTGGTGGCCACTTTGCGCCCCTGGCAGTCGAACATGGCCACGACGCGTGAACTGGTCACCTTCCCCTGAGGGGTCTCGAGGGGCGGCGTGTAGGTCACCCGAAGGCTGGCGGTGATAATTCCGTCAGGTGCTTTCCTGACAGAACTGGGGTCAAGAAACACCGAATTCCCTGTAGACGTCTTGCCGATCTCTTGCCACTTTGGTGGTGGGAGTACGGCAGCGGTCAGGAGGAGCAGTGTCGCCAGTTTCAGCATCGCACACCTCAGATCGAGTCGCGATGAAGGTACTCCGCGCGGCGCGCGCCGTCACGCGTGCGCCCACGGCAATACCCGGTTGTTGCGCACCCGGGTTGGTCCCCCTGTTGCCGCCGATGGTGGCCGCGCACGCTCCAAACAAATTCCTCAGGAGGACATGATGCCTGCTTCCCTTGCCCCGATCTCCGCTGAGCTCTTTGCGGACTTCCGGGGCGGCAAGGAGTCCGCGCTGGAACAGATATTCCGCGCGAACTTCGAGGCCTTTACCACGGACGCCGACGAGCGGCTTGCCGATGTGGCCGGCGCGCAGAAGGTGGTGGCCGGCGCATTGCTCGAAGTGTGGGACCGCCGCGACAAGGTGGCCGACGTCGCGGCACTCGACGAACTGCTGCACAAGGCCGTGAACGGCGGCGTGGCGCACGAACTGCGCCGGCGCTCCGCGGCGCACCACATGGCCGGCGCGCACAAGGAAGCGCACGACGCGCTGCCGCCGGCCGCCCCCGAGTCGACGGACCAGTGGTGGGCCAAGATCGTCGGCGTGCTGCACACCGCAAAGAGTGACCCCGAGGAGATCGCCAGGCAGCGCCTGGAGCACAGTCGGCACGAAGCTGCGCGGCACATGAAGAAAGTGGCTCGGCCCAAGCGCACCGGGACGTACGTGATCATTGGGCTGCTGGTGCTCGCGGCGAGCGCCGTGCCGCTCTGGTATTTCAACAAGGGTGCAGCGAGCACCAAGGCCGGCCAGCTGCTGGGCCGTGACGACGCCAAGGTGCTGCGCAGCAAGGACGGCCAGCGCGGCGCCGTGACGCTCGAGGACAGTGTGGCGGTCCGCATCGGATCGGCCACCACGGTGCGATATCCCTCGCACTATCCGCTCGACGCGCGGGCCCTGCTCGTCGCCGGCGCGGCGGCCATCAAGGTGCCGTCCAACGTGACGCTGTTGGTGAAGGCCAACGACCTGTGGGTCACCGCGTCGGGCGCCGAGTTTGTCATCCGCAACTTCCCCGATGACAGCGGATCGGTGATGCTGAAGGTGCTCGGCGGCACCATCTCCGTGAACCCCGGCGCAGCACCCAAGGAGTTTGCCGCCGGCGCCACGGCGCTCGTGCTCAGCAACGGTGCATTCATGGAGCTGCAGCCCGATCGCGCGGCGATGGCCTTTGGGTGGCTGGATGGCAAGTTCGCATCAGAGCACCTGCCGTTGCGGCGCGTGCTGCTTGAAATGAAGAAGTGGTACGGCCTCGAGATCACCACCAAGGACTCGTCGTTCCTCGAGCGTCCGGTGCAGATGACGGCGACGCTCGATACGGCAAAGGTCGCGATTGCCGCACTCGAGGAAGGTGCCTCGGTGACCTTGAAGCTCATCTCCGAAGGCAAGGCGTCGATGACCGATGCCGCCGGTATGCCGAAACCAAAGGTGAAAGCAAAGAAGAAGTAGCGATCACGACGCGGCACACGTGCAGTAAGGAGCCCGGCGGACCTCGCGTTCGCCGGGCTCGTCTTGTTGCTTCGGTCATCCTGACCGTCAGGTGTTTGCCTACGCATCAGAGGTGGTGTCCCTGACAGGACAGGACTAGGTTTCGAGTCCGCCGTTCAACAGGGAGATCGACCGCATGACTGCACCAGATCCAGTGTCCGACGACCAGCCGACGCCGCGTGTGCCACGCAACTGGCGCGCCGTCATTGCGCCGTTTGCCCAGGCGCAGGCCGGACGGTCGGTAGTGCAGCTGGCGACGACGGTCGGGCTGCTCGTCGTGGCGCTGGTGGCGCTCTACTGGGCGCGCAAGGTCTCGTACCTGCTGACGCTGGTGCTGTCGGTGCCCACTGCTGGGCTGCTGACGCGCACGTTCATCATCATGCACGACTGCGGGCACGGCTCGTATTTCACGAGCCGGCGCGCCAATGACATCGTGGGCGTCTTCACGGGCTTCCTGACGTTCATGCCGTACGCCAAGTGGCGCCGCGAACATGCCCTGCACCACGCCTCGTCGGGCGACCTCGACCGGCGCGGCACGGGCGACATCTACACACTCACGATGCACGAGTATTTCGGCCGGGGGTGGCTGGGCCGCCTGGGCTACCGCCTCACGCGCACGCCGGCCTTTCTGCTCACCATTGGCCCGGTCTACTTCTTCGTGCACCAGCGCTTTCCGTCGCTCCGCAGGGGCGCGGCGCGCGACGAACTGACCAGCGTCCTCCTGACCAACATCTCGCTCGTGGGCCTCATCGCCATCCTCGTGCTGCTGCTGGGCACCAAGACGCTGCTGACGACCTACCTGCCGGCGTACTACCTGTCGGTCTTTGCGGGCATCTGGCTGTTCTTTGCACAGCACCAGTTCGAGGATGCATACTGGGCCGAACACGAGGCGTGGGACTACGCCGATGCCGCCATCCGCGGCAGTTCGTACCTCAAGCTCCCCCGCATCATGCAGTGGTTCACAGGGAACATTGGCCTGCACCACGTGCATCATCTGTCGCCCAAGGTGCCCAACTACCGGCTCGAAGCGGCGCACCTGTCGCACCCGATGTTCCAGCTGGCTCCGGTGCTGCGCGTGCCCGACGCGGTGAAGGTGCTGCGCCTTGCCCTGTTCGACGAAGAGCAGCGGAAGCTGGTGAGCTTTGGCGAAGCCCGGCGGCGCTGGCGCGCCCGCCAACAGTAGGACGAACCGCCGCGCCTGCCGCCGCGCCTGCCGCCGCGCCTGCCGCGCGCACGGCGGCGCAGGCGCTACTGCGCTAGCCCCACACGAGCGCCGCGTGCTGCGCCTCGAACTCGGCCCACGACGCCGCGGCGAGTCCGAGGTCCTTGAGGCGACCATCGGTGAGCCCGTAGATCCACCCGTGCACCGTGACGGCCTGGCCACGCGCCCACGCGTCGCGCATGATGGTCGTCTCGCAGACGTTGCGTACCTGCTCCACCACATTCAGTTCGCACAGCCGCGCGAGGCGCGCATCGGGATCGCCCGCGCCATCGCCCGCGCCATCGCCCGCGAGCAGGGCGTGGTGCTTGTGCTGCACGTCCTGCACGTGACGCAGCCAGTTGTCGATGAGCCCCAGCCGCGCGTTATCCATCGCGGCGCGCACCCCGCCGCAGCCATAGTGCCCGCAGACGATCACGTGCTTCACCGCGAGCACGTCCACGGCGTACTGGATGACCGACAGGCAGTTGAGGTCGGTGTGCACCACGACGTTGGCGACGTTGCGGTGGACAAAGAGCTCGCCGGGGCGCAGGTCGACGATCTCGTTGGCCGGCACGCGGCTGTCGGAACAGCCGATCCACAGGTACTCGGGCGATTGCTGCGCGACGAGTTCGCGAAAGAAGTTGGGATCTTCTCTGGCGATGCGGGCGGCCCAATTCCGGTTGTTGTCGAAAAGGGATGCGAGGGACGAGTGGGGCATGGGCGCGGGGTGCGGGGGCATGGGAGGAGTGAAGCGTGGAGTGCCGAGGGTTGGGGACGAGGGCCCCTTCACGGCGTCACTTCATTGCGGCCGCAGCGCAGGTGGCGGCGTTTGCAGGATCGGCCGCGCCGTACAACGCGCGCACGAGACCCGGCGCGCCGGCAGCGGGAAGCCGCACGATGAACAAGTTGGCGTATTCGGCGTCGCACAGGTCGGGCAGGCGCGGCGCGCCAAGTGCGGCGATGATGGCGTTGACCGTGTTGCTGTGCCCGACCACGAGAACGGCGTTGCCTGGTGCCGCGCGCACGGCCGCGGCGACGGCGGCCGCGTGTTCGGGCGTCGAGGCGCCAAACGGCACGACGTGCGCGGCGAGCAGCAGCGCATCGGCGAGCGGCGCGGCCGTCAGCCGCGTCCGCTGGCGCGGCGTCACGAGAATGGCGCTTACCCCGGCATCGTGAAGCGCGGCCGCCAGCGCAACCGCGCGCAGCTGACCGATGGCGCTGAGCGGGGAGTCGGGATCGGTCTGGCTCGCCTTTTCCGCATGGCGCACGACGAAGACCAGCTTGTCGCCCGACGGCGGCGACTGCGCAAACGCCGCTGTGTGCGCTGGCGCGCCGACCAACGCGACGCCGAACAGGAACGTAGCAACCAGGGTACGGTGACGGGTCGGCATGTGGTCTCCACGTCGGTGGTGTTTGTCCTCGCATACGATAGCCGCGGCGCGCGGTTTTCGCCTCCACTCCCGTCTGGTAGGTTACCTGCACTCGAACGGAGTCCCCGCGTGTTTCGCCGCTTTCTCCTGCTCTTCGCCAGCTGCGCCGTCGCGCTCAGCGCCGCCACTCCGGCGGCGCGGGCGCAGTCGCGCGCCAAGCAGCCGACCAAGCCGGCGGCGAAACGGCGCGCGCGCGCCAAGCCCCCGGCCAAGGCGCCCGTGCAAGGCAAGGTGCCGCCCAACATCATCATCTTCCTCGGCGACGATCTGGGCATCGGTGAAATCGGGCCGTGGGGACAGACCGAGCTCTCGACGCCCAACATCGACCAGCTGGCGCGCGACGGAATGCGGCTCACCGAGATGCGGTCGAGCGCCGCCGTCTGCGGGCCGGCGCGCTGCTCGCTGATGACGGCGTATCACAACGGACACTGCCGGCTCGATGACAACGACAACGACTATTTGCGCACGCCCGACCTCACGCTCGCCGAGCGGCTGAAGGCGCGCGGCTACCTGACGGGACTGTTCGGCAAGTGGGGCCTCAGTTGGGACAGCCAGCCCGAGTCGTGGCCCAATGCGCAGGGCTTCGACGCGTTCTTCGGTTATCGCGACCAGCTGCACGCGCACAACTACTATCCCGAGTTCCTGCTCAGCAACACCGACTCCGTGCGCACCGGTAACGTGGTGCCGGCGCCCGGCCCCATGGGCACCGGTCGCGCAACGACGCGCGTGGCGTACGCGCCCGACCTCATTGGCGCCCGGGCATTTGCCTTCGTGCGCGCCAACGCCAGGAAGCCGTTCTTCCTGTATTGGGCGACCAACCTGCCGCACATCAACAACGAGGGGGCGCGCGGTTTCGACGACGGCGGCTATGAGACCACCGACCTCGGCCCCTACGCCGACAAGCCGTGGCCGATGGCCAAGCGGAGCTATGCGGCGCAGGTGCGCCGGCTCGACCAGGACCTCGGCCGCCTGCGCGCGCTGCTCGACTCGCTGGGCATCGCCAAGAACACGCTGGTCATCTTCCTGTCGGACAACGGCGCAACGATGCTCACCTCCGCCAATGACGGCAAGACCGATCGCATTGGACGCTGGTTCAACGGCACGATGAACTTCCGCGGATTCAAGGGCGACCTGTACGACGGTGGATTGCGCGTGCCGGGCATCGTGTCGTGGCCCGGCCGTGTGAAGCCAGGCACCTCATCGGCGGTGCGCGCCGACTTTACCGACGTGCACGCAACGGTGGTCGAAGCGGCAGGACTTCCCGCCCCCAAGGGCATCGATGGCCGGTCGCTGCTGCCGGCGCTCACCGGCAAGGGCGCCGTGATCACGCGCGAGGCTTTCGTCTGGTTCTCTCCCGACCGCAACCAGTCGGCCGTGCTCTATGGCGGATGGAAGGGCGTGTGGGTGCGCGATACGCTGCACGTATTCAACGTGACGCGCGATCCGGGCGAGACCAAGGACCTCGTGCTCTCGGAGCCGGACATCGCGCGGCGCCTCACCGAGATCCGCGCCAGCGAGGACAAGCGGGTGGTGCACCCGGTGCCGCCGAGAAAGCCGTAGCCACACACAGGAGCGGGCAATGCCGAGCAATGCCGTGAGGTGGATCCGCCGCGCCGCAGCACTCGTCGCCACGCTGGCGGTCGCCTACGGACTTCTCTGCGTCTATTTCCAGCGCACCAATCCGCAGCCGGTGCTGGACGCGGCGTCCACGACCGCCTTCACGCCGGCGTGGCCGGCCGGCTTCCTGTGGGGCACCGCGACGGCCGCGCACCAAGTGGAAGGCGGCAACGTGCACAACGACTGGTGGCGCTTTGAGCACCAGCCGGGCCGCATCGCCCACGGCGACACGAGCGGCGTGGCGACCGATCATTGGAACCGCGTAGCCGAGGACATCGGACTCATGGGCACCTTGGGTGCCAACGCGTACCGCTTTTCCATCGAGTGGAGCCGGCTCGAGCCGATCGAGGGACAGTGGGACGAGGCGGCCTGGCAGCACTACGCCGACGAACTCACCCAACTGAAAGCCGCCGGGCAGGAGCCCGTGGTGACGCTGCTGCACTTCACGCTCCCGCTCTGGCTCGCCGACCGCGGCGGCGCGACGGCCGCTGACTTTCCCGAGAAGTTCGGGCGATTTGCCGCCGAAGCGGCCAAGCGCCTTGGCCCGCAGGTGCGCTGGTGGTGCACCGTGAACGAGCCGAACGTGCAGATGTTCTTCGGCTACGTGGCCGGCGCCTGGCCGCCCGGCGTGAAGGACAACGCGCAGGCGGTGAAGGCATTCGAGGGACTGCTGCGGGCACACGGAAAGGCAGCGGTCGCGCTGCGCGCCGGCGATCCCGATGCATTCATCGGACTCGCCTCCAACATGATCTGGTTCGAGCCGGCCAACCGCTGGAACGTCATCGAGTACGTCGTCGCCAACTCGGCGTCCAACGGCTTCAACTGGTCGTTCTACGAGTCCATCGCGACCGGCCGCATGCAGTTCACGATGCCCGGTTTCCCGACGCTCGACATTCCGGCGCCTGCACTCAAGGGAACGATCGACTGGGTGGGCATCAACTACTATCGCCGCAATCTCGTGCGGTTCTCGCCGAGTGCGCCGGGAATGGTGGACATCAGCGCCGGTCCGGGCACGCTCAGCGATGCGAAGGTGGAGATCTACCCGGCAGGCCAGCTCGCGCTCATTCGCGAGGCGTGGACGCGCTATCACCTGCCCGTCGTGGTCACCGAGAACGGCGTGGCCGATTCCGCGGGCGTGCACCGGCCGATGTTCATCCGGCAACATGCCTACGCACTGAAGCAGGCGATCAGCGAAGGCGTGGACGTGCGCGGTGCGTTCCACTGGTCGCTGATGGACAACTTCGAGTGGGCCGAGGGCTACGGCTGGCGGTTCGGGCTGTACCGCATGGATCTCAAGACGCTTGTGCGCACGCCGGCGCTGGGAGCGGAGGAGTTCAGGCGGTTGGCGCCGCGGAAGTAGCTGCCCTGGCCGCCGCGCGCCGCGCCACCACATACACCGGCCACCCCACCGCCGTCAGCGCCCCGCCCCACGCCAGCGATTCCCACCCGGATCCGTAGAACGCCCACAGCACGAAGACGAATGCCAGCGCCGTGCTCATCACGAGCCCCACTGACCGCGGCACACGCCCATCGTGCATGAAACGCGCGACAGCCAGCAGGCAGAACAGGTACAGCAGCAGGTTGGTGGCCGTCGCAATGAGGATCGCAAAGTTGTACGCCGCCACGCCCACCTTGGTGTACGCCGTCAGCGTCAGCAGCGACGTGATGACTGCGCCAAGCAGAATGCTGCGCGCCGGAGCGCCGCGTGCGTTCATGCGGCCAAACCACTGGGGCAGCGTGCCCGCATCCGCCATCGCCACCGGCACCTCGCCGCCAACGAGCAGCCAGCCGTTCAGGCAGCCAAAGCAACTCACCACGGCGCACAGCGCCACGAAGCCACCGGCGATGGCGCCCCATGACACGGCAATGAAATCGGACACCGGCGCCTTGGAGGTCGCCACGACATCCACCGGCAGCATCAGCGCCACCGCGCACGTGGCGACGATGCTCACCACGGCGCTCAACCCCGTGCCCGCCATCGTCGCGCGCGGCACAATCACCCCGGGGTTCTCTACTGCATCAGCAGGCATTGCCGCGCTCTCGAGCCCGAGCATCGCGTAGAGCGTGAGCCCCACCGCGCCACTCGCCCCGGCGAAGCTGATTGAGCCAGCGTGCAGCGGAGGCAGCACCGCGCCCCCGCTCACCGCGAGCCGCCACACGGCGAGTCCGATCACGGCGACAAACGGCAGCAGCTTGACGATCGACGTCACCAACTGCACGCCCCCCGCACTGCGCAGTCCGCGCAGGTTCACCCATGTGAGCAGCCAGATGGCACACAACGCAGCCAGCGGCGACGCAATTGGTGCAGCAGCGAGCGACGGCACGAGCCGCGTGAGATAGCTGATGCCCGCGATCGTAATGCCGGCATTCGCGGCCCAGATCGACACGATGTAGCCCCACGCGCCAAGAAATGCCGCGCTGTCGCCGACCCCGAGACGCATGAAACCGAAGCTGCCGCCGACCCCCGGCATGTGCCGCGACAACTCGGCGAACACCCACGCCAGGCAGAGCGCCCCGACAAACGTGATGACCCACGCCGCCACGGAGTTCCACCCGTAGCCCGCCAGCCCCGCCGGCAGCATGAAGATGGCCGAGCCGATGATGTTGCCAACGACCAGCGCCGTCGCAAGCCAGAACCCGAACTTGCGGCGGCGCACAGCGGAACCTGGAACGGTCACGGCGAGTGGGGGGCTCGGGTTACCTGCAGGGCGGCGCTATGCGCCGTGTGCTTCCGTGATGCTCTTGTCGAGAATCTCGATCGCTTCGTCCACGTCGTCCGTGCTGATCATGAGCGGCGGCATGAAGCGCACCGTGCTCTGTCCGCAGGCGAGCAGCAGCATGCCGTTGTAGAAGCTGCGCGTGATGATGGTGTCGCAGAGCTTCTTGGCCGGCGCACCGTCCGGCGCCACCATCTCGATGCCGATCATCAGGCCGCGGCCGCGCACATCACCGATGCACGCGTGTTTCGTCTGCAGCGTGCGCAGCTTGTCCAGGAAGTAGGCGCCGACGGTGGCCGCGTTGGCCATGTACTCGCCCTCCACCAGGTCCAGCGTGGCGAGCGCCGCCGCACAGCAGATCGGGTTTCCGCCGTACGTGTTGCCGTGCGCGCCGCGCTTCCACGTCTCCATGATCTTCTTCTTCGCCACCACCAGGCCAATCGGCATGCCGCTGCCGAGCCCCTTGGCGAGCGTCATGATGTCCGGCGTGACACCCCAGTGCTGCGAGGCGAACATCTTGCCCGAGCGTCCGATCCCACACTGGACCTCGTCAAAGATGAGCAGGATGCCGTGCCGGTCGCAGAGCGCGCGCAGCCCCTGCAGGAAGCCATCGGGCGGCACCAGGTAGCCACCCTCGCCCTGAATGGGCTCCACCATGATGGCCGCGACTTCCTTGGCCGGCACGTTGTTCACGAACAGGATGTTCTCGATGTAGTCGAGCACCGCCTTGCCCTGGTCGGCGCCGGCAAAGAGCGGGCGGAACGTGTTGGGAAACGGCACGTGCGTGACGCCCGGCATCGTCGGGAAGATGCCCGTCTGCTGCGTGTACTTGCTCGCCGTGAATGCCAGCGACCCCATGCTGCGCCCGTGGAACCCACCGAGGAATCCGATGAAACGCTGCCGCCCCGTGAAGGTGCGGGCAAGCTTGAGCGCCCCTTCCACCGATTCCGTCCCACTCTGGGCCGTGAAGCACATCACCGGCTCGTTGCCCATCGGCTTGAGTTCGTTGATGCGCTCGCCAAGCCGGACCTGGCGTTCGTGCCAGTAGTCATTGGAGATGTGAATGAAGTCGTCGGCGGCGTCCTTGATTGCCTGCACCACCGCCGGGTGTGCGTGGCCGGTGGAGCAGACCGCGATGCCGCCCGCGAAGTCGAGGAATCGGTTGCCGTCCACGTCCCACACCTCGGCGCCCCGGCCATGCGACATGGCGAACGGGTAGTCCCGGGGCGACGACGGGGAGATCACCTGGTCGTCGCGCGCGATGAGCGCCTTTGCCTTTGGGCCGGGCAGTGCGGTGACGATGCGTGGGGACTTCGAAGCTATTGCCGTCATGGGTGCGGTCCTCAAGTCGGAAGCGCGATGCGTACGCGATGGCCGTGCGCCACGCGCGTGCGGTCGTGCAGCGCCCGCAGCGTCCGAAGTTCATCGTCGGACGGCGGGACAATGGAGACCACCGTGTCGGCGACGCGCAACGGCCAGCCACAGGCCGCGCGCACGTCATCCACGGTGATCCCCTGAAAGATGCCACTTAATGTCAGTTCGCGTGACCCCTCAGCCGGCGTGAGGACGCCGAGGTCTGTAATCACGGCGCGAGGGCCGTTGCCCGCAATTCCCGCACGCGCGCGTGAGTCTTTCCCGTCGAGCCATCCCACGGTGGTGCGGAAATCGAGCCGCGCCATGAAGTTGCGCCGCGACTGCTTCATCACGATGAGCAGGTCCCGGACGTTGGTTGCGATCTCCGGCGCGCCGCCGGCGCCAGGCAGCCGCACCGTGGGCGCGTCGTAGGCGCCAATGACCGTGCTGTTGAGGTTGCCGAAACGGTCGACCTGCGCGGCGCTGAGGAAACCGATGTCCACGCGGCCGCGCTGCAAGTAGTGCGTAAAGACCTCCGGCAGCGGGATGACCGACAGCGCCGTGTCGGCCAGCTCGCCGTCGCCGATGCTGAGCGGCAGCACGGTGGGACGGGTGCCGATGGTTCCCGACTCGTAAATCAGCACGAGGTCTGGCGCGTGCGTGAGGCGCGCGAGGTTGCAGGCCGCGCTCGGCAAGCCGATGCCCACAAAGCAGGTCGCACCGTTCGGCAGCCGCCGCGCGGCGGCAACGGTCATCATCTCGTCGGGCGTGTATGCCGTCACGCGGCGACCCCGAGCAGGCGCAGAAAGTCAGCGTGCGTCGCGGTGGCCAGCACGTGGGTGCGCATCCACTCCATGAAGCGGTCGCGGTCGCGGGCGATGTCGTCCCACGCCTGATAGAACGCGTTGTCGCGCGCGTAGACGCCGTGCGCGTACGACGGGTAGGCCCCGCCGGGAACGACGGCAATGGCGGCCACCTGCCACGCGGGAATCACGAACGCGTTCATCGGTGCATCGAGCCGATCGACCACCGCCTCGACGGTGACGACGAGCGCGCGCGCCGCCTGCGCCGCCTCGCGGCTTGCCCCCACGATGCCGTGGAGCAGCACGTTGCCCTCGCGGTCGGCCGTTTGCGCGTGCAGCACCGTCACGTCGGGGGTGAGCGCGGGGACGGCGGCGAGCTGCTCGCCCGTGAAGGGGCACTTAATAGTAGCAATGTGCGACTTATTAACGAGCGGCAGGTCGGTGCCGGCATAGGCGCGCAGGACCCCGAACGGCAGGCCGCTCGCCCCGGCGGCGTAGCGCGCCGCCATGCCTGCGTGGCTGTGCTCGTCAAGCGCAAGCGGACACGGCCACCCATGTTCGACGGCGTCGCGCAGGCGGTGCAGCGAGCCGACCCCGGGGTTGCCGCCCCACGAAAAGACCAGCGTGGAGGCGCACCCCATGCCAATCATCTGGTCGTAAATGATGTCGGGCGTGGCGCGCACCAGCGTGAGTTCGCGCCGACCCTGCCGGATGAGCTCGTGCCCGGCAGCGAACGGAATGAGATGCGTGAAGCCCTCGAGCGCAACGGACATGCCGTCGTGCACGTGGTGCGCCATCGCGTCGCGCAGCGGGAGGAACGCGGGCTTGGTCATGGGCGGTGCGGCGCCGCGTGCGCGGTGAGCAGCCGGTCGAGCAGCGCGAGCGTGTCAGCGATGTCCTGTTCCGCGACCACGAGCGGCGGCGCGAGAATGAGCAGGTTGCCGCGCACCGCCAACGACACGCCCGCGGCCATCGCATCGGTGAGCACCCGCCGCAGCATCAGTGGCACCTGCGGCCACGGGGCCAGGGGAGCGCGCGACCGGCGATCCTCCACGAACTCGAGCACGGCAAACAGCCCGTGGCCGCCGCGCACGTCGCCGATGGTCGGATGACGCTCCTGCAGCGCACGCAGCGCGGTGAACAACTCCGCGCCCAACCGGCGCGAGCGCTCGATGAGCCCCTCCGACTCGTACGCTTCCATCGCGGCCACTCCCGCTGCGCACGAGAGCGGATGCCCGCCGAATGTCAGCCCGGTGAGCAGCATTTGGTCTTCCAGCCGCGCCGCGACGGCGGCCGACATCACCACGGCGCCCAGCGGCAGGTGTGCGCCCGTGAGTCCCTTGGCCAGCGTCATCAGGTCGGGACGCCCCGCCTCGCCATACCGCTGCCAGGCGAACCATTCACCACACCGCCCGAAGCCGCTCATCACTTCGTCGGCAATGAGGTACGCGCCCGCCCAGGTGGCCGCCGCTCGCACCTGCGGCCAGTACGAGTCCGGCGCGATGATGCCGTTGGTGCCGGCGTTGGGTTCCATGAGCACCGCAGCCACTTCGTCGCGCCCGATGCGCCCAATCAGCTCGCTCACGTGCGCCGCCGCACGCGCGCCGCACGCCTCGGGTGTCGTCGTGCCAAACGGGCAGCGATACGCATATGGGGGCAGCGCGTGCACCACACCGAACGTGGCGGGGTCCACCTGGTCGCGCGTGCGGCTGTCGCCCGAGAGCGCCATCGCGGCGTGCGTGGCCCCGTGGTACGACCGGTCGCGCGCCACCACGATGCCACGCGGCCGGCCCAGCGCCTGCCGCGCGATCTTCACCGCGTGCTCGTTGGCATCGGCCCCGCCGAGCGTGAAAAAGACGCGCCCTCCCGCATCACCACTTTTCTCGAGCAGCATCTCGGCGAGACGCGCCCTCGGCGCGGCGCCCCAGGCGTTGGAGACGTAACACAAGCGCTCCGCCTGCTCGCGGATGGCGCGCACCACGGCGGGGTGCTGGTGGCCCAGATTGGAGCACTCCGACTGACTGCTGAAGTCGAGAATCGACCGGCCATCGGCCGTGAACAGCCGCGCGCCCTCGCCGCCGACGATCTCGGGACCGTCCCACGCCGACTGCACCGTCCAGTTGTGCAGGACCGACTCGCGTTCGGGGCGATGGGTGGTCATTCCCGAATATACAGAACGGCTCCGTGGGCGCGCTTGGCATCGCCACCGCGACCCGGTATCGTCCATCGATCCCCATGACCGCACCCCTGCTCCGCTGGATTGCACTCACGCGCGAGGTGTCGCCGAGCATCGCCGAGTGCGAACTGACGCACCTGGCGCGCACGCCGATTCGCGTGGACGTGGCCCGCGCCCAGCACCGCGGCTACGAGCGGACGCTGGCGTCGCTGGGCTGCGAGGTGCGGCGGGTGGAGCCCGCGCCGACGCACCCCGACGCCGTGTTCATCGAGGACACCGCGGTGGTGCTCGACGAACTGGCCGTGCTCACGCGGCCCGGGGCGAAGTCTCGGCGCGCCGAGGGAACAGCGGTGGCGGCGGCCCTGGCGCTGTTGCGCACGGTGGTCCGCATGGCGGCGCCCGGCACGCTGGATGGCGGCGACGTGCTGGTCATCGGGAAAGCCGTGTTCGTGGGACGCACGCCGCGCACGAACGACGCGGGCATCGAGCAGCTGCGCGCCGCACTCACGCCGCACGGATATGCGGTGCACGGCGTCGCGGTCACCGGCTGCCTGCACCTGAAGAGCGCCGTGACCGCACTCGATGCCGAGTCGGTGCTGTTGAATCCCGCCTGGATTGACACCGCGGTCTTCACTGGCTACCGCGTGGTGACCGTCGACCCCGCCGAACCAACGGGCGCCAACGTGCTGCGTATTGGCGACGCGCTCGTGTACGACACGTCGCACCCGCGCACGCGCGAGCGGCTGGAGCCCCTGGGGCACGTAATCCACACGGTGGACGCCTCGGAGCTGGCCAAGGCGGAGGGCGCGTTGACGTGCTGCTCCCTGCTGGTGCG
The DNA here is from genome assembly GCA_025361705.1 of Gemmatimonas sp. Classification (GTDB taxonomy): domain Bacteria; phylum Gemmatimonadota; class Gemmatimonadetes; order Gemmatimonadales; family Gemmatimonadaceae; genus PNKL01. Next base: position 32,402 of record JANYJW010000062.1, read on the forward strand.
CGTGGGCTGTTAGCTAGCTCGCAAACTGCCGAACGATGATGACAATGCATCCTAGCTGCACGAAGGCGAGGACGTTCGTGCCGCGACGTTCATTGCGTGTGACTCACTTCACTGCAAATCACCCGGTGCGGGAGAAAGCGTGAAACCGCGGTTCACGCGGGCGTCCTTGAAAGCACCGACGTGTACCCCCTATCGGTGAGGAACACCTCAACGGCAGGAGCCCCACCGCAATTCTCCCGATCACGGCGCGCAACCGTTCGCGCTTGGTGCCTTCACATCCGCTTGCTTGCCATCAACGAAGAGGCGCACTGTACCGCGGTGCGAGGTCTCGAAGAACACGTCCGCGTACTCCAGAGGGTTTGGATTTGCACCGCTACGCGCGGGAAGCGTCAGGGTTCCGGACTCGCTCATGCCGTAGACATCCCATGTGGCCGCGATTTCGCGGTCGATGCGATTGCGGACCCGGAAGCGAGTGCCGCACATCGCGGTGAGTTGGTATGGCTTGGCCGCGGCGGCATCAGTGCGCTCCAGTGACATCGCATGACTCGTATCCGCGTCATAGATAAGCCGCCACGAGAGCCTCTGGCCCTTCGCGATCGCGAGGGGGAAGACGTTCACTTGCTTCGGCCATCGGGCGTTCTCTCTGGTGACAGCGAGAAAGGCAATGGGCGCCGGCAAAGTTGTGTCGGCCATCGCTCGGATTGTCAGAGTCTGCGAGGCCTCGACCGGCAGCAGCACTTCAAAGACCCGGCGCATAGGCGCCGGTGTTCCAAGCGTGTCCGCGTGATCGTCCGTGTCCACATCATCGTCGAATGCGCCGCCGGGGATCTCATCGAACGCTGCCGAGTCAGCCCCCATCTTGCCGACGCGACGGCCAAGCGCATCCGTGACCACGAAGTAGAGCCCCGCACCGTGCAAGGACAGGCGCTCGCCAGTGCCTATCTGTGCGAAGAGCCCGCGCATGCCGCCCTGCATCGCTGCTGGAGAGACGGCGGATGGGCGGACGGAACCGCGGAGGCCGACGATCTGGCCGTAACTCGAGAGGGTCGAACGCGTCAAGGACCCGGGATCGGAGATGCCGAAGGCCCCCAAGGCGGAATCGCTCGCACCTGAGCGAGGGGCACGGTTGACCACGACGAAATGCCCAGCCGCGGAGGGTACTTTCACGATGAAAGGGCGACCGCGGCACACCGAAGCGGCAATGCTGTCGCGCGACCCGGCGCCCACCAACTGGAAGTCCTGCCACACGAAGGTGTTTTGGCTGATGGCTTGGACGGCGGGCATCCAGTTGACGGCGGTACCCAGGAACGCATCACGGGATTGGAGCATCCGAGCGTGCGCAACGCCAGGGTCAACGAGCAGCCCTCCGGCGGCAAGCACAATGGTGAGTGACGTCACGGCGCACCCCTTGCGGCTGAAGTAGAGGTTGGGCAGACCCGCATACAGCAATCCTCCCCACGGTGACTGGGTCTGCTTCCAATCTGTCACCGGCACCGTGCAGAAGTTTGCGGTATCCGGCGGCGCCTCAGAGCAGTCTGGCCAGTTGCCGACGGTCCCGGTCGGGCAGGCGCATTCTCCCGTAGGTGTATTGCACATCAGCCGACTCGTCGAGGTCGTTCTACGGCTCGTCGAGGTCGGCGTCTGATCGCGACATGCCGTGAGTACGAATCCTGCGAGGAGGACTCCCGCGACCGCCCCAGCTACTCGAATGGTCATGATCTCGCTCCGACGCCTTGATGCAGTAACGGGACCGCGTTCGCCGTTCGCTCGAGTTGCTGGAGCAAACGCGTGAACAGTGCGGATGGCGTTACGCCATGTAACCTATGCTACAGAGGCTTTAGAAGTCGCGCAAGGGCGCTCCGCCTTTGCCTGGTACCCGCGACGCCACATGTTCTTCGCGGATCGGAATGGCATCACTTTGCAACCTTCTCCCGCGGCTGGCGCCGCGCCGTGACCTCGATCTCGATCTTCATGCGCGGGTCCGCCAGCCCGGCCACGAGCATTGTCGCCGCCGGTCGGATGTCGCCGAAGTAGCGCTGCAGCACGGGCCATGTCTTGGGAAAGTCGTCGCGGTCGGGCAGGATGTAGGTCACGCGCACCACGTCGGCTAGGCGGCACTTGGCGTCGGCGAGCGCCCGCTGGATGTTCTGCAGGCAGCGGTCCGCCTGCGTCACGACGTCGTCGCTGATGGTCATCGTGTTGTAGTCGAAGCCGGTGGTGCCGGACACGAACACCCAGCGGCCGTCGACGACGGCGCGCGAGTATCCCACCGCCTTTTCGAACGTCGAATCCGTCGAGATCAACTTGCGGGTCACGTGTTGCTCCTCCGTGGAGCCGAGGGAATGTCAGCAAGCCCGGCGCAGCGCGCCGGTCAGTCCGCGATGCCGGCCCGGTCGCGCACCGCCATCATCGTGCCCTGCAGCACGGCGACCACCACCTCGCCGTCGTCCTGCACGGCGCGCAGTTCGCCCTGGCATGCCGTGATCGTCCGGCCCGACCGGACCACGCGCCCCACGGCCACGAAGCGACGGCCGGCGGCTGGCGCCAGCAGGTTCACCTTGAACTCCACGCTCATCACGCCGGCGCCTGGCTCCATCAACGTGAGTGCAGCGTAGCCGCACGCGCTGTCGATGACCGACGCCACGACGCCCGCGTGCAGGAATCCGTGCTGCTGCGTGAGCGCCACGCTGAATGGCACCGCAATGCACACCTCGCCGGGCGTCACGCGCTCGAGCGTCGCACCGAGGGTGGCCATGAACTGCTGGCGCGCAAAGCTGTCGCGCACGCGCTGCGCATAGCCGGGGTCCCGCACGGTGTGGTGAGCCATGCCGTCGTTCTCCTGAGTGCCCTACAGGTTGTCCGGGTCCACTGTCTCGAGCGCCGGCCGCTTGGCGGTGCGACCGTCGCCCGACGAGATGCCGCGCGCATGACGCCAGAGCCACGGCACCAGATGCTCGCTCGTCCAGCGCAGTTCCCCGCCGAGGCGCGCCACGACCGACCGGCGCGCGGTGTCCGGCAGCGGATCGGCCCACGCACCGTTGTGACCCGGGAGCCCGAGCGTCTGCGCCAGCGCCAGCGCGATGCGCCGGTGTCCCTCGCTGTTGGCGTGCAGGCGGTCGCCGCTCCACAGCCGCAGGTCGCCCGTCACTGACGCACGGGCGAGGTCCGCGCACAGCACCCCCATGCGCGCGCACGCCTCGCGCACGAGGTCGTTGAGTTCCAGGCAGCGCTCGCGCATCAGGCGCGCCATCGGCACGACCTCGCTGAGGTCGGGCATCGTGATGGTGAGCACCGTCGCGCCCGTCGCCGTGAAGGCGACGAACATCTGCTCCATGTCGCGGGCCACTTTGCCCACGTTGCAGTCGCGCCGCACGATGTCGTTGACGCCCGAGAAGACCGTGACGAGGTCGGGGTGCATGGCCAGCGCTGGCTCCACCTGCTGGCGCCGGACGTCGCGGGTCTTGCGGCCGCGCACCGCAAGGTTGGCGTACATCAGCGGCGCGGACTGCGCCGCGCTCACGTGGACGGCAAGCCGGTTGGCCCAGCCGCGATATCCACCGCGTCCATCGGGATCGTCGATGCCTTCGGTCGAGCTGTCGCCGATGGCGACATAGCGGGCGTACGAACGGCGGGCGGGCGGCGTCATGGGGGGGGCGTGAAGGGGCGCCTGCACGGCGGGCAATCTCCGGCGGGGAATCTACCGAATGGCTCGCCGCGCGGCCTCCCCGCGCCACGACGCGCCGTCCCGGCTGGAACCGTCGCCGTCCGATGCACGTTCGTCGGGTACCACCATCAGCCGACCATGATGCCACCCGTCCAGTTCCTCAAGCTCTACGCCGCCACGGCCGCCGTCTTCTTTGCCCTCGACCTCACCTGGCTCGGGGTCGTCGCCAAGGGATTCTACAAGGCGCAGATGGGACACCTGACGCGCGTCGACGTCCAGTGGGTGCCGGCCGTGGTCTTCTACCTCGTCTACGTGACCGCAATCATCGTGCTGTGCGTCAAGCCGGCCATCGAGCGCGACTCGGTGGCGCGCGGGGCAGCGCTGGGCGCGGTGTTCGGGCTCGCGGCCTACGCCGCCTTCGACCTGACGGGTCTCGCGCTGCTCAAGGACTTCCCGCTCACGGGCGCCTTCGTGGACCTCGCGTGGGGAACCTGCGTCACCGCCGCGGTCAGCGGCGCATCGGTCGCCATCGCGCGGATGATGCACATCGCCTAGCGACGGCCCGTCACGACGGGCCGTCGTTCGGTCAGCGCAAGGCGGGGCTTTTCGTGGCGCTCACCGCCTGAACCGCCGCCTGCTGTAACCGGTCCACCTGCCCCTCGGGCACCGCACCGCGCGCGCCAAGTCCGCGCGGAGTGTCGCCGAACAACGTCGCCACGAACACGTTGGCCGCGAGAAACGTCCCCTGCACCGTGGGGTGGCTGCCGTCGGACTGCCAGAGCGGAATGTCGGGGTGGGCGACCGTCACGGCCGCCCACGCGTCGCCCACCGGCACGACGATCGCCTGGAGTTCTTCGGCGATCGTGCGATACCCCTGCGTCACCGCCGCCTGCATGGGGGCATAGTCGGCGAACCCACCCTCGGGCCATCCCTGCTGCCGGCCCCAGGTGCCGAAGAACACGGGCTGCGCGCCGGCGCCCCGAATCGCCTCGGCGAGCGTCCGCGCCGCCGGATACATCAGGGCCTGCCGCGACTGCTCCACCGCCGGACGGAGACTCTGCTCCTGCAGTACCACGTAGGTCCAGTGGCCGGATCGGATCTTGGCGAGCACTTCGGGCGACGCGGCATGATCGGCCAGCGTGGCGCCGCCCGGGGCGATCATGTCGGCGAACACCGGGCGGCTGAGCGCGTGCGAAAGGACGGCAAATGTGCCCGGGAGGTTGTTGACGAAGGTGTAGCTGTTGCCGATGAAGAGCACGCGCGTGCAGACGGCGTCGGGCGGCACGCGCGCGCAGTCGGGTGCGCGCCGCGGGAGGCATGCGACCGCCGCCACGGCGACGGCAAGGACCGCCCATCGCCGCATGATCATCCGCGCGCGTCGGTCAGCGTGTACCGCAGTTCGTACGAGTGCTCGCCGTCCTCCACGACGATGCCGCAGCTGCCGGCAATCCCCGCGAGGTCCCCCGTGCCCGAATCGGGCACGATGGTGATGGCGAGCTGCGGTGCACCGCGCGTCATCGTGCCCGAGTGCTGCATCACGAAGCTGCCGCGCCGCCCATGCAGCACGCCCGTGACGCGTTCGAGCGCGATGTACCCCGCCGACCCCTTCACCTGCGTCGTGGCACTCACCATCGTGCCGAGTCCCGTCGCCTCGAGGTCCCCGTGGTAGGTCTTGTCGAGCGCCAGCCGCGACACCGTGATGCCGCCGTCGCCCTTCTGCACCGCCTCGGGCGTCATCTTCACTTCGAAGTTGCCGCGCGCCGTCATCGCGCCGTCGGTCATGGCAGCCCCAGCTTCTTGCGGGCCAGCGGCCGCACATGGGCCGCGGGCGGGTTGTGCGCCGTGGACAGGTCGTACGCCTTCTGGTAGTACTCGTGCGCCTTGGCCGCGTCCCCCTGTTGCTCGTACGCCATCGCGAGCAGGGCGTGCATGAACGGATCGCGTTCGTTGCCCCGCAACGCCAGTGCCGCCGTAAGCGCCTCCTCGGCGCCCACGACATCACCCGTGTAGAGCGCGACGTAGCCGGTCAGGTACGGAAAGAACCGCTCCTGCTGCGCCGCCAGCGTCGAGTCACCGTCGAGCGCCGAGCGCGCCGCCGCCACGTGCCGCGCCGCCGCCTTTGCGTCCCCGCGGCGCGCGGCCAAGCGCGCCAGCGCATGCGCGAGGCGGAAGTCCCACAGGCTCTTCGGGTGTGTCTTCGGTGCGGGTTCCTTGAGCCCAAGCGCCGCGCCCATCCGGTAGTACTTGTCGGCGGTCGCAAGGTCACCCGCGTCGATGCAGACGCGCGCCGCCTCGTTGGCCATTTCTCCCTGCTGATAGAACGCGTTCTGCGGCTCGGCCTGTTCGCGTGTGACCCAATACGCCATCACCAACTGCTCCTGCTTCACGGTGTTGGCGCAGTCGCCGTCGAAGGCAAACGACATTGCCATCGCCCGCTGCGCGGCGGCCTTCGCCGCCGGGTCCGGGGCACCGTCGATGAGCGCCTGGAAGATCTGGCGGGCAGCGGCCGTCTGGCCATCGACGTCAAGACGCGACGCAATGCGCATGCTGTCGGCACGTGGCGACGGAGGCGCAGGCGTCGGTGCCGGCGTTGCCTGTGCGTGCGCGGCAAGCGGTACAAGGACGAGCATGAGCATCGCGAACGGGCGAACAAGGCGGCGAAGGGACATCGATTCTCCGGGAACGACGGGGCTGCTGGGGGGGCTTTGCCTGACCGCCGGCGGCGACGGGGGCTAGTATATAGTCGCCTCGAACCCCGCGAGCATCCAGTGACTGTCCTGCGCCCCCTGACCGTCCTCGCCGCCGTGTACAGCCTGTCGGCCTGCGCGCCCAACGCGCGCGACGGCACCACCAGCGGCGCACCGCCCGCCAGCTACTACGACACCACCGGCCGCGCCGACACCTACGCTGGCGGCGTGCGGCTGATCCCCGTGCGCACGCCCAAGGGGACGTTCAAGGTCTGGACGCGGCGCGTCGGCAACAATCCGAAGATCAAGGTGCTGCTGCTGCACGGCGGCCCCGGCATGACGCACGAATACTGGGAAGTCGCCGACTCGTATTTCCCCGCCGCCGGCGTGGAGTACTACTACTACGATCAACTGGGCTCGTACTACAGCGATCAGCCCAAAGACACATCACTCTGGAACACGGCGCGCTTCGTCGAGGAAGTGGAGCAGGTGCGCACGGCACTCGGCATGGACAGCACCAACTTCTTCTTGATGGGTTCGTCGTGGGGTGGCCTGCTCGCCATGGAGTATGCCCTCAAGTACCAGCACAACCTCAAGGGGCTCGTCGTCTCCAACATGATGTCGAGCATTCCCGCGTATGTGAAATACGCCCAGGATGTACTCATGCCGGCGATGGACCCCAATGTCCTGGCCGAGATCAAGGCACTTGAGGCCAAGAAGGACTACGCCAACCCCCGCTACATGGCGCTGCTCGTCCCGAACCATTACGAGAAGCACCTGCTGCGGCGTCCGGCCGCCGAGTGGCCCGACGGGATGAACCGCGCGCTCAAGCACGTGAACAACGACATCTACATTCCCATGCAGGGGCCGAGCGAACTCAGCGCCAGCGGCACGCTCGAGAAGTGGGATCGAAGCGCTGACCTCAAGCACATCACCGTGCCCACGCTCGTGATCGGCGGCACGTACGACACGATGGACCCCAAGCACATGGAGTGGATGTCGACGCAGTTCCCCAAGGGGCGCTTTCTGCTCTGCCCCAACAGCGGCCATATGGCGATGTACGATGACGGGCCACGCTACTTTGCCGGCGTCATCAAGTTCCTGAAGGACGTGGATGCCGGCACCTTTGCCAAATAGGGAGTATTGCGATGAACAAGCGCGAGTTTGTGAAGACCGTCGGCGGCGCGTCGGCCGCGATGCTGCTCGGGCCGCAGCTGTACGCGCACGCCCAGCGCTCAACGCCAGCGGCGCTCGCCGAGGACGAGCCGTTCTGGGCAGCCGTGCGCGCCAAGTTCAGGCTTGCGCCCGAGTACATCAACCTCGAGAACGGTTTCTATTGCTTCCAGCCCGAAGAAGTGCTCGAGGCGTTCATCGGTCACGTGCGCCGCGTGAACTACATGGGTTCGCGCTACATGCGCACGGTGCAGGGTGACAACAAGCTGCGCATGCGCACCACGCTGGCCGCGCTGGCCGGATGTTCGCCCGCTGAATTGATCATCACACGCAACACCACCGAGTCGCTGGATACCGTGATCTCCGGCTTCAATTGGGATGCGGGCGACGAGGCCGTGATGGCCAACCAGGACTACGGCGCGATGATCGACCAGTTCAAGCTGCAGGCGCGTCGCTACGGGATGGTGAACCGGTTCATCGACATTCCGATGGATCCCACATCGGATGACGAGGTTGTGCACGTGTACGCCCGGGCACTTACATCCCGGACGCGCCTGCTGATGATCCCGCACATGGTGAACATCACCGGCCACGTGCTCCCCGTGCGCGCCATTTGCGACATGGCGCACGCGCGCGGTGTGCAGGTGATGGTGGACGGCGCGCACGCCTTTGCGCATCTCGATTTCCGGGTGCCCGACCTGCACTGCGACTACTACGGCGCGTCACTGCACAAATGGCTGTCGGTGCCGCTCGGCGCCGGCATACTGTACGTCAAGAGAGAACGCATCGCCGGCTTGTGGCCCGTGTACGGCGACGGGTCGCCTGACGACAACATCAACAAGCTCAACCACACCGGCACCCACCCGGTGCACACCGACCTCGGCATCGAGAACGCCATTGCGTTCCACGAAGCCATTGGCGGCGCGCGCAAGGAAGCGCGGCTGCGCTACCTGCAGCGTTACTGGAGCGACAAGGTGCGCGGCACGTCGAAGATCGTGATGAACACGCCGGCCGACACCACGCGCTCGTGCGGCATCGCCAACGTCGGCATCGAGGGTGTGATGCCCAGCGACCTGATGAAGATCCTGTTCGACAAATACCACATCTGGACGGTGGCCATCGACGGCGCGGGCGTGCGCGGCGTGCGCGTGACCCCGCAGGTGTACACCACCACGGCCGAGCTCGATGCGTTTGTGAAGGCGCTGAAAGCCATTGCGGGGTAGCATGATCCGCTGAACGACACCACGCCCCACCCTGCGATATCCACAGGGTGGGGCGCGCCGTGTCGCGACGGAGGCTTACTTCGCCATGGCTTCCACCACCGCGGCCAGTTCCTTCACGCGCCCAGCATCCGACGCCGTCTTCGCATCGGTCGCGAGCGACTTCGCGAGCTTCGCGTACGCCGCCTTCCGCGCGGCACCCGTCGCCTGCTCCGCCGCATCGATGGCCGCGCCAATGTCGGCCGTGCGCACCGCACGCAGTCCGTTGCCGCGCACGAGCTGATCGAGATACGCCCGTGCCACCACCGCCTGCGCCGGCCACACGTTCTTCAGCTGCGTCTGCGGGTTGTTCACGTCGTGCCGCACGAGCGCGGCGGCCGCGATCTCGTTGGCCGACAGGAACGCGCTCGGCGTGAGTTCGAGCACGTCGAGCCCGCGTGCGATCTCGGTGCTGTAGAGGTAGCCGTTGTGCCAGTACGCCGCCCACGACCCGCCGGTGTGCAGCGTGTCGGCGCTCACCGGCCCGCGGTCGAAGTACGCAATCTCCTGCACATGCGCCGGGTCGGTAAAGTCGAACACCGATACGCCACCCTGGTACCACCCCTGCGCCATGATGTCGCGCCCCGGCACGGGGATGATCGACCCGTTGTGCGCCACGCAGTTTTCGCTGGCCGTCTGCGCCACCGGCAGCTTGTAGTAGCCGCCCAGCGTCAGCGTGCGCCCCTTGATGGCGAAGATCGCATCGGCGCCCCACGTCATCTTGTCGGTCACGCGGCAGCGCGGCGCGGTGCCTCCGCCCCACTCGTCGGTGAACAGCACCTTGCTGCCGTCATTGCTGAAGTTGGCCGAGTGCCAGTACGCGAAGTTGGGGTCGATCACCTCGGCAGTCCGCTTGGGGTTGGCGGGGTCGCTGATGTCGAGGATGATGCCGTTGCCCGAACACGCACCCGCCGCGAGACCGATCGCCGGATAGACCGTAATGTCGTGGCACTGGTTGGTTTCCGACGTGCTCTGCGTGCCTTCGCCGTGCGCGCCGCCCTTCCATAGCCCGGCAATGGCGCCCGTCGAGTCGGCGAAGATGCGCGGGGAGTTGATGACCTTCGCCTCCTTGGGCGACGCCAGCGGCACGCGAATCACCTCGATGCGGAACAGCGACGAGTTGGCGTCCTGCTCGGGCCGCACGCGCGAGCAACCGGCCAGCTCGCTGGGCGAACGGACCACACTCGTCCCCTGCACGTAGATGTAGATGACACCCTTGTCCTTGGGGTCCTCAAGCAGCGTGTGCGTGTGCGATCCCCGGCACGTCTGCACCTGCGTGATGATTGTGGGATGCTCGATGTCGCTGATGTCGAAGATGCGCACCCCGCGGAACCGCTCGGCACTCACGGTGTCGGGCACGCCGCCCGCGCCGCAATCCACGCGACCGCGCGTCTCCTCCACCGACATGAACATCAGGTTGCCGTGCACGCTCACGTCGCCCTGCCCGCCTGGGCACGTCACCATCGTCTTGAGCTTCAGGCGCTTCAGGTCCGATGCATCCCAGATCTGGATGCCGTTGAAGTTCCCCTGAAAGACGTACGGGCCGGAGAAGGCGAGGTCAGAATTGAGGAAGGCAAAATTGCCGAGATTCCTGGCATCGTACATGCCCTCGGGCTTCCAGGCGGTGGACACGACGCGGAGATTCAGCGCCGCTTCCCCGGCGTCCTTCCAGCCGGGCTTCAGGGACGCGCGCGGGTCCGTGGTGCTGGCGCCCTGCGCGACCAACGCGGTGGACAGGCTGCACACGGCGAGGGCGAGCGGCAGCACTCGGCGGGCACATCGATGCAACGATGCGACAACGGGCATGGGGGGCCTCAGTTGGGGGGACGGTCCAGCGGACTACTTCAAATGCATGGGGTTGAGCATCGCACGCATGCGGGCAATTTCCGCCCGCTGATCGGCGTCCACATCGGACGCAAACCGGAAGATGGCAGTGTTCTGGGCGGCGCCGGTAGTGGCAAAGAGCTCGCGCACCATCGTCAGCGCCCCCGTATGGTGCTGGATCATGCCCGCAAGAAAGAGCCGGTCGAACGCGACGCCTTTAGCGGTGGCGAGCGCATCCATCTGCGCCTTGGTGAGCATGCCGGGCATCATAGCCATCGCATGATCGCCCATGTCCATATCCATGTGCGCCAGCGGGTCCGGCGCGTCCTGATGCTGCGCACGCAACCACGTCTGCATCATCAGGATTTCGTCCTTCTGCGACACGTTGATGCGCTCACCGAGCGCGCGCATCGCCTTGGTGGTGGTGCGTTGCGCGATGAGCGCCACCATGTCGATGGCTTGCGCGTGGTGCGCAATCATGCCCTGCATGAACGCCACGTCGGCGGCGGCCGCTGGAGTCTGCGCAGCGAGCGGCATCGCCACGCCGGCCGCCACCAGGGCGACGGCCAGCGTTTGTATGAGGCGGGGGGGCGCCAGCATGATGCTATCTCCTCATGGCAGCGTGATGGTCGCCTGGCCCGCCGCCTTGCGCTTGGCATTCAGCGCGGCGAGTCCGGTCGTCTTGAGCGTTGCCCACTTCTTCATCACGTCGGACAGCTGCCTGGAGGCACGGTCGCACGCGGCCACCTGGTTGGTGGTCGGCGCCACTTCGGCCCCCTGCATGGCATTTGCCGCACCCATCAGCGTGCCGGTGATGCTGGCCAGCGTCGCGGGGCCCGCGGGTGCACCAAAGCGCCCGCCGAATCCACCGCGCCCGCCACGGCCGCGCGCCGGCGCCGGCGCCAGCGAATCGACCGCCACTTTGAAGGCGTCAACATCAGAGCCCGACTCGGCGGTGAGCTTGGCGGCCAGTGTGCGCGCCTCGGCGAACGCGACGCGCGAGGCCATTGCGCCGTCCCACATCGAGCGCGTCAGCGTGTTGAGCTGCGCAAGCGCCAGCGCCGGCGTCTTCACGCGCGGGTCGAGCTTGAGCGTGATCGGCTGCGTCGTCACCTTGCCGTCGACGGTGAGCCGCACGGTGTACACACCTGGCGGCGCCCACGGTGACGATTCGCCGAGCGACGCATGACCGGCGACGGCGCCCGTCGCATTCACGTCACCCGCGGCAGTCACGTCTTCTGCCGGGGCCGGCTGCAACCGCAGGTCCCACGCCACGCGATGCATCCCGGCGCTTGCGCCGAAGATCATTGGCGCGCCCGGCCAGTAGAGCGGCAGGCCGCAGAAGGTGTTGCCCGTGTTCTTCTGGCAGATCTTGTCGTACGCCGCGCGATCAAGCGCCGGGTGCGGATCGAGCACGGGATCCTTGCTCGAGTATGTCCGCACCACGACACCCTTGCCATCGAGAATCTCGAGCTTCACTTCGCCCGCCACGCCGGGCAGGTAATAGTCGATGATGCCGCCCGCCATCGGATTCTCACCGCCGGGAATCTCGGGCGGGAACGGCGTCGGCTCGTTGTGGCCGAAGCGAACGCGAAGCGCCGTGGCCGGCTTCACAAGGTACGCCGACTTGGCCGTCGCGGCGGCGGCAAGCGCCGCATGCTGCCGCAACGGCGTCACGTTGTCGAGAATCCAGAAGCCGCGACCGTGCGTGCCTGCCACCAGATCACTGCACTGGCAGATGCTGTCGTCCTTCACCTGCAGATCGCGCACCGAAATGGCCGGCATGTTGTTGCGCAGCGACGTCCAGTGGTCTCCGTCATCCGTCGACCCCCACACCTGGCCATCGGTGCCGGCGTACAGCAGTCCCTTCACACGCGGATCTTCGCGAATGGTGTTGGCCGGATAATTGGGAAGGATGCCCGTGCTGATTTCCGTCCACGTCTTGCCACCGTCGTGCGTACGCCAGAAGTGCGGACGCATGTCGTCGATACGCAGCGTGTTCGCCGCGGCATACGCGGTGAGCTTGTCATGGCGCCCCGCTTCAATGTTGAAGATGCGCGTCCACGGCGTGATGCCCGCGGGCGTCACGTTGGTCCACTTGGCGCCGCCGTCAAAGGTCACCTGGATATTGCCGTCGTCGGTGCCTGCCCAGAGCACGTTCACGTCCTTGGGCGACGGCGAGAGCGCCGTGATCGTTCCCAGCGGGGACGGTTTCACCGTGCTCGCGTACTTGCCGGCGCTCGCCGGCGCATCCCACGTCTGCCGGGCAAGATCGCCGCTGATGCGCGTCCACGTCTTGCCGCGATCCAGCGTCTTCCACACCGCATTTGACGTGTAGAACAACAGGTCGGGATTCACCGGCGACCACGCGATGGGCATGGTGCGCACGTTGCGATTGTACGTCTCGCCGTTCGGGCCCTTGGCCGACATGTCCGGGCCAACCTGCGTTGTCTGATGCGTCTTGCGGTTCCACAGACTCACCCCATTGCGCGCACTGCCGAACACCATGTCGGGATCGCGCGGATCGGGCGCGGCAATGCCGTACTCCTGGATGTTCGGGGCGGTCCAGTCACGCATGGTGATCATGCCATCAAATGACCGGCTGTCCACGCACGCCGAGCCGCTGTCCTGCTGCCCCGCGCATACGCGATACGGAAACGCGTTGTCGGTGGTCACGTGGTACATCGCCGCCGTGGGCTGCGTGAGCCAACTGCTCCACGACGCGCCGCGATTGGCCGAGACCACCGCGCCCTGATCGGAAATCACGACGAGAATGTCGGGGTGTACCGGGTTCACCCACACGCGCTGATAGTCGTCGCCGCCCGGTGCGCCGCGCACCGCTGACCAATTGAGGCCGCCATCCTCGGTGCGCCAAAACACGGTCGACGCGCTGTAGATCACGTTTTCGTTCTTGCCATCCACGGCAATCGTCGGCAGGTCGCCGCCACCGATGCGTCCCAACGGACGCGGGTCGGGCGTGCGCCGCGGCTTGCCGTCCACCCCATTCACCGCAAGCGCCCAGTGTTCGCCCGCGTCCGTCGACTTGTAGAAACCCACCGGGCCCGACGCGCCGTTGGCGCCGGCCGGTGCGACCATCGCGTAGAGGAGCTTCGGATTGCTCGGCGCAATCGCGAGGTTCGCCTGCAGGACGTCAGGGAGACCGTCCTTCAGCTGCTTCCATGTGGTGCCGCCGTCGGTCGACTTGAAGATGCCGTTGCCGCCACCGCCAAAACCGCCGCCTTCCCAGAACGCCTGCTGCTGCTGCCAGAGCGTCGCGTACACGATGCTGGGATCGCTGGGATCGATGCGCACGTCGTTGGCGCTCGTATACTCGTCGCGATACAGCACCTTTTGCCATGTAAGGCCGCCGTCCACCGACCGGAAGACGCCGCGCTCGGCGTTGGGTCCGTACGGGTGGCCGAGGGCGGCCACGAAGACCCGGTTCGGATTGCGCGGGTCGATGTCGATTTGCGCAATCATCTGGCTGTCGAACAGCCCGAGATGCGTCCACGTCTTGCCCGCATCGGTCGACTTGTAGACGCCGTCACCCGTGGCAAGGTCGGGGCGAATGATCCCCGCGCCCGTGCCGACACAGATGACGTTGGGATCCGATGCGGCCACCGCGATGGCGCCAATGGAACCCGTGCTCTCGTTGTCGAAGACCGGGACCCAGTTGTTGCCGTAGTCGGTGGAGCGCCAGACGCCCCCATTGTCAAAGCCGACGTACGCCACGTTAGGCTGCGTCGGCACCCCCACCGCCGCGCGTCCGCGCCCGGCGCGATTGGGCCCGATCTGCCGCCATTGCATGGCCGCCGAGGGCGTGGGCAACTGCGCAAGCGCGCTGTCGGAAAGGAGCGCGAGCGCAAGCGTCGCGAGCGACCAACGGGTCAAGAGAGTGCGCACGGGATCCACCTTGCAGCGGTGCACGGGAAAAGTGCGGGGAACGGCTCGAAGGAGCCGGGGGAAGATGCAATTGGGACGGCGCGCACGCCAAATGGCGCCGCGCACCGTCGATTTCAAGGCACCCACGAGAGGCGCCGCGCTCGACCTACTTGGCAGCGCCCGGCCGATACACGCGCTCCGTGTGCGCCTTCACCTGATTCGGGTAGAAATACACCTCGCGCAGGTCGCCGGCCGCGTAGTGCTCGCCTTGATCATTGAAGTGCTTCGAGCCGACAACACTGTTGAGGCCGCCAGCCGTGACCGCGCGGGCCCGCACGCTGTCCTTTCCGAACTCGACCACCGCAACAAAGCTGTTGCCGCTGGTTCCATACCACTTCTTCGTGTTCGGATACGCACGGGCGCCGAATGATGCCAGCGACCCCCACGACGCCGACGGGAAGCCCACCGGAATGCTGGGCGCCCGGTCTGAGAACTCCGACTCGATGTTGGCATTCAGGCGCTGGAAGCGATTGATCTCGCCCCACGGCGTGTTCCACTTGCCAAAATCGGCGCTGAGTTTCGTGCATGCCACGTCGAGCGCCTGCAGCATCTGGTCGCCCGTGGGCTCGGCGGCGGCACCCCCGCGGCGAACCACGCCGGCCACACGGTTCAGGGCCGTTCCATAGAAGATCGCCAGCGACGTCGGCACTGACTCAGCACTCCATCGCATGTCCCACTTTCGCAGCAACTCCACCTGCTCGGCGAGCCTTGCCTTGAGCGGAGTGGATGCCGGCGCGTTATCCCACGCTTTCACGAGCGCGGGAACCGACTTCTCAAACCCGGGGAGGTAGGTGTCGTACGCCGCATCGCGAAGGCCCTGCATGGTGAAGTCCTTCCTGTTCTGCAGCACCATCACGGCATGCCGTCCGCGATGCGACTCGACGCCGTTGTCCACGTACGCCGGGAACGCCGACTGCTTCGGACTGCTCGGCCCGGCGGAGGCCCAGGGCCAGTCGTTGGAGTTGTACACCCAGCCGCTCGCCGGATTCACCACGTTCGGCTCTTCGTCGAACGTCAGCAGGCCCTTCCACTCGCTGGCCGGATCGCTGCCGTCCACCGGCTGCTTCCAGTCGAACTTCGGGTCACGCCGCGGAATGAAGTTCGCATGCAGGTACGCCACGTTCCCGCCCGCATCGGCGAACAGTGTGTTGTTCGACGAGTTGGTGTGGAGATCCATCGTCGTCCGGAACTCGGCGAGGTTCTTCGCCTTGGTGCGCGTGTAGCTCTGCGTCAGCGCCTTCAGCGGTTCCTGCATGATGCGGATGGCCACCCACTTGCCGCCCGTCGAGCGGACGATCGGCCCGAAGTGCGTGTAGTAGACCGTGAACTTCTTGTCGGCCATGCCGTTGGCGGTCTTGTACGGCACCGTGATCACCTTGGGCGTCAGCGGCCGTTCCTTGTCGCCGAACTTGTAGAAGAACTTGCCGTCCTTTTCCGACACGGTTTCGAGGAACTCGTCGCTGCGATCCGCCGCGCTCGTGGTGTGCATCCACCCTGCGGTGCGGTTGAAGCCCTGATAGATGAAAAACTGGCCCCAGGTGGCGGCACCATACGCATCGAGCCCCTCGTCGCTGGTCATCTGCAGTTCTTCGCGGAAGAAGAACGAGGTGTGCGGGTTGATGAGCAGCAGCGCCCGGCCGTACTTGGTGTTCTTCGGTGACACCGCCATGCCGTTGGAGCCGCCGGGCTCCCTCTCCACCGCATCCTCGACGGCGCGCGCGGCGTCAGCCGCCAGCGCCGCACGTTCGAACGCCGAGCCCGGGCGCATGGTCGCCAGCTTCACCGGACCGTTGCCGTAGAACGCCTGCAACTGCGTCACGTTGACGCCGTCAATGTCGTTGCCGATGCTCCCCTCGCTGAACGTGAGCGCCATCCATGGCTCGAACTTCGCGATGACCCGCGGCTTCACCTCGGGATGACCGGCGAGGTAGAAGTTGAGCCCGTCCGCCCACGCGATCATCAGTTTCTGCAGCCACGCCGGGCTTCTGGCGTAGATGACCTTCATCGAATCGGGATCGATGAACAGCTTCATTCGCAGGTCGCTGTAGATCGCGGCCTCACCGACAGCCTCCGCGGTGCGTCCCTGCGACGTGATGAAGTTGGCCTCGACCCTATTGAAGTCGTCCTCGGCCTGCGCGTAGATCATGCCGAACACCGCGTCGGCGTCGGTCTTGCCCTTCACGTGCGGAATGCCCCAGTCGTCGCGCGTGATGGTGACGTTGGCCGCGTGCGCCTTCCAGCGCGCGGACTCGGCGGGCGACTGCGCCTGCGACAGCCCGGTCACGGCGACGAGCGCGAATGCGATCAGCAGCTTCTGCATGGCAAATACCTGCGGTGTGATGAGCGTTGGTCCCGCACCGCGCGACGCGGCACCCGGCGGTGGGAGCCCGTGCGGCACTTCATTAATATTGGTGCGTTGAGGACACCTCGTGCAACGCGAGGAGGGAGCGTGCCGTTGGGTTTCGGACTTCCTTCACCGTAGGTTAGCAGACACGAATATCGCCACCGCCCTGCCCATCACGATGCCCGCACCCACTGTGAGTCCCACGCGAAAGATCCTCATCGCCGGCGGCGGCTTTGTGACGCCGTTCATTCGCTACATGGCGCTGCTCACCGGCAAGGCGCGACCGCGCATCTGCTACCTGCCCACCGCCGTCGGCGATCGGGCCGACGCGAAGCTCAACTTCTACTCGTGGTGTGCCCCGCTCAACGTGGAGCCGTTCGTGCAGGACGTCTTCATCGAGAGCTTGTCGCAGACGAGGGGATGGGATGAGGTGCTGCTGTCGGCCGACGCCATTCTCGTGTCGGGCGGCAACACGCTCAACCAGCAGGCCATCTGGCGCGCGCAGGGCATCGACGTGGTGCTGCGCGAAGCGTGGAAGCGCGGCATCGTGCTCGGCGGCGCAAGCGCCGGTTCGCTCTGCTGGTTTGAGGAAGGCACCAGCGATTCGCGCCCCAAGGCACTGTCCATCGTGCAGTGCCTCGGATTCCTGCCCGGCAGCCACTCGCCGCACTACGACGTCGAACCAGGCCGTCGCCCGCTGTACCACGAACTCATTGGCTCGGGACGACTCAAGCCAGGCTACGCCTGCGACAACGAGGCCGGCATCTATTTCGAGGGCACCGAGGTACGGCGCGTGGTAGCGTCGAGGGACAACGCCAAGGTGTACCTCGTGAGCGTAGTGGACGGGCGCGTGGTGGAGCGGGTGCTGGAGCCGGAGCGGATTTCGTAGCACGCGCTCCGCGTGGTTCACACACGCGCAGCGCGCGGCCGCCATCAGGCCAGCAGGTCGGCGTCCCCGTGTTCCGGCGCCGCCATCTGCCGCTGCACCATCTGCCAGTACGTGCCGCGCGCCGCCATCAGCGCCTCGTGCGTCCCCTGCTCCACCACGCGCCCGTCGTCCATCAGCAGGATCAGGTCGGCGCGGCGCACCGTCGAGAGCCGGTGCGCAATCACGAACGTCGTGCGCCCCGCGAGCAGCGAGGCCATCGACGCCTGGATGAGTTGCTCGCTCTCCGTGTCGAGGTTGCTGGTGGCCTCGTCGAGGATGAGAATTTGCGGACGTGCCAGAATCGCGCGTGCAATCGCCAGCCGCTGCTGCTGCCCGCCCGACAGCTTGACGCCGCGCTCACCGATGTACGTCTCGTAGCGCTCGGGCAGCCGCGCAATGAACTCGTGCGCGTTCGCGCGCCGCGCCGCATCCTCGACGTCGGCATCCGTGGCATCGTGCCGTCCGTACGCAATGTTGTCGCGCACCGACCCGTCGAACAGGAAGACGTCCTGCTGCACGATCGCCAGCAGGTCGCGGTAGCTCGCCAGTGTAAAGTCGCGGATATCGGTGCCGTCGAGCAGGATGCGCCCCCTCGACGGGTCGTGGAAGCGGGCCACGAGGTCGGTGACCGTCGTCTTGCCGGCGCCGCTGCGTCCCACCAGCGCCACCACGCTGCCCCCGGGCACGGTCACGCTGAAGTCGCGCACCACGGGCCGTCCTTCACGGTACTCGAACTCCACGCCCTCCAAGCGCAACTCGCGCACCACGCGCGGCGCATCGGTGGCGCCGGGCCGGTCGGGCTTGTCGTTCTCCAGCGCCAGCAACTCGAACACGCGCTCCATGGCCGCCAGCGAGCGCTGCAACTCGGAGAACGAGTTCACGATCTGCCAGACGGGGTTCAGCAGCAGGAACGTGTACCACTGGAAGGCCATGATGTCACCGACCGACGCCTTGCCCGCCAGCTGCAGCACGCCACCGTACCAGAGGATCACCACGTTCACGACGCCAAGCAGCAGCCCCCACGACGTCCAGATCACCATCTCGCGGCGCTGCGCGAACATCTCCTTGCGCAGGATCGTGTGGCGCCCGCGCAGGTAGTCGAGCAGCTCCTGCGTCTCGCGCCGAAAGGCACGCACCACGCGGATGCCGCTGAACGTCTCGCCCACCCGCCCGTCCACCGCCTCGGCGTCCTTGCGCACCGAGCGGTAGATGGGCCGGATGCGACGCGCCGAAATGAAGCTGATGAGCACGATGCCGGGCAGGATGGCCATGGCGGTGAGCGCCAGCCGCCAGTTGAGCACCATCAGGATGATCACGGCGGCGACAAGCCGCAGCAACGACACCGCTGGCGACACGATGGCCAGTTGCAGCATGCCCGTCGTCGTGTCCACATCGCCGGTGATGCGCGACAGGATCCCGCCGGTCTTCATGTCCCACAGCCGGGGCAGCGGCAGGTGCAGCATCCGGTCGAACAGCGCGCGCCGCAAGGCGAGCATCACCGTGGTGTTCAGCAGGCGCTGGCGGTAGTCCTTGAGCGCGCCAATCAGGTTGGACGCAATGATGAGCGTAAGAAAGAACGCCCCCGCCGTATGCAGCCGCCCCAGGCGCTCCGCGCCGCTGAGCCCGACGGCGAGCAGCACGTTGTCCACGATGAAGCGCATGAACAGCGGCTCGGCCATCTGCAGCCCTGCCGCAGCGAGCGCGAGCCCGAAGACCGCGGCCACGCCCCATCGGTGCGGCGTGAGCCAGCGCAGATACTCGCGCATGTACTGCCGGCGGGCGCCGGGCTTGGTCTTCGCGGCGTTCGTGCCGCCGCCAGCAGCCTCCACGCGCTCGTCGAGCCGGTGCGCCCGATAATCCGCCAGAAACTGGCGGAAGCTGGCACGCGACGATCGCGCGCGCGGCACGGGGGGCAGGGATTCACTCATGGGGGCGAGGTGCGGGCGCGGTCTGGATGACTGCGGAATATGACCGTGGCCGCTGTCATTCGGCCAATCGCTGGCGTCCGCCAGGGCTGCCCGGCAACCACGGCTGCTCCCGGGGTGACTATTATCCGAAGATGCCGCACCGCACATGACACGGCGTTCATTGCACCCCGCACCCCTCCAGATGCAGCCCATACTCCGCCCGATTGCCGTCTTCACCACCGCCCTCTGCGCCCTCGCGCCAGCCGGCGCGCAGACGCCAACCGTGCCCACCACCGACGCGCAGGTCGTGACGCGCGTCAATGAGTACATGGCGCGGCTTGAGGGCTTCGGCTACGCGGGCGGCGTGCTGGTGATCCGCGACGGCAAGACACTTTTCGCGCGCAGCTACGGCATGGCCAATCGCGCCGCGGGCGTCCGCGCCGACACCAACACGGTCTACAACCTCGGCTCCATCACCAAGCAGTTCACGGCGGCCGCCATCCTGCGTCTCGAAGAACAGGGCAAGCTGCGCACCACTGACTCCATTGCGCGTTTCTTCCCCGCCGCGCCGGCCGACAAGCGCACCATCACGCTGCATCAGCTGCTCACGCACACCGCCGGTTTCAATTCCGACTACTCGCCCAGCGACTACGAGGAGACATCGCGCAGCGAATACGTGCGACGCATGTTTGCCGCGCCGCTGCGCAGCGCGCCGGGTGCGGCGCACTTCTATTCCAACGCCGGCTACTCGCTGCTCGCCGCCATCGTCGAGCTCACCTCGGGCCGCGACTACGAGACGGCGCTGCGCGAGCTGGTGCTGGTGCCAGCCGGCATGCGCGAGACGGGCTACAAGGCGCCCGGGTGGGCGCCGGCACGCATTGCGCACGGCACCCAGAATGGCACCGACTGGGGGACGATCGTCGACCGCATTGCACCGGCGGCCGCGCCGTACTGGGCGCTGCGCGGCAACGGCGGCCTGCACACCACGCTTGGTGATATGGCCCGCTGGGACGCGGCGCTCGACGACAACCGGGTGCTGACCGACTCGAGCCGTCGCAAGTTCATGACCGGCTATGTGAACGAGGGCCCCGAG
Organism: Gemmatimonas sp.; assembly: GCA_025361705.1. GTDB lineage: Bacteria > Gemmatimonadota > Gemmatimonadetes > Gemmatimonadales > Gemmatimonadaceae > PNKL01. Next base: position 53,223 of record JANYJW010000062.1, read on the forward strand.
GGCCTCTCGCAGTACGCCTATGGTTGGGCCGTGATGAAGACGTCGCGCGGCACGCGGCTGGTCACGCACAATAGCGGCAATGGCGTGTACGTGGCCGAGTTCCTGCGCTTCGTCGATGACCACGTGACCCTCTTCGTCACATCCACCGTCTCGGAGCTCACCGCCACGACGGCGGTGCGCGTGGTCTCACGCATTGTCTTCGGCCAGCCGTACGAGTTGCCGCCCGTGCGCGCGGCCGTCGCGCCCACCACGCTCAATCGCGCGGCGGGCGCCTATCGCCTGCCCGACGGCAGCCGGCTGGTGCTGCGTGCGGCCAATGGGAAGCTGACTGCGGAGGCCGTCGGGCAGCAGGCGTATGTGCTGCTCGCCACGGGCGACACCACATCTCCACCGGGCGCGGCGGAGCTGAATGCGCGGTCGCGGACGATCGTCGACGCGCTCGTGGCCGGCAATGCGGCCCCGTTGATCGCCGCTCTTGGCCCCGGCGGCCCTGATTCGCTGGAGATTGCCACCCAGGAATCGCAGTTGATGGCTGGACGGCGCCAGCGCTTCGGCGAGTTCAAGTCCGTCGAGCTGCTCGGCACGGTGCGCGGCCCCGAAGGCGGGCTGCAGACCACGGTGCGGCTCAATTTCTCCGGCGGCGGCGCCACCAACATCTACACATGGGATCGCGCGGGGCACATCATGGATCTCGGCGCGCGACCGTACACGGCCGTCGAGCTGATTCCATCGGAGTCCGGTGAGTTCCGTACCTTTGACGCGCGCGGCGGCACGGGCGTGCGCCTCGTGTTCGACGCCGGCTCGGCGTTTGCCATCACACCACACGGGCGCATCGCCCTGAGCAAGCCATGAGAATCGTCGGCGGCAAGTGGGCGGGGCGCGACCTCACGTCGCCCAACGACTTTCGCGTGCATCCCACCAGGGAGAATGTGCGCGTCTCCATCATCGGGCTGATTGCGTCCGACCTCGCCAATGCCCGCGTGCTCGACCTCTTTGCTGGCACGGGCGCGCTGGGACTCGAGGCGCTGTCGCGCGGCGCCAAGACCGCCGACTTCGTGGAGACGCGCCCCTCGTGCCTGCACGCGCTCAAGGCCAACGTGGCCGCGCTGCATGTGCGGGAACGCTGCCGCATCTTCAAACGCGATGCCCTGCCGTGGGCCGGCATGCTCACCACGGCCGGCGTCTACGACATCGCCTTCTGCGACCCGCCGTATGAGTCGCGCATGCTCGACCGCGTCATCGAGGGCTGGCAGCGGACGCACTTCGCGCGCGTCCTGGTGGCCGAACACGCCGCCGTGCACGAGCTGCCGCGCGGTGGGCGTCGCTACGAGTACGGCGACGTCGCGGTGACGATCTATCGCGCGCCGGCGCCACCCAAGGTTGCACCGGTCGTTCCTGAGGCCTGAACCGCCGCAGAGGGACCCGCGAGAAACGCCCGCAGCGCCGCGAACGTCGCCGCCGAGTCTTCCTCGTGCGGCACGTGGCCAAGGGCGGGGAAGATGGCCACCTGACTTCCGGCGATATCGCGACCAAAACGCGCGGCGTTCATCGGAGGAATCAGGCCGTCCTGGCCGCCCCAGATGACCAGCGTGGGCACCGCGATGCGACGGATCGCCGCGGTATCGGGATCTTCGCGCAACTGCCCAAAGCGTGCCACCAACGCCGCGCGGTTCCCCGCGCGTCGTGTGAGGTCGTAGTAGCGCTGCACCAGGTCCGGCGTCACGCGTGAGGGATCACCGAAGACGTTGCGCACACTCTGCTCCACCATGGAGCGCGGGAGCAGACGTTGCATCAGCACGTTCAGCACCGGAATGCGCGCCAGGCGAAAGCCAATCGGCACGGACTGCGACGTGAACGGATAGCCGGCGGCATCGACGAGCACGAGTCGCTGCACGAGTTCGGGATGCGCCAGGGCCACGCGCCACGCAATCCAGCCGCCCAGCGAATTGCCGGCGAGCACAACGCGCCGTGCGCCAACCGCCGAGAGCGTGTGCGCCACAAAGCGAACGTACGCCTCCATGCGGTAGTCGTTGTCGGGGGCGGGGCCCGTGAGCCCGAAGCCCGGCATGTCGAAACGGATGACGCGCCGTGTGGCGCGCAGCGAATCGGCCCATCCGTTCCACGTATGCAGCGACGATGAGGTGCCGTGCAGCAGGACGACGGGCACGGAATCGTCGCGCGGCCCTTCGTCACGCAGGTGCACCTGCATGCCGTCCACAGCGAGAAACTGCGACGGCGGCGGCGCCCATCGTGCCTTGAGGCGCTCCACGGGCACGTCGGGCGCCCAGGTGCGGACGACGAATCCCCCCACCAGTGCGCAGCCGATGACGACCACGGCAAGCCAGACCGGCCGGAGACGGGGAATGCTGAACGTGCGCGCCATGGCCTGTCTCCCGGTCGAGAGGTCCTGTCGTATGCTGCTCGAAGAACTACGCCGCCGGCATCGGCCGCACCGGGCCGTGTCCCGCGTACACCGTCGTCGCGCCCAGGGCGCGAAGGCGCGTCCAACTCGCCATCACCAGCTCCATCGTATCCTCTGTGGCGAACGTGGGCCACGTGAGGTCGCCCGTGAACACGTCGCCGCCGTCGAGCAGCACGCTGATGCTGTCGTCTGAATGGCCTGGCGTGTGCACGAACTGGCCCGCAATGCCGAGCGTCGCGAGCAACGCGCGGCTGTCGGCGCAGCGCACCACGAGGTTGCCGTGCAAGGAGATCTCGGTGTAGTGGTCGGCCGCCTTGGCATGCCGGGCCATCAGCGGGATGGCCGCGACCTGGTCTTCGGTCACGATCAGCCGCATGCCGGCGTTCTTCAGGTCCTGCGCCGCACCTGCGTGGTCGCAATGAAAATGCGTCGCCACGCCGTGCGTGATCTCGCACAGCGGAATGTCCATGCGCGCGAGGTTCGCCGTGAGCGAACTGAACATGCCCCACCACCCCAGGTCGACGAGCAGGCGTGAACGCCCCGCGCTCACCACCCAGAAGTTGGTGGACTTGTAGCCGACGTTGACGATCGAGGGGGCGACGATCATTGAAGGCGGTTGAAGGGCAACGGCCATCGCCGGAGCATGCCGAGTCCGCGGATGTGTCCGCCCTCAAGCTACCAGCCATCGCGCACCGCGCCACTCTCAATTGACCGGCAATTCCCCTATTTTCCCCAGAGGCTGCGCCAGGGCGCGGCCCCCCTCACCACCGGCAAGAGATCATCGCGTGGCCACCATCCTGCAGAGCCTCCCCATCGGAGAGAAGGTCGGCATCGCCTTCTCCGGCGGCCTCGACACCAGTGCGGCCCTGCACTGGATGCGCGCCAAGGGTGCCATTCCGTTCGCCTACACCGCGAACCTCGGGCAGCCCGACGAGACCGACTACGACGAGATTCCCGCCAAGGCGATGTTGTACGGCGCCGAAAAGGCGCGCTTGGTCGAGTGCCGCCCGCAGCTGGTGGCCGAGGGCATCAGTGCGCTGCAGTGTGGCGCGTTCCACGTGACCACGGCCGGCACCACCTACTTCAACACCACGCCGCTGGGACGCGCGGTCACCGGGACGATGCTCGTTGCCGCCATGCGCGACGACGAGGTGAACGTCTGGGGCGACGGCAGCACGTTCAAGGGCAACGACATCGAGCGCTTCTACCGCTACGGCCTGCT
>JANYJW010000012.1 GCA_025361705.1 Gemmatimonas sp.
AGGCGTTTCCGTCGTGCCGATCCTCATCTACAGAGCAGCCTTCCAGGAGAACTCATGGCGTCACATCCGGTTCGCCGCGAGGCTCGACCTGTTCGGACTCTACCTGTACGCATGGACTCGAGCTCGGGGGAATCACAATGATCGTTCGTGTGTAGCATTCCGAGTGTACCGTAGGTCGAGCATGCACGGTGAGGGCATAGCGGGCCGAGTCTGGGAGTCCGATGAGTTCGAGGCGAATACCCTTCCCACGCTGACCCACGACGATCTCGTCGGGGTCAGAACTCTCGTTGGACTCGACCCAACACACCCCGCCGCGAAGTACGCGAAGGCAGGATTCGTCGATCGGCTTGAGCAACTCGTCGCGAGAGAACGGTTCGCGCGGCACTTCTACGGTGGCGTCATTCAGAATCCGAAGAACTCATATAAGTGGGGCGTTCTACTCGTCGACTCGACCGCAAAAGACTGCCCTTGGCCCATCGCAACGCGAGGCCCGACGGTCGGGCAGACGAGACAGTTCAAGCAGAAGTTCCAAAGCTGGACACAGGTTCTGTCTTCAATACTGACCTGAGCAAGGGAGCGCGTCATGTCCTCGATGCTAATCGCCGAGTACGAAGCGCCTGACGTCAATGAGCCGGTGCCGCAGCCGGAAATCACTGGCTCCTTCGCCAGTGCGCGCCTCGGTCCCTTCCATGTTCCACTCGGAGTGGAAGTGTCCGTCTGGCATCGAGCGGGGTGCGTCTTCACGTTCGTCTACGCGAATGAAGAGGAGCCTGAGGCAAGTGCTAGGGCACTTGGGAGTTCGGCCGAAGTTAGACTAGGTAGTCGGTCGCGGAAGGTCCTTGCCCTTCGCCTTGATGCCCCGGCCGACGCGCTCGCGACCGGCCAGAGGCTTTTCGACCCGAGCAGCGCACAAGCGTGGTGTCGAGATCTGCCGCTCGATAGACAGTTTGTCTGCTTCCGGAACGCCCAGGTGGTTGCCGCGGTTCTTGACGCCATGCCGTGGCAGGTGCGAGAGGAAATCGTAACCGCCCTGCGTTCTGGGCCGCGCGCCACCTAACGAAGGTTGGTGCCGATGGCCGGCTGGAGTAGCGGTTGGGCGGCCGCATTTGTTGAATCGGCCACGGCACAACCAAACGTTGGGCGACCCCTCGGCGGCCACCTCAAAATGGGTGGCCGCCGGGGACTGATCCTTGGCCGTACTCGGCCGGTACCACGCCGCACGACTGAATCCCGCCAGCCGGCACGCTCGCGCCACAGGGATGTGAAAAGCCTCGCGCATCCACACCGCCCGCGCTCTTCGGCGTACCGGCGTCACCGGTTTCGGCGGAGCGTCTCCTGCAGGATGTGCTTGTCGAGCGAGAGGTCGGCGACGACGCGCTTCAGGCGCGCGTTCTCCTCTTCGAGCTGCCGGACGTGGCGCAGCTCCCCGACGCCCAGATGCGCGTATTTCTTCTTCCAGACGTAGAAGGACGCCTCGCTCACCCCGATCTGCCGGCAGACATCAGCGACCGGCGTGCCGCCGTCGACCTGGCGCAGCGCATACGCGATCTGCTCTTCCGTGAACTTCGACTTCTTCATGGTCCGACCCTCCGCGGGTGGGATACGGACCGCTGAATCTACCGCTTCACTCCAGTCCCGACCTGCCTACGTTTTCCGGGGAGACGTCAGCGGGATGACCTCGGCAAGAAGGTGAGCGGCGGGACCCGGCCGAGGTTGTCGCGCGGCCGCCGGGGCGAACATCCGATCAGCGCCCATTTCAGTGTTCGGTGACACCTCCTCAGTGTCCGAGCACGGAATCGAGCAACCCCTGCCGGAGGGTCAGCTTCACCGGGTCATAGACGCCGAATCCCGCGGCGAATTCCCAGTATGTCCAGCTCATGCCGCGCGCCTCGACGGCATCGCGCATCTTGCGGTTGAAGTCCATGCGCGAGGCGTCGTCGCCCATGCTGTATGCCCCGAACTCGCCAACATACATCGGATAGCGCTTCGCCATGGCCCACGACTTCGCGGCATCCAGCGGTGCGGTCATCTCGGATTGCTGCGAGGCGCTGCAACAGGTGACGCCGACCGGCGTGACCGGCGTGACCCACGTGGCGCCCTGATGCGTGAACGTGAAGGGGGCATAGTTGTGCACGGTGAGGATCAGGTTCGCGTCGTTCGGCACCTTGAACGCGGCCAGATTGCTCGCCGTGTACGGGTTGTTCGACCCGACGACGATCACGCGGTCCGGGTTGGTCTTCCGCACGACACCCATCGCGCGCGCCGCGAGCACGTTCCAGGGCTCGCCTTTGAGGCGGCCGTGCGGTTCGTTGTAGAGCTCGAACAGCAGCCGGTCGCCGCGTCCCTTGAAGTGCGCGGCAATCTGGTCCCAGATCACGACGAAGCGCACGTCGCGGACCGAGTCGGCGACGGCAAACTCGCCCGGATCGAGCGCATCGCCGTCGAGCTGGTGGTAGTGATGCTGGTTCAGGATCACGGTGACCCCCTTGGCCAGCAGCTTGTCCACCACCGATGCGACGCGCGCCATGAACGTCGCGTCGATCGCGAACGGGGGCGCGGCATCTGCGTGGTTGCTCCAACGCACCGGCAGCCGCACGGATGCGAAGCCCGCCCCCGCGGCCTTGTCGATGAAGTCGTCGGTGACGGTCAGGCCCCATGCACCCTCCGTGGGTGCGTCGAGCATGTTGCCGAAGTTGACGCCTCGGCCGATGGCTGCGGCCGCCGTGATGGCGCGCGTCGACGCCCCCGGCGCGGCATCGTTCGCCATCGGCGGGTAGCTGTTGATGTCGGCCACAGCGGGCGATTGCGAAGGTCCCGATACGGCGCTGCCGCCGCTGCACGCACCGACGGCCAGCACAGTGGCGGCCATGACGGTGAGCCGGCGCGCGGCCATGCGAAGCACGTGCCTCGAGATCGGAGCGATCGAAAGCGAAGGGCAGATCACATCAAGATGTCTGCTGCGCACACGGACGGCGAGAGTCGCATGCTGTGCACCCCATTTTGTGAAACACTTCTGCTTACCCCCCGGCCCGTTTGTCTGCTTAGAATCGGCGAAAGGACGGGGGGGCCCGCAGCGTTGCATCGCAAAACCCCTCCATGAGTCTCTTTCAGGAATTTGACGCCGTCGAAGCAGTGGGTTGCTCAGGGCGCCGCCTGCTTGCGACTCACAGTGGCATGGTACTGGACCTCCGTCAAGCAGGTCAGGCTCGATTCATATCGCGGGTTAGCGGGCACACCTAGAATTGAGTTCACGCGCAAGATGGTTGATTCCTTGCCAGTCCCTTGATGTCCACCTCAGTGGCGAGCAGGAGGCAGATCTCGCCATTGGAGGCATCCAGCCGCGGTGTCGTCGCTGATCCTTGTCGCCGTTCAATGTATCGGTTAGACTATATACATGACTTCCCGCGAGATGACCGGCGCAGCCCTGCGCGCCGCGCTGGTGCGACTCGGTGCCGAGCTGCGCGAACCCGCGTCGCTGATCCTCGGCGGAAGCGCCGCGCTCCTGCTGACCGGCGTGCTGAACCGGGTCACCAGCGACGGCGACGTGGTGGAGTCGCTGCCGGAATTCGGGAAGTTGCAGGATGTCATCCGTCGGGTGGAGACGAGCGAGCAGGCGCCACCGGGCTGGCTGAACACCAGCGTGCAGTCCTACACGCACGTCCTGCCGCGCGACTACCGGAGCCGGCTCGTGCCGTTGCCGCAGATGGGCAAGCTCCATGTCACCCTGCTCGGCAGGGCAGACGTCGTGCTCATGAAGGTCTATGCGGGTCGCCCACGCGACCTCACTGACCTGCGCGCCGTGGAGGTCACCGAAGCAGAGTTGTCGCACGTCGAGACATCGCTACCGGAGGTCGCTCGGCACGAACCCGACAAGGCGAAGCGGATGCAGGCGATCCTCTCCGACCTGCGCAAGCAGCTTCGCAAGCGGCCGGCGGACCGTTGATCGGTTCGACCCGGTGAACATCGTGCGACGGTCCTCCCCACCCGCGATGCCAACGGCCCCGGGCGCGCTCAGCCAACTGGCTCGAGCCTGGACGCGGTTTGGCGCGTACCTGAGCGTCGTACCCAGTCGCGCCCCTGTTGACCTGGAAGCGCTCATCGTCGCAACAGCCCGCGCCGGGCCAGACGACGAGCGGCTATTCGTGGTCGCCGTGTCCTGGCTGGCCGTTCACCACGACTTCGTAAACGGGCGCCGCCTGGCAGTCTTGGCTGGCGAACTTGCGTCGTCGCGGCGCTCAGGCGCGCATGCGGAAGCCTCGGCGGTGCTCGGAGCGATGCTCACCTGGGCGGATGACCTGTCAGGCGGCAAGGCGGAACCGCTGCGGGCGGCTGCCAGCCGCTGTCGGCGCCTTCGCACCCCGCAGGCGTTCTACCGGGTGGTCCGGGAGATGCCGTCCGTGGCCAGGCAAGTCCGCCGAGCGGCCGTCCCACGGTTTGAGGCTTGGGGGCTCTGGCACGACGGCGAGGCCGCGAAGCCCGAGGCGGTCCGCCCGGCCTCATGGCTGCTTCGTCACACGCCTGAACTCAGAATCCGTGCCCTCGTCGGGCCGACGCTCGAAGCGGACCTGCTGGCGGCGGCGATGCTCGGGCTGCCCGCCGCGCTACCGGGCGAAGACCGGCTCGACGCCAACCGACCTGGCCACGGCGCCGGTGTGGCCGTCAGGGATGTCTCCCGAGCACTGCGGGTTTCATATGCCGCTGCGCACCAAGGGGCGGACAAGCTTGTGCGCCGCGGGGCATTGCGACGCGAGCGACAGGGTGTGCGGCAGGTGCTGCGCCCAACGGCGGTCGCGGCGCGACTGCTGGCCTGACCCTTCGGCTGCCCGGTCCCACGAACAAGGAGTCACGTTCCCATGGACATCACTGTCGTCGGCCCCGTCTGTAGTCGGTCAGGGTTCCCGTAGCGGTCGCAGTCAGTCCACTGAGCTCCAATCTCGAGTAACGGTTCGTGGCGCGGACGTATAGCACCGCCGCACTCTCTATCCCACAATATGCATCATCCTTATTGTGGGTTATTGCGTATCTCACACAACAGACATACTATTAGAGAGGGATGGAGAGGCAAAATCAGACTGTGTGCCGATGGCAGGTGTCCTGATGCCTGGTCGTTCAATCCACAGAATATGGGAGCACAACCCCACCATCCACGCCCCCGCGCGATACAAGCGTGCGTGCGGCTACGACCCGTTCATTCCGGACCTGCTTCGTGACCTGCCAATCACATTGAGCGGGACCGCGCTCGGCGCGATTTCAGAGGCCGAGGGCGCTATCCGAGTCCTCAACACGGATGCCGGGCCGGCGCTGGCCCCCCTGGCCCGGTTGCTCCTCCGCACCGAGTCCATCGCCTCGTCCAAGGTGGAAGGACTCCAGATCGGTGTCCGTGAGTTGGCGAGGGCCGAGGCAAGAGCCACAACGGGCGGGCATTCTGGGCCGACGGCGCGTGAGATTCTCGCCAACATCGACGCGATGGTCATGGCTGTCGCAGATGCGGCAGAGGTGCCCACGTTCGGGGTGGCGAACATCGTGGCGATCCACACGCGGATGATGGCGCACGCGCCGAATGCTTCGGTTGCGGGAGTCATCCGTACCCAACAGAACTGGATCGGCGGAAACGACTACAATCCGTGCGGGGCCGACTTCGTTCCACCACCGCCCGAGGACGTCCATAGCCTGCTGAACGATCTCTGCGAGACGATCAACGATTCCGCGCTGCCGCCGCTGGTGCAGGCCGCACTGGTGCATGCGCAGTTTGAGACGATCCACCCCTTCGCGGACGGCAACGGACGCACAGGGCGAGCGCTCGTGCAGATCGTGTTCAAACGCAGAAAGCTGGCGCAGGACTACCTACCGCCAATCAGCGTCGTGCTCGCGAAGTCCCGCGACCGATACATCGAAGGACTGACCGCGTTTCGAGCGGACGGCGTCGCGAGTTGGATAGAACAGTTCGCGGAAGCCACCAGCCACGCGACATGGCTTGCGCAGCAGCACCTCTCGGCCGTGCGGACGCTGCAGGACGACTGGCGGGCGACGCTCCGTGCCGCACCGCATGCACCGCGCAGCGACGCGGCGGCCTGGGCGATTCTCGACGTGCTACCGGCGCATCCCATTCTGACAGCCGCTGTCGCCGAGTCGGCCACACAGCGCGCGACTCGTTCCATCTATGACGCGATTGAACAGCTCGTGGGAGTTGGGATTCTGGTTCCTACGTCGGCGTCGAGGCGGAACCGATCGTGGGAAGCGAGCGGATTGCTGGATCTGATCGCCGGCTTGGAGGCCGGTGTCGCCCCAGAGGGCTAGTCACGGACGCGCCAAAGCCATTGTCTATTTTCTTCCGTTTATGGACATTTTTTTCGTAATAGGCCGTTTCTTCCCTTTCCGTAAGTTTCATGGGCCTCAACTTGGCTCAACTCCCATCCATCGACAGCTCTGAAGCGTTCGGGTCGGAGCTTCGTCACGCACGACGCGCGAAGAAGCTCACGCAGGCGCGAGCGGCCGCGCTCGCCGGCGTGTCGCCGCGGCTCTGGAATGAGGCCGAAAAAGGGAAGCGTGCGCAGCTCGGCTTCGAGACCGCTCTCCGAATGCTTCACGTGCTCGGTCTCGATCTGCGGCTCTCGACGCGCAACGCGACGGCGGGCTGACAATAATGAAGGTTGCGGATCGCGCAGCGAAGTACGATACCAGCGCGCCGAGGCTGACGGTGCATCTGCGCGAGCAGCCGGTCGGCGCCATTGGTGAGTCGGGGGCCGACGTCTGGTTCAAGTACGACCCCACGCTCATCGCGGAGGACACCGGCGAACGCCTCAGCGCACGCGCCGTCTCCGTGCGGCTGCCGGTCTCGGCGCAGCCGTACGGCCACCTCGCGACCCTCACCTATTTCGACAATCTTCTGCTCGAGTCGGATACGCGCGCCGAACTCGCGCAGAACTCGCGCAGATCGAACGCCGGGACAGCAGCGACGTCGCGAGATTGCTTGGTCGCGTGGGAGCGGAGTGCGCCGGCGCCGTCGCACTCTGGCCAGTCGATGCGACGCGCACACCATTGGGGCAGCGTCCGCAGCGTCCTGTAGCATTACATCTCGTATCGTAAACTCTCGACATTCCACATCGTAATCGTCGCGGAATGTATCGTAAGGTGGCCCCGTTTCTCCTCTGGAGAGCGGGGCTTCGTCTTCATACCGACTGCCGTCACAAGATCGCGGCCCTCGCTACTGCACCGTCACCTTGTCGCCACGTGGGCTGAGCGCCACCACCCAGACGGCGAACGCACCCGCAATGGTCGTCGTCACCCACGAGCCCGTGGACGCGCCGAGAAAGAGCGCGCTTCGCGTGTGTCCCTGACCATCGCCAGCGATCATCAGGCGCGTGCTCACGGAGATGAGATCGGCATAGCCGAGTCGCAAATCGGTGAACAGGGCGGTACGCCGAACGTGCCGCAACTGCATATGATTCGCGGGACCGACCGCGACACCGACCGGCATCTGCATCGCGCCGAGCGCGACGTCGCTGCTTAGCGCAGGCGACCACCAGCGACGGTAGCGCGCGGCGATGCCACCGAGTTGAGTAGGCGGGCTTCCCTCGGAGATGCCGCCACCGATGAGGGTGCCGCCAACGGCGGCATTCGCGCGGACGTTGAGCATCGCTCCGAGTTCTACCTCCGTGTGGCTGGCGAGGGCATCGTCGGCGCGGCTGCTGCCAAAACCCGGACGTGTGACGGACGGGTCGAGTTTACTGCCGCGGTAGAAGCTGTTGGCCGTAAGCTCGAAGAGCCCGAATGCGCGGCAAGCGGACTGGGGACGGCCGCGCCAGCAAAAGCGCCGTTGAGCGCTTGACCGAATGGTCGCGCGCGCACTATCGGGCGCGTGCTGCGCCGCGATGGGAGACGCAGCAAGCACGAACGCGGCGAAGGCGATGAATCTGCCTGTGATCCGATGCAAGAGAACCTCCGAAATGTTTACGCCGCAGCGATTACGAAGCACTTCGTCGATCGAGCCGCCGGAAATGCGTCTCGATGCGCTTGGTCCACGTCGCGTTCAGCTCCACAGCGCGGGCCTCTTCACGCCAATGCGTGAGCGCGTCGGCAACCCGGTCGATGATACGGGCGCCGCCATGCGGGACATCGAACTCGCGACCGATCGCCAGGAGATCGTCGCGCGTGAACGCGTCGTCCTTGCCGTTCGCCGTCATCTGATGGGTCTTCGTCCAGCCGTCCCCGTAGGCCCAGGTGACATCGAACGCCGGAGCGAGTGACCACGTCCCCGTCGAGTCCATCAGGAAGGCGAGGTTCTTGACGTGGTCGTCCTGGTTCCGCGCGGCCACGTTGAACACCATGCGGCAGAACGCCTGGTCCACGTCGTTCTGTCCCATGCCGAGTCGCCGCACCGTGCGAAAGTACGTCTCGTAGGAGAGCGACCGGGGGACGTTGTAGTCGGCGTGCTGCATGCCGCCGAGGCTGTGCATGTGGAGCCGAGTGGTTCCGTGCCGGTCGAATCGCTTGACCATGAAATGCGCGAACTCCCGCTCGTGCAGGAGATGCGTCTCAGCCATCGCAATCCCCGCGCGGCGGGCCAGTTGCGCATAGGCATATTCGATGCGCCCGAACGGACCCGGGACGAACTGCGCGCCGGCGACGTGCCCACCCGCCCCCGCGGAGACCCCGTCGAACTTCAGCAGCCAGTGTTCGTCGCCGTCCGCCATGGGCGCGAACGCCGACTTGACGCGCGGAATCGTCCGATTCCAGAGGATCATTGCCTTGGCACGAGCGCCGCCGGCGGACGCTCCCACCTGCATCATTTCCGGGACGGCAACGTCCGGATTGCCGACGAGCACCTGGCGGGCCTGCTCAACGAGGCTGGCCACTTCGAGCGCCTCATCGATGGCGGCGGTGCGGTCGATCGCCGGGCGAAACTCGAGGGCGCCGATCGCGCGCCCACCGATGTACAGGAGTTTCTGGAGCGGACTCAGCGCGGCATCGGGTGTCCCGTGCTGGGCGAAGTACCGCTTGATGAGCAGGTTGCCGAAGGTGTCCGGCAATGCGTCGGCAAAAACTCCCGGCAGACCAGCAAAGGCCTCGACGCGCCGGAGCGACGGAAAGGTCTGGGCCCCGAGCTGCGTCAGGGGGAGATGGATTGGGGAAATCTCGAGGCCCGAGAGACGGAACGCGTCCACGTACTCGAAGGTGATCTCTCCGGCCTGACTCTCGGACAGGACACCAACCTCGTGGCCCCAGAGATGCACGCGTGCCACAGCGTAGTCGCGCTGGCGCGCCGCGCGGAGCGGAGTGCCGCGCGGCGTACGTCTTCGCGCGCTAGGCATCCGGTGTCTCCGTGCGTCGGCGGCGCGGCGTGCCGGCGCGCCGGCGCTCGCGTCCATTCAGTGCCGCCAGGGCAATAGGGGACACGCCCGGCGGAGGGAGAAAATCGTTCAGGACCTCAAGCCGGTGCAGGGCGCGGAGCACGCGGATGATGGTGCCGATTGTGGTATTGCCGCCGCGTTCGGCGCGGTCGATGGTGCGGAGGCTCACCCCAGCGTCGGCCGCGACCCGTTCCATCGTCCGGTTCTGCTGCAGGCGATACCGTTGCAGTCGATTCCCAAGTTCCTGGAGCACTTCGCTGGTGGTCGATTCCGTGGTGATCTTCTCCATGCCCCCTCCTGATCAGCCTGACATGACACGCCATATGTGGCCTGTTATTTAGAAATACAGCTATAACACGCCGTATATGCGTATTTACAATACTCGTCTATTCCTGCCAGTGCAAGTCACTGGATAGGTTCAATTAGCATTATATGTCTGGTTGTCTCGCACAAAGGCGATAACAGGCCATATATGGCTAATAATAGAGCCTAGTGCGTCGACAGCGGGCGATTGGCCCGCTGCTACTCGTGCCGCAACGCCGCCACGGGATCGAGTCGCGCGGCCTTGAGCGCCGGCAGCATGCCAAAGACGATGCCGGTGAACGCGCTCGTCGCCAGCGCGGCCACCACTGCCAGCGGCGGCACCGACGCGGCAATCGGCGTCCACGCGTTGATGCCAAGCGACCCGGCCCAGCCAAGCACGAGGCCAATGGCGGCGCCGGTGGCGGTGAGCGTGATGGCTTCCACCAGGAACTGCCACAGGATCACGCCGCGCGTGGCGCCCAGCGCCTTGCGCACGCCGATCTCCCGCGTGCGCTCGGTCACGGAGATCATCATGATGGCAATCACGCCCACGCCGCCCACCAGCAGGCCGACGCTGCTCAGCGCGATCATCACGAGGAAGAACATGCCGAACACCTTGTTGTAGACGTCGAACAGCTTGTCCTGCGTGATGACCACAAAGTTCGATTCGCGGCCGGGCCGCAGGCCGCGCATACCGCGCATGGCCGACGTCACCTCGTCAATGGTCACGTCCTGGCGCGCGGAGGCATGCGGCTTGATGACAAACGACATCCAGCGGGAGTTTGCGCCCAGCCGGCGATTGAGCGCGTAGATGGACGTCATGATGCGCGGACGCTCGCCACCCTGCAGAAAGCTGGCTTCGTCCTTGAAGATGCCGACCACCATGAATGGCCCGCCGCGTCCCGCGCCGCTGAGCGACGTGAGGTTGATCTCCTTGCCCAGCGCGTCCTCCTCGCCGAACAGCCGCTCCTTGGCCGTGGTGTTGATCACCACCACGCGCGAGGCCGAGCGGGATTCCTGCTCGGTGAACACGCGTCCGTCCACCATCACCGGCGGATTCACCTGCGGCCAATTGGCCGACACGCCGGCCACCTGCACGTTGGACAGTTCGCGGTCGCGATACTTGGCGGACGCACCCCAGCCCTGCCGCAACAGCACTTCGCCCACGCTCTCCACCCGCATCAGCGCATCGGCCTCGGCGAACGTCAGGCGAGGGTTGGAGCGCCACTTGCACGTGTCGCCGCTGTCGTCGCACGCCTCGAACACAATGGGATAGCGCTGCACGAAGAACGTCGTCGGCCCGGCCGATTCGAACTGCTTGGCCACGCTCACGTTGATGCCGTGCACGGCCGCCGAGATGAGCACCACCACAAAGACGCCCACGGCCACGCCAAGAATGGTGAGGCCGGCGCGCACGCGGTTGGCCTTCATGGCATCGAGGGCGATGGTCACGCCCTCCATCGACATGCGCACCCGGTCCCAGAATCGCATCGCCGTCACTCCTGCCGCAGCGCGGCCACGGGGTCGAGCAGCGATGCGCGGCTCGCGGGGTAGACGCCGGAGATGATGCCGACGCCGGCGCCAATCAGCACGCCCACGGCAATGGACCACGGTGCGACGAACGTCGGCATCGGCGTCCAGGTGCGGATCGCCAAGGCGGCCACGGCGCCCAACGCGATGCCCATGGCCGCGCCAAACGTGCTGAGCGTTGCCGACTCGATGAGGAACTGGATGAGGATGTCGCGCCGCTTGGCGCCGAGCGCCTTGCGGATGCCGATCTCGTGGGTGCGCTCGGCGACGGCCACGAGCATGATGTTCATGATGACGATGGCGCCGACCACCAGCCCGATGGCCGGCAGCGCCACGCCGGCGAGCACGAGGTACTGCTTGATCTTGTTCCAGAACTCGAGCGCGGTATCGGACGACTCGAGCACGAAGTCGTCCTTCTGCCGGGGATGCAGATTGTGGCGCGCCCGCATGATGCCGCGGACGGCCTCCTGCGCTTCGGGCATCCCCTCGGCCACCGGCACCTGCACCATCACCGCGTCGATGACGTAGGGTGCGCGGTTGAGCAAGCGGTGCACGGGCGACCGGAACGGCGCAAACACATAGTTGTCAAACGACATGCCAAACGCGCTGCCGCGCGACTCGCCGATGCCGACCACCGTGTACAGCTTGCCGCCCATCTTCACCTGATGGTCGAGGGCGCTCACCGTGGGGAAAAGGCGTTTGACGAGATCGGGGCCGATGATGACGACCTCGGCGCCGGTGGCGAGTTCGCTGGGCGAGAAGCCGCGGCCCTCGGTGACCTCGAGCCGCTTGATCTGGAAGTACTGCCCGTCCACGGCCGTCACGTCGGCACGGCGGGGTTTGGAATAGGGCGACTCGATCTGCACGCTGGACTCGGAGTACATCGACCAGAGCACACCGGCCGGGAGTGCTTCGACAACGGCCGGCACGTCGCTCTCGAGAATGCGCGGTCGGCGATTGTACTCCATCCAGGTGGCGCGGTCGACGTCGCCCATCTGGAGGTTGGGCCGAGTGCGCAACTCGAACGAGTTGATGGCGATCAGCTTGCCGACCAGCTGCGTTTCCATGTACCGCCCCATCCCGTCGACGATGGAGACGACGGTGATGAGGAACATCACGCCAATGCAGACGCCGAGTGCGGTGAAGAAGCTCTTGAGCTTCTGCACGCGGATGGTCTGGAGGGCGAGTCGAATGGCCTCAAAGAGGGGCATGGCGGGAATCTAACGACCTTGCCAAGGTGCCGGCTGGGGTTGGCCCGTCTCGTTCCAGGGGGGCAAGGCGTAGATTGATCGCATGCCCCCAATGCACGGTCGGACTCGACGCGTCACGGTCATCGCCTGTGCCGGGATGGCGATGGCGTTCACGGCCTGCCAGAGCAAGCCCGAGGACCCGCAGCTCGGCTTCATCAACATCGGGTTCAGCCTGAAACTGCCGCGGGGCATGCAGCAGGCGCTCGATTCACTGGCCCCGGGCTTCAGGCCGGTGCTGGTCGGCAAGTTCCGCTCTGACATCGCCCAATATGCCGCCGAGGCCGGGGGCGGCATGCAGGCGCTTTTTGCGACGGTGGCCGACTTCGACGGCGACGGCACGCTGGATGCGGTGATCGAGGGGACGATGCCGGGCGACTCGGCGTTGCGTGTGATCGCCATCATGAATGGCGCCAAGCCGTTCGCATTGGACGTCACAGTGATTCCGCAGTACGACGCCGACGCCGTGGGGCTCTACCTCTCGCGTCCCACCGGGAGCAGGGCGGGGACGTTTCAGTTGGTGGATTACCCCGATTCGTCGACCGTGTACACGTTTGCGCGCGGGCGGTTCGTGGGAGCGAAGGTGGGGAACTGAGGGCGGGCGCATCGCTCGCCGTGCGGACAGCACATCGGAATCGTCGTCGTTGCGTGGCTGCTGCACGAACCGCTCTTCATTGTTGTTGCCTCGAGTTCCGACTGCCCATGCCACAGTGACCCTCACCGATGGCGATCAATTGGAAGCAGCGCTGCGCGCCAGTGAAGAGCGCCAGCGCGCGCTGTTCCACGACCACTCGGCGGTGCAGCTCATCATCGACCCGTCCACGGGCGACATCGTGGACGCCAACGCGGCGGCGAGCTTGTACGGCTGGTCGGTGGTCGAGCTCACGGCGATGCGCATCCAGCAGCTCAACGAGCTGCCGCCGGACGATGTGACTGACCGGATGGCGTCGGTGGACAGCACGACCAATGCCCGGTTCGAGGTTTGTCATCGGCGGGCCGACGGCTCCATCCGGGACGTGGAGGTCTACTGCACCCGCGTCGACCTGGGGGGTCGACCGATGCTGTGTGGGTGCTGGACGAGGCGTCGGAGCGCTATGTGTACTTCAGTCCCTCCGTCGAACGCATCACGGGCTACAGCGCCGCGGAGTCGATGCGCCTCTCGATGGAGGCCTCCCTGTCCACGGAGAGCTACGCGGCGCTGGGCCGCACGCACGAGGCGCGCCTGCAGGAATGCGCGCAGGGTCTGGAACGCACGTAGGTCGACATCGTGGAGCAGACGCACAAGGACGGATCGCGCCACACCGTCGAGGTGCACAGCCGCTTTGTGCGCAACGCGGAATCGGGGCGCCTCGAGGCGATTGGCGTGTCGCGCATGTACGGCCTCGAACACCCCGAGATTCCCTTGCCGGCAGCGTGCCGTCGATCAGGTGAAGACCCTCACGGGCATTGTGCCGATCTGCGCGAGTTGCAAGATGATTCGCGATGACAAGGGGTACTGGGAACAGGTCGAAGAGTACGTGGGCAAGCACACCGAGGCTCAGTTTTCCCACGGCATTTGTCCGGACTGCATGGAGCGACTTTACCCTGCCTGAGTCGCGCCACCGACGTGGAAGTGACGATTGACGGGCGCGCGCCGGCATTTTACTCATAGAGGTTCCATGCTACGCATTGCGTCCAAGCTCCCCGCCACCGGCACCACGGTCTTTACCGTGATGTCGCAGCTCGCGGCCGACACGGGTGCGGTGAACCTGGGGCAGGGGTTTCCGGACTTCGACATTCCGGAGACGCTGGCGGAGCTGCTCGCGCGCGCCGTGCGCTACGGCAAGAACCAGTACGCGCCGATGGCCGGGCTGGCATCGCTGCGCGAGGCGATTGCGGCAAAGACCGAAGCCGCGTACGGGCATCGCGCCGACCCGGGCACCGAGATCACCATTACCAGTGGCGCCACCGAAGCGATCTTCAACGCGATCCTCGCCGTGCTGCATCCGGGCGACGAAGCCATCGTGCTCGACCCGTCGTACGACAGCTACGAGCCGGGCATCGCGCTGGCTGGCGGCACGTGCGTGCATGTGCCGCTGCGCCACACCGACTTCGCGGTCGACTGGGATGCGGTGGCCGACGCCGTGACGCCGCTCACGCGGCTGATCATCGTGAACTCGCCGCACAATCCGTCGGGCGCCGTCTGGTCGGCCGACGACATGGCTCGCCTGGCAGCGCTCACGCGCGAGCACGACCTGTGTGTCATTGCCGACGAGGTGTATGAACACATCGTCTTCGACGGCCGACGCCACGAGAGCGTGCTGCGTTCGCCCGAACTGGCCGCGCGCAGCTTTGTCGTGTCGTCGTTCGGCAAGACGTATCACTGCACGGGCTGGAAAGTGGGCTGCTGCATTGCCCCCGCCGCGCTGTCAGCGGAGTTCCGCAAGGTGCACCAGTACAACACCTTTGCCACGTCGACACCCGCGCAATGGGCGTTTGACGGCATGCTGCGCGAGCACCCCGAACACCACGCCGCGCTGGGCGCATTCTATGAGGCCAAGCGGGATCGCTTTCGCGCTCGGCTGACGCTCACGCGCTTGCGCCCGCTGCCGGTGAGCGGGAGCTACTTTCAGCTGGTGGACTATTCCACCGTGTGCGACCTGAACGACGTGGCGTTCGCCCGTCTGCTGTGCACCTCGCACGGCGTGGCGTCCATTCCGCTGTCGCCGTTCTACGCGACGCCGCCCACGGGCCAGCGCATCGTGCGGCTCTGCTTCGCCAAGACGGACGCCACGCTCGACGCCGCCATCGAGCGCCTGGAGCGCATGTGAACGCGGCACAGGCGCCGATCACGGGTGGCCCGTCGGCGGTCGATGACCTGCGCGTGACGCTCGTGCAGGCCGATACCGTGTGGCACGACCCGGCGGCCAACCGCGCGCGCATTGCGGAGTGGCTGGCGGCGCAGGCGACGCCCACCGACCTGATTGTGCTGCCCGAGACTTTCACGACGGGCTTTTCCAACGATGCCGTGGCGCGCGCCGAGTCGATGGACGGCGAGACCGTGGCGTGGATGCGCGCGTTGTCGCGCACGCACGACGCGGCGGTGACGGGGAGCGTGCAGCTGCGCGGGCGCGTGCCAGGTGGCGCAGACAGCGCCAATGGCGCATCGCGCGATGCAGTGTTCAATCGCCTGCTCTTTGTCACGCCCGATGGCGCCCTGCGGCACTACGACAAGCGGCATCTCTTTCGCATGGCGCGCGAGCAGGAGTGGTACGCGGCCGGCCGTGACCGCCTGATCGTGGAGTTCCGCGGCTGGCGCATCTGTCCGCTGGTCTGCTACGACCTGCGCTTTCCGGTCTTCTCGCGCAATCGCACCGTCGCCGAGCGCGCCGGCGCGCTGGAGTACGACGTGCTGCTTTTTGTGGCCAACTGGCCGGCGGCGCGGCACGAGGTGTGGCGCACACTGCTGCGTGCGCGGGCCATGGAGAACTCGTGCTACGTGGTGGGCGTCAACCGCACCGGAGAGGACGGCAACGGGCATCCGTACCTCGGCGGGAGCATCGCGACGGACGCGGTGGGTACGGCCGTGGTGGAATGTGATGCGGCGCCGCAGGTGGCGCACGCGGTGCTGAGCGCCGAGCGGCTGCGCGCGCATCGGCGGCGCTTTCCGGCGCATCTCGACGCGGACGCGTTCACGATGGAGCCAGGGTAGCGAGCGACAGCGCGTCGGCGGTCGCCGCGCGGTCGCCGCGCGCCCTTTCTTCGTCCGCGGTCTGGTGCCATGTTCCACGGGGCAGGTGCGCCCCCCCGCGCGGAAGACGCGTGTGCAAGCGCTGCGGCACGCTCAAGGACGAACGTGCGCGGTCGTGGTCGAGCAACGGTCGACAATGCCGGGGGAGACGTGGGGCGCTGGTCGAAGGTCGCAGCCGCGTGTTGCATCATGGCGGCGCCGGCGTTGACGGCGAGCTGCACCAGCGCTTCGGAGCGCCCGCTGCGCGTGGCCACTGTTCCGTGGCCCGGCTACCAGCCGCTGCTTCTGGCGCAGAGCCTGGGCTACGTCGACACCGCCCGCGTGCGCCTGGTGGAGCTGGCCAACAACACGCAGGCGGCGGCCGCCATGCGGGCGGGTATGGTGGACGCCGCCACCGTGACGCTCGACGAGGCGCTCGTGTTGTTGCAGGACGGCGTCGATCTGCGCGTGGTGCTCGTGATGGACGCATCCAATGGGGCGGACGCCGTGTTGGCGCGGCCAGAGATTGCGACGCTGCCGGCGCTGCGCGGCAAGCGGATTGCCGTGGAGGCCGCCGCCGTCGGGGCGGTGATGCTCGATGCGGTGCTGTCGGAGGCGGGCTTGTCGTCCGCCGACATCCGCCTGGTCACGCTGCCGGTGAACCTCCACGCGCATGCCTACGCCGAGCACATGGTGGATGCCGTGGTGACGTACGAGCCCGTGCGCTCGCAGTTGCTCGCACTCGGGGCGCGCGTTGTGTTCGACAGCCGACAGATTCCTGGGCGGATTGTGGATGTGCTGGCTGTGCGTGCGGAGGCGATGGAAAATCATCGGGCAGGCCTGACCCAGCTGGTCGCGGCCCATTTCAGGGCACTCGACTATCTCTCCCGGCAGCCCGCCGACGCGTACCGGCGCATCGCACCGTATTTACGGGTTGCGCCGGATCTGGTGCGCCCGCAGTTCGACGGCCTCGCGCTGGCGAGTCTGGCCGACAACGGGGTGCAACTGTCTGGCGCAAGTCCCACGTTGCCCGGCCAGATGGCTGCGCTCGACACGCTGATGTTCCGTCGCAATCTGCTGCGCATGCTGGTGCCGTTGACCCACCTGGTGGACGATCGGTTCTTGCCGCCGGCGACTCCGTGAGGCGGTTCTCGACCGTTCCGCTGGGGCGATGGCTGCCCATCGGCATGACCGTCTCGTTTGTCGTGCTGCTGACCGCGTCGGCCTTGTGGCGCGACTGGCGGCATGCGGCGGCCGCCGAGGCGCGGGCACGCGAGTTTGTGACGTTTCAACTGGCGGGCGAACAGCATAGCGTGGAGCAGTTGCTTGCGGCAGGGGACACCAGCGTCGTCGCCGAGGAGATTGCGCAGTTGGGCGCCATTCCCGAGGTGTTGGTGCTCGCGCTGGTCGATGGCCAGGGGCGGGTGCTGCTCTCCAGCCGGGCGGTCCTCGAAGGCCGGCTGATGCGTGAAGCGCTTCCCGAATTCAGCGAGGCGCTGCTGCGTCAGGTGAAAGGCAGCCGCCACCTGGCGCTGGACGTCAACGCCGGGCGCACCGTGCTGCGGGCATACCAGCCGGTCATCCTGGCCATGGAGCCAGGCAACCTGCGGCCCTCGTCGGTGGGTGGCCTGCTACTGGCCTATGACATGACGGCGGCGCGGCTCATCGCGCGGCGCGAAGTGGTGGCGACGACGCTCGCGGAGATCGCGTTTGCGTTGGTGGTGCTGGTGCTCGTGATCCTGTTGATGCATCGCTGGCTTTCGTTGCCGCTGACGCATCTGCAGCGTGCGGTGCGCCGCATCAGCCGCGGCGACTTCACCGCCGAGTTTGAGGTGACTGGCGCAGGCGAGCTGGCCGAGCTCAGCCTCGACCTGCGGCGCATGGAAGCCGACCTCCGTGCCGCGGCCGGTGACCGCGACCGCCACGAGGCCGCCTTGCGTGCGAGCGCCGAAGGGCTTGCCATCACGCTGCACTCCATTGGCGACGCGGTGCTTGCCACCGACGCCGAGGGGCGCGTCAACCGCATGAATCCTGCGGCCGAACGCCTCACCGGGTGGGTTTTGGCCGACGCCATCGGCCGGTCGCTGCCTGAGGTCGTTCGCATCATCAACACGCGAACGCGCGAGCCGGTGGAAGATCCGGTGCGCCAGGTGCTGGCGCACAACGCCATTGTGCAACTGTCCGACGAGACCACGCTCATCGCGCGCGATGGTCGCGAGCTCCAGGTGTCGGACAGCGCGGCCCCCATCCGGAACGCGACGGGGCAGGTGGTGGGCGTGGTGCTCGTCTTTGCCGATGTCACGGAGCAGTACCGGGTGCGGGAACAGCTGGCCAGCACCACCGAGATGCTGGAGCACACCGGGGCCATTGCCCAGGTCGGCGGCTGGGAGCTGGATGTACGGACCAATCATGTCACGTGGTCGCGCGAGACGTACCGCATTCACGACGTCGATCCAAGCGTCGATCCGCCGCTCGACGTCGCGCTCAATTTCTATCCTTCAGAGGCGCGCCCCATGATGGAGGCGGCGTTGATTGGAGCCGTGGAGCGCGGCGTCCCGTTCGACCTCGAGTTGCCGTTTATCACGGCGTTGGGCCGCCGCATCTGGGTGCGCAGCCAGTGCTCGCCCGTGTTGGACGGTGGCTCGGTGATCAAGCTGGTCGGGGCGTTCCATGACATCACGAAGCGCCGGGAATCGGACGAGTTGCAGCAGGCGCTGCAGGAGCAGCTGACGCAGGCGCTGAAGATGGAGTCGGTGGGGTTGCTGGCCGGCGGCGTGGCGCACGACTTCAACAACATGCTGGGCGTCATCCTCGGCAATGCCGACCTCGCGCTGGAAGAAGTCGACGCCGCCAGTGCAGCCCACGCCGGGCTTCTGGAAATCCAGCAGGCTGCGGTGCGATCGGCCGTGTTGACGCGTCAGCTCCTCGCCTTTGCCCGCAAGCAGGACGTACGACCGCGCCTGGTGGACCTGAATGACACGGTCGAAAATGCGCTCAAGATGATGCAGCGCCTCATTGGCGAGAACATCGAGCTGCAGTGGCAACCGGCCGCCGCGTTGTGGCCCGTCTCCGTGGATCCCGCGCAGTTGGACCAGATTCTCACCAACCTCTGCGTCAACGCGCGCGCCGCCATTGCCGATGTCGGCTCACTCACCGTGGGCACGGGCAACTGCGTCCTGACCGCCGCCGACTGCGCGAACGACATGGAGGCCGCGCCAGGGGAGTATGTGCGCCTGTCGGTGGCCGACACCGGGCACGGCATGTCGGCCCAGACGATGTCGCACATTTTCGAGCCCTTCTTCACGACCAAGAGCATTGGCCAGGGCACCGGGCTTGGCCTCTCGATGGTCTACGGCGCCGTGCGGCAGAATCGCGGCTTCATACGGGTGACGAGCGAACTCGCCGTCGGGTCGACCTTTGAGATCTTCCTGCCGCGGCATGTGGCGATGGAAAGCGGGGACGTGTCGGCGCGCCACGCGAGCGTGGCGTGCGCCGTGCGCCGCGGCGAGGAGACGATTCTGCTGGTTGAAGACGAGCCCGGAGTCCTGCGGCTCACCGCACGGCTGCTCGCCCTGCAAGGCTACACCGTGCTCAGCGCGGGCACCCCGGGCGATGCACTGCGCCTGGCCAAGGAGCACGCGGGGGACATCCACCTGGTCCTCACCGACGTGGTGATGCCGGAGATGAACGGCCGCGTCCTGGCCGATACGCTGCTCGGGCTCTATCCCTACCTGAAGCGGCTCTACATGTCGGGGCACACCGCCGAAATCACGGCGCAGCACGGAGTGCCCGTCGACGCCAGCACCCCGTTGATTGAGAAGCCGTTCACGGCGGCAGCGCTCGCGGCGGCGGTGCGGCAGACGCTGGACGGGGGAATATCATTCCCCCCATGACTTCACACGCGAACCCCGGGCAATTGCCGGCGCTGGGCGCCGAGGCGCTGGAGCAATTCCAGCGGCTGCAGGACGAGGCCACATAGGAAGTTCTCGCGCTTCATCTCGAGTTCCTTCGTCCGGTGCTCGAGGTCGGCCTGCTGCAGTCGAGGATCGCATGGACGCGCCGAACGGCGCTGTCGTGGCCGGCGCGTTGCGCACCGTCCGGTTGCCGTGCCTGGCAGCGAAGGGGGCCCCCAAGGTACCCGTGGTGCAATCGCCGGCACGCGCGCCGTGGGCCGACGCGGCGCTGCTGGAAGAGGCACTGCTCGCCGGCCACCATCACGTCGCATTGGCGCTGGTGCACCGCCGCATGGATATCGGCACGCCGCTGGGTGGCATCGAACTGCACCTGATGCAACCCGCGCTCTACCGATTCGGCGCGCGGCGCGGCGTACCAGCATGTGCGCGCGGTGCTGCGCATCACGCCGGTGGCGCTTGGCGGCAATCCGCAGGGTGCCGTGGCCTTCTATCTCGAGCAGGCGCTGGCGGGGAGTGAAGGCGCCCCGTACCGGCAGCGCGTCATCGTGCTGCAGCGCACGGACGGCGCGATCATCAATGCCTTGTATCGGCTGCGGACCCCGCAAGCCTTCATCGGGTTTGCCGGGCGCGCGCCGCTCACGGTGGCGGATCTCGAGCGCGACCCGGGATGCGACGCCTCGTGGACGGTGCGCGCCGATTCGGTGGCGCGAGGTTCGGCGGGCACTGCGGGGCGATGCGCCAGCACCCTGCGCGGGGCGACGCACGTCGTCTCGGAGTTTGCCTTGACGGCCGATTCGTTTACGACGCTTGACCAGGGGCTGGACGACGCCGGCAGCGTGCGGTGGGGTCCGCCGGCGGGGGAAATCGGCCACGTGTTCGTGAAGCGCAGGCCGTAGACGCCTGCGGCGCCGCACGCCGCGGCACGCCGCGGCACGCCGCCGCACGCCGCCGCACGGCGCACCGTGCTACGGCTTTGCGCGCTCGGCGGTGAACGCCTCAGTCACGCCGCCCGAGAGGTCGATGGCGCCCTTCATGGCGTCGCCGGTCACGGTGGCAATGACGGTGAGCGCGATGGCGTTGCCGCCGTAGTCGATGGTGTAGGAGAAGGTCACTTCATTGCCCTTCACGCTGCCTTTCAGCGGCACGTCGCCGGTGGCGCGCTTTACGGTGCCGCTGAGCGAGTCGCCCGTCTGGACGAAGACGACCTTGAACGCCCGGGGTCCGCCCGGCGTGTTCATGGTTGCGTTCCATTCTCCGGCCACCTGTGCGGCGCCCTGGGCAGAGGCAGTGGGAGCGGCGGCGAACGCGGCCACGACGAGGGCAAGGAACAGGGTGCGCATGGGGTCTCCAGCTGAAGGGCGGCAGCGTGTGCATGGGGGCGCACGCCGCAATCTACGCAGGACAACGGGCTGATGTACGCGGCGCGCCGCTCCGCCGTTGGCCCACCTTTCCTTGGCCTCCGGGGCACCACAGTTTCATTGGATGCGCACGCCGCTCCGGCGGCCCGTGCGCGACCTGCCGGCCCGCCCCCCGGACCACGACACATCTCGCCAGTTTCACGACTGGCCTCTCGGGGAGAGCCCATGAAGCACCGCCTGCTCAGCGTCCTCACGCTCGTCTTTGCGTTCGTGCTCACCGGGTTCGCCGGTGGCGCCAAGGACTTCAGGATCCCGTACGAAAAGTACGTACTGCCCAACGGCCTCAACGTCATCCTGCACGTCGACAAGTCGAACCCCATCACCACCGTCTACCTCGTGTACCACGTGGGGTCGGGGCGCGAGGAAAAGGGACGCACGGGCTTTGCGCACCTCTTTGAGCACCTGCGCTTCAACGAGTCGCAGGACATTCCGCAGGGGATGTGGTTCAAGAAGCTGCAGACGGCGGGCGCGACCAACGTCAACGGCTCCACCAACACCGACCGCACCAACTACTACGAGGTGGTGCCCAAGAACGCGCTCGAGATGGCGCTGTGGATGGAGTCGGACCGCATGGGGTGGCTGCTGCCCAAGTTCACGCCGCAGACCTTCATCACCCAGCAGAACGTGGTGCAGAACGAGAAACGCCAGGGCGAGAACGCGGCGTATTCGCAGACGTCGTACATCAACGACAAGCTGATGTTCCCCGAGTCGCATCCGTACAACTGGCAGGTCATCGGCTCGCTGGACGATCTGGCGAACGCGACCATCCAGGACGCGGTGAACTTCCACGACAAGTATTACGGCCCGAGCAACGCGACCCTGGTGGTGTCGGGCGACATCGAGCCGGCCGCCACGAAGAAGCTCATCGACAAGTATTTCGCCGAGATCAAGTCGTCGCCCAAGCCGGCCCCGCTCGCCAAGCAGCCGGTGACGCTCCGGGAGACGGTGCGCGCGTCATACGAAGACCGCCTCGCCAACGCGCCGATGCTCACGATGACCTTTCCGACGGTCGAGGAGTACAGCAAGGACGCGTACGCGCTGCAGTTCCTGGCGCGCATCGTCGCCGGCAGCAAGAAGTCGCCGCTGTACAAGGTGCTGGTGGAGGAACGCAAGCTCGCGCCGGCTGGCGGTGGTGGCGGTGGCGGCCGCGGCGGGTTCGGTGGCGGCGGCTCGGTGTCGGCCAACCAGCGTAGCCGCGAAGTCGCCGGCGCGTTCCAGGTGACGGTGCGTCCGTTCCCGAACGTGAAGCTGGGCGACGTCGAGAGTGCGCTCATGGAAGGCTTCGCCCGCTTCGAGAAAGAGGGCTTCTCGGTGCAGGACGTCGAGCGGCAGAAGGCGGGGCTGGAGTACCGCTTCTACTCGCAGATCGGGTCCATCTTTGGCAAGGCGACGCAGCTCGGCAACTACAACGCCATGAAGGGCACGCCGGACTACATGGCCACCGACCTGCAGAACACGATGAACGTCACCAAGGACGATGTGCTGCGAGTGTACGACACGTACATCAAGGGCCACGCGTTCGTCCTGCTGAGCACGGTGCCGGCCGGCAAGCTCGACCAGGCAGCCCCCAACTCGAAGCCGTTCATCGTACCCGAGGAGTCGGCGGACAAGCAGGGCACCAAGCGCGATGTCGGCACCTACACGCCGGCACCGATTCCCTCAAAGATCGACCGCTCCAGGGAGCCGGCCAAGGGACCCGAGCCGGTCGTGCCCGTGCCGTCCATCTGGACGGCGAAGACGGCGAACGGCATTCCGATGTTCGGCATCACCAAGTCGGCGCTGCCCATCGTCGAGTTCTCCATCACGCTCAAGGGCGGCATGTTGCTCGACCCGGCCGGCAAGGTGGGCACGGGCTCCATGATGGCGCGCCTGATGAACGAGGGCACGGCCACGCGCACGGCGGTGGAGCTGCGCGAGGCCATTGAGGACCTGGGCGCGAACGTCAGCATTTCGGGCGGCGACGAATCGATCACCGTGAGCGGCAGCTGCCTGGCGGGCAAGCTCAACGACGTCTTTGCCATTGCGCGTGAGATGATGTTCGAACCGCGCTGGGATGCCAGGGAATTCGATGCGGCCAAGGGGCAGGTGATCGAGGGCGTGAAGCGCTCCGAGACGAACCTGACGACCATCGCCGCGAGCGTCTTTGACAAGCTGGTGTATGGCCCGGACAACATCCTGGCCAACGCACCGGGCGGGACGGTCGCGTCGCTGCAGGCCATCACGCTCGACGATCTCAAGGCGTACTACGCGGCCAACTTCTCGCCGTCGGTGGCGAAAATCACCGTGCTCGGCGATGTCTCCAAGGACGCGGCGGTGAAGCTCTTTGCCGGGCTCTCCGCCTGGAAGTCCGTGCCGGTGATGATGCCCGCCGTGACGGTGACGCACGCCGCCGCACCAGGCGTCTATTTCATCGATGCGCCCCGCGCCAAGCAGAGCACGTTCGTTGTCGGGCACCTCAGCCTCGCGGCCACCGACCCGGACTACTACAAGACCATCGTGATGAACCACAAGCTGGGCGGCGACTTCGCGAGCGTCTTCAACATGATCCTGCGCGAGGAGAAGTCGTTCACCTACGGCGCGCGCTCGGCGTTCAGCGGCAGCGCGTATCCAGGCGCCTTCCGCATGACCACGCAGGTGCAGAGCAACGCGACGTTCGAGACGGCCAAGATCGTCAAGGACGAGATTGCCAAGTACCGCACGGGCGTCACGGCCGAGGATCTGGAGAACGTCAAGAACACCCTGCTCAAGGCCAACGCCGGCCGGTTCGAGACGCTGCAGCAGCTGGGCGGGATGCTGAGCCCCATCGTGGCCTATGGCTACCCGTTCGACTATGTGCACCAGCGCGAGCTGGCCGTGCGCACCATGACGCTCGCCCAGCACACCGCGCTGGCGCAGAAGTACCTGCACCCCGAGCGCCTGGTGTTCGTGATCGTGGGCGACAAGGCAACGCAGTTCGACCAATTGAAGGCGTTGGGCCTGGGGGATCCGATACTCCTGGATAAGGACGGGAAGCCGGTGGCCAAGTAGCGCCGGCCGCCGTGGCGGCCGCACCGTCGCCTGAGTCCAATGGGGCTCAGGCGACGTCCCCTATCCGTGACCATGTTACCAGGCAATGTTCCCTGACGTGATTTCCACTCCAACGTGAGCAGCACTCGCATGCCGTCCCAGGCGTCTGTCGCGCGCCTGTTGCTGACGTTGGGCGCTGCCATATTCGCCGCCGACGCGCTGGAGTCGTGGCTGTTGGCGCAGTGGCCCTCCTTGCGCGGGGGCCTCGGCATCGTGCTCGACGCCGCGCTGCTGGTGGTGGTGCTCGCCCCACTGCTGTACCTGATGGTCCTGCGCCCGCTGGGGGCCTACGCCGGCCGCGTCGCGCAGGTCGCGGCGGATCTCGAGGAGAGCGAGTACTTCTTCCGCGAATCGCAGCGCGTGGCCCATCTCGGGTCGTATCGCACCGACTTCGTTGCCAACCGCTGGCACTCGTCGGAGGTGCTGGATGAGATCTTCGGCATCGACACCAGCTTCGAGCGCTCGTATCAAGGATGGCTCGACCTCGTCCATCCCGACGACCGGGCGACGATGGGGCAGGGCCGGCAGGACGCGGTACGGACCAACCAGCGCACGTTTGACCGCGTGTACCGCATCGTGCGCAAGGCCGATGGCACCGTGCGCTGGGTGCACGAACTCGCGTCGCTGGCGTTCGACCCGGCGGGGTTGCCCATCGCGCTCATTGGCACCATCCAGGACATCACGGAGCGCCGGCGCGCGGAACTCGAGCGCGAGGTGATGCACGAAATTGCACAGAGCGTGGCAACCTCCGCCAACCTCGACGAACTGCTGGAGATGATGCATCACTCACTGCAGCGCGTGCTGCAGGCGGACAACTGCTTCGTGGCGCTGCACGACCCCAGGACGGCGCTGTTCACCTTCCCGTACTACAAGGACCAGTTCGACACGACGCCCGGAACGGACGGCATGGCGAATAGCTGCACGGCGTACGTCTTTCGCCACGGGGAACCGACCCTGATCACGCCGGACGTCTTCCGGCAGCTTCAGCAGTCGGGCGAAGTCGCGCTCATCGGCTCCCCATCGCCGTCATGGATGGGCGTGCCGTTGCGCACGCCCTCGGGCATGATCGGCGTGCTCGTGGTGCAGCAGTACGACCAGGGCATTGTCTACGACAACGGCGACCTGCAGTTCCTGGCGTCAGTGGGCAACCAAATGGCCTTGGTGATCGAGCGCCGGCTGGCCGAGGCCGCGTTGCGCGACAGCGAGGCCGAGTTGAACGTGATACTCGAGTCCACGGCGGACGGGCTGCTGGCCGTCGACAGCCAGGGCAAGGTGTTGCGAACCAACAGGCGGTTTGCCGAGTTGTGGCGGATTCCGCCCGCGATCATCGAGTCGCGGGACGACGACCGGCTGCTGCAGCATGTGCTTGGCGAACTGGCCGACCCCGGGGAGTTCCTGGCCAAGGTCAAGGCGTTGTACGGTACGACGGCAGAGGCAAGCGACACCGTGCGCTTCGTTGACGGGCGTGTGTTCGAGCGATATACCGCGCCGATCATCAAGGGGGGCGTCAACGTGGGCCGCGTGTGGTCGTTCCGCGACATCACGGTGCGTGAGCGGGCCGTCGAGGAGAAGTCATTGCTCGAGGACCGGCTGCATCACGCGCAAAAGCTCGAATCGGTGGGCCGCCTGGCGGGCGGCATCGCCCACGACTTCAACAACATGCTCGGGGCAATCCTGGTGACGGCCGAACTCGCCATGGATCAGGTCGACGCGGCGCATCCGCTGCACGCCGACCTCCTCGAAATCCGCCGGGCGGCGCAGCGCTCTGCCGATCTCACGCGGCAGCTGCTGGCTTACGCGCGCCGGCAGACCGTTGCCCCTGAGGTGCTGGACCTCAACGACACCATGCAGCGGCTGCTGTCCATGCTGCAGCGGCTGATCGGCGAGGACATCACCGTCGTCTGGGAGCCGGCGACGAACCTCTGGCCGGTGTCGATGGATCCGTCGCAGCTCGCGAACATCCTGACCAACCTGTGCGTCAACGCGCGGCACGCCATTGCCGACGTGGGCACCATTGCGCTGGCGACGAACAACTGCCACATCAACGCGGCGTTCTGCGCGGGGCACCCCGACGCCGTCCCCGGCGCATATGTGCGGCTCACCGTGCGTGACACCGGACACGGCATGGACGAGGCGACGATGGCCCTCGTGTTCGAGCCGTTCTTCACCACCAAGGGCGTCGGCGAAGGCACCGGCCTCGGGCTGGCATCGGTCTACGGCGCGGTGCGGCAGAACGACGGGTTCCTGACGGTGTCCAGCGTGGTGGGCCAGGGCACGGTGTTCGAGATCTACCTGCCACGGCAACAGGAAGCGACCCCGCGCGCGCGGATGTCAGGGGCGGTCACCGCGGTTGGCGTCGATGGACATGAGACCATCCTCGTCGTCGAGGACGAGCCGTCCATTCTCCGGCTCTCGACGCGGGTGCTCGAGGCGCGGGGCTACACCGTGCTTGCCGCGGGCACGCCGGGCGACGCCATCCGCCTGGCCACCGAGTTTCCGGGCGAGATCCAGCTGCTGCTGACCGATGTCGTGATGCCGGAAATGAACGGGCGCGATCTCGCGAGGATGCTGCTGTCGTTCCGACCGCAGATCAAGCAGCTGTTCATGTCGGGGCACACGGCCGATGTCATTGCGCATCGTGGCATGTTGGACCCCGGTGTGTCGTTCATTGAAAAGCCGTTCTCGACCGACGCCTTCGTGGCCAAGGTGCAGGAAGTGCTGAATGGAGAGTAGGTCCGGTCCAACACCACACGGAGTGCATCCCATGCGTGCCATCAGGATTCTCATTTTCGCTGCCGTGGCGTTCCCGCTCGCGGCCGCCGCGCAGGCGCCCACCCGGGCGATCCGCCGCGACTTGCCGCTCACCAACATGATCCGGCGCGCGTTCGCGGCCGGCACGCGGGATTCCACGGGGCGGCCAGGCAAGCACTACTGGCAGACGCAGGTGGACTACACCATCAACGCCCGCCTCGACGTGCCCGCCATGCGCATCACGGGGCGCGAGACCGTGGTGATCCACAACAACAGCGACTCGGCGATGCGCAGCATCCAGCTGCGGCTCGACCAGAACATCTATGCCGCCAACGTGCCGCGCGCCGAGACGGTGCCCGAAATCACGGACGGCATGCGCGTGACGCGCATGGCGGTGAATGGCGAGGTCGTGGACCTCAATCCGCCGGCGCCGGCACGAAGCCGCGCCGGGGGCGCCGCGCCGCCGATGAAATTGGCCGCATTCGGCTTGACGCAGACGACCGCGCGCGTTGCCCTGGTCACGCCCATCGCGCCGCACAGCACGGCCACGCTCGAAGCCGAGTGGACCTTCAAGGCGCCCACCGCGGACAACGGCCGCGGCCTGCGCATGGGCGCGTGGGGCGACAGCCTGGTGCAGGTGGCGCAGTGGTATCCGCGCGTCACGGTGTTTGACGACCTGCGCGGCTGGGACACCGACCCATACCTCGGGCCGTCGGAGTTCTACAACAACTTCGGCCGCTTCGACGTGACCATTGACGCCCCGGCGGGCTGGCTCGTGGGTGCGACGGGCGTGCTGCAGAATCCCGGCGATGTGCTCACGGCCACGGCGCGCGACCGGCTGTCGCACGCCCTCGAGTCCGACAGCGTGCGTCCCATCGTGACTGCCGCCGAGCGTGGGCCGGGCAAGTCGACGGCCGATGGCACGCGGCTCAGCTGGCATTATGTCGCCGAGGTCGTGAACGACTTTGCGTGGTCGAGTTCCGACCGGTTCGTCTGGGATGCAACGCGCGCCACGATTCCCGGCGGCAAAGTGGTACCTGTGAATCTCCTTTATGAGCCAAGCCACGTCGCGCAGTACGCGCAGGCGGGGCCGCTGGCGCGGCACGCGCTCGAGTTCTACTCCACACTCTGGATGCCGTACGCCTTTCCGCAACTGACGCTGTCGGACGGGCCCGACACCGGCATGGAGTATCCCATGTTTCTCGGCTCGGCCGCCGGCGCGGCGGACCACGAGACCGGCCACGAGTGGTGGCCGATGATGGTGGGCGTCAACGAGACGTGGTACGGCTGGATGGACGAAGGATTCAACCAGTACATGAACGGACTGTCGTCGGCCGACCGCAACAAGCAGCCGGCCAACCTCGACGGACTCGGCCAGTCGTACGGACGCACGAGTGGCGATGAACGCGAAGCGCCGCTGATGTGGGACGCCAACTACGGCGGCCCCAACTACAGCTTCCAGGCGTACGGCAAGTCGCCGTTGATGCTCTCGATGCTCGGCGGCATCGTGGGCGACACCGCCGTGTGGCGCGCACACAGCGAGTACGCCAAGGCGTGGCTGTTCAAGCATCCCTCGCCATGGGACTACGCATTCTTCATGAGCACGGCGCTCAAGCGCGACCTCGGCTGGTTCTGGTACTACTGGCTGTACACCACCGAGTCGGTGGATGGCTCCATCGCGGATGTGAAGACGACGGCCGGCAAGACGACGGTGACGGTGCGGCAGGACGGGCAGATGCCGTCGCCCGTGGTGCTGAAGGTGCGCTTCGCCCCGAAGGGGGCGAAGATCAAGGCGATGAAGAACGCCGTGATGACCGATAGCGTCACCGCGGTAGTGACGTGGCCGGTGGACGTCTGGTTTGGCGGGAGCCGTACGTTTCACGCGGTGCTCGATTTCGGTGCGCGGGCCGTCGAGAAGATCACGCTTGATCCGTCGTGCCGGTTCCCCGACCGCGACGTCACCGACAACGTGTGGCCCAAACAGGCGACCCCTGCGGTAGCGGCGCCGACGGCAGGGCCGCCGATGCGTGGCGGCGCGCGCTGCTTGTAGGGTTGGCGCATGTTCAGGGTGAGGACCGTGGCGGTCGCGGCGCTCAGCGTCGCGGCCGCGTGCGCGTCCAGGAGTTCGCCGTCAGCGCCTGCCACGGTGACGGTACCCGATACGGCCAAGGTGGCATTGACCGACCTTGGTGCGTCCACCTATCGCGGCTTTCAGGGCGGGTTATACGCGGGCGGCGTCAATGCCATGCCCGCCGCGCACGCTGCGCTTGGCGCGACCTTCGCGCGCAACATCCGGCCGCTCAACGCCGCTGGGCAGAGTGACGCGAACGGCAAGATCGTCTTCCTGTCCGTCGGGATGTCCAACACGACGCAGGAGTTCTGCGGCGGAGGGCCCACGCAGTGCCAGTCGGTGTCGTTCGTCGGTCAGGCGCTCGCCGACGCCACGGTGGACCGGGCGCACCTGGTGATGGTCGACGGCGCGCAGGGCGGCATGGTGATCGTCAACTGGGATGCGCCAACAGAAAACACCTACACCGTGGTGAAGGACCAGCGCCTCGCCGCGCTTGGTGTCACCGAGGCGCAGGTTCAGGCGGTCTGGCTGAAGCAGGCAACGCCCGGGCCTACCGTGCCGTTGCCTGCCGCCGGCGCGGACGCCTACACGATGGTCGCCGGGCTCGGCGCCGTGGTGCGCACGCTCAAGGTGCGGTATCCCAACCTGCAGGTCGTTTTTCTCTCCAGCCGCATCTACGCTGGTTACGCGCAGGCGGGCACGCTGAATCCCGAACCGTTTGCATACGAAACGGGATTCGCCGTGAAGTGGCTCATCGACGCGCAAATCCGGCAGGGTGCCAATGGCGCTCCCGATGCGTTGGCTGGTGACCTGCGGCCGGGCGCCACAGCAGCGTGGCTCGCGTGGGGGCCGTATCTGTGGGCCGATGGAGCAAAGGCGCGCGCCGACGGCCTCACGTGGCTCCCCGAGGATTTCCAGACGGACTTCACGCATCCCAACACGAGCGCACGCCAGAAGGTCGGCGCGCTGCTGCTCGCATTCATGAAGTCGTCACCGCACGCCTCGTGCTGGTTCCTGAGCGGGCGCAGCTGCTAGCGCGGAGCGGCGTGTTGCCGGCGTTCCGCGTGCCGGGGGTGCGCGGTGCCGCGCCCGCGGCAGGGTAGATTCCTGCATGGGTGCCACGCTCCTCTCCGCGCACGCCCGGTCGCAGTTGGTGCACCGGAGCCGATGGCTGAACATCGCCACGCTCGTGTACAACGCGCTCGAAGGCGTCATTGCCATTGCGGCGGGCCTCACCGCCGGCTCGGTGGCGCTCATCGGCTTCGGCATCGACAGCGGCATCGAGCTGTCCGCGTCGGCGATTGCGCTGTGGCGCCTCGATGCCGACGCCGATCTCAAACGGCGCGAGCGGGTGGAGCGCATTGCGCACCGGCTCATTGGCGGGCTCTTCGTGGCACTCGCGCTCTACGTCGCGGTCGACGCCGCTTCGGCGCTCTGGCATCGTGAGGCGCCGGGCGAGAGCCCGGTGGGCATTGCGCTGGCCGCCGCGTCGGTGCTCGTGATGCCGCTGCTCGCCCGGGCCAAGCGCCGTGTCGGCGCCGCGCTGGGCAGCCGCGCGCTGGTGGCGGAGGCGCAGCAGACCTCGCTGTGCATGTGGCTGTCGATGATCCTGCTGTGCGGTCTGCTGCTGAACGCGGCGCTGGGCTGGTGGTGGGCCGACCCGGTGGCCGCCCTGGGCATGGTGCCGATCATCGCGCGCGAGGGAGTGCTGGGGCTGCGCGGTACGCCGGCGTGTGCCGACGGGTGCTGCTGAGCGGGCGCAGGCAGTGCTGCTGCGTGGGGCACGGACGAGCGCCGTCGTGCGGGCCGGTGCGAGCGTGCCGCGCCGGCCCCCACTGCTACCCCGATGCTACTTGGCAGCCACCGTCGTCGACGCCAACTGCGTCTCGAACAACTTGGTCACTGCGCCGGCGTCGCTGGGAAACTTCTGGCTCTCCTCGATACCCTTGACCAGCTTGCGCACATCGCCGAGCAGCGCGACCTGTTCGGCCGTGAGCTTGGTCCCGTCGATCACGAGTGAGCGCTCAAAATGGAACGCGGCGCGCTCGAGGTCCCGGGCCGCCACCGGAATGTTGTCCGGACGCGGATGCGCGATGGCGGCGGTGGCCATCGTCAGGTGATGGAGCGCCATCACGTGGTCGATGTGCTTGAGCGTCTGGTCGAGCGCCTTCACGCCGTTCACCTGACCGGCGCGCAATGACATGGCGAGCTTCTCGAGCCGGCTCTCGGCGTCCACCAGCTGGGCGCCTATGGCGTCATCACGGCAGCGTCCCACCTGCTGACGCACGCCGAGGCTCGACTGGAGCAGTGTGTTGGCCGCCACTCGCGGCTGGCCGGCGACGAACTGCTTGCGTGCCGTCGCGAAGTCGATGTCGTCATCCTGTGCGCGCAGGGCGACTGGAGCGATGACGGCCATGGCGGCGAGCGCCACGAGCATGCGACGAATCGACATGGAATCCTCCCGATGTCGGGTGCGGCGCAGCTGCAGTGTGCGCGCCCATCCGGGCGCGTGAACGCACCGAAACGCCAGACCCGTACTCGAATTCTGCGATCGGGCGATGCCCATTACAGTAGGGAAAGACCTGATCGAGCGTGCGACAGAGTACGACAACGGGCGTCGGGCCTATCGCTTCCCCACCAACTCCAGCACGCCCAGCGACATCCACGGCATGTACGTGATGAGCAGCACGCCGATGCCGGTGATCACCAGGAACGGCAGCACGTGCTTGTACAAGCTCGTCAGCGGCTGGTTGAAGCGCGACGACGTGAGGAACAGGTTCAGCCCCACCGGCGGCAGCAGGAATCCCATCTCGAGGTTCGCGAGGAAGATCACGCCGAGGTGCACGGGATCGATGCCGAACGCGGTGCCCATCGGGGCAATGAGCGGCGCGAGGATGATGATGGCCGAATAGATCTCGAGCACGCTGCCGAGCACGAGCAGCAGCACGTTGAGCGCCAGCAGGAAGAGATACTTCGACTGGATGTGCAGCTGCACCCACGCCAGGATGGCGTCGGGGATCATGGCGTCGACGAGGTAGTTGGTCAGCCCCATCGCGATCGCCAGCAGCGTGAGCACCGCCCCCATCAGCGCCGCCGCCTTCAGCAGCACGTTGGGAAGCTCCGTGGTGATCTTGATGTCCTTCGTCACGAAGCACTCGATGATCACGGTGTACATCAACGCCGCCGCCGCGGTCTCGAGCATCGTCGCCGTGCCCGTCACGAACAGTGCGATGATCACGACGGGGAGCATCAGCTCCCACTTGGCGCCCCACGCCGAGGCGCCGACTTCGCGCCACGAGAACACCGGCTTGGATTCGCGCACGACCTTGCGGCCCACGAAGATGCCGTAGCCCGCCGACAGCACCACCAGCAGCAGGCCCGGCAGCAGGCCGGCGAGAAAGAGCTGGTCGGCGGGCACTGACGCTTCGCGCGAGCTTGCCACCACACTGTACAGGATCACCGGCAGGCTGGGCGGGAAGAGCAGGCCCAGCGATCCGGCCGCCGTCACGAGGCCCAGCGAAAAGCCCTCGGAATAGCCGTCCTTGCGCAGGATGGGATAGACGAGGCCGCCGAGCGCGATGATCGTCACGCCCGAGCCACCGGTGAAGGTCGTGAAGAGCGCGCAGACCATCGCCACCATCACCGCGATGCCGCCCGGCATCCAGCCAAACACGGCGCGGAAGAAGCGCACCAGCCGTTCGGCCGCCGCGCTCTCGGCGAGCACGTACCCCGCCGCGGTGAGCAGCGGAATGGCGGGCAGCGTTGGCGACGCGATGAGCCTGTAGACTTCAGCCGATACCGCGGCCACGGGCGTCCCTTCGCGGAAGAAGAGCACCAGCGCCACGCCACCCATGGCCACAAAGACGGGCGCGCCCAGCAGCGCGGCGCCCAGCACGAGCAGGGCGAGCGGCCACAGGTGCATGGCGGCGGCCGGCGGCACGAGCCCGATGGCAAACGCGCCACCGACCGTGGCCAGTGCGACGAGGCGGCCCCACCACTTGTCCGACGCGTTCCAGACGAACATCAGCGACATCACGCCCATCGACGCCGGCATGATGATTTCGCTGACCCACTCCGGAAGGCCGATGGGGAGCAGCTTGGGCTCGAGCCGGTTGGCCAGCACCACCTTGGCGCTTGCGTATGCCAGGATGCCCACGACCGCAGCTGCCACGGAGTAGGACAGCAGGCGCGACATCCGCCGCGCCGTTCCCTCGCCGAAGAACTCCGACGTGGAGAGCGTGAGGTGCTTGGCCTGGCTCGTGGCGGCCATGCCGCCGACGAACGCCAGCCACAGCGTGAGCTGCTGCACGTACTCGGCCGAACCCACCAGATGGAAGCCGCCCAACTGGCGGCCAATGGTGTCGATCAGCGGCAAGACGGTTGCCAATCCGAGCGTGGCGACGAGGACGAACTTCTCGGTCCCCGTGAAGAGTCTGGCGAGCGTCTTCACTTCTTGGCGGCGCCCTTCTGCCTGCGATACTCGTCGCGGTATCGCAGCGCGTCGTCAAAGGCGTCGGCCGGCATCGCGCCCTGCTTCATCAGCGGGTACGCCGTCTCGGCCGCGCGTCGCCACACTTCGCGCGTCCTGGCGTCCACCGGCACCACCACCAGGCCGTTCTTCTTCATGGCCTCGACGTCGGGCAGCTGCTCGAGGCGAATCGCCTGTTGCAGCTTGGTGCCCGCCGTGCGCGCCGCGGCGAGGAGCTGCGGCCGCAAATCGGCGGGAATCTTCTCCCACGTTTCCTTGCGGATGATCGTGGCGCCCATGAGGATCTGCCACGGCATGTCGGTCATGTACTTGGTCTGCTCGTAGTACCGCGTGATGAGCGACACCTGCGGCGGCGCGAGGTAGCACTCGAACAACCCGGTCTGCAGGCCGGTCACCAGCTCGGTGGACGGCGCCGGACGCGGATCAAAGCCCATCTTCTTCCACACTTCGGTGGTCTTGGAGTCACCCGCCCAGCTGAACATCTTGAGTTTGCGCATTTCGTCGGGCGAGGCGGCCGACGTCTTGGTAAAGAAGTGATTCCAGCCGCCATCGGCCCAATTGAGAATCACGAAGCCCTTCGCCTCGAACTGGGCCTCGAGCTTGGGGCGCATCTTCTCGAGGACGGCGTACACCTCGTCGTAGTCGTTGAACGCCATGGGGATGCTCAGCGCGTACACCGACCGGTCGATTTCGCCGAGGCCCGCCGAGGTGAGCACGCCCGCATTGAGCGTGCCGAGGTTCATCTTGCGCACCACATCCGGGTCATCGCCCTGACGGCCGCCGGGGTACAGGAGCACGCGCACCTTGCCGCCGGACAGCTTGCCCCACTGGTCGGCGACTTCCTTGAGCACGAGGAACCAGGCCGAGTTTTCGGGCACGAGCGTGGCCATCTTGACCGTGATCGGCGCCTGAGCCTGCGTGGGCGCGACGAGCCCCGCGAGGAGGGCGACGAGCAGGGCGACGAGCAGGGCGAACGACGTCATATGTCTGCGGGTCATTGATCGGTCGGGTTAGTTGACGAACAGGTCGTCGATGCGGCTCAGGAGCCAGCGCGCGCGCCGTTGATTGATGACGTTGGCCAGCTTGTCATCGGGCGAAGCGTTGAGGTCGACGGCGAGCGCCTGCTTGAGCAGCGCCTCGAATTCCTTGCGGTTGTTCTCGTTGATCGACACGGCCTCGGCCAGCGAGACATACGGTGCTACCCGTTGGCCGCCGGAGAGTTGCGTGGCGCGGGCAAAGTGCGCGCGCGCCTGCGCCATGGAGCCGCCGGTGTTGGCGTGCGCGGCTTCCCACGAAATGAGGAACTCGTGCAGCGAGCCACGGTCCCATGCATCGTCCAGTGCCATGGCCCGGCGCATCATCTTCTCGATGACCGTCTGGCGGATGGCGAGTTCAGAATCGGTGACGTCGATGGCGAGCGCGGCGGCCCACGCCGCGCCGGTCCAGTAGAGCAGGGGCACGTGCTTTCGGCCGGCCCGGGCCAGCGTCGCGTCGGCATCCCGAAGCAACTGCTCACGGAAGCCCGGCAAGTCAACTTCGAGGCCGCGCAGGCCGTACTCGGCGGCGCGCAGGTAGAGCTTCTTGGCGCGCACCCGCATGGCGGTGGCGCGGGTCAAGTCCTGCGCTTCGGTGAGGTCCGCTTCCTGCTGGACGAAGGCATATCCGTACTGCGTGAAACCGCTGGCCGCCGCGGTCAGCATTCCCACGTGCCTGGGGGACTGCTCGAGCAGCGCCTCTATTGTCTTGAGCGCAAAGGGGATGGCGTCCCGGACGAGCTCCGGATCGTCGTCCTTGGCCAATGAGGAACTGCTGCCCGACGAGAGGGCGTTCCCGAGCGAATTGATGGCCATTCGCTTGATGGAACAGCCCGTCAGGGACAGGGCGGCGATGCTGAGCGCCAGGGCACGAGGGGCAAAGCGGAACATGGCAGCGCGTGGCCTCCGGCCATGGTGAATCGGGTAGGACCTTTAAGTATGCTCGAATGAGGCGTCAGATGCGACCCCGCGAGCGGCGAAAACAACGGGCATCGACCGCCGCCCACAGAGGTTGACTACGACACGCGGCGCGCGCTGGTGTCATCGATTCGCCGGGCGCCCGCGGCGGGCGTAGAATTCCCCCATGCGCACTTCCCGTTCGTCTCTCATGGTCGGCCTCGCCCTGCTGGCATGGCCGTCGGCATCCGTTCGTGTGGCACCGCTTTCGGGCGACCCCATTGCGAGCCCGGCTGGTTCCCAATCCGCGGCGCCGTCACCCCGCGTGCGAACGCTCTTCGACTTCGACTGGCGCTTTCACGCCGGCGAGGTGGCGGGCGGCGAGGCGACCAGCGTAGACGATGCGGCGTGGGACCGTATCGACCTGCCGCACGATTTCGTGATCCTCGGCAAGGGGGACCGCGTCGTCGCGGCCTCGGGGCGTGCGCCGGATGCGGGCACCGACAGACTGCCGTCGGCGCCGGAAGGGCCCTTCGACCCGCGCAGCCCGGGCGGGGCCGGCAATGGCTACCTCAACGGCGGCATCGGCTGGTACCGCAAGAGCTTCGTCACGCCGCCGGGCGAGGCCGCGCAGCGCGTGACGATCGAGTTCGAGGGCGCGTACATGAACTCCGAGGTCTGGCTCAATGGCCAGTCGCTTGGCACGCGTCCGTACGGCTACTCGTCGTTTGCCTATGACGTGACGCCCCACCTGAAGCCAGCCGGCACGACCAACGTCGTGGCGGTACGCGTGGACGTGAAGCAACCGTCGTCGCGCTGGTATTCGGGTGGCGGCATCTACCGGCACGTCTGGCTGACGGTCAAGCAGCCGCAGCACATCGTGCAGTGGGGAACAGTGGTGCGCACGGTAAGCGTGAGCGACGCGCGCGCCGAGTTGACCGTGCGGTTGGACGTGGCCAACGCGGCGCCGGCTGACGCGAAGGCCGAGGCTGAGGTGGTCGTGCGCGACCATGCCGGTCGCGTGGTGGCGACGCAGCGCGCGCCGAGTGTGCTGGCGGGCAATGGCCGCGGCCGGGTGTCGCTGTCGCTTGGGGTGCCGGCGCCCCATCGCTGGTCGGTGGACGATCCGTACCTGTACGATGTCGAGGCGCGCCTGCTCGTCGGCGGCAAGGCCGTGGACGCGGAGCGCGTGGCGTACGGCATTCGCACCATCGCGTTCTCGGCCGATGGCGGCTTCGTGCTGAACGGACGGCGCGTGCCGCTGCAAGGCGTCTGCCTGCATCACGACCTCGGCCCGCTGGGCGCCGCCGCCTTTGACCGTGGCATCGAGCGGCAGCTGCAGATCATGAAACGCATGGGCGTCAACGCCATTCGCACGAGCCACAATCCGCCGGCGCCGGCGCTGCTCGACTTTGCCGACCGCTTGGGTTTCGTGGTCATGGACGAGGTCTTTGACGAGTGGAAGCAGCAGAAGACCCACTTTGGCTATGGCCAGTTCTTCGACGCGTGGAGCGAGCGCGACACGCGCGACATGGTGCAGCGCGACCGGAACCACGCCAGCGTGGTGATGTGGAGCATTGGCAACGAGATCCCCGAACAGGGCGACACGACGCGCGCGCAGGCGATGGCCACGCGGCTCGCCGGCTTCGTGCGCGACGAAGACCCCACGCGCTTCGTGACGGCGGGCATGGACAATCCGACCGCCGCGCTCGCGACGGGGTTTGCCGCGCCGCTCGATCTCTTTGGCGTCAACTACCATCTGCGCGTCTACCCGACGGTTCGCGGCATGAAGGCGTACGGGTCGGAGACGTCATCGGACTACAGCTCGCGCGACCAGTACAACGTGGTGCTGAAGGATGGCGTGCCGCAGATCGTGAACCGGCTCGACCACCACGTGACGTCCTATGACCTCGAGGGCCCGGCGTGGGGAAACAACGCCGAGGTGCAGTTTCAGGCGATGCGCAATGCGCCGTGGATGGCGGGTGAGTTCGTGTGGACGGGCTTTGACTACATCGGCGAGCCCACGCCGTTCGACTGGCCCAATCGCAGCTCGTCCTTCGGCATCGTCGACATCAACGGATTCCCCAAGGACCGGTTCTATCTGTACCAGAGCCAATGGCGCAGTGAGCCCATGGTGCACCTGCTACCGCACTGGAACTGGCCAGCGGCGTTCACCGGCAAGCCGATTCCCGTGTGGGCGTACACCAACGCCGATTCCGTGGAGCTGTTCCTGAACGACAGGTCGCAGGGCGTGCGCGGCTGGAAGGGCGTCGTTGAGCACCACCTGACGTGGCAGGTGCCGTACGCGCCGGGAACGCTGCGCGCGGTGGCGATGCGCGGCGGCAAGGTGGTGGCGGACGATCGGGTGGAGACCACCGGCGTGCCGGCGCGTCTCGAGCTGCAGGTTGACCGACCGGCGATCCGCGCCGATGGACAGGACCTCGCGTTCGTCACGGTGCGCGTGGTGGACGCCAAGGGGCGGCTGGTGCGCGCGGGGGGCAACCCGGCGGTGCGTTTTGCGCTGCAGGGGGGCGGCGCGATTGCCGGGATCGACAACGGCGACCCCACCAACCACGAGCCCTTTACGGGGCCCACGGCGTCGGCGGCGCAGCACCGGGCGTTCAACGGGCTGGCGCTGGTGGTCATCCGGGCGCCGCGGCGCGGCGGCCGTCTCACCCTCTCGGCCACGGCGGATGGACTGGCCAGGGCGACGGCGGGCATCAAGGCGCGGTAGGAGCGTGCCGAAGCTGAATTACAACTGAATGTCCCTGGTTGTTCATCCCGGATCCCCATGCCACGCTCCTGGCGTGCCGCGCGTTGTGCGGCGCGCACCCTCGCCTTCGTCGTCCTCTGTGCAGGCTCCGCGTGCACGACGGACATCTCGACGCCGCCCCTGCCGACGACCATCAGCGCGTCGGTGAGCAGCGTGAACCTCGACGCCGTCGGCGCCGAGCAGGTGGTGGGCATTGTGGTGCGCGACCAGAGCGGCGCGGTCATGAGCGACGTGCCGCTGGGGATGAGCGTCGGTTCGGCGGCGGTGGCCAGTGTGACCGGGCGCATGTCGGCCACGGTGGTCGCGGTCGGAAACGGAAGCACCACGCTCACCATTCGCGCCGACACGGCGCGCGCGACCGTGGCCATCACGGTGGTGCAGCTGCCGGTGGCGCCGCTCAAGTTGAGCGGTGATGTGCAGAGCGCGCCGGTGGGCGGGCGGTTGGCGTCGCCTGTGCGCGTGAGGATCCAGGATCGCAAGGGAGCACCGGTGGCGGGGCGCGTCGTGGCGTTCACACCCACGTACCTCCACGGCACGGTAAGCCCGGCGACGGCCACCTCGGGGGCCGACGGCATCGCGTCGACCACATGGACGCTCGGCACGGCGCCGGGCACGCAGTCGCTGTCGGCCACGACCATCGGCATCGTCGGCGCGGCGACGTTTGTCGCCATCGCCTCCGCTGGTGCGCCGACCACCGTGAGTGTGAGTGCGGGCGATGCGCAGGTGGCGATGGTCGCCACGGTTGTGGCCACCGCGCCCGCCGTGCGCGTGGCCGACGCATTCAATAATCCGGTGTCTGGCGTCACGGTGACATTTGCAGCAGCCAGCGGGAGTGGGGCGATTACCGACGCGGTGGCCGTGACGAACACGCAGGGGGTGGCGACGGTCGGCAGTTGGACACTGGGCACGACCACCGGCAGTCAGAGCCTGACTGCCACCGTGGTGGGCGTAACGCCGCGCGTCATTACGGCCACGGCCACCTCGGGTACGCCGACGTCGCTGGTGGTCGCGGGCGGAAACGCGCAGACGGCGCTGGCGGGCGCCACGCTTCCGCTGGCACTCGCCGTCACCGTCAAGGATCAGTACGGCAACAACGCCGCCAACGTGCCGGTTGCGTTTGCGGTGACAGCGGGCGGCGGCACCATCACGCCTGGCACCGCGACGACCAATGCCAGCGGCTTGGCCACCGGTGCGTCGTGGCGGCTGGGCAACAAGGGCGGCACGCAGACGGCAACCGCAACCGTCGGGGCGCTGAGCGCATCGTTTACCGCCACGACGCAGTCGAACTTCCCCGTGACGTTGCGCTACTTCGGGAACGCTCTCACCCTCGAAGTGCAGACCGCGCTCACCGCCGCCGTGAACCGCGTGCGGGCCGCGATCGTGAGTCCGCTCGTCAACACGCCGTTGGTGAACGCCAACCTGGCGACGTGCCACGTGGTCGGCCTGTCGGGGATTCTCAA
The DNA here is from genome assembly GCA_025361705.1 of Gemmatimonas sp. GTDB lineage: Bacteria > Gemmatimonadota > Gemmatimonadetes > Gemmatimonadales > Gemmatimonadaceae > PNKL01. The sequence continues at coordinate 40,013 of JANYJW010000012.1, forward strand.
CGAGAGTACGCAGGGTGTGATCATCTACGTCTCGGTAGGGGCCGTCGACGGTGCCGGTGGACTGATTGCGCAGGCCGGGCCGTGCTTTGCGCGCAGCGGCAGCGGGCTCCCCATCGTCGGCACCATGGTCTTTGATTTCACCGACATCGGGACGTACATCAGCAGCGGGCGTTTTGACGCCATCGTGCTGCACGAGATGAACCATGTGCTGGGCTTCGGCACGGTCTGGGGCGACCTCGGCTTGGTGACGAGCCCGGCCGTCGACACAGGGGGCAGCGCAACCGGCAGCACCAACCCGCGCTTCATCGGAACCGCGGCCACCGCGCAGTGCGTGGGCGCCGGTGGAGTGGGGGTGCTGTGCACCGGAGCGACCGGCGTGGCCTTGGAAGCGACCGGCGGCAGGGGGACCGCCGACAGCCACTGGCGCGAATCGCTGTTCATCAACGAGGTGATGACGGGCTACATCGACGTCACACCCAACATGCCGTGGAGTCCGATGAGCGTGGCCTCGTTCCAGGACCTTGGGTATACGGTGAACCTCGCCGCCGCCGATGCGTGGACGGTGCCGAGCCTGATGGCGATGGCGCGCGCCCGCGTGATGTCGGGTGCCAGCGGTGCTGCGGCCAGCGGCGCGTACGACGCCGTGCATCGCGCGACGTTCGAGGTCACGCCGTCGGGCGTCACCCGGCCCATCAACCGGACGCCACAATGACGGCCGCCACGGATCGTGTGTCGCAGGCCGGGGGAGTGCCGCACCGGCTGACGGACCTGCTCGACATTCCCCGTCTGCAGTCCCTGCTCGACAGCCTGTACCTCGCGTCGCGCATCCCATCGGCCATCATCGACACCGACGGGATGGTGCACGCCGGTGCCGGCTGGCAGGACGCGTGCACCAAGTTTCACCGCGTGAACGCATTGACGAACGCGCAGTGCGTCGAGAGCGATCGCTACATCGGGATGCATCTCTGCGACGCCAATCCGTCGGTCAGGTACGGGTGCCCGCGCGGCCTCGTCGACGCGGCGACCCCCATCGTCGTCGAGGGCGCGCACATTGGCAGCGTCTTTACGGGGCAGCTCTTTCTCGCGCCACCTGACCTCGGGTTCTACCGCGCGCAGTCGGCGATGTACGGTTTCGACGAAGCGGCGTACATGGCGGCCATCGAGAAGGTCCCCGTCATCACCGAGCAGGAACTGCAGGCACACCTGGCCTTCCTGGCGCACCTCACCGGCATCTTTGCCGAGATGGGATTGAACCGCCTGCGGGAGCGCGAGACGGCGAAGTAGGCCCCTACTTCAGGGAGGCCGCGCCGCGCAGTGGGGCCGCCGACGTGGTGAGCAGGTCGAGCACGACCACCTCGTTGCGTCCTGCCCGGAGGAACGGCGCCGGACAATAGAGCCGCAGTTGCGGTCCGATGTCCCAGTAGCGGCCGAGGTTGTGCCCATTCACCCAGACGACGCCTTTCTTGTAGCCGGTCACGTCGATGAACGTGTCGGCCGGCTTGTCGAGGACGAACTCCCCCTTGAAGAACTGCCCGCGGCGGGTCGGCGCAGGTGCGGTGGGCGCATCGTCGCGCAGCGCCGACACCCACGCGTCGGTGAGCGGCAGCAGGTGCACCTGCCAGTTCATCAGCGTCATGCCGGATAGCGTCACCCGATCGGTGACGCCTTTGCGGTCGATCATCTCCTGCGCAAAGTTGATGTGGCCCATGCCCTCGACAAGCATCTCGAGGACCGGACGCGCCGTCGCGACCTTGGGCAAGTCAATGGACTTCTCGCCGAGGCGACGATCGATGGTGCCGACGAAAGCGCCGTCCACGAAGACCGTCGCGAAGTCATGCAGGTCAGTGACCACCAGCTTGCCGCTCGTTCGTCCGACGAGCGTCGTGCGATACAGCACGAGCCCCTGATTCTGGCCGTAGAACTCAAATGGGCGCGGGTGCACGGCCGCGATGGGCGCGGGGAGGTTGCGCCAGAGTGAAGCAAACGGGCGCATGGCGAACGCGGGGATGGCCACGGCCGGAATGGGTTCGGGCACGGGCGCCAGCGTCTCGCCCGCTGGCAACGCGGCGGCAATCTGCGCGCGCAGCATCTGGTACTTTGGCGTCGCGCGGCCCTGTTCATCGATGGGCGCGTCGTAGTCGTAGCTGGTGACATCGGGCTCGTAGCCCTTGCCGCCGGCGTTTGCGCCTGCGGTGAACCCGAAGTTCGTGCCGCCGTGCACGACGTAGAAGTTGAAGGACTTCTTCGTACCGAGCAGAAAGTCGACTTCCTTGCGCAACTCCTCCACCGACGGCGCGGCCCACGGTTCGCCCCAGTGCGTGAGCCAGCCGGGGTACGTCTCCGACGAGAAGACGGGCACGCCGGGCGCGATGGAACGCGCGAGGTCCCAGTGTTTCTCGTCCGAGCCCGAGTCGAGGCCGATCGCGCCACCTTCGACGCGGCCGGCTTCGAGCATGTACGCGGTGGGGCCATCGGCCGAATACAACGGCACGTCGATGCCGCTGGCCTGCCATAGCTGCTTCAATCGCGCGATGTAGCGGCGGTCGTTGCCGTAGCTGCCGTATTCATTCTCCACCTGCACCATGAGGATCGGCCCGCCGCGCGTCACCTGCAGCGGGCGCACCTCCTGCGCGAGCCGTGTGATGTAGCGCTCGGCGGCCGCGATGTAACGCGGGTACATGGAGCGGATGCGCAGTTCGGGGTCGCGCAACAGATACGGCGGGAGTCCGCCGAAGTCCCATTCGGCGCAGACGTACGGGCCGGGGCGAAGCAGCACCCACATGCCCTCTTCCTGCGCAATGCGGACGAAGCGCGCGATGTTGTGGCTGCCTGTGCGAAAATCGAACGTGCCTTCGCGTTCCTCGTGAAAGTTCCAGAAGACGTACGCGGCGATGGTGTTGAGCCCCATCGCCTTCGCCATGCGGATGCGGTGACGCCAGTACTCTGCCGGGATGCGCGCCGGGTGCATTTCGCCGGCCCGAATCTGGAAGGGCTTGCCGTCGAGCACGAAGTCCGTCGCCGACAAGGCGAAGGTGTGGTGCGCGGCGCGCCGCGCGGGCGCAGGCGTGGCGGCAGGGCGGGGGGCGATGGCCGTCTGCGCGCCGGCGCCGGTGCTGCTACACGCGGCCAGCGCGGCAAGCGCAGCCAGCGCAGCCAGCGCAGCCGCAGGGAGTGTCAGTCGCATGGCGGGAATGTGCGCCCGCGTCGCCGCCGGTCAAGCGGCGGAAGCGCCGCCCCGGTCGCGCCGGTGCGGCGAGTCCCCTAGAATTCGCCCCATGACCATTCGCATCATCGTCACCGGCGGCACGTTCGACAAGGAATACAACGAACTCAACGGCACGCTCGCGTTCAATCGCACGCACATCGAGGACGTGCTGCAGCGCGGCCGCTGCAAGCTGGACGTCGTCATCGACGTGCTGATGATGGTGGACTCGCTCGACATGGGTGACGGCGACCGCGCCCGCATCGTGCACGCCTGCCTCGCGTGCGACGAGCAGCGCGTGGTGATCACGCACGGCACCGACACGATGGTCGAGACGGCCCAGGCCATCGCCGCCGGCGTGCCGCACAAGACCATCGTCCTCACCGGCGCCATGGTGCCATACGCGTTCGGCAGTTCCGACGGACTGTTCAACCTGGGAAGTGCGCTCTCGTTTGTGCAGGCGCTGGCGCCGGGCGTGTATGTGGCGATGAATGGCCGCGTCTTTCCGTGGAACCGGGTGCGCAAGAACCACGAGATCGGCGTGTTCGAGTCGACCGGGCCAGCATTGGGGGGTACCGCATGAGCCGCTTTCTGACCGCCTCGCTTCTGTGCCTCGCGCTTCCCCTTGGCGCGCAAACGAGCGCTGCCGTTGCCTCGTGGATTCACCTCGACGCCGTGCCGGGCACGGAAGCATCGACGGCGAAACACCTCATGGCCGCGCTGCCTGGCTGGCGCACCGACCAGTGGGGGAATGTCATCAAGACCGTCGGCCGCGGCACGCCGCGTCGCGTCGTTGCGTGCGCGCTCGACTACTCGGCGTTCGTCGTGTCGCAGATCACGGACGCGGGTTACCTGCGCCTGCGTCGCAGCGGCGTGCCGTCGCATCCGTTGTGGAATCAGTTCCAGGAAGCGCAGCGCATCGCCGTCTTCACGGCCACGGGACGCGTGCCGGGCGTGGTGGCCGTCGCCAACGGCCACTTCGCGCGCCAGCACGCGGGCGACACCACGGTCGTCACGGCCGACCAGCTGTGGGTAGACATCGGCGCGTCGTCGCGCGCCGAGGTCGAGACGCTCGGCGTGGCGCTGCTCGACCCCGTCATGCCAGACCGGCCGCTGTGGACCTTCGGCGCATTCGCCACGGGGCCGGCGGCCGGCGCGCGCGCAGGCTGCGCCGCCGTGGCTGCAGCCGCCACGCAGGTGCCGGCAAGTGGCGAGACGACGTTCATTCTCTCGACGCAGCGCATCTTCGGGTGGGTGGGGCTGTCGGCCGCGCTCGCGCAATTGGGCGCCGTCGATCAGGTGGCACTTGCCGATGCGGGCCGGCTCGCGCGGAGCGTGTCGCGCGCGGGCAGTGCACGCCTGCCGCAGCCATTCCGCGCTCTCGTCGGCCGAGTGCGTGCCGATTCACTGTCGGTCTTCGCGCCGGCCGTCCGCTGGCCGGGGAGCACGGTGGAGTCGGTCGACAGCGCCGAGGCAGGCACGCTCGCGGCGTGGGTAGCCACCGCCGCAGGACTTGATCACACGCCCTCGCTGATTGCGCTGCCCACCGATACCGCGCGCCACCTCGCCCCGCGCCGCGACGCGTACAATGCGCTCGAGCGGGAGTTCCTGGAGCTGGGCGACATTCACGCGGTAGCCGGGCACGAGCGCCCCATGCGCGACGCCGTGTTGGCCCGGCTCCCCAAGTGGGCGCGCGACAAATCGCAGGTGGACTCGGCGGGCAACATTATCGTGACCGCGGGTCCCGATCGCGATGCCATCGCGATGATTGCCCACGTCGACGAGGTGGGCTTTGAGGTCGACAGCATCCTCGCCGACGGGCGCGTGACGCTGCGCGTGCGCGGCGGCGCGGTGCTGCCCTCGTGGGAAGGTGTGCCGGCGTACCTGCACTTCGACGCGCCGGCAAGCGCGCCGGCAAGCGCGCCGCTGCGCGGCGTCTTCGTTCCGCGCGACTCTGCGCGCCTCAAGTCGCCCGGCAAGCTGCAGGCGTGGTTCGGCATGGACTCCGCGCAGCTCGTGGCGCGCGGCGTGCGGTCTGGCCTCAGCCTTACCGCGTACAAGCGCGCCGACCGACTGGCCGGCACGCGCGTCACGGGCCGCTCGAGCGATGATCGCACGGGCGTCTCCGCCCTGCTGACGGCGGTGGCGTCCATCAATCCCGCCGCACTCACGCGGCGTGTCTACTTTGTGTGGACGGTACAGGAGGAAGGCGGACTCAACGGCGCACGCGCTTTCGGCAACCGGTACGGCGCGTCGCTGCAGCGCGTGTATGCCGTGGACACCTTTGTCAGTGCGGACTCGCCCATGGAGTCGCCGCACTTTGCCCTGGCGCCGTTGGGCGCGGGAGCGGTGCTGCGCGGCCTCGACGACGGCTCACTGGCGCCGCGCACCGAGCGCGAGCGGGTGATGCGCGTGGCACGCGCCAACGGCATTCCGCTGCAGGTGGGCACGACGTTTGGCAGCACCGATGCGTCGGCGGTCTCGCCGTGGGGGCCGCCGGCCGTGGGACTCAGCTGGCCGGGGCGCTACTCGCACGGGCCGGCGGAGGTCTTCGACCTGCGCGATGTTGCGTCGCTGGCGCGGCTCGTGGCGGCGCTGGCGTTGGCGCCATAGCGCGTCGCCTGGCCCCCCGCTTCATTTCGGTGATCTCGCGACTGGCTGGCTCCCTCTTTCCCCTGTCCGCGACCATGCGACGCTTCGTCCTCGCCCTTCTCTGCGCGCCCGCCCTCGCCGCCGCGCAGTCACCCGCCGCCATCGACAGCATCGTCGAGCGCGCCCTCAAGACGTTTGGCAATCAGGGCGCCGCCATTGCCGTGGTGAAGGACGGCAAGGTCATCGTGGCGCGGGGTTACGGCATCAAGACGCTGGGCGCGCCCGACCCGGTGGGTCCCGACACGCGATTCGGCATCGCGTCCAACACCAAGGCCTTTACGGCCACGGCCCTCGGCATCCTCGTCGAGGAAGGCAAGGTCCAGTGGGACGCGCCGGTCATCCGGTACCTCCCGGAGTTCGCGATGTACGACCCGTTCGTCACGCGCGAGATCACCATCCGCGACCTGCTGGTGCATCGCTCGGGCCTTGGCCTCGGCGCGGGCGACCTGCTCTGGTGGCCGGCGTCGACCTACGACCGCAAGGAGATCATGCGCCGCCTGCGCTTCATAAAGCCGGCGGCGTCATTCCGCACTGCGTACGCGTACGACAACGTGCTCTACCTCGTGGCGGGCGAGGTGATTGAACGCCTGAGCGGGCGCACGTGGGAACAGTTCATTCAGGAGCGCATCCTCACCCGCGTCGGGATGACCGCGAGCACCGTGCGCCACAGCGACGCGGCGGGACAGGCCGATGTGGCCACCACGCACGCCGAGGTGGACGGCAAATTGCAGGTGATAGCGCCGATGACGAGTGACAATACCAATCCCGCGGGCGGCATCAACGCCGGCGCACGCGACATCGCCAAGTGGCTGCTGGTGCAGCTCGACAGCGGCAAGCTCGCCGACGGTTCTCGGCTGGTGAGTGCGCGCACGGCCCGCGAGATCTGGACCGGCGTGACGCCCATGGGCACCGGCCCGGCGGCCGCCGACATCGCGCCGCTCGCCAAGCAGTTCAACCTGTATGCGCTCGGCTTCCAGACCAATGACTTCCGTGGCCGCAAGCTGCTGTGGCACACGGGCGGCCTGCCGGGATACCTCTCGTTCGTGTCGTTCATTCCCGAGGCGCGCGTGGGTGTGGCCGTGCTGACCAACACCGAAACGCCGATGTTCTCCGCGTTGGGCTGGTCGCTGCTCGACTACGCGCTCGGCACCAAGCCGCCGTGGGACTTCGTCGGCGGATACGCCGCGCTCGCGCAGAAGCAGAAGCAGGCGGTCGGCGCGGCGCGTACGGCCACCGCGACGGCGCGCGATTCGCTGAGCAAGCCTTCGCTCGCGCTGGCGAAATACGCGGGCACCTATGAGGACGCGTGGTACGGCGACGTCACGGTCACGTTCGCCAACGGCACGTTGCGCATGGCCCTTGGCCACACGCCGCAGCTGCAGGGCGAGATGGTGCACTGGCAGCACGACACGTTCCTCGCGCGCTGGGACGATCGCGAGATGCGTGCCGACGCATTGGTGACATTCCAGCTGAACGCCGATGGCAGCATTGATCAAGTCAAGCTGCGCGCCGCCGACCCGGACACGGATTTTTCGTTCGACTTCCAGGACCTGCTGCTCAAGCCCAAGCCGAAGCGGTGATGCGGCGGTTCGCGTTCGCGCTGGCACTCGGAATCCTGCTGCCGCAGGCGGCGCGGGCGCAGCGCGCCGTCACGGTGCGTGCCGACAACGACGCGTTCAACTTCTGGCAGGCGCCGTGGACGCGCCCGGATGAGGAGTACACCAGCGGCGTGCGCCTCGACATACAGTATGATGGCGCGGCGTCGTGGGCCCGGCGCTTCCGCTGGTTGGTGGGCACCTGCACGGGCGCCGACGCGCCGTGCGCATCGCACACCTGGGCGTTTGGACAGGACATCTACACGGCGGTGCGTCCCAAGAATGTCGCGACGGCCATTCCCGGCGGGCGCCCCGACGCGGGCGTGCTGTGGCTCCTCGCGTCGACGCGCGTGGAGCAGCCTCGGGTATTGACCGAACTGGCGTGGACCCTTGGCGTCACGGGGCCGCCAAGCCTGGCGGAACCGATGCAGCAGCTTTTCCATGACATGGCCCCGGCATTCAACCGGCCAATCACCTGGGGCGCGCAGGTGCCGGCCGAGCCGGTCTTCGCCGCCAGCTATGACCAGCGACGACGGGCGATACTCGGTGGGCTCGAGTTGCAGCCGCATGCCGGCGCCTCATTGGGTACGTTGCTCACCGAAGCCCGGGCTGGCGTTGGTGTCCGCGTCGGGACCGGGTTGGAACACCCATGGCGTCCGGCGGCCAACGGCCGGCCCGTGTCGCTGGCGTTCGTCGGCGACGCCACCGTGCGCGGCGTCGCACGCAACGAGGTGCTCAGTGGCGCGTTCTTCCGACGCGGCGCACATGTCGCGCTGCGCACCATGGTCACCGACGTGCAGGGAGGAGTGCGGCTGCGCTGGCGCCGCGTCGACGTGGCGTGGGTGGCCCACCAAACGTCGGCCGAATACGCGACCCGCAGCACGCCGCATGCGTGGTCGACGCTCGAAGCAACCTGGCGGCCGAGGCGCTAGTCAATGACTGACCGCGAGCCCGAAGCGCGCGATCTCCGCACGCGCCTTACCCCGCTGCAGTACGAGGTCACGCAGTGCAGCGCCACCGAGTCACCGTTTGCCAACGCGTTCTGGGACCACCACGAGCGCGGCATCTATGTCGACGTGGTCACGGGCGAACCGCTCTTTGCCTCGATCGACAAGTTCGATTCGGGTACGGGCTGGCCGTCGTTCACGCGCCCCATCGAAGGGCAGCGCGTCAGTGAGCGCGAAGACCGGGCGCACGGCATGCGGCGTGTCGAAGTGCGCTCGGCCGAGGGCGATTCGCACCTTGGGCATCTGTTCCCCGACGGTCCGCAGCCCACCGGCATGCGCTACTGCATCAACTCGGCGGCGTTGCGATTTGTACCCGTCGATCGCCTCGAGGCCGAAGGGTACGCGGCGTTCCTCGCGATGTTCGCGTAGTGTCGCCGGACTACCTTTCCTGCTGACTCGCTCATGAGAGGCTGATGCTCCTTCGCCCGGTGCTGCTGATGGCGCTCGCCATCCCGCTGATCGCCCGGCAATCGCCGGCCCAGCAGCTCGCCGGCGACTCCGTGGTTGTCGACACCGTCGCGCCGGGCCTCGAGCACACCTATATCGTGCGCCAGCAGGGGCCGTGGCGCGTACATCTGGTGCGCGTCGACCTGCGCGGCGGACACTACGCCGTGCGTAGCGTGCGGGCGCTCGATTCGCTGCGCGGGCGCGAGAAGGTGACTGCCATGGCCGAACGCGCGCGGCAGCAGGGGCACCGGGTGCGCGTGGCGATCAACGCCGATTTCTTCGACCTCAAGACCGGCGAAAGCGTCAACAACCAGGTGAGCGGCGGCCGGATATGGAAAGCGCTGGCGATGAGCGGCCCCGCAGGCGGTGCCATGAAGAGCGCGCGCGGCCAGTTTGGCGTGACGCGAGCGGGGAAGCCCGTGATCGACCGGGTGGTCTTTGCTGGCGTGCTGCACGCCGGACGCACCTTCTGGGCGCTCGACGGCGTGAATGCCATTCCATCCAATGGGCAGGGGCTTGTGCTCTGGCTGCCTGAAGCCAACGGCCGGGCGCGCGCCGATTCCACGCGGCCCGGTCGCGAACTGCGCGTGGCCGTGGTGCGGGGCACGTGGCGCGACTCACTGGTGCTGCGCACGCGCGGGGCTGTGGCTGCTGCCGACTCGGCGCCACTGCCGGCAGGCGAGGGCGCGCTCGTGGCGTATGGCGCCACGGCGGCGCGGCTCGACTCGCTGGTGGTGCTTGCGCGGCCCGTGGTGGCGCGCGCCGATTGGCTGCCTGCGGCAGGACCGCTGGAAGAGCTCATCGGCGGATGGCCGGTGATCCTGCGCGACGGCGCGCCGACGGTGGACGAGTCGGCCGTGCGCGAGCTGACCGGCAAGAGCAACGCCAACGTGCGGCATCCACGCAGCCTCATTGGCTTTGATGCCGACACCAGCCACCTGGTGCTTGTGGTCATCGACGGGCGCAGTGCGGCGAGCGTCGGCATGACGCTGGCTGAGGCGGCCGAGTTCCTGCGCGGGCAGGGGGTGGCGCACGCCTTGAACCTCGATGGCGGTGGTTCCTCGGCCCTGGTCATTGATGGACGCGTCGTGAACGTGCCCAGCGACCCCGGCGGCGAGCGGACGGTGGCCAATGCCATCCTCATTGAGGCCATTATCAGGCGTCCGTAAGGGTTTTCGTCCGCCAAACACCGGACAGAGTTGCGGTGGTTTTCCCTATGTTGGCCCTCTAACGCCCACCACACCTTAGGCCCATTCCGGTGACTTGGCCGGATCAGGTGGATTGCGGGTGCCCGCTCGAGCGGCCGGCGTTTTCGCGGCGCGCGTGGCGAGGCCACCTCGCCCGCGATCGCAACGGAGCGCCGCAAAGGGGGGCAGACCGGCATGTTCGTTCGCAATGCAGAGCCGTGGATGGATGGCTCGACGCTTGGTGAGCACCTCGAGGAGCGTGGCGTCACGCGCCGCAGCTTCGTCGAGTTCTGCACGGAGATGGCCGTGATTCTCGGTCTGGGCAGCGCCGCCGCTCCGTCCGTGGCCAACGCGCTCGCGACGCAGAAGCGTCCGACCGTCATCTGGCTCGAGATGCAGGAGTGCACCGGATGCGTCGAGAGCGTGCTCCGCACCGAGGCGCCGACCATCGGCGACCTGGTGCTCGACGTCGTCTCGCTCGACTACAGCGACACGCTGATGGCTGCCGCCGGCCACGCGGCCGAGAAGGCCAAGGCCGAGTCGATGGCGAAGAACAAGGGGAGCTACATCCTTATTGTCACCGGCTCGGTGCCGACCAAGGAAGACGGCATCTACTGCACGCTCGCGGGCAAGACCATCCGGTCACACCTCGAGGAGGCCGCGGAAGGCGCGGCGGCGATCATCGCGCTCGGCGCGTGTGCGCACTGGGGATCCGTTCAGGCCGCGCGTCCCAACCCGACGGGTGCCGTGGGCGTGCGCGACATCATCAAGAACAAGCCGATCATCAACATTGCCGGCTGCCCGCCCATTGGCGACGTCGTCACGGCGACGGTGGTGCACTTCCTGACCTTTGGCCGCTTGCCCTCGATGGACCGCGAGGGGCGCCCGCTCTTCGCGTACGGCAACCGCATCCACGACCAATGCTCGCGCCGTGCGCACTTTGACGCCGGCCAGTACGTCGAGAACTTCGACGACGACAATGCGCGCCGCGGGTGGTGCCTGTATCAGGTGGGCTGCAAGGGGCCGGCCACCTATTCGCCGTGCCCGATCGTGCAGTGGAACCAGCGCACCAGCTGGCCCATTGGCGCCGGGCATCCGTGCATTGGCTGCACCGAGCCGTATTTCTGGGACACCATGTCGCCGTTCTACCAGCGCCTGCCCGAGGTCGGCGGCTTCGGCGTCGAGAAGCGGGTCGACACCATTGGTGCTTCGCTGGCCATCGGCGCGGCTGCGGGTGTTGCCGCGCACGCTGGCATGACCGTGCTCCACCAGATCCGCGCCCGCAAGTCGTCCAAGCAGCTCCCGGAACACGATGCCGCCGCCCAGGAGGACAGCAACAATGGCTAGCACCAAAGTCGTCGTCGACCCGATCACCCGCATCGAAGGGCACCTGCGCATCGAGGTGCAGGCCGACGCGGGCAAGATCAGCGGGTCGTGGGCCACGGCCACCATGTTCCGCGGCATCGAGACCATCATGACGGGGCGCGACCCGCGCGACGCCTGGGCATTCACCCAGCGCATCTGCGGTGTCTGCACGACGGTGCACGCCATTGCCTCGTGCCGAGCGGTGGAAGACGCGCTGGACATCAAGGTGCCGGCCAACGCCAACATCATCCGCAACCTGGTCCACGGCATGCAGTACATCCAGGACCACGTGATCCACTTCTATCACCTGCACGCGCTCGACTGGGTGGATGTGGTGAGTGCCGTGGGCGCCGACCCCGACAAGGCGGCGGCGCTTGCCAAGTCGCTCTCGCCGTGGCCGAACAACGACGCGGCGCATTTCCGCGCCGTGCAGGCGCGCCTCAAGAAGTTCGTTGGCTCGGGGCAGCTGGGCATCTTCGCCAACGGCTACTGGGGCCATCCGGCCTACAAGCTGCCGCCCGAAGCGAACCTCATGGCCGTCTCGCATTATCTGGAGGCGCTCGACTGGCAGCGCGACGTCATCCGCCTGCACACGGTGTTTGGCGGCAAGAACCCACACCCGAACTTCCTCGTCGGCGGCATGGCAAGCGCCATCAACCTCGACGAGACGGCAACCATCAATGCCGTGCGCCTCGCCGACGTCATGGGCATGATCAAGAAGGCGAAGGATTTCGTCGAGCAGGTCTACTGGCCCGACCTCGTCGCCATCGCCTCGTTCTACAAGGACTGGGGCGCGATTGGCGGCGGCGTCCCGAACTTCCTGGCCTGCGGCGAGTTCCCGGAGTCCGATCCGCGCGACCTGAAGTCGCTCTACTTTCCGCGCGGCATCATCATGGGGAAGGACCTCTCGACAGTGCACGAGTACGACCACAAGAAGGTCGCCGAGTACATCAACTCGTCGTGGTATACGTACGAGGGTGGCGACGACAAGGGGCTGCATCCGTGGGACGGCGAGACGACGCCGAAGTACACGGGCCCCAAGGCGCCATACGAGTACCTGCAGGGTGAAAAGAAGTACACGTGGATGAAGGCGCCGCGGTACGAGGGCAAGGCGATGCAGGTGGGGCCGCTGGCCCGCATGCTCGTCGGCTACGCCTCGGGCCACGCCGACATCAAGGCGCTGGTGGGCGAAGCGCTCGGCAAGCTCAAGGTGGGTCCCGAAGTGCTCTTCTCCACGCTTGGCCGCACCGCGGCCCGCGGCATCGAGACGGTGCTGCTGGCCGGCAAGATGGAGGGCTGGATGAACCAGCTGCTCGCCAACGTGAAGGCGGGGCAGGTGGCCACGTTCACCAAGGACAAGTGGGATCCCAAGACGTGGCCCAAGAAGGCGCAGGGCTACGGCTACCTGGACGCGCCGCGCGGCGCACTGGGGCACTGGGTGCAGATCGAGGATGAGAAGATCGCCCGCTACCAGTGCGTGGTGCCCAGCACGTGGAACTGTTCGCCGCGTGATGCGCAGGGCCAGATGGGCGCGTACGAGGCGGCGCTGGTGGACAACCATCCGCTCGCCCGGCCCGACCAACCGCTCGAGATCCTGCGCACCATCCACTCCTTCGATCCGTGCCTCGCGTGCGGCGTGCACGTGCTCGACGCTGACGGTGGCCTGCTCGCGGAGGTCAAGGTCCAATGACCACCGGCACGCCCAGACCGCCGGTCCGGCTGCCGTGGTTTGATGTGCGGCTGCCGCGGATGCGCGGTGACATCACCTGGATCTACCTGTGGGGGGCGCCGCTGCGCGTCTCGCACTGGCTCGCCGCGCTGAGTCTTGTCGTGCTCTTCTTCACCGGGCTCTTCATCAGCTTCCCGGTCTGGACCAGCGCGGGCGAGGCGAGCAGTCACTTCCTGATGGCGCGATTCCGTTTTACGCACTTCCTTGCCGCGACGGTGATCGTCTTTGCCGGCATCATCCGCGTATACTGGCTCTTCGCGGGCAATCAGTTTGAGCGGTGGCCCGCGCTGTGGCCATTTACGCGGCGCAACGTGCACCACATGTTCCTGATGCTGAAGTCGTACGCGACGCTGGATCCCAAGATCCAGCCGCACTTCGTGGGGCACAACCCGCTCGCTCAGGTCGCGTACACACTCATCTACCTGGGAACGACCGTGATGATGGTCACGGGGTTCACGATGTACGGGCAGGCGAACCCGGGCGGGTTCTTCTACACGCTCTTCACCTGGGTGCCCGGAATGCTCGGCGGACTTCAGGGCGTGCGTGTCCTGCATCATACGGTGGCATGGCTCTATCCGATCTTCTTCTCCATTCACATCTACCTCGCCATCCGCGCCGATTACATCGAGCGGGCGGGCGTGGTGTCGTCGATGCTGACGGGCGGGCGCTTCGTGATGTCGCACGAGGAGTTCGAGGACTGCGACCTGGGCGACCATCCGTCGGTGCCGTGGCACACGGGCGAGCATCCGACGTGGGTCAAACCGCAGTAATCGCCGTTGGTAGTCCCGTCATGGGTGATGACGGGCTCGGCCTGCATGTGCTCGCGCGCCTGCAGGCCGAGTGGATGTTCGACGAGGCGGTGCTCCTCATCGACGGCGGCACGTGGGGCATGAAGCTGCTGCCCGACATCGAGGACGCCGGCCGGTTGATGTTCCTGGACGCGATCAATACAGTGCGGCATCCTCCGGGCACCGTGCTGCTGCTGGAAAAGGACGAGATTCCGCTGATCACCGACCACAACAAGCTCTCGCCGCACCAGGTGGGGCTGCAGGAAGTGATGGCGGTGTCGGAGTTCCGCGGCACGCTGCCGGCCGACACCTGCGCCGTGGGCGTCGTGCCGCTCACCATCGACCTCGCGACGGAGCTGTCGCCCGTGGTGCTGGCCGGCGTCGACGCGTGCATCGAGCGCGTCATCGCGCGGCTGCGCGCGTGGGGGCACACCTGCACGCCGCGCGACGCGCAGCGCGCGGTTCCCGGCGAGGCGTCCGTCGGTGCATGAACTGAGCCTCGCCATCGAGATCGGCCGCCTCGTGGAGGAGAAGCTGGGCGCGGACGTGTCGCGGTGCGTGTCGGTAGGCGTCGAGGTCGGTGTGGCAAGCGGGGTGGAGCCGTCGGCGCTGGAGTTCTGCCTGGAGGCGGTGTTCAGCCATCCGCCGTGGAACGGGGCCAAGGCCGTGCTCTCGAGTCCCCCCGGTGACATCTTTCAGGTCACCTGGTTCGAGATCGAGGACGATGACAGTCCGGAAGATTGAAATCCGCGAGCGCGTCATGGCGCGCAACGATGAACTGGCTGCGCAGGTGCGCGCGCGGCTCGCTGGGCACGGCATCACGGCGCTCAACCTCATGTCGTCGCCCGGCGCGGGCAAGACCACCCTGCTCGAGCGCACGCTCGCTGAACTCGGCGAGCCGCTCGACATGGCCGTCGTGGCCGGCGACTGCCAGACGCAGAACGACGCGGACCGGCTGGCGGTGCACACGGGGCGCCTGGTGCAGGCGATCGTCACCGGGGGTGCCTGCCATCTGGATGCGCTGCAGGTCAACGACGCGCTCGATCACCTCGACCTCGCGGCCACGCGGCTGCTCATCATCGAGAACGTCGGCAACCTGGTGTGTCCGGCCAGCTGGGATCTTGGCGAGCAGGCGCGCGTGGTGCTCTTCACCGTGACGGAAGGTGAAGACAAGCCGCTCAAGTACCCCAGGATGTTCGAGAAGGCCGACTGGGTGGTGCTGACCAAGACCGACCTGCTGCCATATGTGCCATTCGACATCGATGTTGCCGAGCGGAACTGCCTGCAGGTGAATCCGGCGCTGCGGTTCATGCGCGTCTCGGCGACAACGGGCGATGGGCTGAGCGAGTGGTTCGCGTTTCTTCGCTCGGTCACGCCGCTGGCCGCGTCCTGATGTCTGCCGCCCCGCCCATGGTGGCGCGGTTGCTGCGCGTCACCGGCGTGGTGCAGGGCGTGGGCTTCCGCCCGTTCGTGCATCGGCTGGCGGTGCGGCTCTCGCTCGCCGGCTGGGTGCGCAACGCGGCCGGAACCGTGGAAATCCACCTCGAAGGCGCGCCCGACAGCCTCGACGAGTTTGCACGCGTGCTGCACGCCGAAGCGCCGCCCGTGGCGCGCATCGAAGGCGTCGCATCGATGCACGCCGAGGCCCTGGGCGCCGACGGCTTTGCAATTGCCGACAGCGTGGATGCCGACACCCTGCGTCCCGTGCCGCCCGACATCGGTGTCTGTGCCGCGTGCGAGACGGAGTTGTTTGACGCGGACAACCGGCGCTTTCGACATCCGTTCATCACGTGCACCGACTGCGGGCCACGCTACACCATCATCGACAGCCTGCCTTACGATCGCGAGCGCACCTCGATGAAGGCGTTCGCCTGCTGCCCGCAATGCGCGGCGGAGTATGCCGCGCCGGACGACCGGCGTTTTCACGCCGAGACCGTCGCGTGCCCTGCGTGCGGACCGCGCGTCTGGTGTGAGGGCCTGCACGGCGAGGGGCGCGCCGATGGCGAGACGGCCATTCTGCTTGCGGCCACGGCGCTGCACATGGGCGCGGTTGTTGCTGTGCGCGGACTGGGCGGCTTCCACCTGGCCGTCGACGCCACCAATGATGCGGCCATTCGTCGCCTGCGCGAGCGCAAGCGCCGCGACGCCAAGCCGCTGGCGGTGATGGTGCGTTGCGTGGCCGACGCCCGCCGACTAGCCGAGGTGAGTGCGCGCGAAGAGGTGGCGCTGCTGTCGAGCGCGCGTCCCATTGTGCTGTTGCAACCGCGGGCCGAGACGCGGCTGGCGGCTTCGCTGGCGCCGGGACTCGACCGCGTCGGCGTGATGCTGGCATACACGCCGCTGCACCACCTGCTGCTCGAGGCCGCCGACCGGCCGCTCGTGATGACGAGCGGCAACTTGAGCGAGGAGCCGATTGCGATTGGCCTCGACGAGGGGCGCGAGCGGCTGCGGCCGCTGGTCGACCTGTTCCTGCTGCATGACCGCGACATCCTCTCGCGCTGCGACGACTCGGTGGTGCGTCTGGCGGGCGCGCACGACATCCTCATGCGCCGCGCGCGCGGTCACGCGCCGGCTCCACTGCGACTGCCGGTGGCGTCGCCGCAGCCGCTCATTGCCGTGGGGCCGCATCTCAAGAACACGTTCACGCTCGTGCGCGACGACCAGGCCTTTGTGAGCCCGCACATCGGCGACCTCGAGGGGCTGGAGGCGCTCGACCACTGGTCGCAGGCGTACGCACGCTATCGCGCCCTCTTCCGTGTCGAGCCGACGGTGGCCGTGCGCGACCTGCATCCGGGCTATCTCTCGACGCGTCTCGCCGAGGAACTCGGCCTGGCGCGCGTTTTCACCGTGCAGCATCACCACGCGCACATCGCCGCGGTGGCTGCCGAACACGGCGTCACGACGCCAGTGGTAGGCGTGGCCTTCGACGGCACGGGGTACGGCGATGACGGCCACGTGTGGGGCGCCGAAGTGCTCGTGTGCGATCTCGCGGGGTACCGCCGCGCGGCGCAGCTCGCGTACGTCGGCCTTCCCGGCGGCGATCTCGCCGCGCGCGAGCCGTGGCGCGTGGCACTCGGCTACGAGGCGCTGACCGGTGGCACGTCGCCGGCGTTTGCGCTGGCGTACTACGGCATTCCCCTCGAGATGCGCACGTTGGTCACGCAGCAGTTGACGCAGGGCGTCAACACGCCCATGGCGTCGTCGATGGGCCGGCTGTTCGACGCGGCCGCGGCGGTGCTTGGCGTGCGGCGCCACGCATCGTTCGAAGGCCAGGCCGCCATGGAGCTCGAAGCGCTGGCGGGCGATCTCCCTGCCGAGCCGCTGCCGTTTCCGGTGCGTGATGTCGATGGCCGCCTGGTGCTCGATCCGGTCCCGCTGCTCTCGGCGCTCGGCGAGGGTCGGCGGCACGGCGCCGACGTGGCGCGCCTTGCCGCGCGCTTTCATGAGAGCGTGGCCGAGACGGCGGCGGTGGTTGCGCGCCGCGTGGCCCATGACGCCGGGCTCGACACGGTGGCGCTGGGTGGTGGCGCGTTCCAGAACGTGCGGCTGCTGCTGGGCATCGAGCGGCGGCTCGTGGCAGCGGGGCTTCACGTGCTTGTGCCGCGCCTCCTCGGCCCCAACGACGGCGCCGTCAGCTACGGACAAGCCGCGGTGGCCGCGTGGCGGTTGTCGCACGAGTAGCGGGCCGGTATCGTCTCTTGTCGCTCCCCTCCCGTCCCCCGTCCCTCGTCTCTCAGCCCCCCCACTCATGTGCCTAGGCATCCCCGGCAAGATCCAGAGCATCCGTGATGACACCGGACTCACCATGGGTGTCGTCGACTTCGGCGGCGTTCGCCGCGACGTCTGCCTGCAGTACGTCGCCGACGAGGTGGCAGTGGGGGACTATGTGATCGTGCATGTCGGCTTCGCGATCACGCGCGTGGACGAGGACGAAGCCAGGCGCACCTTTGAGGTGCTCAAGGAAATGAGCCAGCTCGAGGAACTCGAGTGGATGGCCGAGGTTGCCGACGAGTCGCTCAAGCGCGTCGGAGACGTGACGTGAAGTACCTCGCAGAGTACCGCGACGCGGGCATCGCCCGCACGTTGATTGCCCGCATTCGCGACTCGGCGACGCGACCGTGGACGCTGATGGAGGTGTGCGGCGGGCAGACGCACACCATCGTGCGGCAGGGACTCGACGAGCTGCTCGAGGGCGCGGTGGAGATGATCCACGGGCCCGGCTGCCCCGTGTGCGTCACGCCGCTCGAGCAGATTGACAAGGCGCTGGCCATCGCGGCGCGCCCGGGCGTGATCTTCACGTCGTTCGGTGACATGCTGCGCGTGCCCGGCAGCGCGTGCGATCTGCAGCAGGTGCGCGCGCGCGGCGGCGACGTGAAGGTGGTGTATTCACCGCTCGACGCGCTGGCGCTGGCGCAGAAGCATCCCGACAGGGAAGTCGTCTTTTTCGCCGTTGGGTTCGAGACGACGGCGCCGGCCAACGCGATGGCGGTATTCCGCGCGCGGGCACTGGGTGTCAAGAATTTCAGCGTGCTGGTGTCGCACGTGACGGTGCCGCCGGCGATCACCGCAATCCTCGAGGCACCCGACAACCGTGTGCAGGGCTTTCTCGCGGCGGGCCACGTCTGCGCCGTGATGGGGTGGGAGGAGTACGAGCCGATCTCCGCCAGGTACAAGGTGCCGATCATCGTGACCGGCTTCGAGCCGGTGGATATTCTCGAAGGCATCGCGATGGCGGTCGCGCAGCTCGAAGCGGGGCGACACGAGGTGGAGAACCAGTACGTGCGTTCGGTGCGGCGGCAGGGCACGCCGCCGGCGCGCGCGCTCGTGGAGCAGGTGTTCGAGCTCACCAATCGGCAGTGGCGCGGCATCGGCGAGATTCCGATGAGCGGCCTTGCGTTGCGCAAGGAATTCGCGGCGTACGACGCCGAACGCCGGTTCGGCGTGGAGGGCCTGAAGGTGACGGAACCCGCGGCGTGCCGAGCGGGCGACGTACTGACCGGGCGCATCAAGCCGCCGCAGTGCGCGGCGTTCGGTGGGGCCTGCACGCCCGATCGACCCCTGGGCGCCCCGATGGTGTCCACCGAGGGGGCGTGCTCGGCGTATTACAACCTCGCCAAGTACCGGATGGCCGATGCCGGGGAGGGCACGTCGTGAGCGCCGTCGTGAATCCCGCGGCGCTCCAGTGTCCGGCGCCGCTCGATGCGGGCGACCGCGTGCAGTTGGGGCACGGCTCTGGTGGCCGGTTGAGCGCGCAGCTTGTGGCGCAGCACTTCCTGCCGCACTTCGAGAACCCGGCGCTCGCGCAGCTGGCGGACGCGTCGATTGTCAGCGTTGCGCTGGGCGATGTCGCCATCTCTACCGATTCGTTCGTCGTGCAGCCCCTGGAGTTTCCGGGTGGCAACATCGGGTCGCTGGCCGTGCATGGCACCCTCAACGACGTGTCGATGATGGGGGCGAGTCCCATCTGCCTCACCGCGGCGTTTGTGCTCGAGGAGGGGCTGTCGCTCGCTGTACTCGACCGCGTGGTCGCCGAGATGGCGCGCGCGTCGCGCGAGGCGGGCGTGCCGATTGTCGCCGGCGACACCAAGGTGGTGGAGCGCGGCAAGGCCGACGGGATGTTTATCACTACCACGGGGCTCGGGGTGATCGACCCGAATTTTTGTCCGGGTCCGACACGCGCGCTGCCCGGCGACGCGGTGCTTGTCAGCGCGCCCATTGCGCGGCACGGCATGGCCATCATGGCGGCGCGCGAGGGGCTGTCGTTCGAGAGTGCGATCACCAGCGACAGCGCCTGCCTGATTCCGCTCGTCAATGCGCTGCGCGTCCGCAAGGTGGATGTGCACGTGCTGCGCGACCCGACACGCGGCGGCGTGGCGAGCGCGCTCAACGAGATTGCGGCGGCGTCGGGGGTTGGCGTGGAGATCATCGAATCGGCGCTGCCCGTGCCGGCCGACGTGCGTGCCGCGTGCGAGATGCTGGGGCTCGATCCGCTCTACGTCGCCAATGAGGGGGTGCTGGTGGCCTTCGTGCCGGAGGCACAAGCCGCTGATGCGCTGCAGGCGCTGCGGTCGCACCCGCTGGGTGCGGAGGCCGTGCGCATCGGCACGGTCGTGGCCGCGCACCCGCGCCTCGTCGCGCTGCGCACGGCGCTCGGCGGCACGCGCGTCGTCGACCTGCTGCCTGGCGACCAGTTGCCGCGCATCTGCTAGCGGCGTTGGGGCGCCCCCTGTGCAGGGCGGGCGCCGGTGCGCAGTTTCCGTCCATCTCAATCACCGAGGGGAGTGTGGATCACGGACCGGGATTCCTGGCCATCGTCGACGCCACGCGGATGCGCGTCAAGGAGTGCACCATCGCCGAGGCGCAGGCGCGCGTCGCGGCGGGTGCGCGGCTCATTGACGTGCGTGAGCAGAGCGAGTGGGCGGCGGGCCACGTGGCGGGCGCCGAATATCTCGGCAAGGGCGTGATCGAACGCGACATCGAGGCGATGGTGCCCGACAAGGGCGCCGAGATCATTCTCTATTGCGGTGGCGGCTTTCGCTCGGTGCTCGCGGCCGACGCGCTGCAGCAGATGGGGTACACCGACGTGTGCTCAATGGCCGGGGGGTGGCGCGAGTGGGTTGCCCTGGGGGCGCCGGTTGCGTGAGGGCGTTCTTTGCCGGCGCCCCGCCCCGCATCACGGGTGACTGGACGCCGGGCGTGCGCACGTAGAAAATACCTTCATGCCCAAGACCATTTTCGACCCAGCCGCCCGAGCCGCCCTCGCGGGCCGCATCGACCGCCTCGCAGCGACCACTCCCGCGCGCTGGGGCAAGTTCACGGCGCCCCGCATGGTGGCGCACCTCATCGAGTCCGTGCGCATGGCGCTTGGCGACGTGACGGTGCGCCCGCGTCCGTCGGTCCTGAGCAACCGTGTGATGCGGTATCTCGTCATTTACCTCATGCCGTGGCCCAAGGGCACGCCCACCGCACCCGAATTGCTCGCGCGCGCTCCCGACGCGTGGCCGTTGGACATCGCCGCACTGAAGAGCAACATCGACCGGGCGGCAGCCAATGGCCCGCGTGGCGCGTGGCAACCGCACCCCGCCTTCGGCGACATCTCGCCGGTCGACTGGG
The DNA here is from genome assembly GCA_025361705.1 of Gemmatimonas sp. GTDB lineage: Bacteria > Gemmatimonadota > Gemmatimonadetes > Gemmatimonadales > Gemmatimonadaceae > PNKL01. The sequence continues at coordinate 61,098 of JANYJW010000012.1, forward strand.
GCGTGCTCATCCACAAGCACGTCCACCATCATCTCACGCAGTTCGGCGTCTGATTTCCCCCATCACCCGGAGCGGATCGTGATCAAGGAATTCGTTGCGTTTCTCAAGCAGTACGGCGTCGTTGGTCTTGCCATCGCGGTCATCATCGGCGGAAAGCTCAATGACCTCGTGACGGCGGTGGTGAGCGGACTGCTGATGCCCATCGTTGGCGCCGCGACCTCTGCCGCCGGCGGCGACTGGCGCACGTGGGTCGTGCCGGTGGGCCCCATCAACTTCGAGCTGGGCAAGGTGCTTGGCGCCGGCATCGACTTCGTCATCGTCGCCTTCATCGTCTTCTGGATGGCCAAGAAGATCCTGCGCGAAGAGCAGGTCGCCAAGAAGTAGCGCCGTCCGGGGCGACAACGCGTGACCACCGGCGAGCGGCTGGCGGCGGAGCTGCGTCGCGCCTGGTGCGGCGAGCCGTGGCATGGGCCATCCGTGGCCGCCGTCCTCGGGCGACTCGACGCGCGGCGTGCGGCGCATGCGCGCTGGCGCGGCTCGCATTCGCCATGGGAACTCGTGCGGCACCTCACGACGTGGGTGGACGTGCCGCTGCGGCGGCTCGACGATGCGGCGTACGAGCCGACCGTGGACGCGGACTTTCCGGTGCCGGCCACCGGGGACGACGCGCAGTGGCAGCGCGACGTGACCGCGCTGGGGGCAGCCATCGAGGCGCTTGCTGTCCGTGTCTCGGCGATGTCCGACGCGGCACTCGACGTGCCCGTCGGCGTGCGAGGCTATACCGTCACGCGCATGGTCGATGGCGTGGTGCAGCACCTCGCGTATCATGCGGGGCAGGCGGCGCTCCTTGCGCGGCCCAAGGAGGAGGTGGCCAATCTCCTCGCGCCGGCCCCGCTATTTCCGCTTGGCGCTGTCGCGATGGCCGAGATTGGCAATCGCTACATGGTCGGCGCGCACTTTGATCCACCGCGCGCGCTCGGATGGGGGCTCATCATGCTCGGCGCCGCGCTGGCATACTGGGCGCACGAGCACTTCGTGGCGCGTCGCACGCCGGCGGCGCCGTGGCGCGCCCCGCGCTCCATCGTGCGTGCCGGGCCGTACCGATTCACGCGCAACCCGATGTACCTGGGCTTCCTGATCATCCAGGCGGGCATCGGCTGCGTCCGGCTCAATCCGCTCTACCTCATCTTGCTGCTCCCGACGTGGGCGTTCATCCACTGGGGCGTCGTGCTGCGCGAGGAACCGTTCCTGCTGCGCACGTTCGGCGCGTCGTACCAGCAACTGCTCGACAGCACGCGGCGCTGGTTCTAGCCACGCAGGTGTCGGTCACGTGCCGCGCCGCTTGGCGCGCGCCGTCGGGGCGGCCTCCAGCGGGTTGTCGGGCCAGTGGTGCTTGGGGTAGCGGCCGCGCAGGTCCTTGCGCACCTCGAAGTACGAACGCGCCCAGAAGCCGGCGAGGTCGCGGGTCACCTGCACGGGGCGCTGTGCGGGCGAGAGCAGATGCAGCGTCAGCGGTACGCGCCCCTCGCCCACGCGCGGCGTGTCCGCCAAGCCGAACAACTCCTGGAGCCGCACGGAGAGCCCCGGCGCCGAGGCATCGGTGTAGTCGATGGGCAGGCGCGACCCGCTCGGCACGACGCAGTGCGTCGGCGCCAGCGCGTCCAGGCGGTCGCGCTGCTTCCACGTGAGCCATCCGAGCAGGGCGTCGGCGACATCGAGACGCGCGAGCGCGTTGAGCGTGCCGGCTGACTGAAGCCCGGGGAGAAGCCAAGCGTCGAGTGTCGCGCGCAGCGCGTCGTCACTCACGGCGGGATACGCGGTGTCGATGGCGTGCGCAAAGGCAAGGCGCGCGCGCAGCGCGACGGCGCGATCCTCCCAGCGCAGCACGGCAAGCCCCTCGTCGCGCACGACCTCCAGCAGCGCTGCCGCCGCTTCGTCAGCGTCGGGCGCATCGACGCGGCGTTCGCGCAGGGTGATGGCGCCCAGCCGCGTGACGCGCGTGAGCCGCAGGGTGCGCCGCGCCGCATCCCAGTGTCGCACGTCGTCCTCGGTGGCGTGCGCCCCGAAGTGTTGCTGGACGTCGCCTGCGTCGATGGCCGCTGCCATCCAGATGCGACTTTCACGCGGGTCGCCGTCGACATCGGCGATGGCCAGCCATTCGGCGGCGCCAAGCGGCTGAGGAACAAGGAACGTGGCTCCGCGTCCATTGCGCAGCAGATAGCGCCCCGGTTCGCCCGGACGCTGGCGCGCGAGCCGATCGGGATACGCGAGCGCCACGAGCAGGCCGACAGCGCGCTCTCGCGTGGCGGCGGCCGTGGCGGCGGCCGTGGCGGCGGCCGTGGCGGCGTGGGTGGCGACTGCAGCAGCGTCGTTGGTGTTCTCGGACTCGCCGTCGCGTCCGCGTGCGGCTGGCACGCCGAGCGTGCGCCGCAGCGCGTCGGCCTCTTGCCTGACACGCTGCACCCGCGCGCGGTCGGCGCGATGCGCGCTCGCAAACACGGGGTCGCGCAATGCGCGCACCCGGTCGGCCAAGTCGGCGTCACCCTGGGCGGCCTCGCGGTCGAACAGGTCGCGCTCGCCGAGGAGGGCCGCAATGTCGCACGCGAGCGCGCCGAGTCCCAGCTGGTGTCCGCGCGCCACGAGGTGCGCGAGCCGCGGGTGGGCTCCCAGTGCGGCCACTCGGCGTCCGTGCGCGGTGATGCGACCGGCAGCGTCAATGGCATCAAGGTCATGCAACAGGGTGCGCGCCTGCCGCAGGGCGCCGTCGGGCGGTGCATCGAGCCACGCCAGCGCGTGTGCGTCGTCGATGCCGGCGACCGCCAGCTCGAGTGCGAGCGGCGCCAGGTCGGTCTCGAGCATCTCGGGGGTGCGGTGCGCCAACAGCTGGGCGTCGTCGCCCTCTGCCCACAGCCGGTAGCACACTCCCGGGGCGAGCCGGCCAGCGCGGCCGCGGCGCTGGTCGGCGCTTGCACGGGAGACGCGCGTGGTGGCGAGCCGCGCCATCCCGCTGCGCGCATCAAAGCGCGGCACGCGGGCGAGTCCGCTGTCGATGACCACGCGCACTCCCTCGATGGTCAGGCTCGTCTCGGCGATGGCGGTGGCGAGCACCACCTTGCGCCGACCGTCGGGGCTGGGGCGGATGGCGCGGTCCTGCGCATCGAGCGGCATCGCGCCATGGAGCGCAATCACGTCGACGGCCCCCCCGACATCGTCGAGCAGCGCCGCAGTGCGCGCGATCTCGCCCTGGCCCGGCAGGAAGACGAGGATGTCGCCCACCTCATCGGCGAGCGCGGCGCGCACCGCCGCTGAGGCGGCTGCCTCGATGCGCTGCCGCTCACGCGGCGGCCGATGATGGGTGACCACGGGATGCATGCGTCCGTGGCTCTCGATCATGGGCGCGCCGCCGAGCAGCGCTGCCACGGGCGCGGCGTCGAGCGTGGCCGACATCACGAGCAGGCGCAGGTCGTCGCGCACGAGTCCGCGTGCATGGAGCGTCAGCGCGAGCCCGAGGTCGGCGTGCAGGCTGCGCTCGTGAAATTCGTCGAACAGCACCGCCGACACGCCCTCCAGCGCCGCGTCATCGCGCAGCATCCGGGTGAGCACGCCTTCGGTGACCACCTCGATGCGCGTCCGCGACGAGACGCGCGACTCGAGGTGCACGCGGTAGCCCACCGTGCCGCCCACATCGTCGCCGAGCAGGCGCGCCATGTGATGGGCGGCGGCGCGCGCGGCGAGGCGCCGCGGCTCGAGGACCAGCAGGCGGCCGGTGCACCACGGCTCGTCGACGAGGGCCAGCGGCACGCGCGTCGTCTTGCCGGCACCGGGCGGTGCCACGAGCACGGCGCACGGCGCCTCGCGCAACGCCGTGCGCAGCGCGGGAATGACGTCGTCGATGGGGAGTCTGGGCGCCGGCACGTCCGTCGGGGAAAGACGTCGGCCGGGTTCCCGGCACAGGCGTCGCGGCGGTAAGTTAGGCTTCACACCACATGCCGTCCACGATGGACCTCCAGCGTACCCGCATGCTCTCCTCACTTCGCGACCGCATCTTCGCCTCCGTGGCGCTTGGCATCCTCGCCGGCGACGTCATTACCAAGCGCATCGCCGAGGCGCGGCTGCCGCTGCACCAGCCGGTGGACGCCCTCGGCGAGTACGTGCGCTGGACGCTCACGTACAACACCGGCGCGGCGATGAACATGACGCTGGGCGCCTCGTCGCGGGTCGTCTTTTCGGTGCTGGCGGTCGTGATGATCGTGATCATCCTGCGCATGTGGCGCGAGTTGCCGCCGTCGTCCACCTGGATGTCCGCGTCCCTCGCGATGATCGTGGCCGGGGCGTCGGGCAATCTCATTGACCGCATCCGCAGCGCGCATGGCGTGGTGGACTTTATCGACGTCGGCATCGGTGCATCGCGCTTCTGGACGTTCAACGTGGCGGATTCCGGCGTGACCGTGGGCGCGATCATTCTCGCCTTGTACACGTGGCACGAGCCGGCCGAGGCGCTGGGCGCACCGCCGGCACCGCCGGCACCGCCGGCACCGCCGGCACCGCCCGCGTGACCGGGCACCGCGCCGTTGGCTGCGGCGCGCCTCCCGGCGCACGCTAGGGTCGCCCATGTCCACGGCCTTCGTCGTCGGCGCAACGGGCTACACCGGTCGGCATGTGACCGAGCGCCTGGCGCGCGAAGGTGCTGCCGTGGTGGCGCACGTACGCGCCGACTCGTCGGCGCTGGGCGCGTGGACCTCGCGCTTTGCCGCCGCGGGGGCCAGCACCAATGCCACGCCGTGGACCGACGACGATATGGCGCGCACGATGGCGCGCCTGCGCCCCGACCTCGTCTTTCTGCTCCTCGGAACCACGCGCGCCCGCGCGGCGCGCGACGAACGCGCCACGGGCACGGCGGCGGGCTACGAGGCCATCGACTACGGACTCACCGCGCTTGTGCTGCGTGCCATCCGCTCGGCGGGCATCCGCCCCCGCGTGGTCTACCTGTCGTGCACGGGGGCACGTGCCGACAGCAGCAACCCGTACCTGATGGTGCGCGGTCGCTTTGAACAGGAGTTGCAGGCGAGCGGCCTGCCGTATCTCATCGCGCGCCCCGTGTTCATCTCGGGGAGCGACCGCGATGAGCGCCGCATCGCTGAGCGTGCCGCGAGCGTCGTCGTCGACGCGCTGCTGCAGGGCGCCGCCGTGCTGGGGGCGCGCGCGCTGCGCGACCGATGGGCCACCTTGTCGGGCGTGACGCTGGCGGCAGGGATGGTGCACCTCGCCCTCGACGCGCCAGATGGACGAGTCGTCGCCGATGCTGCGGCCATCCGTCGTGCCGCCATCGCGCCGGCGCCATGACCAAGCGCTACGATCAGGCGTACTTCGACCGCTGGTACCGCGACCCGCACCATCGGGTCAACACGCCGGCTGGCGTGCGCCGCAAGGTGCGTCTGGTCCTGAGCGTGGCGGAAGTGCTGCTCGAGCGCCCGGTGCGCCGTGTGCTCGACATCGGGTGCGGCGAGGCGCCGTGGCGATCGCACCTGCTCGATGAACGTCCCAAGGTGGAGTACGTGGGCGTCGATTCCAGCGCGTACGTGGTGGAGCGCTTCGGTCGCACGCGCGGCATTCGCCACGGCACGTTTGGCACGCTTGGGGCAATCGATCTTGCCGGCCGCTTCGACCTCGTTGTCTGCTGCGATGTGCTGCAGTACGTGCCCGCCGTGGAACTTGGGCCCGGCCTGCGTGCGGTCGAGGCGCTGCTCGACGGGGTGGCGTATCTCGAGGCGTTTACCAACGCCGATGAACTCGAGGGCGACAAACGGCACTGGCATCAGCGCACGCCGGCGTGGTACCGCCACGCGTTCCGCGACGCCGGACTCACCGCGGTGGGCATGCACTGCCTCGTGGGAGAGCGGCTGCGCCACGCCACCCTCGCGCTCGAACGGGCGGAGTAGCTCGCGGTGGCGCGGGTGCTCCTGAAGGTCTGTTGCATTGCCAGCGTGGCGGAAGCCGAGTGTGCGCTGGCCATCGGCGCCGACGCGCTGGGCTTTGTGTCGGCGATGCCCAGTGGACCCGGGCCAATTCCGGATGCCGACATCGCGGTGGTCGCCCGCGCCACCTTGGGACGCGCGCGCCGCTTCTTGCTCACCAGCCGCACGGCGGCCGACGACATTGCCGCGCAGGTGCGCGCGGCAGGCACCGACACCGTGCAACTGGTCGACACGCCGTCGCCGGCCACACTGCACGCCCTGCGCGGGCTCGTGCCGGACATCACGCTCGTGCCCGTCATTCATGTGCGCGGCCCTGCGGCGCTCGACGAGGCGCGCGCACTCGCACCCTGCGCTGATGCCCTGCTGCTCGACTCGGGCAACCCAGAGGCGGCGGTGCGCGAACTCGGCGGCACCGGACGCACGCACGATTGGGCCATCAGTGCCGAGGTGGTGCGCGCCGTGGCGCCATGCGCCGTGTTCCTCGCCGGCGGACTGCGCGCCGACAACGTTGCCGCGGCCGTGCGCGCCGTGCGGCCAGCGGGAGTGGATGTGTGCTCGGGAGTGCGGACCGGGGGGCGGTTGGACCCGGTGAAGCTGGCGGCGTTCGTGGCGGGACTGCGCACTGAGGATTGACAGGACGCTGTACGCCGCAGGCCGTCCGTACACAGGAGCACCGATGGCGTATAGCTTACAGCCTGCCGCCCACGGCTACTCTTGCCGTCCCCGCACGCCGCCGCCACGCCGAGTCCACGAATGAACATTGCCGACATGCGCGTGCAGTATTCCACCGTGGGCATCGCCCGCGAGGAGCTGCGGGACAACCCGGTGGAACAGTTCCGTCTCTGGTTTGATCAGGCGTGCGCGTCGGGCGTCGCCGAACCCAATGCGATGTCGCTCGCCACGGCGGGCCGCGACGGGCGCCCGTGGGTCCGCACCGTGCTACTCAAGCAATTCGACGCGCGCGGCTTCGTCTTCTTTACCAATCTCGAGAGCCGCAAGGCGCAGCAGCTCGGCGAGAATCCGCACGCGGCGCTGCTCTTCCCGTGGATTGCGCTCGAACGGCAGGTGATGATCACCGGCGCCGTGGAACGGGTGTCCATCGCCGATGCCGCCGCGTACTTCATCACGCGCCCCGTGGGGAGCCAGCTTGCCGCGTGGGCCTCGCCCCAAAGCCAGGTCATCTCGTCGCGCGCCATGCTCGAAATGAAGTGGGACGAGATGAAGCGGAAGTTCGCAGACGGCAAGATCCCGCTGCCGTCGTTCTGGGGGGGCTACCGCGTACTGCCCGAGACCTTTGAATTCTGGCAGGGTCGTGCCAGCCGCATGCACGACCGGTACCAGTACGCCAAGGCCCCCGATGGCGCTTGGCGCATCGAGCAGCTGGCGCCGTAACCGCGCGTCGCCGGGCAAAGCAAAGCGGGCGCCGATGATCGGCGCCCGCTTCGTCCTGTGGCTTGCGTTGCTTACGGCTTCACGATCTTGGCGTCTTCCACGATGATCGCGTACGTGTAGCCCGCGCCAAAATCCTGGTTCGTCTTCACCGTCCCGCGGATGGTGATGGTCTGGCCCTTGGCCGCTGGCTCCAGCATCGTGACGGTGATGTCGTTGGTACCCTTGGCCGCGTCGCCGCTGCCGTCCTGCAGGTGCAGCCAGTTCTTCTTCATCACGGCCTCGTTGTACTTCACCACCGTGCCGCGAATGGTCACCGTCTTGCCGCTGAGCGACGCCAACTGCGCCCACGCTTCGGCGACCGTGCGTGCGTCGGCGCCCGTGGCCTTGTCCACCTTGCCCACCTTCACCGGCGCGGCGGCCGGCGGCGTGCCGCCCATGGCCCCGCCCATCGCCCCACCCATCGCCCCGCCCATTGCCGGCGCAGCGCCTGCTCCCGTCTTGTTCGCGTCGCTGCCGTCGGGCGTCAGTGTGCCGAAATACACTTCCTTGAACGTGCGCTTGAGCGTCTTCGACTCGAAGTTCGTCATCAGCATCGGGTTGTACACGCGCACCGAGGCGCCCTTCTCGATCTTCGTCTCGGGAACCGCGGCCCACACGTCACCTTGCGCGGTCTTCACCTGCAGGTAGACGTACGGTGGTGCGTCGAGCTTGTCGACCACCGGGCCGGCCAGCGCGCCGGCCGGCGCCGCGTCGGCGGGTGCGCCTGCGGCGCCAGGCGCCATGGCGGGCGCATCGCTCAACGGCACGTTCGCTGGCTCGGGGGCCTTGGACGCGTTGCAGCCGGCGACGAGCGTCGCGAGCAACAGGGGAAGTATGCCACGCATGAGAGGAACTCCTGAAATGGTCAAGTAGGGAACGGCTGGCTCCCGCCCCAAATCTAGGCAGGGGAGGGATGAAATGGGGCTACCGCTGGTCTTCCCGAGCCTCGCGCCGCCTGGCGCGCACCATGGTAAAGACAAGCGACACGACGAGCAGGACGCTGCCCAGCACCAGGAAGGACGCGATGCGGTAGGCCGGCGCCAGCTGGAAGATGCCCACGACAATCATGTAGAGCGCCGTGAGCAGCAGCGTCAGGTGACCCATCCAGCGGTACTTGGGGCTGCGCACGACGAGGTTCATCAAGTAGTACGCCACCGCAATGCCCACCCACGCGACCGACACGAACGAGCGCGACACCAGATGGTACAGCGAGTATGGAAAGACCAGGAAGGCGCTTGCCAAATAGGCATTGCGCGTCATCTCGGACTTGAGTTCCAGCCGATCCTGCTGCCAGCGCAAAATGCGCGCCGTGAGCAGCGCGACGATGCCGAACCCGATGCTGATGCCGCTCTCGTTCTCGGCCACCGTCACGTACGCACACACGATGCCCGCGTAGATGAAGAAGTTGCCGACGACGATCAGCCGGCTGCGGAAGAGCAGCGCGGTGGCCACCACCAGCAGGCTCTGCGCCGACAGCCAGATGAAGAGCGTGGGGACGGGAATGAGCTTGGACAGCGCCACGCTGAGGGCGAGGTAGCCCGTCATCGCGTAGAAGAACGTCGAGATGCGGCTGGCTTCGCGCAGGTAGAACGCGACGGCCAGGCCAAGAAAGACGGCCGTGGCCACCAGGTGAGCCGGCCCGAAGACCGCCGGGGCCGCGGCGAGCGTCGCGAGCATGAACAGCGCAAAGCCGGCGCCGCAGTTGAGCAGCACCGCGACAATCGTCGATGGCTCCTCGTCGGAGTGATCATGCCGGAGGTACGTCGCCATGGCGTTGATGGCCACATACACCAGCACGAAGTAGACGCCGGCCGCCGGCTTGGCGAGGAGCTCCATGGAGCGGCCTTGCCACGGGCGGTTCATCATCCACAGCAGGTGCGCGAGGGTGCCCGCCGGAATCAGGAAGAGCTGCAGCCACGGCCATTCAAACGTGACCACGGCCCAGGCGCCCACGCCCAGCAAGAGCGCGGTTCCGACGAAGACAAACCACGGCGCGCCAATCACCACGACCGTGAAGAAGCCAGTGAACAGGGCAATGGTCAGCAGCCACGCCGAGCGCAGCGTGAGCGCCGCCGCGATGTTGGCGAGCACGACCGCCGACAGCAGCACGGGTCCCGCCATCGAATCGATGGCCAGCACATGCTGGTCGCCGAAGAAGAAGAGGCGCAGCACCGAGAAGTAGAGCAGCGCCATGCCCGCGCCGCGGAAGTAGCCCGCGACGAGTTCGAACAGGGTGCGCAGGCGGAACGAGAGAAACAGCAGCACGCCGGCCACGCCGCCGCCAATCAGCGAGGGCAGGTACGGCGGCAGTCCGGCGAGCGGCAGGAGGAGGGCGAACCCCACGCCGAACGTCAGCACCAGGATGCCGACGCTCGCGAGCCAGTTCTGGCCCACCATGAACTCGAGGTCGTGGTCCGTCGTGTGCGCGGACGCTCCGACGTCTGCATGCGTCGTCTCGGCGTGCAGCGACGGGTCGCGCGGTGCGTCATCGGGCGCGCCCAGCGGTTCGAGGCGCAACTGCTGCTCCACCCGCGCCAGGCGGCGCTCGATGGAGCGCAACGCATCGGCGAGGGCGGGGTCGGACAGGTGCGCACGCTCTTCGATCATCCCTGCTCCAGGGGGGGCCTGGTGTACAACGAACGGCTCGCAGAGCGCGCGTGCGCCCCCGCGTCCTACGACTACGGCGTGCGCGCGCCTACCACCTTCGCCTTTTCCTTTGCCGACGCGGCCGGTGGCGGCGTGTTGTGGCACTCGGCGCACGGGCCACTCTTCCAGTCGGTGCCGATGTCCACCGGGTGCTCGTACGCGAGGCCCTCGAGCGACACCTGGGCCGGCTTGCCGGCCACCTGTTGCCCAACGATGGTGTGGCAGGTGTTGCAGTCGTTGGTCAGGACCTTGCCCGCCTGGTCCACGTGCTTGCCGTCGTGGCAGCGGAAGCATCCGAGGAAATACATGTGCCCGATGTTGTCCGGGAAGTTCTTCCAGTCCGCCTTCATGGACGGGAAGTAGTTCTTGGCGAACAGGCTCTGCACCTCGGTGACCATGCGCTCGATCGACGCCTTCTTGGTCTTGGCGAGTGCCGGGAAGTCCTTGGTGTAGTGCTCCTCGATGGCGATGCGGATGCTGTCCTTGGCGATCTCCGCCGTCGAGTACCGCTCTTCGAGCACCGTCACGGCCAGATCCTTCGCGTTGGGCAGCTCAGGGTCGATCCAGCCCAGCGCCATCAGGTGGTTCACCATGCGCCCGGGATTCCGGTACTGGTGGGCCGGGCGGTTGTGGCAGTCGACGCAGTCCATGCGTCGCTGCTCGCCCTTGGACGAGTCGGCCGGCGTGAAGGGCAATTCCGAACTCTTGAAGATGCGCACCTCGCCGCCGGGGCCCTCGCTCCGGATCCACGGAATCACCTGACGCCGATCGTCGGAGGCGATGTACGTCACCTTGTTGCGGATGTTCATGTGCCAGTGGATGCCCGACGTCGGTCCCGCTTCCTTGTTGCCACCGCCGACCTTGATGAGCAGGTCGATGGTGGACTTCACGTTCTTCTCGCCCACCGACGAGAAGTACGTCTGGCGCAGCAGCTTCTGGCTGAAGAACTGCGCCGGCCAGTGGCACTGCTCACAGGTCTGCTGCGCCGGGCGCAGGTTGTGAATCGGCGTCGCGATCGGGCGCGGGAATTTGTTGAACGCCACCGAATACAGCTGGTAGCTGCCCGACAATTTGGAGCGCACAAACCAGCCCGCGCCCGAACCGATGTGGCACTTCACGCAGCCGACACGCGCGTGCGGCCCGTTCTGGTACGCCGTGTACTCCGGTTCCATGGGCGTGTGGCAACTCGTGCCGCAGAACTTGTCGGTCTCCATGGCGTGGTATGCCTGGAAACTGCCGACGCCCGTTGCGACGACCAGGAAACTGCCCAGCACCGCGACGACCACGACGCCGGTCTGGTGCTTGGGATTGGCGAGGTCGATGGAGGGGAACTGGCGCTCGGCATGTTTGCCGATGCGAATGAGGCGGCTCTCCCGCAGGATGCCGAACACGGCAATCGCCACGCCGCTCATCAAGATGCCGGGCACGATGATGAACGCGAGGACACCCACATAGGGACTGGGATCCTTGGCCAGCCACTCGTTGATCGCGAGGAAGCCGATGACGATGAACGAGATCGTCGCGATGGCGACGCCGAGCATCGTGATCGGATTGGTGAACGACGAGGGCAGCTTCGCGCGCATTAGGAACCTCTCTCATGGATGGTCGAGCAAACGCCGACCGGGACATCGGCAATATTGCCTACGTAGTGCCCGCTTCGCTGGCAGAAACCTCCCCTCTATTGCACGGGGACTCCCCCTGCGTGGCTGTAAGGTATTTCCGCACGAAGAGACCGCAATCCCTCGATTTTCCACTGCCTCGCAGGTGCCGAGATTTCGCACATCCGATACACGCGAATCGGAAGCAGGCCACCACCAACTCCAGCGTCCTCTCGAAGGACCGACAACGGGAGTCACACATGAAGCGCACTCTTGGTCAACTGGCGCTCGTCGCCGCTGCCGTGCTCGTGCCCAACCTCGCCAGTGCGCAGCACGCGTACGTCGGGGTCAAGGCATGCGGCATGTGCCACAAGTCAGAGGCGAAGGGACAGCAGCTCGCCATCTGGGAGAAGTCGAAGCACGCCGGCGCGTTCACGACGCTCACCGGTCCCAAGGCGGCCGAGATCGCCAAGGCGAAGGGTATTGCGGGTCCGGCGTCCGAGGCCAAGGAATGCCTCGCGTGCCACACGATCACGGGTGACGTGGGCGCGGCCGATCCGAAGCAGGGCGTGCAGTGCGAGAGCTGTCACGGCGCCGGCGCCGATTACAAGGCGATGGGCGTGATGAAGGTGCGCGACAACGCGGTGAAGGGTGGGCTCGTGGTGTTCGCCGACAAGGCGGCCATCGAGGCGATGTGCAAGAAGTGCCACAACGAGAAGAGCCCGACCGCCAAGCCGTTCAACTTCGATGAGCGCTGGGCGCCCATCGCGCACAAGAAGCCGGCGGCGTAGCCTCCACCCCCAATCGTCCAGTTGAGAGAAGAGCCAGCATATGATTCGGCGTTTCCTTGTTCCTGCAGTATTGCTCGGTTGCTTCTTTCAACTGGACGCCAAGGCAGCCCTCGCGCAATCGCGCGAGGACTGCCTCGCTTGTCATAGTGACTCGACGCTGACGAAGGACGTGAAGGGCAAGAAGCCCGAGTCGTTGCACGTGGACGAGAAGATCCTCAACATGTCCACGCACGCCAAGCTGAGTTGCGTCGCGTGCCACGTCGGGTTCAACCCCGAGGAGATGCCGCACAAGGCGCAGATCACGCCGGTCAATTGCGCGCGCTGCCATTCCAAGGCGGCGTTCAAGCACCCGTTCCACCCGGAGATCCGCAAGGCGGTGGCGGCGGAGCAGTTGCCCAAGGTGCTGTGCCAGTCGTGCCATGGCCGGCACAACGTGGCCTCTCCCAAGACGCCGGGGGCGAAGTTCTCCGCGAGCCGCCTCACGGCCGACTGCGGCGAATGCCACCAGAAGGCGGCGCAGCACTTTCCGTCATCGGCGCACGGCAAGGCGTTCGCCGCCGGGGTCAAAGGCGCGCCCAACTGCCTCACGTGCCATCGCAGCACCGTCGCCTTCGTCACCGGCACCGCCGACACGCTGTCGGTGAAGCAGGCGCAGAACCGCCTCTGCCTGGGCTGCCACCTCGACAACGCGGACGTCAAGGCGCGCACGTCGCCCACGGCGGGCTTCATCAACTCGTACGAGAGCAGCGTGCACGGCCAGGCGCTGGCCAAGGGCAAAGCCGAAGCCGCCAACTGCGTGAGCTGCCACGGCAGCCACGACATGAAGAAGGGGTCGGACGGAACGTCCTTCGTGAATCGGCTCAACATCCCGGCCACCTGCGGCAAGTGCCACACGAAGGTTGCCGCGGAGTACAAGAGCAGCGTCCACGGCGTGCAGGTGGCCAAGGGGAACGACGACTCGCCGGTGTGCACCTCCTGCCATGGCGAGCACGTCATCCTCGGCAAGAAGGATCCCAACTCGCGCACCGCGCCCACGAACCTGTCGGCGCAGGTCTGCCAGCCCTGCCACGAGTCGGTGCAGCTCTCGGCCAAGTACGGCCTGCGCAGCGACCGCTTCAAGACGTTCACCGACAGCTACCACGGCCTGGCGGGTCGCGGCGGGTCGTTGTCGGTGGCCAACTGCGCCAGCTGCCACGGCGGGCATGACATCAAGTCGTCCAAGGACTCGACGTCACGCGTCAGCAAGGCCAACCTGAAGGTGACGTGCGGTCGGTGCCATCCGGGCGCCAGCGAACGGTTTGCCCAGGGGTCGGTGCACATCACGCTCACCGAGGAGCAGCAGCCGCTGCTCTACTGGGTGAAGATGGCGTACATCCTGATGATCGTCGGTATCATCGGGGGCATGCTCGTGCACAACCTCCTCGACTTCATCAAGAAGGCCAAGCGGCAGCTCATGATCCGCCGCGGCCTCATTGAAGGCGAGCACGGCGGCCACGCGCTTTACCTGCGCATGTCGCTCAACGAGCGCCTGCAGCATGCCACGCTCGTCATCAGCTTCATCACGCTGGTCATCACCGGGTTCGCGCTCAAGTTCCCCGAATCGTGGTGGGTGGCGGGCATCCGCAATGCGGTGCCGCAGGCGTTCAACCTGCGCAGCCTGGTGCATCGCATCGCCGGTGTCGTCATGGTGGTGGCGAGCCTGTACCACATCTATTACCTGGCCTTCGTCCCGCGCGGCCGGCAGCTCCTCAAGGACCTGCTCCCGCGGCCGCAGGACCTGCGCGACGCGATCGGCATGATGCGCTACAACCTCGGCATGAGTTCCGTGCGGCCGCGCCTCGATCGCTTCAGCTACATCGAGAAGAGCGAATACTGGGCGCTGGTGTGGGGCACCATCCTCATGGGCGCCACCGGCGTCATCCTCTGGTTCGACAACACGTTCATGAACCTGCTGTCGAAGCTCGGCTGGGACGTGGCGCGCACGGTGCACTACTACGAGGCGTGGCTGGCCACGCTGGCCATCATCGTCTGGCACTTCTATTTCGTGATCTTCAATCCCGACATCTATCCCATCAACCTCGCGTTCTGGAAGGGCACGCTCACCGAGCACGAGATGCTCGAGGAGCATCCGGCGGAGCTCGATCGGCTGAAGGCGCAGGCCGCCGAGGACGAGGACGATGATGCCACCACGTGATGACCGGCCCCCGGCGCCAGCGCGCCGGGCCGTCGCCCTCCTGAAGGCCGCGCTGCGCGCCTGCCTGCTGGCGCTGCTGATCCTGCCGGCGTCGGGCCTGGGCACCAGCGTGCGCGCGCAGGGCAACGACGACTGCCTCTCCTGTCACAGTGACAAGGGGCTCACCAAGAAGCGCGCCGGCAAGCCGGTGTCGCTGTTCGTCGACGAGGGACGCTTCAAGGCGACGGTGCACGGCAAGATCAACTGCATCGACTGCCATGCCGACCTCAAGGGCAAGGAACTGCCGCACGACGAGACGCTCAAGCCCGCCACGTGCCGCAGCTGCCACGCGGCCGAGCAGGCGCAGCACGACCTGTCGTTGCACGGCAAGGCGATTGCCCGCGGCGATCCGCTGGCACCGCACTGCAGCAACTGCCACGGCAACCACGAGATTGTCTCGCGCAAGGACCCGCGATCGCCGGTGCTGCCGGCGCGCATCCCGTACCTGTGCGGCAAGTGCCACTCCGAGGGTGGGCGCGTGCAGAAGGAACGCACGATCCACCAGTCGAACATCATCAGCAATTACACGGAGAGCATCCACGGCGACGCCCTGATGAACAAGGGCCTCACCGTGGCGGCCACGTGCGTGTCGTGCCACACGGCGCACTCGATCCTCAAGCACACCGATCCCAAGTCGTCGATTGCCCGCGCCAACATCGCCGCCACCTGCTCCACGTGCCACGCCGCCATCGAGGGCGTGCACCGCAAGGTGATCCAGGGCAAGCTGTGGGAGCGCGAATCGCACGTGCTCCCCGCCTGCGTCGACTGCCATGAGCCGCACAAGGCGCGCCGCGTCTTCTACGACCAGGGGATGGCCGACCGCGACTGCCTGCGCTGTCACGCGCGCACGGACATCAAGGCGTCCAAGGGCGGCCGTTCGCTGCACGTCACGGGCGACTCGCTGGCCGGGTCGATGCATGTCAAGATTGCGTGCAGCCAGTGCCACACCGGCGTGTCGCCGTCGCGCGAACGTCCCTGCGAGACGATCACGCAAAAGGTCAACTGCGCCTCGTGCCACGCCGAGGTCGGCGCGCAATATCAGCTGAGCACGCACGGCCAGCTGGAGGCGAAGAACGATCCCAACGGTCCCAGCTGCAAGCAGTGCCACGGCACGCACGGTGTCTTGGGCAAGCTCAATCCGCAGTCGCCGATCTTCCCGACGCACATCCCGACGCTCTGCGCCCGCTGCCACCGCACCGGGGAGAAGGCCGCCAAGGCCTACACCGGCACGGAGAAGCTGATCGTCGAGCGCTACACCGAGTCGATCCACGGCAAGGGACTGCTCGAGAGCGGCCTTGTCGTCACGGCGACGTGCACCAGCTGCCACACGGCGCACAGCGTGTTGCCGCGCGACAGCACCCAGTCGAGCGTCAACCGGCACAACCTGCCGCAGACCTGCGGCCGCTGCCACGAGGGCATCGCCAAGCAATTCGCGCGCAGTGTGCACGCGCCGGGCGTCACGAATACCAAGGAGAAGCTGCCGGTCTGCGACGACTGCCACAGCGCGCACACCATCGGCCGCACCGACGACGAGGGCTTCAAGCTCAAGATCATGGGGCAGTGCGGCAGCTGCCACAAGGCAATCGCCGAGTCGTACTTCGAGACGTACCACGGCAAGGTGTCGCGCCTCGGCTACACCAAGACGGCGCAGTGCTACGACTGCCACGGCTCGCACGACATCCTGAAGGTCACCGACGTCCGGTCGCGGCTCAGCCGCGACAACGTGGTGGCGACATGCGCCAAGTGCCACGCCGGCGCCTCGCGCCGGTTCGCCGGCTACCTGACGCACGCCACGCACCACGACCTCAACAAGTATCCGATCCTGTTCTGGGTCTTCTGGGCCATGACGTCGCTGCTCGTGGTGACGTTCACCGTGGGCGGCGCGCACACGCTGATGTGGCTGCCGCGCGCGCTCAAGATGCGCCAGGAGTTCGGTCGCCATCCGCCGGCCCGGGAGGGCGAGCTCGAGTACCAGCGCTTCACGCCGCTCCAGCGCGGGCTGCACGTCTTCATGATACTCAGCTTCATCAGCCTTGCCCTCACGGGCATGACGCTGAAGTTCTCGTACACCAAGTGGGCGTCGGTGGTGTCGCACATGCTCGGCGGGTTCCAGACCACCGGCTACTTCCACCGCTATGCGGCCGTCATCATGGTGGCCGTGTTCATCACGCACCTCGTGGACCTCATCAAGCGGAAGCAGCGCGACGGCACGACGTGGATGGCGCTGGTGCTCGGCAAGGACTCGATGATGTTCAACCGGAAGGACCTTGACGACGCCATTGGGTCGGTCAAGTGGTTCCTCGGTCGGGGGAAGCGCCCGTCGTACGGCCGCTGGACGTACTGGGAGAAATTCGATTACTTCGCCGTGTTCTGGGGCATTTTCGTCATCGGCTCCACGGGGCTGATGCTCTGGTTCCCGGTCTTCTTCTCCCGGTTCTTCCCCGGCTGGTTCGTCAACGTGGCGACCATCGTCCACAGCGACGAGGCGCTGCTCGCCACGGGCTTCATCTTCACCGTGCACTTCTTCAACACGCACCTGCGTCCTGAGAAGTTCCCGATGGACCTCGTGATCTTCACGGGGCGCATGACCGTGGACGAGTTGAAGCACGACAAGCCGGCGGAGTACGAAGAGCTGATGGAGCAGGGCAAACTCGACGAGCATCTCGTGGTGCCGTATCAGCCGATCGTCATCCGGTTCATCAAGAGCTTCGCCTGGTGGGCGCTCGCGATGGGCACGCTGATCGTGCTGGGGATCGTCTACGCGATGTTGTTCTCGTACGCGTAAGACGGAGACGAGGGACGAGGGACGGAAGACGAGAGACGCCCGGCCGCCGATTCACGGCGCCGGGCGTCTCGCTTCTCTCGTCTGTCGTCCCTCGTCGCTCGTCCCTCGTCGCTCTTCCCTCGTCTTGCCTCACGCCCCCGGCGTCCGGTCATCTGGCGGCACGAAGTGCGTGAGGAACGTGCGCTCCTGATCGGTGATGCTCCCGATGCCCTGCGCGCTGATCTTGTCGAGGATGCGGTTCACTTCATCGCGATTCAGGGCGTTCACGGACGCCGGGTCGACCTTCTGCCAGGCGATGGAGCCCACAACGCGCCCCGCGCCGGCCGCCTGGCGCTTGAAGCGCTTGGCCGCTGAGCCCCAGCCGATGAAGCGGAGGTAGAGGAAGGCGCCGGCGTAGCCGCCGAGGTGCGCAAAATCGGCGGTGCCACCACGCGAGCCGCCCATGCCGCTCCAGAGGGCGAGCACCGTGGTGATCACCACCAGCCAGCGCGCCTCCACCGGGAGGATGCCCCAGATGAGGATCTGGTCGCGCGGCCAGAAGTACGCGAACGCGAGCATCACGCCAAAGACGGCGGCCGACGCGCCGATGACGCCGGCATAGGGCGCGAAGACGAACGACAGCAGGGCACCGCTGATGCCGGCGATGAAGTAGAGCGTGACGAACCGGTTCGACCCCAGCCGCGCCTCGACGCGCGGGCCGAAGAAGAAGAGCGCGAGCATGTTGAAGAGCAGGTGCGTGAAGCCGCCGTGCAGGAACATGTAGGTGACGATGGTCCACGGATGCGTGAACACGGCCATCGGCACGAAGACCAGCGGCTCGGCCAGCCCGGGCGCGGTGAGCTGGACGAAGAAGACGATGACGTTGGCGATCAGGAGGCGCTGCACCCACGGGGTCAGGTCGTTCATATGCATCAGGATACCACGGCCACGCGCGGAGTCAAAGTGCGGGGAGGGCACGGGCGCCGTGTGGGCACGGGCGCGGTTGCGCACGGGCATGGTTGCGCACGGGCGCGGCGGCCCCCGGCGCTTGACGGGCAGCATGATTCATTCTATTATCCGGATATACGGATGAATAAGACTCCCGCCCCCGCGGTCTTCGACCGCCTCGCCGCTCTCGCCGACGCCACCCGCGCGCGCCTGCTCGCCTGCCTCGAACGGCATGAGCTGACCGTCGGGGAGCTGCAGGACGTGCTGCAACTGCCGCAGTCCACCGTGAGCCGGCACCTCAAGGCGCTCGCCGCGTCGGGGTGGGTGGCGTCACGCGAGACGGGCGTCAGCAACCGCTACCGGATGGCCGGGCGCGAACTCGACCCGGTGGCACGCCGCATCTGGCACTCGGTGCGGGACGAAGTGGCGCGCCACCCGGCCGCCGAGCGTGATGCGGCCCGCGTGCACGAAGTGCTCGCCGGGCGACATGCGAAGTCGCAGGAGTTCTTCGCGTCGGCGGCGGGGCAATGGGACCGCGTGCGCGGCGAGCTCTTTGGCGCGCGTCCCGATCTCTTCGCACTGCTCGGCCTGCTCGACCCAGCCTCTACGGTCGCCGACCTGGGCTGTGGCACGGGGCAGCTGGCCGAGGTGGTGGCGCCGTTCGTGCGCCGCGTCGTTGCCGTGGACGAGTCGCCGGCCATGCTGCGCGCGGCACGCACGCGGCTGCAGGGCGTGGCCAACGCCGAGGTGCGCCACGGCACGCTCGAGGGGCTGCCGCTCGATGCGCGCTCGGTGGACGTTGCCGTGATGTCCCTGGTGCTGCCGTACGTGGCCGAACCGGTGCGCGTGCTGGCCGAGGCGCGGCGCGTGCTGCGCGCCGGCGGCCGGCTGCTGGTGGTCGACATGCTGCCGCATGAGCACGAGGAGTACCGGCTGACGATGGGCCACGTCTGGCTCGGCATCGATGCCGCGCAGTTGGAGCAGTGGGCCGCCGAGGCCGGCTTTTCATCGACGCGGGTGTCGCCACTGCCGGCGCTGCCCGGGGCCAAGGGGCCGACGCTGTTCGCCGGGGTGCTGCGGGCGGCCGATACTACAGGGTTAGGAAGGAAGAAGAAGCGGTGAGCTGTCTGCTGTCTGCAGGGTTAACAAGGGAAGCGGTGGGCTGTACGCAGTACGCGGTACGCTGAACGTCTTCCTGTGGGTGTACGGTTGTTCGAACACCATTCCATGTCTCTCGTCTCCCCTCACTCGTCTCGACTATGCCCACCATCATTCATCCATTCGCCGCGTCCGCCGTTGCCGGTCGTGTGCCGTTCAAGGTCAGGGACATTTCGCTGGCTGCCTGGGGACGCCAGGAGATCCGGCTCGCCGAGTACGAGATGCCCGGCCTGATGGCGTTGCGCGCCGAGTACGGTGCGGCCAAGCCGCTGGCGGGCGCCAAGATCATGGGATCGCTGCACATGACGGTGCAGACGGCCGTGCTCATCGAAACGCTGGCCGCGCTTGGCGCCGACGTGCGCTGGGTGTCGTGCAACATCTTCTCCACGCAGGACCATGCGGCGGCGGCGGTGGCGGTGGGGCCGCACGGCTCGGATGAGAACCCGAGTGGCGTGCCGGTGTTTGCGTGGAAGGGCGAGACACTCGACGAGTACTGGTGGTGCACGGATCAGGCGCTGATGTGGCCCGACGGCACGGGCCCCACGCTGCTGCTCGACGATGGCGGCGACGCGACGCTGCTCATCCACAAGGGCGTCGAGTTCGAGGCGGCCAGGAAGGTGCCGGCGTACAACCCGGTGACCGACAGCGAGGAGTACGGCGTGATCCTCGGGCTGCTCGCCGCCGAGCTCAAGACGGACGGCCAGCGCTGGACGACGGTGGCCAAGGCGCTGAAGGGCGTGTCGGAAGAGACGACGACGGGCGTGCACCGCCTGTACGAGATGATGAAGGCCGGCACGCTGCTGTTTCCGGCGATCAACGTCAACGACTCGGTGACCAAGTCGAAGTTCGACAACCTGTACGGCTGCCGGCATTCGCTCACCGACGGCATCCTGCGCGCGAGCGATGTGATGCTCGCCGGCAAGGTGGCGGTGGTGCTGGGCTACGGCGACGTGGGCAAGGGCTGCGCGCAGGCGCTGCGCGGCCAGGGCGCGCGCGTGGTGATCGTCGAGATCGATCCCATCTGCGCGCTGCAGGCGGCGATGGAAGGGTATCAGGTGGCGACGCTCGACGAGGTGGTGGCGACGGCGGATGTCTTCGTGACGGCCACGGGCAACCTCGACATCATCACGATCGACCACATGGCGCAGATGAAGGACAAGGCGATCGTCGGCAACATCGGCCACTTCGACAACGAGATCGACATGGCCGGGCTCAAGACATATCCCGGAATCGTGCGCAACAACATCAAGCCGCAGTTCGATGAGTGGATCTTCCCGGACGGCCACTCGGTGCTGATCCTCGCCGAAGGGCGCCTGCTGAACCTGGGCTGTGCGACGGGACATCCGAGTTTCGTGATGAGCTGCTCGTTCACCAACCAGGTGGTGGCGCAGATGGACCTGCATCTCGCCGCACAGGGCAAGCCGACGGTGTCGGGGACGACGTACGACGAGAAGAAGGTGTACACGCTGCCCAAGAAGCTCGACGAGAAGGTGGCGCGCCTGCACCTCGACAAGCTGGGCGTGCACCTGACGGTGCTCAGCGCCAAGCAGGCGGCGTACATCGGCGTGCCGGTTGAAGGGCCGTACAAGGCGGAGATGTACCGGTACTAACTGCTCGGGAAAGGGTTGATGCAACGTTCAAAGGCCGCGCTGCGAAGCGCGGCCTTTGACTAGTCGGATGCCATCGCGCGCGGCGTCTGCGGGGGCGTGCCTCTGCGGGGGCGTGCCTCTGCGGGGGCGTGCCTCTGCGGGGGCGTGCCTCTGCGGGGCGTGCCTCTGGAGTTGACCCGATTTCGTGGACGCCTCACACACCCTACTTTCGGGGTGGAGGTGGTTCATGACGAAGAAGAAGGAAGGAACAGCCGGTCGGCGAGTGCGGCGGGAGTTCAGTCCCGAGTTCAAGGCCGAGGCCGTGCG